>JAWOLJ010000100.1:0-23235 GCA_033853555.1 Myxococcota bacterium
GGCTTCGCTCCCTCGCTTGCAACGAGTCAGGTGTTTCCGCTGACCGTCGTCAATTCCGACGGATGTCGCTCGGCAGCCGGTCCGACCCTGAGTGTCACTGCGATCTCGACGTCGGGCTGCGGACTCCTCGGTATCGAGCCCGTCCTGGTGCTGGTCGGGGCGGGGGTCTGGAGCCGGCGGCGATCGAGGAGAGGTCAGCCGGGAGCACGCGGCTGAATCCGGGCGGAAGCCGGGTGGCGGCTAGAGCGACTCCACCCTCGGCGTCAGTCCGAGGTCGGCGAGCTGCGCGCCGATCTCGCGCACGTACACCGGATTCATCACCACGACCACGTCCGGCCGCAGCTCGGGAAGGGTCTTCGGCGCCACGATCGGGTGGCCCGTGCCCGCCTGGAACATGCCCTGCTTGCGGGGGTTGATGTCGACGATGGCGGCGACCTCCTCGCCCACGCCGAGCGTGGTGAGGAAGCCCGAGGCCTTGGAGCCGGCTCCCCAGAGGACGACGCGGCGGCCTTGGCGCCCCCACTCGGTGAGGCGCTCCATCCAGAGCGCGAGCCGCTCGCGCACGCGCGTCCGGAAGCGCTCCACGAGGTCCCCGAGCGCACGGAGCTCCTCCCCGCCCTCCTCGGCCAGCGGCGGGCCGCCGCGGGCGGCCGCCCGGGCCTCCAGCATCAGGTACTGGCCCTCGAAGCCCTGGGCCAGGCGCAGGATCTCGAAGCCCGAGCGCGCGAAGAGGCGCCCGAGGCTCCCGCGCGTGAAGTACGAGCAGTGCTCGTAGTAGAGGTCCCAGAAGGCCTGCTCCTCGAGGATGCGCTCGAGGTCCGGCACCTCGAAGTAGACGACGGCCTGCTTGCGGTCGTCGAGGCTGGCGCGGACGGTCTCGACGAACTCGCGCACCGCCGCCACGTGCTCCAGGGTATGCCGGCAGCAGAGGAGATCGAAGTCCGGCGGCACCTCCGCGCGGGTGAAACGCTGGCGGCGGAACTCCACGCGTCCGGCGGCGCGTGCGCTCACCTCGGAGCTGCGGAAGGCCGGGTCGTAGCCCACGCCGCGGGCGGCGGCGAGCTCGCAGAGGCGGGCCAGGAAGTCGCCGCGCCCGCAGCCGATCTCGAGGACGCGCGCTCCCCGCAGGCCGTGGCGCCCGATCAGGCCGTGGATCAGCTCGTCCTGGAAGGCCAGGAAGCGCGGCGAGAAGGCCTGCGCGTCCTCGTAGCTCTCGGAGTAGTCCTGGAGCGCAGGGTCGTAGGCCACGTTCTGCACGAAGCCGCAGTCCGGGCACAGCGCGAGCCGAAGCTCGCCGGCCGGCTGGGCGAGCGCTTCCTCGCGGTCGGTCAGCAGCAGGTTGCTGTGAACGGGAACCCGCTCCACGGCGTAGAACTCGCGGAGGCGGACGCCGTCACAGCTCTGACACCCGAGCACGCGCGGCATGGCGCGGAGCTCCTCCCTCAGCCGAGTCGGCGGAGCTGTGTGTCGAGGCGTCCCTTCGCCTGGAGCCCCTGCACCGTCTGGATGCGGTAGTAGCGCGGGCTCAGGAACTCCTCCTTGGTGAGGCCGTGGCGGCGATAGGCCTCATACAGCTCCTCGATCCCGCGGCGCACCGTCCAGCGCGGCCGGAAGCCCGGGAGCTTGGTCGCGATCTTGGTGAAGTCCACGCGGTAGTTCCGGGTGTCGGGGCTCGCGCCCGGCGCGAAGGTGACGCGGCTACCCGGCACCACCTCCGCCACCATCTCCGCCACCTGCCGGATGCGGTAGTTCTCCTCGTTGCGGCCGACGTTGAAGGCCTGGCCGTGCACCAGGTCGCGCGGCGCCTCGAGCGCCGCCAGGAAGGCCAGCGAGATGTCCTCGATGTGGACCAGCGGGCGCCAGGGCGTGCCGTCGCTCTTGATCAGCACCTCGCCCGTGGTGAGCGCGTAGCCCACCAGGTTGTTCACCACCAGGTCCGCCCGCAGCCGCGGCGAGGCGCCGTAGGCCGTGGCGTTCCGCAGGTAGGTGGGGCTGAAGCCCGGGCCGGCGAGCTTCGCGAGCTCCTGCTCCACCCGGATCTTCGACTCGCCGTAGGGCGTCACCGGGTTGAAGGCGGCGTTCTCGTCCAGGAAGTCGTCGCCGCCCGCGCCGTAGAGGCTGCAGGAGGAGGAGAAGAGGAAGCGCGGCACGCCCGCGGCCTGGGCGGCGGCTGCGAGCCGCACCGAGGCGTGGAGGTTGATGTCGTAGGTGAGCTCCGGGTTCAGGTTGCCGAGAGGATCGTTCGAGAGCGCGGCCAGATGCACCACGGCGTCGAAGCCCTGGCAGTGCCGGGGTTCCGCGTCGCGCAGATCCATCTCGAGCGAAGGGACCTGCACCGGAGCGAGCCCGAAGTCGCAGCCCGCATAGAGATCGCTGTCCAGGCCCACCACCTCGTGGCCCGCCTCCAGGAAGAGCGGAACCAGCACGGCGCCGATGTATCCCCGATGCCCGGTCACCAGAACCTTCATCCCTGCGCTCTCCTCACGCGCCGGCGCGATCGGCCGGCGACGCTCCACGTCCACGCCTCAGAACACCACCTTCCGGCAGTGGAAGGCCTCGGCGAATCCGGCGGCGGCGTTGCACTCGATTCCCCGCAGCCGGAGCATCGCCCAGAAGGTGTCCGCCCGGAACCACGCACGCTTCGCCTGGCTCGGGAAGTGCTCGAGCACGAGCTTCACCTTGCGCCGCGCCTGCGCCTCCGAGAGCGGCGCGTAGGCGTTCGGCACCCCGAGGTCGCCGTCGTACTTCGGGATCTCGTACTCGAGGACGAGATGGTCGCGGAAGGTGTTCCAGGTGAGATCCGAGATCAGCCGGTGATCCTGGTGGCGGTCCTCCCGGTAGTGGGTGAAGACCAGGTCCGGCGTGAAGCCGCGCTTCAGCTCCTCGAAGCGGTCCTTGATCTCGGCGCCCACCCACGGGAAGTAGCTCTCGCGAAACTCGTGGATCACGAGCTGCCGCTCGCCCGCTCCGGCGAGGAAGGCCTCGGCGCTGCGGCGGGCCTCGGCGGCGCGCTCGGGCGTGGAGGCGAAGACCGCCCACCCGACCGTCGCGCCGGGGTTCTCCTCCAGCAGGCGCAAGAGCGTCCCGCCGCAGCCGATCTCCAGGTCGTCGCAGTGGGCGCCGAGGCAGAGGATGCGGAGCGGCTCGCCGCCGCGGCGCGGGAGCTCGAGGGGAAGGATCGGCATCGCTAGCGCCGGCCCCCGGTCTTCCACACCTCCCAGGGTGCGTCGCCGCGCGCGTACATGTCGTCCAGCATCTGCTTGTCCTTGAAGGTGTCCATGCTCATCCAGAAGCCGTCGTAGGGATGCGCCAGCAGCTTCCCCTTCTCGACCAGACGCTGGAAGGGCTGGATCACGAGCTCGTCGCCCGCCCGCATGTAATCGAAGATCTCGCGCCGCAGCACGAAGTAGCCGCCGTTGATGCGCACGTCGGACATGCGGACGTCGGAGATCGCGGTGACGCGGTTCCCGTCGCCGATGCCCACCACGTGGAAGGTCTGGTTCGGCCGCACGCAGAGGAAGCTCGCGACCGCCTCCTGGGCCTTGAGCTCGTCGATCATCTCGGGCAGGGGGCAGTCGGTGAGGCCGTCGCTGTAGTTCGCGAGGAAGGTCTCCTCGCCGGCCAGGTGGGGCTCCACGGCCTTGAGCCGCTCGCCGATGTTGGCGTTCATACCGGTGTCGACGAAGGTGATGCGCCAGTCGTGGATGTCGCTGCTCAGCAGATCGCGCTGCCGCCCGCCCTCCGAGAGCACGAAGTCGTTGGACAGGCACTCGTCGTAGTTCAGGAAGTAGTTCTTGATGGCGTCGGCCCGGTAGCCGAGGCAGAGGATGAAGTCCTTGTGCCCGTAGTGGGCGTAGTACTTCATCACGTGCCAGAGGATCGGCCGGTAGCCGATCGGCACCATGGGCTTCGGGATCTGCTCGGAGTACTCCCGCAGCCGCATGCCCTGGCCTCCGCAGAAGAGCACCACCTTCATCGCACTGCCTCCCGCTTCCCGCTCAGCCGAGGACCGTGACCTCGGGAATCGGCACCACGAAGCGCGCGCCCCACTCCCGGACGTAGGCGAGCTGGCGCACGATCTCGTCCTTCAGATTCCAGGGCAGGATCAGCACGTAGTCCGGCCGGGTCTCCGCGATCCTCTCCGGCGGGAAGATCGGGATGTGGGTCCCCGGCAGGAAGCGGCCGTGCTTGTAGGGATTGCGATCCACGGTGTAGTCGAGGAAGTCGGTGCGGATGCCGCAGTAGTTGAGCAACGTATTGCCCTTCCCCGGCGCGCCGTAGCCGGCGATCCGCTTGCCCTCGCGCTTGGCGCGGATCAGGAAATCGAGGAGCTTGCGCTTGGTCTCGCGCACCTGCTCCTCGAACCCCGAGTAGGTCTCGATCCGGTCGAAGCCCGCCGCGGCCTCTCGCCGGCGCAGCGCCGTGAGCCGCTCGCTGGCCCCCGCTCCCGGGCCGCCCGCGTGCCGGGCGTAGATCCGGAGCGACCCGCCGTGCGTCCAGAGCTCCTCCACGTCGTAGACCTCGAGCCCGTGGGCCTCCAGGATCTTCTCGGTGGTGAGGAGCGAGAAGTAGGAGAAGTGCTCGTGGTAGATGGTGTCGAACTGGTTCTCCTGCATCAGACGCATCAGGTGGGGGAACTCGAGGGTGATCGTGCCTCCCGGCTTGAGCGCGATCTTCATCCCCGCCACGAAGGAGTTCAGATCCGGCACCTGCGCCAGCACGTTGTTCCCGACGATCAGGTCGGCCTGGATCCCCTCTTCCACCAGCCGTGCGGCGGCCTCGCGCCCGAAGAACTCGACGCGGGTGGGCACGCCCTTCTCGATCGCCACCCGCGCCACGTTGGCCGCAGGCTCGATGCCGAGCACCGGGATCCCCTGCTTCACGAACCACTGCAGGAGATAGCCGTCGTTGCTCGCGAGCTCCATCACCAGGCTCTGGGAGCCGAGCCCGAGCCGCTTCGCGATCCCCTCGCTGTAGCTCTTGGCGTGCTCCAGCCAGGCGCTCGAGTAGGAGGAGAAGTAGGCGTATTCCGTGAAGATGTGCTCGGGGCTCACGTACTCCTGGAGCTGCACCAGGAAGCAGCGCTCGCAGACCCGGACGTGGAGCGGGTAGAAGGGCTCCATGGCGTTCAGCCGATCCGCCGGGAGGAAGCTCTCGCAGAGCGGCGACATCCCGAGGTCCACGAAGGTGTGGCGCAGCGGCGCGCGGCAGAAGCGGCAGACGACGCCCGCGACCTCGTCGGAAGGATCCATCGTGCTCTTCTCCTCTCGCTCGCCCGGGGGGCCGGGCGGGTCAGGCCGTGAGCAGCTCGGGCGCGAGGCCGAGGCCCGCGAGGCGCTCCGCGATCTCGCGCCGGTAGACCGGGTTCATCACGATCACCACGTCGGGGCGGCGCTCGCGCAGGGCCGCGGGAGCCAGGATCGGCTGGCCGCTTCCGGCGAGATGGCTCCCCTGCTTTCCGGGGTTCACGTCCACCACCGCCTCGATCGCGTCGCCGACGCCGAGGAGGCTCATGAAGCCGACCGTCTTGCCGCCGGCGCCCCAGACCACGGTCCGCCGGCCCTCGGCCCGAAGCTTCGCCAGGCGCTCCTGCCAGGTGGCGCGGGTGCGGCGGAAGCGCTCGGAGAAGGAGGCGGCGAGGCGCGAGAGCTCGGCCGTGTCGGGCGGCGATGCCGCCGGCGGCCGACCCGCGCGGGCGGGCCGCGCCTCGATTCCCACGAACTGTCCCTCGTAGGCCTCGGCCGCGTGCAGCACCTCGAAGCCCGAGCTCCCGAAGAGCTCGGACAGCGAGGCCGGCACGTAGTAGCCGCAGTGCTCGTACATGAGATCCCAGATCGAGCCGTCACGCAGGATCAGGTAGGCGCACGGCACCTCGAAATAGAGGACGGTGTCGGGACGGCCCGCCAGGGTGCGGTGCAGCGTGGCGAGGAGCGCACGCGGCTCGGGGAGATGCTCCAGCACGTGGCGGCAGCAGACGAGATCCGCCGGCACGTCGCGGTGCCGCTCGGAGTAGATCTCCCGCCGCACTGCGGCCCGGCCGGCGAGCGCAGGGTCGGCTCGCTCGGGCTCGTGGCTCGGATCGAAGCCCGTCCCCGTGGCGTCGGCCAGCGTGCAGAGAAGGCCCAGGAAGTGTCCGCCACCGCAGCCGAGCTCGAGCACGTGCTTCCCGCGCAGCGCGTAGCGCGTGATCAGCCGCTCCGCGAGCTCGCGCTCGTACTTCTGGAAGAAGGGAGAGAAGTGGAGCGCGTTGTCGTAGCGGCGGCCGTAGTCCACCAGGGCCGGATCGAAGTCGAGGTTCGTGATGAAGCCGCAGCGCCGACACAGGGCCAGCGCCATCCGGCCCTTCGGGCAGGCCCGCGCGGCCTCCGCGCTCTCCCAGACCACGCCCACGTGGACCGGAAGGCCCTCGACCTCGAGGAAGGGCTCGAGCTGCGAGCCGCCGCAGGCAGGGCAGCCGGCCGGGCGATCGATCGTCACGCTGTCTCGACCTCCCCGTCCTGGGCGGCCCCAGGCCGCGCTCCGGCCGTCCTCTCGTACCTTCCCGACCCGTCCCGCCGCTCTCGACCCGGGCAGGGTCAGGGTATCGACGGAGGGGCGGCCCTACGAGGGCATGGGGCGACAGTCGTCGGGCGCCCCCATCTTCGGCGGTGGGTGGCCTTGGGGGGTCGGGCCGTGACGTGGGACACAAGCGCCCCTCGGGCCGTCGCGTCCGAAGGAAGCGATGGCCCGCCTGGGGCTTCAGCGCAAGAGCTGCCGGTTCGCGGCGGCTAGGACCGCCGGCGCCCGAGGGCCACGAGACCGGCCAGGCCGGCCACGAGGAGCCCGAGCGAGGCGGGCTCGGGAACCACGGTCAGGAGGCTCACCTGGTTCACGCCCAGGGAGGATGAGCCCGGGGCCGAGAAGACCACCTTGGCGATGTCGGCCGCGCTGCTCGTCACCCCGAGGAAGATCGCCGAGCCGTCCGCGTTGCCGTTCGAGCTCCCGGCGAGCGTGAACGTCCCCAGCAGATTGTTCGAGGCGTCGTAGACGTCGATCTGCCCGGTGAACGGGCCGTACGAGTTGCCGGGGCCCAGGGCCTGGAGCTGAGCGCCCACCCCCGCGACCGGGGTCGCGAAGTCGAGCTCCAGGTCCGGCGCGCTCTGCGACCAGTACACGGCGTCGCCCGGCGTGAAGTTGCCGTCCCACGAGCTGGAGGCGCCGCTCTGGGTGCGGCGCTGGGCGTTGGCGCCCGTGCGCTGGGCGGTCACCGAGAGGCTGCTGTTGGAGAGGACCGTGGTCGGGCTCGGGATGGAGGTGAAGTCCGGGCCGAGCTGGGACCAGTCGATCAGGTCGTTTCCGCCGAGGGCCGCACGGCTCGTGACCTGCACGAGCGTCGCTCCGGCCGGCGCGGCCAACAACAGCACCAGCAGCGCCGAGAGCAGCGCAGCGAGCCCGCAGCGCCCGCGCAACTGGCTCTGCAATTCCCTCGTTCCGCTCGACGACCGCATCATTCGACAGCCCTCCGGAGGAGCCTTGGGACGGACTCCGTGCCCCGGGCCCGGCGCGCACCCCGTGACGCCTGCACCCGGCCCCACCCCTCCACTCAGGGAAGTGGTTGCCAGCCCCCCGTTTGTGTCAGGAGAATTTCGCTTCTCCCGGCTCAGGGGGTCGCGTGTCCGTTGCCTCCCCGCGGGCCCCGCCGGCGCTGCCGCGCCCGGTAGTCCCGCCGGATGATCTCCACGACCTCATCGGCCGAATCGGTCACGTGGAAGAGGGCCAAATCGTCCTTCGAGACCATTTCCTCCTTCAGCATCCGGCCCTGGATCCACGCGATCAGCTCCGCCCAGTACTCGCGGCCCACCAGCACCACCGGGAAGTCGTGGATCTTGTGGGTCTGCTTGAGCGTCAGCGCCTCGAAGATCTCGTCAAGCGTCCCGAAGCCGCCCGGAAGCCCAACGAATCCACAGGCATACTTCACGAACATCACCTTGCGGGCGAAGAAGTAGTCGAAGTGGACCACGAGGTCCGCATAGGGGTTGGCCGCCTGCTCGTGGGGAAGCTTGATGTTGAGGCCGATGGAGCGACCCCGCCCCGCCCGGGCGCCTCGGTTGGCGGCCTCCATGATGCCGCCCCCGCCCCCGGTGATGATGGAGAAGCCCGCGTTGGAGAGCGCCTCCGCCACCCGCACCGCCTCGGCGTAGTAGCGGTGCTCGGGCTTGATCCGGGCGCTGCCGAAGATCGAGACCGCCGGCCAGACCGGGCGCAGGGTCTCGAAGCCCTCCACGAACTCGCCCATGATCTTGAAGACGGTCCAGGTGTCCCTGGCGCGAATGTCGGCCACGTCTCCTGCATCGGAGCGGCCGACCGCGGACTGAAGCGGCGCGGCAACGACGCGGGATCCGCGGCGTCCGCGCCGAGGAACTCGCGAAGCGCGGCGCGGTGGCCGCGCGATCCCCTCAGCGCTTCTTGAAGAGCGAGTCGAGCGCCGCGCGGGCGCTCCCCGCGCTGCGAGCGGCGCCGGCCCCGGCTCGCGCCCCCGGCGCAAACCACTCGCAGCGGTTCGCGCGCTCGCGCTCGGCCACCCACTCGGCGCTCGGCTCGCGGCACTGGTTGTGGGCCGCGGGATCGTGGTGGGCGCAGTTGCGGCAGACATGGAGATCGGCGCCACAGCGCGGGCAGGTGTCCCGGAAGCCCACGCGCTCCGCGGCGCGGACCACCACCTCCTCGTCGCAGGCGAAGCAGCGCATGCCGCGACGGTGCGCGCCTCGGGCGGCGCTGTCAAATGCCCTCGAATGGGCGGCGCGGCGAGGCGTGGTAGGCTGCGCGCCGTGCCGGAGCGATCGGATCTCGAGGCCTGGGCGCGGGCGGTGAACTTCGGCTGGGTCGTCGGGCCCGAGCCGGACGGCGGGGGCCTCGCGGCGATGGCGCGTCCGGGCCTGCACCGCCCGCTCGACGAGGATCTCGCGCGCCTGGCGGACCTCGGCGTGGAGACGATCGTGAACCTAACCGAGGAGACGCTTCCACCGAGCGTCGCCCACCGCTTCCGCGTGGAGGAGATCCCGATCGAGGCGCTGGACGCCCCGACCCCGGAGCAGGTGGACCGCTTCTGCGCCCTGGTGGATGCGGCGCTCGCGCGGCGCGAGCGGGTGGTGGCCCACTGCCTGGCCGGCATCGGACGCACCGGCGCGATGGCGGCGAGCTACCTGGTGCATCGCGGGCTCGCTCCGGCGACGGCGATCGCCGAGCTCCGCGCCCGCCGGCTCGCGATCCAGAACCCCGAGCAGGAGGCCGCGGTGCACGCCACCGAGCGGCGGCGGGCCGGGCGGCGCCCGTGAAGCGACACTCCATTGCGACGGGCCGCGCGGCGCGGCGATTCGCCTCGGGCTTCCTCGCCCTCGCGCTCGCCGCGGCGGCCGCCTCCGCCCAGATCCGCTCGCCGGGATCGGATCCCGATCTGAACGATCTCGCCCTCGCCTGGGCGCGCGGCCGCTACGGCGCGCCGCTGGTCTGCGACATCGACGGCTCCCCGCGACGCGTGATGCGCTCGCTGCTGATCGCGCCGGGCGCGCCCGACTCCTATCCGCCGGTGGATCGCATCCACTTCGCGGAGGTGGAGAACCACCACGTGACGCGCTGTCTCGGCGACGCGGGCGGCGATCAGCCGGACCTCGGCGGAGAGCTCGAGGTGGCCCTTCCGGGTCGCTCGAGGCCCGACACCGCGAACCACGACTTCGAGCAGGAGCTGCGCCAGCACGGCGGCTTCGTGTTCCAGGTGCGGAGCGGCCGCCTGCGCGTCTCGGCGTGGGATGGGACGGGGGAGCCGCACGATGTGGACTTCGCGGGCGGAGAGGCGACGCTCCGCCTGGTGGAGCGCGGCAGCGATGCGGCGCGAGTGCTCGCGGACTTCGAAGGCCGGCCGCTGCGCATCCTCGAGCTGAAGGCGCGGGATGGCACCGTCTTCCGCTTCCCGCTGGTCCTGCTGGCGCCGCGCTGAGCGCGGCTGGCGAGCGCCAGCGGTTCAGTTCGCGGAGGCGGCTTCCGATACGGGCGCAATGGAGTTCGCCCCGGAGAGCCACCCCATCCGGTCGCGCTTTGCGGACGATCCGGCGCAGCGCGAGCGGATCGACCGCTTCGTGCTGGGTCTCGGCGAGCGCGTCGACACGCTGCAGGACCTCGAGCTCGCGGGAGAGCTGAAGGAGCTCGGAGCGCTGGCCGCCGCGTGCGCCCACGAGGCCGAGGTCCTGGGCTTCGATCCGCTGCGGCAGGGCGCGCTCGCCCTCGAGCGCGCCTGCCAGCGGGGCGAGCGCGCGGCCGTGCGCGCGGAGCTCGAGGCCGTGACCGACCTCGCGCGCCGGGTGCGCCAGGGTCACGCCGGTACCGCCTACTAGGCACCGGCGGCGGACACCGCCGGGCCGCGCCCGCCACGCTGCCGCAGCGCAGCGGCTCTGCCACCCTTCCCCGCATGCGCGACCTGGTCCTGGTGGGCGGCGGCCATGCCCATCTGCTCGTGCTCGAGTCCCTCGCCGAACGCCCGCTGGACGGCGCGCGACTCACGCTGGTCAGCGACTCGCCGCTCGCGCGCTACTCCGGGATGCTCCCGGCGGTGGTGGCCGGCGAGCTCCCGGCGGAGGCGCTCGAGATCGATCTCGCGCGGCTTGCCGCTCGCGCGGGCGCGCGCCTCGTGACGAGCGCGGCGACCCGCGTCGACACGCGGGAGCATCGGGTCGAGCTCGCCGCCGGCGAGCCCCTGCCCTACGACGTGGCCTCCCTCGACGTCGGCTCCGGCGTAGCGGGGCTCGAGCTCCCCGGCGTGGCGGAGCGGGCCCTGGCCACGCGGCCGCTCGCGGGGTTCCTGGAGCGACTCGCGCAGGGCCTGGCCGCGGCGCTCGCCCGCGCGGAGCCCCTGCGCTGCACGGTGGTGGGCGGCGGCGCGGGAGGCGTCGAGCTGGCCTTCGCGCTGGCGGCACGGATCTCGCGCGAGGCCCGACACGCAGTGGTGACGGTCGTGGAGCGCGCCGGACGATTGCTGCCGGAGCGCGCGCCGCGGGTCGGCCGGCGCGTCGGCGAGCTCGCACGCGCGCGCGGCCTCCAGCTCCGGCTCGGCGTGGGCGTCGAGGCGGCCGAGCCCGGCCGGCTCCTGCTGGAAGGCGGCGAGGCCTTGCCCTTCGATCTCTTGCTCTGGGCCGCCGGAGCGGCGCCGCCGCGGCTCCTCCTCGACTCGCGCCTCCCCCGGGACGCGCGGGGCTTCGTGCGCGTCGCGGCGAGCCTCCAGGTGGAGGGCTGCCCCGGGCTCTTCGCCGCCGGCGACGCGGCCTCGCTCCCGGGCGCCGGCGTCGCGAAGTCGGGGGTCCACGCCGTGCGCGAGGGACCCGTGCTCGCGCAGAACCTGCGCGCCGCCCTCGCCGGCGGCGCGCTCCGAGCCTATCGCCCGCAGCGCGACTTCCTCGCCATCCTGAACCTCGGCGACGGCCGCGCGCTCGCCACGAAGTGGGGGCTCGCGGTCTCGGGCTCCTGGGTGCGGCGCTGGAAGGCACGGCTCGACGCGGACTTCGTGGGCCGCTTCGCAGCGGCGCCGCGCTGAGCCGCTCGGCGGGGAGCGGTCGTCGCCGTCGCGGCTACAGGAAGTACCAGAGCACGAGCGGCACACCCCCCGGCCCCGGCAGGTGGCCCGAGCCGAGCACCACCAGCGCGAAGAGCGAGGCGTTGGTCACGGCGTGGGTCACGACGAGCGCTCCGATCTCGCGCCGGCGCATCAGCCAGAGGTTGTAGACGGCGCCGGTCGCGGCCGCGACGGGCCACTCCCAGGGGCTGTGGCTGAGCGTGAAGTAGAGCAGCGTGATCAGGAAGCTCCAGCGGGTGAAGACGCCGATCGGGATCTCGCGCCAGTCGCGCCGCTCGTCGATCTCGAGCCGGAGCCCGGAGACCGAGGCCAGCTCGCTGGCGCGGACCAGGAAGCTCCGGACGAAGAGCTCCTCCACGAAGGGCGTGACACCCGCGAAGCCCGCGAGCCGAAGCCCCAGCACGAGCTCGCGCAGCCCGGGGCCGAGCCGATCGGGATCGAAGGCGTGGCCCGGCGCGGGGCCCGCGAGTCCTCCGAGGACGTAGGGCGTAACCCAGAGGAGTGTCACGGCGAGCCCCACCAGGACGTCGCTCGCGACGCCCGCGAGGGTCGGCCGGAAGCTCCGCAGCTCGGGGAAGGCGCCGCGCCGCAGGTAGTAGAGGAGGAGGCCGAGCGGCACCACGACGCGCAGCACCCAGAGCAGGAGCGAGTCGCGGCCGATCGGGCGGGCCTGGATCTCGTTGATCAGGAGGAAGACGCCATACGGCACGAGGTAGGGGACCCACGGAGCTACCGCGCCTCGCCTGGCCCGTGCCGCCGCCCGCTCCGTCACCCGCGCTCCTCGCCGGCGGCTGCGGCGCCACGCTGACCGCGCGGCCGGCGCGCCTCGGATAGCACGCGGCCCCGGCTCTCGCCCGCCGCGACTCCCGCGCTCGCGCCGGCGCTCCGAGGCCGGTCTACCCTCCGGGCGATGCCCTCCCGCTCCTCGGCCCTGGCGTCCTTCCACCCCGCCGTGCGCGAGTGGTTCACGAGCGCCTTCTCCGCGCCCACGGCCGCGCAGCGCAAGGCCTGGCCGGCGATCGCCCGCGGCGAGTCAACGCTGCTCCTCGCCCCGACCGGGAGCGGGAAGACGCTCGCGGCCTTCCTGGTCTGTCTCGACCGGCTGATGTTCGGACCGCCGGCGCCTCGTGACGCGCGTTGCCGCGTGGTGTACGTCTCGCCGCTCAAGGCCCTGGCGGTGGACGTGGAGAGAAACCTCCGCCTTCCCCTCGCCGGAATCGCGACGGCGGCAACACGCCGCGGTGACAGCTTGGTGCGGCCCGCGATCGCGGTGCGCACCGGGGACACCCCGGCCAGCGAGCGGGCGCGCTTCCGGCGCGCGCCGGCCGACCTCCTGATCACCACCCCGGAGTCGCTCTACCTGGTGCTGACCTCCCGCGCCCGCGAGGCCCTGCGCGGCGTCGACACGGTGATCGTGGACGAGATCCATGCGCTCGCGCCCACCAAGCGCGGCGCGCACCTGGCCCTCTCGCTGGAGCGCCTCGAGGCGCTCTGCGGTCGGCCGCTGCAGCGGATCGGCCTGTCCGCCACGGCGCGGCCCGCGGAGGAGGTGGCGCGCTTCCTCGGGGGCGTGGCCAGCGAGGACGCGCCCGCCGCCACGGCGCTCGAGGCCGCGGGGCTCCCCCTCGCCGACGCGCTCTCCGCTCCCGAGCGGGCGCTGCGCCCTCGCCCCGTGACGATCGTGGACGTGGGCGCGCGCAAACCGCTCGAGCTGCGGATCGAGGTCCCGGTGGAGGATCTGGCGGCCCTGCCCGCTCCGGAGCCGACCGCGACGACGGACGGCGCCCTCGCCGCCGCGCCCGTCTCGATCTGGGGCGCGATCCATCCGCGTCTTCTCGAGCTCGTGCGCGCCCATCGCTCGACCCTGATCTTCGTGAACAGCCGCCGCCTGGCCGAGCGGCTGGCCGCGGCGCTGAACGACCTCGCCGGCGAGACCCTCGCCCACGCGCACCACGGCTCGGTCGCGCGCGAGCAACGCCTCGAGATCGAAGAGCGGCTGAAGCGCGGCCTGGTGCGCGCGCTGGTCGCGACTTCCTCCCTCGAGCTCGGGATCGACATGGGAGCGATCGACCTGGTGGTGCAGATCGAGGCGCCCCCCTCGGTCGCGAGCGGGCTCCAGCGCGTGGGCCGCGCCGGCCACCAGGTGGACGCGCCGAGCCGGGCGGTCTTCTTCCCCAAGTACCGCGGGGACCTCCTGGCCTGCGCCGCGCTGGCCGAGGGCATGCAGGAGGGAGCGGTCGAGCCGGTTCGCCCGCCCCGCAATCCCCTCGACGTCCTCGCGCAGCAGGTCGTCGCCATGGTGGCGCTCGAGCCCTGGCGGGTGGAGGAGCTCCACGCACTGGTGCGTCGGGCCAGCCCGTTCGCCTCGCTCCCGCGTGCCGCGCTCGAGGCGGTGCTCGATCTGCTCTCCGGGCGCTACGAGTCGGACGACTTTGCGACCCTGCGGCCGCGCGTCACCTGGGATCGCAGGCGCGGGACGCTCACCGCGCGGGAGGGCGCCCTGCGCGTGGCCATCACGAACGCCGGTACCATCCCGGATCGCGGGCTCTACGGGGTCTTCCTGGCCGGCGGCGAGCGGGGCCGCGCCCGGGTGGGAGAGCTCGACGAGGAGATGGTCTTCGAGAGCGCCGTCGGGGACACCTTCCTGCTCGGCGCCTCCACCTGGCGGATCGAGGAGATCACGCACGATCGGGTCCTGGTGTCGCCTGCGCCGGGAGAGCCCGGCCGCATGCCCTTCTGGCACGGGGATGCCGCGCGGCGGCCCGTCGAGCTCGGGCGGCGCATCGGGGCCTTCGTGCGCGCGGTCCGCGCGCTCCCGCGCTCGGCCGCGCGCGAGCGGCTGCTCCGTGCCCACGCCCTCGAGCCTCGCGCCGCGGAGAACCTGCTCCGCTACCTGGCGGACGAGGAGACGGCCATCGGCTGCGTACCCGACGATCGCACGGTGGTGATCGAACGCGGCCGGGACGATCTCGGCGATTGGCGGATCTGCGTGCTCTCGCCCCTCGGCGGCCGCGTGCTCGCCGCCTGGGCCCTGGCCGCGGTGGCCCACGTGCGCGAGCAACGCGACCTCGAGCTGGATGCCACCTGGACCGACGACGGCTTCGTGCTGCGCTTCCCCGAATCCGAGGCTCCGCCCGAGCCCGAGCTCCTGCTCCCGCCGGTCGAGGCCGTGGAGCGCCTGCTCCTGCAGCAGCTCGGCGGGACGGCGCTCTTCGCCGCGCGCTTCCGCGAGAACGCCGCGCGGGCGCTCCTCCTCCCGCGGCGCCATCCCGGGCGGCGGACGCCGCTCTGGCAGCAGCGCAAGCGCGCGCAGGATCTGCTCTCGGTGGCCGCGCGCTTCCCCTCGTTCCCGATCCTGCTCGAGACCACGCGGGAGTGCCTGAGCGAGGTCTTCGACCTCCCGGCGCTGCGAGAGGTGCTGGGGGGCGTCGCGCGCGGCGAGATCCAGGTGGTGACGGCGGATCCCCCGGCTCCCTCGCCCTTCGCCTCGGCCATCCTGTTCGGCTTCATGGCCCAGTATCTCTACGACGGCGACGCACCCCGCGCCGAGCGCCGCGCCCAGGCGCTGGCGATCGACGCGGCGCAGCTCCGCGAGCTCCTGGGCGAGGCGGAGCTGCGCGAGCTGCTGGACGCCTCGGTGCTCGAGGCCGTGGAGCGCGAGCTGCAGCGGCGCGAGCCTGCGCTGCGCGCTCGCAGCCCGGACGCCCTCCACGACCTCCTGCTCCGCCTCGGCGATCTCGACCCCGAGGCGCTCGCGGAGCGATGCGAGCTCGCGGATCTGCGCGCGACCCTCGGCGCGCTCGCGGCGGCGGGAAGGATCCTCCGCCTCGAGATCGCGGGCACGTCGCGCTGGCTCGCGGTGGAGCATGCGAGCCGCTACCGCGATGCCCTCGCGCTCTCGCTGCCGGCGGAGCTGCCGCCGGCGCTCCTCCCGCCGGTGGCGGACCCGCTGGGAGACCTCGTGCTGCGTCACGCCCGCACCCACGGGCCCTTCGCTCCCGCCGAGCTGGTGCGCCGCTATGCGCCGCCCCGGGCGGCCCTCGACGCGGCACTCGCCCGGCTGGTCGAGTCCGGACGGCTGCTGGAGGGGGCCTTCCGTCCCGGTGGCACCGGGCGCGAGCTCTGCGACCCCGAGGTGCTGCGCACGCTGCGCCGCCGCTCGCTGGCGCGGCTCCGCCGCGAGGCCGAGCCCGTCGAGCCCGCGACCCTCGGCCGCTTCCTCGTGCGCTGGCACGGGCTGCTGGAGCGGCGGCGCGGGCCGGACGCGCTCCTCGACGCGATCGAGCGTCTCCAGGGCGCACCGCTTCCGGCCTCGCTGCTCGAGAGCGAAATCCTCCCCGCGCGCATCGAGGGTTACACACCGGCGGATCTCGATGCCCTGGCGGCCGCCGGCGAGGTGGCGTGGCTCGGCCTCGAGGCGCTCGGGGAACGCGATGGACGGGTCGCGCTCTTCTTGAGCGACGCGCTACCGCGGCTCTGGCGACCTCGCGACCAGGCCTCCCTCGGACCGCGGGAGGGGCAGCTCCTGGCCGCGCTCGCGGCGGGCGGCGCTGCCTTCTTCGACGCGCTCCACCAGGCGTCGGGCGGCGGATTCCCGGGCGAGACGCTTCGGGCGCTCTGGAGCCTGGTGTGGCGCGGCCTCGTCACCAACGACGGCTTCGCCGCGCTGCGGGGATTCCTGGCGCCGGCGCCGGGACGTGGGCGTCGCGAGCGACGGGGCGGACGGCCGGTCGTCGCGGGCTTCCGCTCTCGCCGCACGCTCTCGCCGGCCGCCGTCGGTCGCTGGTCGCTGGTGCGCGAGCGGGTCGCGACGGCGGCCACGCCGACCGAGTGGAGCGCCGCGTTGGCGGAGCAGCTCCTCCGCCGACACGGTGTGGTGACGCGCGAGGCTACGGCCTCGGAGGGCGTCTCCGGCGGATTCTCGGCGGTGTACCCGGTGCTCCAGCGCCTCGAGGAGCGCGGTCGGGTGCGTCGCGGTCACTTCGTGGCGGGGGTGACCGCGCTCCAGTTCGCGCTACCGGCCGTGCTGGAGCGCCTGCGCGCCCTGCGCCGGCCCGCGGAGACGCCGGACACCGTGGTGCTGGCCGCCGCCGATCCCGCGAATCCGTTCGGCACGCTCCTGCGCTGGCCTCCGCCTTCGGGCCCGGCGGCACGCCCCCCCAGCCGCAGCGTGGGGGCACGGGCGGTGCTGGTGGACGGCGTGCCGGCGGGCTGGCTCGCACGGGGCGGCCGCGCCCTCACGGTGTGGCTCCCCGCGGACGAGGCCGAGCGCGCCCGGGTGGCGAGCGCGCTCGCGCGTGCGCTCGCCGCCGAGGCGCATGCCGCCGGCCGTGCGGGCCTCCTGCTGGAGGAGATCGACGGCCTCGCCGCCGAGCGACACCCTTTGGCGTGGCATCTCCTGGAGGCGGGCTTCGCGGCGAGCGCCCACGGCTTCCATCTCGACCCGCGACGCTCCGCCGCGGCTCCCCAGCTCGAGCCCGTCTCGAGCTGAGCGGCGCGGGGTCCGCTCGCGCCGCGCAGGCGTCTCAGTACTCGATGCGGAAGCCATGCTCCTCGCTGCGCTCGGAGCAAGGCGCGCGATCGCAGCGCACGATGCGCCGCGCCATCCGGCGCGCGATCCCGGCGAGACAGGCCTCCACCTCCTCTGGCGCACCCTGGAGCTCGAGGAGGACGCTCCCGTCGGGCTCGTTGCGCACGAAGCCCGAGACCGCGTGCTCGGCGGCCACGGCGCGCGCGGTGGCGCGAAAGCCCACTCCCTGCACCCGGCCCTCGTAGCGCATCCGCACGCGCATCCGGCCCTCCGCCCGCGGACGGGCCGGGGCGGCCCGGCCCCCGCCCGCCGGGTCGCTATGATGCCCCGCGAAGGGAGGAAGCCGCATGCACTCCGCGCCTCGCATCGCCGCGCGCCTCCTGGTGGCCTTCGCGCTGGCGGGCTGCGTCGCGGCTCACCAAGGGCCGAAGCCGGCTCCCGGCGCCCCGACCGCGACCTCCTCGATTCCCGTCGCCGTGTGGTTCGACGACTACCGCGAGGTGCTGGCCGGCACGCTGACGCTCGATCCCGTGCTCCACCTCGGCTTCGTGGATCTCCAGAGCAAGGTGAGCGGAGCTCGCTGCGTCGGGCAGTCGCGCATGGTGCTGATGCCTCCGGGCACCGGGCCGGGCAGCGGGAGCTGCGAGGGCGTGCGCGGCGCAATCTCGCTCGGCTGCAGCGACGGCCGCTCGCTGGCGGGCGCCTGGCAATCCTCGGGCCGCTGCGAGCAGGCCTACGGTGTGGGGCAGGACGCCGACGGCGCGCGCTTCCACCTGATCTACGGCATGAGTCCGGTCGGCAACGGCCTGGTGGTGGGCGATGCGCTGGAGAGCCTGCGCGATCGCCCCGCGCTGCCGCCGATCGGTGACGCCGAGGGGACGAGCGCGCGCAAGGCGAGCACCGGCACGGGCTTCTTCGTGACGCGCAGCGGCCACGTCCTCACGGCGATGCACGTGGTGGAGGGCGCGCAGCAGGTGCAGGTGCTGGTGGGCGACGACCTCCTCGACGCGCGCGTCCTCGCCACCGACGAGAGCGACGACCTCGCGCTCCTCGAGGTGCAGTCCATCGCGCGGCCCCTCCCCGTTCGCCGCACCAGCGGGCTCGCCAAGGGCGAGGAGGTGCTGACGCTCGGCTACCCGGTCCCGGTGCTGCAGGGCCGCGAGCTCAAGGCCACCTTCGGCCACGTGAACGCGCTCTCGGGCCTGCAGGGCGACCCGCGCTTCGCGCAGGTCGACGTGCCGATCCAGCCCGGCAACTCGGGCGGACCGCTCCTCGACGACGAGGGGGAGGTGGTGGGCGTGGTGATGGGCACGCTGGATCCGAGCGTGCTCGGCCGGGTGGCCGGCTTCGTGCCGCAGAACGTGAACTACGCCCTCAAGTCCGAGCGCGTCCAGCGCTTCCTCTCCCGGAACCTTCCCCAGGACGCGCTCCTCGACGACACCGCAGAGCGTCATCGAGCCTCGCTGGAGGAGCTGATCGCGCAGGCGGAGACCTCGGTGGTGCTGGTGGTGGCGCAGTAGCGGCGCTGGCCTCAGCGCAGCCGTGCGGCCTCGGCGGCGCGCTCCGCCTCCGGCAGTGGCAGCAGATCGAACTCGTGGGCCATCGCCTGTCCCTCCGGCGAGAGGGCGAGCCGCAGGAAGGCGGCGACGTCGGGCGCCGGCTGGCCACCCGGGGGCACGTCGAGCACGATGGTGAGTTCCTGGGCCAGCGGGTAGTGCCGGTGGGCGATCGCATCCGGGGTCGGCGCCACCGGCTCTTCGTCCGGGTGGCCGGCCAGCGCCACCGCGCGCACGTCGGGCTCCGCCGGCGGCAGCCCGGCGTAGCCGATGCCGCAGAAGCCCTCGGCCACGGCGCGCTCGAGCGAGCGCGTTCCGGGCTGCTCCAGCACGTCGTCTCCGAACTCGCCCTGGCACAGGCCGTACCAGCGGAAGAACTCCCGGGTGCCGGAGCGGCGGTCTCGCCCGCAGGGCACGATGCGATCTTCGCCCTGCGCGCGCGGCACACCGAGCTCGCTCCAGTGCACGAGCGGCGCGGCCGCGCCGCAGCTCCGCTCCCGCGAGTAGATGGCATCGAGCTGCTTTACCGTCAGCGACGGAAGCGGATTCGACTTCGCGACCAGCACGAAGAGCGCGCCCACCACCACCGGGACCACGGTCGGTGGATAGCCGAAGCGCGACTCGAAGGCCGCGCGCTCGTCCGGGGTCATGGGCCGGCCCATGGGACCGAGCTCCGCCTCGCCGCGCACCAACGCCGCCGGGGCGGCCTGCGATCCCGGGCCGAGCACGTCCACCTGAAGCCCCGGCTGCGCGGACTCGAGCGCATGGGCCCAGCGCTGGACGAGTGGCGCCAGCACGTCCGATCCGACGGCCCGCAGCACGCGCCGCGGGACGTTCTCTTCCGCAGCGGCCGGCGGCGCGGCGAGTGCGAGCAGCGCCAGCGCGAGCAGAGCGCGCGCGGGCGTCCGGCCGCGACGACCGACGGGCGCGTGCGATGCGGGCGGCTCGGCAGCCATGCGGCTCCTCTCCGCGGCGGGCGGCGCGGGCCCCGGCAGCGTGGGCAACTTGGAGGCGGCCGGCAAGCCGCCGCTGGCCGAGCGCGTCGCGACGGACGAAGATTCCGCCGCGCGCGGCGCGCGCGAGGAGGGCCGCGGCGAGTCCCGCCGGGCGGGGAGGAACGTTGATGCGGGTCCTGGTGGCGGGCGGCGCGGGCTACATCGGCTCGCACACCGTGAAGCGTCTCCTCGAGACGGGGCACGCGGCGGTGGTCTACGACAACCTCTCGCGCGGCCATCGCGCACCCGTGGAGAGCCTGGGCGTGCCCGCGGTCTGGGGCGAGCTGGCGGATCGGGCCGCGCTCACCCGTGCGCTGCGCGAGCACGGGATCGAGGTGGTGATGCACTTCGCGGCCTTCGCCTACGTCGGCGAGAGCATGCAGCAGCCCCTCCTCTACTACGACAACAACGTCGCCACCACGATCGGGGTGCTGGCCGCGATGCGCGAGGCCGGCGTGCGCCGCTTCGTCTTCAGCAGCAGCTGCTCGACCTATGGCGATCCCGAGCGCGTACCCATCACCGAGGACGCTCCTCAGCGGCCCGTGTCGCCCTACGGGCGCAGCAAGCTGATGGTGGAGGAGGTGCTGCGCGATCTCGTCGCCGCCGACCCGGGGTTCTCCTTTGCGTCGCTGCGCTACTTCAACGCTTGCGGCTGCGCGATGGACGGATCGCTCGGCGAGGACCACGATCCCGAAACGCATCTGATCCCGAGCGTGCTCCAGGCGGTGCAGGGTCGGCGGCCGGAGCTCACGCTCTTCGGCACCGACTATCCGACAGCGGACGGCACCACCGTGCGCGACTACGTGCACGTGGACGATCTCGCCGAGGCCCACGTGACCGCGATGCGGCGCCTGGCGCCCGGCCAGGCGCTCTTCTGCAATCTCGGCACCGGCCGGGGCTTCTCGGTGCGCGAGATCGTGGCCGCCGCCGAGCGCGTGACCGGACGGGCGGTCCCCGTGCGCTACGGGCCCCGCCGGGCCGGAGACGCGGTGGCGCTCTGGGCCGATCCCGGCCGCGCCCGCGAGGTCCTGGGCTGGGAGGCGCGTTACAAGGATCCGGAGGCGATCATCGCCTCGGTGTGGCGCTGGATGCAGGCGCATCCCCGGGGCTACACGCGATAGGCTCGGAGCGGAGGGCCCGGCATGCGCTTCGGTCGGATGGCGAAGATCGGGGCAGCCTTGCTGGCGCTGCTCGTGGTGGCCCTCGGTGTCTGGCTCGCGACCTTCGACGTGAACCGCTACAAGCCCGAGATCCTGGCCGCGGTGAAGCAGTCGACGGGCCGCGAGCTGGTGCTGGAGGGCCCGCTCCGCCTGCGGCTCCTGCCCCAGCTCGCGCTGCGCGTGAAGGGCGCGGCCTTCGCCAACGCGCCGTGGGGCTCGCGGCCCGAGATGATTCGGGTGGAGGACTTCGCGATCCGTGTCGCGCTGGTGCCGCTGCTGCGCGGGCGCCTGGTGGTTCGTCGGGTGGAGCTCGACGGCGCCGACGTCCTGCTGGAGCGCAACGCCGAGGGCCGCGGCAACTGGCAGCTCGACCTGCGCAAGCCCGCCGCGCCGGAGCCGGCCGGAGGCCAGCGGGCCCCGGCCGGGCCCGAGCCGTCGCGGGGCATGCCGACGCCGCACCTGGAGGAGCTCCTGGTGCGCCACGCCAAGGTCTCCTACCACGACGCGCGCACCGGCCAGAACGCCCGGCTCTCCCTCGAGCACCTGCGCGTCACCACCGACGACCCCGGCGCTCCCCTGGATCTCGGCCTCGACCTCGCCGGCGCCGTGAACGACGTGCGCTTCTCCTTGGCGGGTCGCGTCGGCGCCCTCGAAAAGCTCACGCCGGCCGCGGGCGAGCCCTACCCCGTGGATCTCACGCTCCGGCTCGGCGAGGCGCTCTCCGCCCACGTGAAGGGTGGGCTCCGCGAGCCCCTGCTCGGCCGCGGGATCTCGCTGCAGTTCCAGCTGGACTCGGGTGATCTCGCGCGCGTGGGCCGCGCCTTCGGGCGCGAGATCCCGCTGGCGGGTCCGCTCGAGCTCAGTGGCGACCTGGCGGATCGCGAGCCGCGACACTACCGGGTGAACGATCTCAGCCTGCGCCTCGCGGCAGGCGACGTGGCGGGGAAGATCGACGCCGACCTGCGCGGCGCGCGGCCGGCCCTGGCGCTCGACCTGAGCTCGCACGCCTTCGATCCGGCGAAGCTCCGGACCACGTCGGGGAGCGGACGGCCGTCGGAGGACAAGGGGGCCGGCAAGGAGAAGAAGGAGCGACGCCTGATCCCGGAGGCGCCGCTTCCCTTCGACGCCTTGCGCCGGGCCCCCGACACGGATCTGCGCTGGCGGGTCGAGCGCCTGACCGCCGGCGGCGCGACCCTCTCGCGCGTCGACGTCACGGCGCGCCTGCGCGACGGCACGCTCAGCCTGCAGCCGGTCGGCGCCGAGCTCGCGGGCGGGCGGCTCGATGGAGACGTTGCGCTCGCGGCGGCGCAGAAGACCACCGCGCTGCGTCTCGAGGCGAAGCAGATCTCGCTCGGAGACCTGCTGCGCGCCCTCGGCGCGGGAGATTCGCTGGAACGCGGGCCGACGGACCTCTCGCTCGACCTGCGCGGGAGTGGCGACACGTTGCGCGCCGTCGCGGCCGACGCGAGCGGCCGCCTCGTGCTCCACGCGCGCGACGCCTCGCTCGACTCGCGCCTGCTCGACCGCCTGGGTCCCGCGGCGGCGGAGGTGCTGCGACGTCTTCTCGGCGGCGAGGATCGGATCCCCCTCCGCTGCGGCATCACGCGCTTCGACGTGCGCGACGGGATCGCCACCTCGCGGGTGCTCCTGCTGGATGCGCCGCGCCTCGGGCTCGTCGGCAGCGGCACGATCGATCTCGGTCGCGAGAAGCCGGACCTCCAGCTCTGGGCCCGCACCCACACGGGGGCGGCCGAGGCGAGCGTGGTGCGCATCCGCGTGGCGGGGAGCCTCGGTCGTCCGCGCTTCGAGCCCGACGCGGTCTCGACCGCGCTCTCGGCGGCCGAGACCTTCGGCAGCAAGCAGCTCCGCCAGCGCATCGGGGAGCTGGCCCCGCTCCTCGACGGCCAGAAGACGCCGCGCCTGCTGTCCTGCGACGAGGCGCTCGCCGTGGCGAGCGGCCGCGCCGCGCCGGAGCCGGCTCCCGTCGGCGAGCCGACATCGCGCGATCGCGCGCAGGAGAGCCTGCGTCGCGGAATCGAGGGCCTGTTCGGCCGCTAGCCTTCACTTCCCAACACGGGCGCACGGGATAAACTCGGCACAGGCGCCGCTCTGGCGCGGAGGAAACCCCTTGACCGGCGCGCTTCGGGGCTCCTCGTCGGCACGGCGGCGCGCGGCGTGAGCGCTCCGCTCCTCGCGAAGCTGCCCGAGCCGCTGCGCGGCCTCGCCGATCTCGCGCTCGATCTGCGCTGGGTCTACACCTACCCGGCCGAGGCCCTCTGGAGCCGGCTCGATCCCGAGACCTGGGCGCTCACGCGCAACCCGTGGCTCATCCTGCAGATGACCCCGCCGCGCCCCCACGCGGAGCGGGCGCGCGGCGGCGGGGTACGGGCGCGCC
>JAWOLJ010000101.1:0-2928 GCA_033853555.1 Myxococcota bacterium
AGCACGCCGCCACGGCCTTCACCGGCGAGGGAGCGATGCGCTACGGCGGTCGCTGGCACGATCCGGGAATCCCCGTGGTCTACTGCTCGGAGAGCCGCGCCCTCGCGGCCCTGGAGCAGCTGGTCCATCTGCATCGCAACCGGCTTCCGCCGAACTTCGTCTGCTTCGGTGTCGAGATCCCGGACGACCTCCCCGTGCGCAGGCTGCGGATCGGCGACCTTCCGGCCGAGTGGCGTCACCACCCGGGCCCCTCGGAGCTACGGAGCCTAGGCACGCGCTGGGCCGAATCGGGCGAGAGCGTCCTCCTCCAGGTGCCGTCCGCGGTGGTGCCCGGCGAGCACAACTTCCTGTTGAATCCCCGGCACCCGGACTTCGCACGGCTCGCGATCGGCACTTCCGAGGCCTTCGAGTTCGACGAGCGTCTGATCGAAGGCTCGTGATCTCGGGCTCCGGGGCGCTTGACAGCCCTCCGCCCCTTGAGTTAGTCATATGACCAAGTCAAATGACCAATGGGCGGCTGGCCGCCCGGGAGGACTCCGACGTGACCACCAGCCAGATCCCCCTCATCGCCCCGTCGGCCGCCGCGCCGCTCGCGCGCCGCGCCCTCGTCTTCGCCTACGGGCTCTTCGCCTACGCGGGCTTCCTCGCGGCCTTCCTGTATCTGATCGGCTTCGTCGCGGGCTTCGGCGTTCCGAAGGCGATCGACGACGGGGCGCCGGACCCGGCCGCCACCGGCATCGCCGTGAACCTGGCGCTGATCGCGCTCTTCGGGATCCAGCACAGCGTGATGGCGCGACCCGCCTTCAAGCGGCTGTGGACCCGCCTCGTGCCGCTCCCGGCGGAGCGCAGCACCTTCATGGTCGCCACTTGCGCGTGTCTCGGGCTGCTCTTCTGGCAGTGGCGGCCCCTCCCGGAGATCGTCTGGCAGGTCCACGGCCCCGTGGCCGGCGCGCTCTTCGGCCTGGCCGCGCTCGGCTGGATCGTGGCGCTGATCGCGACCTGGCTGATCGACCACTTCGATCTCTTCGGCCTGCGCCAGACCTTCCGCTTCGCCACCGGCAGGGTCTACCGGCCGCCGGTCTTCAGGGAGCGCTTCCTCTACCGGCTGGTGCGACACCCGCTGATGCTGGGCTTCTTGATCGCCTTCTGGGCCACCCCCACGATGAGCCGCGGGCATCTGCTCTTCGCCGCCGCCATGACGGGATACATTCTCGTGGCGCTGGTCGTCGAGGAGCGCACGCTCGTGGAGCTCCACGGCGACGCCTATCGCGACTACCGCCGGCGTGTGCCGAAGCTCCTCCCGGGCCTCCGGCGGCGCTCGTAGGTCACGACGAGATGGAGGCGACGGTGACACCGGCGACGCGGCGCAGGATTCCGGCCGGGGCCTCGGAGGCCCGCGAGCGCGTGACGGAGGCGCTGCTCGACGCCGCGGAGCGGCTGCTCGTCGAGCACGGCTACGCCGCGATCACCAGCCGCGCGCTGGCGGCCCGAGCGGGCGTGAACAACGGCCTCGTCCACTACTACTTCGGCTCGATGGAGGAGGTGCTGGTCCAGGTGCTCGAGCGCTTCACCGAGCGGCTGATCGTGCGACAGCGCGCGATGTATGCCGGCCCGGGCAGCTTCCTCGAGAAGTGGCGCACCGCCTGGCGCTTCCAGGAGGACGACCTGCGGGCCGGCTACTCGAAGATCTGGCTCGAGCTCGAGGCCATGGCCTGGAACCGGCCGGAGCTCCGGGAGCGGATCGCGCGCGTCGAAGGCGAGTGGCGGGCGGTGCTGAGCGAAGCGATCGGACGCGCGCTCGAGGAGTACGGTGTCACGGACGCGTTTCCGCCGCACGCCGTGGTGGCCCTGGTGATGACCTTCGCGCAGGGCTACGCGCTCGAGCGGCTGCTCGGCGTGAAGGAGGGCCACGCCGAGCTCCTCGACTGGATCGAGCACTGGCTGGAATCGCTGGAGGCGAAGAAGGCGCGCTCAAGGAGGAGCGCGAAGAAGCGGGCGCGCGGGCCCGCCGGAGGATCCACCCGATGACGCAGCCGATCACGGACTGGAAGCCGACGGGCGAGCAGAGCCGCGCCGTCCATCCCGTGCGCCAGGGCTTCACCGAGCAGGGCGGCGTGCGGCTCTTCTACGAGATCTACGGCGAGGGCGAGAGGACGCTCCTCTTCGTGCCGCCCTGGGCCATCGTCCACTCCCGGGTGTGGAAGGCGCAGATCGCGTACTTCGCGCGCCAGGGCCGGGTCGTCGTCTACGACCCGCGCGGCAACGGTCGCTCGGATCGCCCGCGCGGCGAGGCCGCCTACTCGGAGATCGAGAACGCCCGGGACATCGGCGCGGTGATGGACGCGACCGACACCCGGCGCGCGGCGATCGTCACGCTCTCCATGGGCGCACAGCGCTCGCTCCTCTTCGCGGCAGAGCATCCCGATCGCGTCGACGCGATCGTGTTCATCGCGCCGGCCACGCAGCTCGATCCGGCCCACGAGGAAGCCTGGCGTACGCGGGCGGAGCTCCTGCGTCGCACCGGCCTGCCGGACCAGGTGCTCCCGCACGTCGCTCACTTCAACGCCGAGGCCTGGAGCCGCGATCCGCGTCACCTTCGCGCGTTCCTCCACGGCTTCTTCGAGGGCAGCTTCGAGCGCCACTCCACCAAGCCGATCGAGGACGGCCTCGGCTGGGGGCTCGAGACCGACGCCGAGGCCCTCGCCGCGACGCAGCTCGCCTGGAAGCCGAACGGCGACGAGGGACGGGCGCTCTGCGCGCGCATCCAGTGCCCGACGCTCGTGATCCACGACCCGGCGGATCGCATCACGCCCTTCGCGGAGGGGCTCGCGCTCTCGAAGGCGCTCGGGACGAAGCTCGAGGTGATCGAGGGCGCCGGTCACATCGTGAACGCGCGCAAGCCCGTCGCGGTGAACCTGGCGATCCGCG
>JAWOLJ010000102.1:0-55564 GCA_033853555.1 Myxococcota bacterium
TGGAGGCGCTGGCGGCGCGCCTCGCGGCCGAGGGAGCCGAGGCGCTGGCGGTGCCCTGCGACGTCAGCGCCGAGCCCGACGTGGATCGGCTGGTGCAGGCGACGCTCGGGCGTTTCGGTCGCGTGGACGTCCTCGTCAACAACGCCGGCATCGTGAACATCGTCCCGGCTGAGGACGAGCCGCTCGAGGGCTTCCGTCGCACCGTCGATGTGAACCTGATCGGTGTCTTCCTCTGCGCCCAGCGCTTCGGTCGCGTCATGCTCGAGTCCCGCCGCGGCTCGATCGTGAACGTGGCGTCGGTCCTCGGCCTGGTGGGCTCGGGCCAGGTGAAGCAGGCGGCCTACTGCGCGGCGAAGGGCGGCGTCGTGAACCTCACGCGCGAGCTCGCGGCTCAATGGGCGCGGCGCAGCGTGCGAGTGAACGCGCTCGCGCCGGGCTGGTTTCCGAGCGAGATGACCGCCGACATGTTCGCGGACGATCGCTCGATGAAGTGGGTGGCGAGCCGCGATCCCATGGGCCGCCCCGGCCGCAACGAGGAGCTCGTGGGGCCGCTCCTCTTCCTGGCCTCCGACGCCTCGAGCTATGTCACCGGCCACGTCCTGGCGGTGGATGGGGGCTGGACCATCGTCTGAGGCCGGCCCGGTCGAGACTCTCGCTCTCGCGCTCCGCGGCCTCGTCTCCGGCTCGAGGTGCGCGCCCCGGCCCTCGACCCCGGCCGTGCCCTTCAGCCTGGCTTGCCGCTCGCCGAACAGTCCTCGGGGAAGCCTCGCAGGGCGGAGGGCCGATGGGCGAGCCGGGGATCAAGGGATCGGTCTTCGCGGGCATCGTCGAGCACGTCCGTGGGCTCCAGGCGTCGGGCAAGATCGGCGCCGCCGAGCTCGAGCTTCGCCTCGGGCGCGAGGGCATGGCCGTCCTGGACTCGAAGATCCAGCCGGCGAGCTGGTACTCGATCCAGGTCTACGGCCGGATCCGCGAGCTTCTGCGCGACGTGGAAGGTGGTGGCGACGATCAGTACACGGTCGCCGGCGGCGCCGCCTCGGCGCGCCGCATGATCGAGAGCGGCCTCTACCAGCAGCTCGAGTACCTGGACCGCTGGAAGGAGGGGGCGTCGAGCGGGGATCCCGCCATCGACCGCGAGACGCGGACCCGGCTCTTCCGCCAGCAGCTCACGCTGGTGAGCACGATCTACAGCAGCATGTTCAACTTCGGCACCAAGAAGATCGTGAAGGATCCGGAGTTCCCCGATCGCTTCCAGCTCGAGTACTGGGACGATGGCGTGATGCCCCGAGTGTGTCGCTTCGCCGTTCTCGGGTTCTGGAACGAGATGAGTCTGCGCTGGAGCTCCGGGCAGCGGCCCGGCCTGTGGACCAAGCTCGACTTCCCCGACCACTACCTGCTTCGGATGACGCGCGACCTCGCGGAGATCTGAGGCTCGGGACGACGGTCGCTCCGGAACGCGAGCGACCCGACCGACGCTGGTGCGGCAGAGAGGACTCGAACCTCCACGGGATTGCTCCCGCCAGCCCCTCAAGCTGGTGCGTCTACCAATTCCGCCACTGCCGCTCGGGATCGGCGCGGGCCGAGGATACCGGACGCGTCACGCCGGCGGAAGGCCGCGCGTCAGGGCGCCTTCGGCGCGGGAGCGGTGCCGCCCGGCTCCGCCGGCGCGGCCGGCTGCGCGGGGGTGGGTGGCGCATCGGGCGCGGCGTCGGCCTTCGGCGCCGCAGGCGCGCTCGGTGCTCCGGCGCCCGGAGCGGAGGGCGCCGACGGCGGCACCGCGAAGGGCGAGGGCGCCTCGGCCGGGGCGGGCGCCGTGGGCGCGCCGCCCTCGAGCAGGCTCTCCGAGCTTCGCTCGTGGCCAAGGATCGCGAGGACCAGGCTCGTGGCCATGAAGACCACCGCCGCGCCGGTGGTGAGCTTGGTGAGGAAGCTCCCGGCTCCGCGGCTTCCGAAGACGGTGCTGCTCGCGCCGCCACCGAAGACGGCGCCGATCTCGGCGCCCTTTCCGCGCTGCAGCAGCACCACCACGATCAGGAAGACGCAGACCATCACGTGCAGCACGGTCACGACCAGGCTCATGAGCTCTCCTCGGGCCGATCGAAGCGCACGATGCGCGCGAAGCTCGCCGGATCGAGGCTCGCGCCCCCCACCAGCGCGCCGTCCACGTCTTGCTGCGCCATCAGCGCGTAGACGTTGTCGGGCTTCACGGACCCACCGTACTGGATGCGGATGCGCCGCGCCGCCTCGCCGAAGCGCTTGCCGAGGCGCTCCCGCACGAAGGCGTGGACCTCCTGCGCGGTCTCCGGCGTGGCGGTGCGGCCGGTGCCGATGGCCCAGACCGGCTCGTAGGCCAGCACCAGCTCCTCCGCGCGCGCCTCCGGCACCCGCGCCAGGCTCCCCGTGAGCTGGCGCTCGAGCACCTCGAAGGTGCGCCCGGCGTCGCGCTCCGTCAGGGTCTCTCCGATGCAGACGATCGGCCGCAGGCCCGTTGCGAACAGGGCCTCGGCCTTGCGCGCCACCGCCTCGTCCGTCTCGCCGTAGAGCTGACGCCGTTCGCTATGACCCACGATTGCGTAGCTGCAGCCCACGTCGGACAGCATGCGCGGCGCGATCTCCCCGGTGAAGGCGCCCTCCGGCTCCGCGCAGACGTTCTGCGCCGCGAGCTTCACCGCCGAGCCGCCGAGCGCGTCGCCCACCGCGGCCAGCGCCGTGAAGGGCGGGGCCAGCACCACCTCCACCCCGTCGAGATCGCGCACCCGCGGCAGGAACTCCTCCACGAAGGCCAGGGCCTCGCCCACGGTCTTGTGCATCTTCCAGTTGGCCGCGAGGATGGGGCGGCGCATTCAGCGCTCCAGGGCGGCGACGCCCGGGAGCACCAGGCCCTGCACGTACTCCAGCGATGCGCCGCCTCCCGTCGAGAGGTGGGTGATGCGCGGCCCGAGGCCGAGCCGGTTCACCGCGGCGAGCGAGTCGCCGCCGCCCACCACCGACACCGCGGAGGAGCCCGCCACCGCGCGCGCAAGCGCCTCGGTGCCGCGCGCAAAGGCCGGGATCTCGAACACGCCCATCGGACCGTTCCAGAAGATGGTGGCGGCCCGGGCGGCCTCCGCGGCGTAGGCGGCGGCCGTCTCCGGGCCGATGTCGGCGCCCTTCCAGCCCTCCGGGATGCTCTTCACCACCCGCGTCTCGGCACCCTCGGAGAGCTCGCGCGCCACCACGTGATCGCTCGGCAGGAGCAACCGCCGGCCGGTGCTGCGCGCCCGCTCCAGCACGCGCCGTGCGTCCTCCACCCGCTCGGGCTCCACCAGCGAGGCCCCCGTCGGCTGGCCCTGTGCACGCAGGAACGTGTAGGCCATGGCGCCACCGATCGCGATCACGTCGGCGCGCCCCGCCAGCGCCTCCAGCACCGCGAGCTTGTCCGAGACCTTGGCGCCTCCGAGCACGCAGAGCAGCGGACGCTTCGGGTCGAGCACCACCGAGAGGTGTCGGAGCTCGTCGCGCAGCAGGTCTCCGGCCGCTGCGCGCCCCACGTGCGCCACCATGCCGGCGGTGGAGGCGTGGGCCCGGTGAGCGGTGCCAAAGGCGTCGTTCACGTAGACGTCGGCCAGGCCCGCCAGCGCCTCGGCGAAGGCGGGGTCGTTCTTCTCCTCCTCCGGGTGGAAGCGCAGGTTCTCGAGCAGCACCATCTCGCCGTCCCGCAGCGCCGCCACCGCCCGCTCGGCCTCGGGGCCCACGCAGTCGGTGGTGAAGGCCACCGGCCGACCCAGCAGCTCGCCGAGCCGGACCGCCACCGGGCGCAGCGAGAGCTCCGGTCGGGGCGTTCCCTTCGGTCGGCCGAGATGGGACGCCAGCACCACCCGGGCGCCGGCGTCGAGCAGGCGGCGCAGCGTGGGGAGCGAGGCGCGGATGCGGGTGTCGTCGCCCACCACGCCGTTCTGTAGCGGGACGTTCAGGTCGGCGCGCACGAAGACGCGCCGTCCGCGCACCCCGCCCAGCGTGGTGAGCAGCGCATCCAGGTCGAGGACGGCCATTGGCTCAGCGACCGACGAGCAGCGCCAGGTCCACCACGCGGCGCGAGTAGCCCCACTCGTTGTCGTACCACGAGAGGATCTTGGCGAAGGTCCCGCCCATCACCTTGGTCTCGAGGGCGTCGAGGATCGAGGAGTGGGCGTTGCCCTTGAAGTCGATCGAGACCAGGGGCTCCTCGCAGACCTGGAGGATGCCCTTCATGGGGCCCGCCGCCGCCTGCTTCATGGCGGCGTTGACCCCGGCCGCGTCCGTCGGCTTGCGGAGCTCCACCGAGAGGTCCACCACCGAGACGTCGGCGGTGGGGACGCGGATCGCGAAGCCGTCCAGGCGGCCCGCGAGCTCCGGCAGCACCTCGCCGATGGCCTTCGCGGCGCCGGTGCTGGTGGGGATCATCGAGAGGCCCGCGGCCCGAGCGCGACGCAGGTCCTTGTGGGGGAAGTCGAGCGTCACCTGGTCGTTGGTGTAGGCATGGATCGTGGTCATCCAGCCGCGCTCGATCCCGAACTGGTCGTTCAGCACCTTGGCCACCGGCGCCAGGCAGTTCGTGGTGCAGGAGGCGTTCGAGATGATGCGGTGCTTCGAGGGGTCGTAGCTCGCCGAGTTGACCCCGAGGACCAGCGTCACGTCGGGCTTCTTCGCCGGGGCGCTGATGATCACCCGCTCCGCCCCCGCCTGGAGGTGCTTGGCGGCGTCGTCCCGGTCGGTGAAGCGGCCGGTGGACTCGATCGCGATCTTCGCGCCGAGCGACCGCCAGGGCAGCTTCGCCGGGTCCTTCTCGCTCGAGACCGGGATCCGCTTGCCGTCCACCACGATGGCGTCGCCGGCGGCCTCCACCTCGCCGGGGTAGGTGCCGTGGACGGAGTCGTACTTGAGGAGGTGCGCCAGCGTGCGGGCATCGGTCAGGTCGTTGATGCCGACGAACTCGAGGTCCGTCCCCCGGGCCGCGCGCAGCACCAGCCGTCCGATGCGCCCGAAGCCGTTGATCCCGACTCGAATGCCCATGTCGCCTCCTCGGCGCGGCGGGTGCAAGGCACCGCGCCCGAAAGAAAATCCGAGATTAACAAAGGCGGCCGATCAGCCGCCAAGCCCGCAGGGGCGCCGCGCGTCCGCCCCGCGACAGCACCGCCCCGGGCGGCCCGGCGGTCGCGCGGCGGGGGTGCGGCTACGCTGGCGCGCGCCAGGGGGCGGGGCCGGATGATCGTGGGCTCGGGGATCGACGTCATCGAGATCGTGCGCATCGAGCGCGCGCTCGCGCGGAACGGCTCGCGCTTCGAGGCTCGCGTCTTCACCCCGGCCGAGATCGCGGAGTGCCGGCGCCACCGCCGGCCGGGCCCGCACTTCGCCCTCCGCTTCGCCGCCAAGGAGGCCGCGATGAAGGCGGTGGGGACGGGCTGGGCTCGGGGTGTGCGCTGGGTGGACATCGAGGCCCTGCGGCCCGGCGCCTCCCGCGACGTGCTCACGCTCGCGCTCCGCGGCCGGGCGGGCGAGATCGCGAGGGAGCGGGGTGCGTGCGCCGCGCGCCTCGCGGTCGCACGCAGCCGCTCCCACGCCGTGGCGCTGGTCCTGCTGGAGGGCGCGGCGGGATGAGCTCGGGCCTCCTCGCCTCGCGCGGCTTCCGCCGCCGTTGGCAGCGCCGGATCGTCGCCGGCGCGATCCTCCTGGTGCTGCTGCTGCTCGCTGCCCAGGCCGTCCTCGGCCGCGTTCGCATGCGCCGGGCCGAGCACGACGCGTTTCCGCTCGAGGACGGGCGGATCGTGCTTCCGGGCCTGGCGCATCCCATCGAGATCACGCGCGACGGCCGCGGCATCCCCCATGTGGAGGCGGAGAACGAGCTCGATGCGTACTTCGCGCTCGGCTTCGTGCACGCGCAGGATCGCCTGGCGCAGATGGTCTGGCTCCAGCGCACGGCGCGCGGGCGCGCGGCGGAGCTCGCCGGGCGCTCGGCGCTCCCCGCGGATCGGCTGGCGCGCACGCTCGGCCTGGCGCGCGCCGCCGAGCTCCAGGCCGGCCGTCTCGACGCGAGCACCCGGGCGGCGCTGGCGGCCTACGCCGCCGGCGTGAACGCGCACATCGAGCGCATCCGCTCCGGCGCGATCGCGCCTCCGCTCGCGCTGCGCCGGGTCGACGCGTCGATCGAGGCCTGGACTCCCGTGGACAGCCTCGCGGTGGTGAAGCTCTACGCCTGGGGCCTCGCCGGCTCGCTCGACGAGAGCATCTTCCTGGCGGACCTGATCGAGCGGCTGGGCGGACTCGAGGCGAAGCCCTTCTTCCCGCACGGCGGCGAGCCCGAGGCGCCGCCGCAGCAGCAGGAGGCGGCGCGGGACCCGGGCGAGGGCCGAGTCGGCCCGCCGCGCCCCGATCCGCTGGCTGCCGCGGCGGGTCTTCTCGGCTTCGGTGTGGGGAGCAGCGCCTGGGTGGTGGGCGGGCACCTCTCGGCGAGCGGGCGGCCGCTCCTGGCCGGCGACGCGCATCTGGACGCCACGGTCCCGGCCTTCTTCTACGAGGCGGACCTGCGCGGCGGATCGCTCGAGGTGGCGGGAGCGACACTCCCGGGTGTCCCCGTGTTCTGGACCGGCCACAACCGGCGGGTGGCCTGGGCGGCGACCAACGCGCGGGCCGACGTCACGGACCTCTACGTCGAGACCGTGCGCCCCGGGACGCCGGGCTACTACCAGGACGGCAGCGCCTGGCGGCCGCTGCGGGACCGACAGGAGACGATCGCGGTGCGGGGCGGGAGCCCCCAGCCGCTGGTGGTGCGGGAGACGCCCCACGGCCCGCTGGTGAACCCCCTCCTGGACGGCGAGCGCGAGCCGCTCGCGCTGGCCTGGCCCGGGGCCCGGCCGGGCGACGGCGTGAGCGCGCTCCTGCGGGCGGCCCACGCCGAGAGCGCGGCCGAGTTCCGGGCGGCACTGGCCGCGCACCACGAGCCCGCCCTGGTCTTCGTCTTCGCCGACTCCGACGGCGCGGGTGGCCTTCAGCTGGCGGGCTATCTGCCACGACGCAGCGTGCGGACCGGCCTCGTGCCCGTCCCCGGCCGTGGCGACACCTATGAGTGGCGGGGCGCCGTTCCCTTCGAGGCGCTGCCCCAGCGCGTTCTCGCGCCGACCGGCTGGCTGATCGCCGCGGATGGCGCGCTCGGCGAGGCCGAGGGCGCGAGCATCGAGTGGCTGTGGCGCGGCGGCGAGCGCACGGAGCGCATCGACGCGCTGCTGCGCGAGGCGACGGCGCACGGGCCGCTCGACCTCCGGTCGATGGCGGCGCTCCAGGCCGACGTCCGCTCGCCCCGGGCGCTCCAGCTCGCTCGCGCCGCGCTGGAGCTCGCCGGGGACCCGCGTGCGCTCGGCGCCGAAGGACGCGATGCGGTGTCGCTGCTCCGGGACTGGGACGGCTCGATGGGCGTGGACAGCATCGGCGCGGCGCTCTACCACCTCTTCCTCCAGCGCTTGATGCAGGGCGTGCTGGAGCGCCAGCTCGGCCCCGCGCTGGCGGAACGCTACCTGGCGCTGCGTCACGTGCGCCCGTTGGACCCGGTGGCCGATCTCCTGCTGGGGGCCGGATCGCTGCCTCCGGCCGAGCGCGACGCGCTGGCGGAGGAGGTGCGGCGCTGCCTGCGCGAGGCCTGGCTCCAGCTCGCGGTGCGCGCCGGTCCGAACCGCGAGAAGTGGGCGTGGGGCCGCATCCACACCGTGCGCTTCCGTCCGCTCCCCTTCGCGGATCCCGACACCGAGGCGGAGCTCGGCCCCTTCCCGCTGGACGGCGACGGCGACACCGTCGACGCCGCGGCGTTCGATCCCAACCAACCCTTCCAGGTGTCGCTCGCCTCGACCTACCGCTTCGCCGCCGACACCGCCGAGCTGGAGCAGACGCTGAGCTCGCTGGCGCCGGGCCAATCCGAGCATCCGGGCCACCCGAACCGGAGCGACGGCGTGGCGCGCTGGCTCGCCGGGAGGCCGCGGCTTCTCTTCACGAGCCGTCTCGTGATCGACGACATCGCACGCGCCCGGCTCGTGCTCGCGCCGGACGGCGCGGCGGCGAGCGGGAAGCGGCCGTGAGCCGAGCGCTCCTCTACGCGCAGGTGCCGGACTTCTACGCCGAGGTCGAGCGCGCGACGGATCCGGCGCTGCGCGAGCGGCCGGTGCTGGTGGGCGGGGATCCCCGCAAGGGCGGCCGGGTCCAGGCCGCGACCGCGGATGCCCGCGCCGCGGGAGTGAAGGAGGGGATGCCGCTGCTGGAGGCGCTCCAGCGCTGCCCACGCGCTCGTGCGATCCGCACCCGGATGGCCTTCTACCGCGAAGCGGCGCTGCGGCTCCGGGCCTGCCTGCGGCGGGTCTGCGATCGCCTCGAGCCCGAGGGTCTGGAGGCCGCCTTCCTCGATCCCACGGAGGCGGGGCTCTCGCCGCGGCGGCTGGCCGAGCGGCTGCGGGAGCAGGTCTCCCGCGAGCTCGCGCTTCCGCTGCGGGTGGGGATCGCGCCCGTCAAGTTCGCGGCCCGGCTGGCGGCCGAGGAGGCCGGTCCGGAGGGGATCCTGGAGGTGGGGGAGGGCGCGGTCGCCGACTTCCTGGCGGGGCTCCCGGTGGCCCGGCTTCCCGGCGTCGGCCCGAACGCCGAGGCCGCCCTCGCGCGGGTCGGGGTCCGGCGCGTGGCAGAGCTCGTGGCGCTCGGCCGCGCCCAGCTCGAGGCGGTGCTCGGCAACCGCGGGGTCGAGCTCCTGGAGCGGGCCCAGGGCCGCGGCGAGGCCCGGATCCGGGCCGTCCGTCTGCCGGGGAGCCTCAGCAAGGATGCGACCCTTCCTGGCGACGAGACCTCGCCGGAGGTCCTCCGCGCCTGCCTGCAGGCCCTCGCCCAGCAGCTCGAGGCCCACCTGCGCCTCGAGGGTCTGGCCGCCCGCCGGATCACCCTCAAGGTCCGCTACGCCGACGGGGAGCGGGCGATGCGCAGCCAGACGAGCCCCCACGCCTCCGCCTCTGGAGCCGACCTCGCGGCCGCCGCCGAGGATCTCCTGGGCCGGACCCAGGCCGGGACGCGGCCCATCCGGGGCCTCGGGCTCACGGTCGCCGGCCTGGTCCGCGCCCGGCGCGACGACCGGCAGCTCGACCTCTTCTCCCGCACCTCCTGACCGCTTTCCCACGCGACCGCCTCAAGCGGACCCCTTCCGCGGCCGAAGACCTCGGGGAAGAGCGACCGCCACGGCCGCCACCGGAGAGGCGATGGAGCGCCGGACCGACCGCCGGAAGTACCCGCGCATCGCGAGCGAGCAGATGATCTCCTTCGCCCACGTGGATGCTCGCGATCGCCTCGCCATGAGCAAGAACCTGTCTCCGGGGGGAATCCGCTTCGAAGCCATCGGCTGCGAGCTCACCCTCGGCGACGTGCTGCGCGTGACCTTCAACGTGGGCGAGCACACGCTGGTGGCGGTGGGGAAGGTGGCGTGGGCCACCGACGTCGACCCGATCACCATGGACGTGGGGCTCGAGTTCATCGACATCGACCCGCTGGCGCTGCGCTTGCTGGAGGAGGCCTCGAACGAGCAGGCGGCCTGAGGGCCACCCGGCCCGCGCCGGGAGGCGTCGTCCGGGCTGCCTTGACACGGCAGTCGGGCGGGTGCGAGCTTCCGACCCATGGCCGACTTCCACCAGAGCGGCGTCGTGACGACCCTGCACCGGCTCGGGCCGACCGACGTGCGCCGACTGGAGAGCGAGCTCCTGGAATACGCCGGGGTTCGGCCGATCGCCCTCGTCCTGCCCTGCCTGTACTCCGAGCTGCGTGACGTGGCGCTCAAGGGGATCGTCGAGACGCTGCGAGGGCTCCGCTACCTCCGGCAGATCGTGGTGAGCGTCTCCGGCACCGATCGCGCCGACGAGTTCGAGGAGCTCCGTGGGGCGTTCGAGGGGGTGCGGGCCCTGGACGGCGCGCCGGCCACCCTGATCTGGAACGGCGGGCCGCGCATGCGTGAGCTCTACGGGCGCTTGCGCGGCGCCGAGCTCGATCCCGGCGAGGACGGCAAGGGCCGAAGCACCTGGATGGCCTACGGCTACGTGCTCGCCACCGGGCTCTCGCGGGTGATCGCGCTGCACGATTGCGACATCCGCGACTACCGGCGCGAGCTCCTGGCGCGCCTCTGCTACCCGACGGCCAATCCCAATCTCGACTACGCCTTCGCCAAGGGCTACTACGGCCGGGTCACCGATCGCCTCTACGGTCGCGTGACGCGCCTCTTCATGACGCCGTTCCTGCGGGCCATGAAGTCCGTGCTGGGTCCCCTGCCGCTCCTCGACTACCTCGACGCCTTCCGGTATCCGCTGGCCGGCGAGTGCTCGATGACCACCGATCTCGCGCGCATCAACCGGGTGCCCGGCGACTGGGGCCTCGAAGTCGGGGTGCTGGCGGAGGTCTATCGCAACTGCGCGGCTCGGCGCGTCTGCCAGGTGGAGCTGGTCGAGAACTACGACCACAAGCACCAGGACCTCTCGGAGTCCGACGCCTCCCGCGGCCTCCACCGCATGGTGGTGGACATCGCCTCCTCGCTGATCCGCAACCTCGCGAGCTACGGCGTGGAGTTCTCGTCGGGCTTCCTGAACACCCTGACCGCCGCCTACGTCCGCATCGCCCAGGACGCGATCTCGAGCTACAGCGACGACGCCGCCCTGAACGGCCTCACCTTCGACCGCCACGAGGAGGAGGTGGCGGTCGAGACCTTCTCGCGCGCCCTGCGGGCGGCGGGGCTCACCTTCGTGCGGGACCCGATGGGGACCCCTCCCATCCCCAACTGGAACCGCGTGACGTCGGCTCTCCCGGAGTTCCTGGGAGACCTGCGAGAGGCCGTCGAGGCCGACTCGGCAGGAGCCGGCCGGCGGCGATAGACTCTGGCGGGCCACGAGACGCGGCCGCTCCCCCCGGGCTCGTCCTCCGAGACGGTTTTCGCTACGACAGGGCCGGGCCCTGGGAGGGAAAGTGCATGAGGATCGGCCGCATCCCGCTGGGCGAGGGTGCCCCGCTGGTGCTGATCGCCGGCCTGAACGTGATCGAGAGCGAGGCGGCGACCCTGGACGCGGCCGAGCGGGTGCGCGCGCTGGCGGCCCGCCACGGCCTGCCGCTGGTCTTCAAAGCCTCCTTCGACAAGGCCAATCGCTCCAGCCTGCGCTCCTATCGGGGGCCGGGCCTCGACGAGGGGCTGCGCATCCTCGGGCGGGTGAAGAGCGAGCTCGATCTCCCGCTGGTCACCGACGTGCACGAGCCTGGCCAGGCCAAGCTCGCGGCCGAGGTGGTGGACTGCCTGCAGGTTCCGGCCTTCCTCTGCCGGCAGACCGATCTGATCGCCGCCTGCGCCGCCACCGGCCTGCCGGTGAACCTGAAGAAGGGGCAGTTCATGGCCCCCGCCGACATGCGCAACGCCGTGGAGAAGGTGCGCGCCCTCGGGAGCGGTGGCGTCTTCGTGACCGAGCGCGGGACCACCTTCGGCTACAACAACCTGGTGGTGGACCTGCGCGCGCTCCCGGTGATGCGGGAGTTTGCGCCGGTCTGCCTCGACGCGACCCACGCCGTGCAGCACCCCGGGGCGGCCGGCGACTCGAGCGACGGCGATCGGCGCTTCGTGGCGCCCCTGGCGCGAGCCGCGGTCGCCGTCGGCGTGGACGCGCTCTTCGTCGAGGCCCACCCCGATCCCGACGCCGCACCCTGCGACGGTCCGAGCCAGATCGACTTCGTGGCGCTCGAGCGGCTACTCGCCCAAGTGGTGGCCGTCGACCGCGCCCTCGCGGGACCCGGCCGCGTGCCGCGACAAGGCTGAGGCCGGCTCCGTTGTCCGCGCCGCGGATCCCGATCCTCGATCTCGCGGCCGAATGGGCGGAGGTGGGGCCGGCGGTCGAGGCGGCGGTGCTCCGCGTGCTGCGCTCGCACCAGTACGTTCTCGGGCCGGAGACGTCGGCCTTCGAGACGGAGCTCGCGGCGATGCTCGGCGTGCGCTTCGCCGTGGGCGTGGGCTCGGGCACCGAGGCGCTGGTGCTCGCCCTGCGTGCGGTCGGGGTCGAGCCGGGCGACGAGGTGGTGACCTCGCCCTTCACCTACTTCGCCACCGTCGAGGCGATCCGCTGGGTCGGGGCGCGTCCGGTCTTCGTCGACGTCGAGCCCGGCGGCTTCCTGCTCGACCCGGCGGGCCTCGCCGCGGCGCTCGGCCCGCGCACCCGCGCCATCGTGCCGGTCCATCTCTTCGGGCGCTGCGCCGACATGTCGCGCATCCGCGCGATCGCGGACGAACGGGGCATCCCGGTGGTGGAGGACGCGGCCCAGGCGATCGGCGCCGTGCGCGGCGGCCGGGCGGCCGGGGCCTGGGGCCGGGCCGGCTGCTTCAGCTTCTACCCGTCGAAGAACCTCGGAGCCGCCGGCGACGCCGGCGCCGTCACCACGGACGACAAGGAGGTGGCGGCGCGCCTGCGCCTGCTGCGCAACCACGGGAGCGGGCGCGTGCGGGATCGCCACGAGCTCGTCGGGACCACCTCGCGTCTCGACTCGCTCCAGGCGGCGGTGCTGCGCGCGAAGCTTCCCTACCTCGACGCCTGGCGTGCCGCGCGCGCGCGGCACGCCGCCTGGTACGACGACGCCCTGCGCGGCCTGCCGGGGCTCGTCCTTCCGGCCGCCGGAGCGGACGAGCGACACGTCTGGAATCAGTACACCCTTCGGTGTGAGAGGGCCGCGCTCGTGCGTGCGGCGCTCGACGCGGCGAACGTCGAGTGGCGCCACTACTACCCGCTCCCCGCCTATCGCCAGCCCGCCCTCGGCAAGGAGCGACTGCCGGAAGGCCGCTGCCCCGAGGCGGAGCGCGCCTGCGCCGAGGTGGTCTCGCTGCCGATCTATCCCGGGCTCGCCCCGGAGCTCCGCTCGCGCGTCGCCGAGGCCGTGCGCGCCGCGCTGGCCTGAGGCCACGATGGCCACTGCGGAGCAGCCGCGTCGCGCGCTCGTCACCGGCATCACGGGTCAGGACGGCTCCTACCTGGCCGAGCTCCTGCTGGAGAAGGGCTACCAGGTCTTCGGCACCACGCGTCGCACCAGCACCGACCGCCTGGACCGGATCGAGCATCTGCTGCCGCGCGTGGAGCTCCTGTCGGCGGACCTCCTGGACCAGAACTCGCTCCAGTCCGCCTTGCAGGAGACGCGGCCCCACGAGGTCTACAACCTGGCGGCCCAGAGCTTCGTTCCGACCTCCTGGCGCCAGCCGGTGCTGACGGCCGAGTTCACGGCCGTCGGCGTGACCCGCCTGCTCGAGGCCGTCCGTCTGGTGGACCCCGGGATCCGCTTCTACCAGGCGAGCAGCAGCGAGATGTTCGGCAAGGTGAGCGAGACGCCGCAGGACGAGAGCACGCCCTTCCACCCGCGCAGCCCGTACGGCGTGGCCAAGGTCTACGGACACTGGATCACGGTGAACTACCGCGAGTCGTACGGTCTCTTCGCCTGCTCGGGGATCCTGTTCAACCACGAGTCGCCGCGGCGTGGCCTCGAGTTCGTGACGCGCAAGGTCAGCGACGGCGCGGCACGCATCAAGCTCGGTCTCGCCCGGGAGCTTCGGCTCGGCAATCTGGATGCGCGACGCGACTGGGGCTACGCCGGCGACTACGTGGAGGCGATGTGGCGGATGCTCCAGCAGCCAGAGCCCGACGACTACGTGATCGCCACCGGTGAGATGCACTCGGTACGCGACCTGGTGGAGATCGCCTTCGCCCGGCTGGGCCTCGATTGGCGCTCGCACGTGGTGGTGGATCCGCGGTTCGTGCGGCCGGCGGAGGTGGATCTCCTGCTGGGGGATGCCAGCAAGGCGCGCAGCCGGCTCGGCTGGAAGCCGCGCGTGGGATTTCGCGAGCTCGTGGAGGGGATGGTGGACGCGGATCTCGACCGCCTGCGCCGCGAGCGCCGGGTGTAGCGGTCGTGAGACGCCCGGTCGGGCCGCACCCTCGCCGGTGCGCCCGCACTCTGAAGGTCAGCGGTTCAGGATCTGGAGTCCGGCCGGGAGCGCATCCGCCACCTGGAAGCCTCCCACCATGCTGGGACCGTCGAACGCCACCACCACGAGCGCGCCCCCGCTCCCGTTGCGCAGCAGGAGGTCGGTGCGCCCGTCGCCCGAGAAGTCGCCGGTTGCGGCGAGCTGCCATCCCGCCGGGAGCGTGAGGTCGAGGTTCTCCTGACCCACGATGCGACCGCGGCCGAGGCTCCAGAGGGCGAGCTGGCCAGTGAGCGGATTGCGCCAGAGGATCCCTGCCGCACCCGCGGCGCCGCACGGCCCGGAAGTGACGAAGACCAGGTTCGGCGCGGGCGTCGGCAGGGCGAACCGGGGCACGAGCTGGGTCCCGGCCAGGCTGGCCACTGCGTACCGGCTGCCCGAGGGGTCGGCACTGGCCAGCACCAGGCTCGCTCGGCCGTCCTGATCCAGATCGACCGTGCCGACCACGTGCGCCGAGCCGAGCCCCGTGATTCCGCTGGTGATCGCAGCGGTCTGGAGGCCGTTCATGCGCCAGAGCTCGAGCGCGCCGCCGGCGTCGAGCAGCAGGTCGGCCTTGCCATCGCCGTCGAAGTCGGCCACCGCCAGGAGCGAGCGCCCGCCGAGCGCCACCGTACGCGTCGCGGAAGGAGCGGCGCCGTTCATCAGCCAGAGCTCGAGCGCCCCCCCTCCCGGATCGCTCCACACCAGATCGGCCTTGCCGTCGCCGTCGAGGTCGCCCGATCCCAGGAGAGTCGCCCCGGCGGGCGGAGCGGTGGCGAGCGGCGTCTGCGCGATCGGACCCCCGTCACCGAGGAGCGTCACCTGGTAGACGCCCGAGGCGTCGCGGGACAGCAGGTCCGCGTGGCCGTCGCCGTCGAGGTCGTAGGGCTGCGCGGAGGGATGCTCCTGCGAGCGGCCGATCACGAGCGTCACCGCCACGCTGGCGGAGGGAAGGCCCGGAGCGGTCACCAGGATGCTGCTGCGATAGGTGCCCGCGGCCAGCCCCGCGCTCGCGACGCCTACCTGGATCGGATCGGCCTCGCCCTGCGAGCTACCGCTCGCAGGGCTCACTGCGAGCCAGCTCGCCTGGGGAGCGATCTGGTAGCGGAGCGTCCCCCCTCCCGCATTGCGCACCGTGAAGCTCTGGGCCGGCGGAGTCTTTCCCCCGGTGGCCGCCACCGAGAGCCCGAGGGTCGAGACCTGGAGCTGAGCCACCGAAGCGGACGTCGCCGGCGGCGGCGAGGTCGAGGGCGATGGCTGGGCTGCACCGCGGCGGATGTTGTAGTTGTGGCTTCGCTCTCCCACCAGGAGCGTGACCTCGATCGTCTGGGGAAGGGTCCCCGATCCCGAGGGCGACACCGAGACCGTCGCGTGATAGGCCCCGGGCTTCAGACCCCACGACGACGCCCCGATCTCCAGGCTTCCCGGCGCGCTGCCGGCGGTGGCAGGGCCCAGCACGAGCCAGCTCGCGAAGCCACGGGCCGTCCAGCTCAGGCTGCCGCCTCCGCCATTGCTGATCTGGATGCGGACCGGAGCCGCCGCACTGCCTCGGCGCGCGCTCAACGAGACGCTCTGCGCGGAGAGCACCAGGAGGGGTGCGGAGCCCGGGCCCGGCGCGGCCACGAAGCGGATGGGGACCGAGAGCGGGGAGCGCGGCCCCATGATGCCGTGGGCGTCGAGGGCGGCGACCTGCACCTGGAACGTGTCGCCGATGGCGCCGCTCACCGTGACCGCGTTGGTGAGGCTCGCCATCGAGGGTGTCGACGGCGGCGGGCCGTTCGGGCGGATCATCCAGACGGCGTAGGCGGCCACCGGGCCGCTCGCCGGCGCCCAACGCAGGCGAGCCGAGGTGCCCACCACGTCGACGGCGCGCGCCGGCATCGCGGCCGCGGTGGCGACGAGGATGGCGAACGCGAGAATGAGCCGCCGAACTCCCCCCATGACCCCCGCTGGCCTGCTTGGCGGCAGGCAAGGCGCGCGCAAGTCGCGAGTAGGTGTCGGCGAACTGGGGGTGATTGACCGTGATGGGAGTCACAGGCCCGCGTGAAGCGGCTGCCGATCTGCAACGATCTGGGCCGGCCGGGCGGCCGACCGGCGCGGCCCCGGCGGGGCTCAGGCGGGGCTCAGGCGGCCGCGGCGGTCGGCTCCAGCGCGATCGCCAGCGCTTCCTCGACGGTGTCGACGGGGCGGATCTCGAGCTGCTCTCGGACCTCGGCGGGGATCTCCGCCAGATCCTTCTCGTTGCGACGCGGTAGCAGCACGGTGCGGATTCCGGCACGCGCCGCGGCCAGCACCTTGTCCTTGATGCCTCCGACCGGGAGCACGCGGCCGCGCAGGGAGATCTCCCCGGTCATCGCAACGTCGCCACGAGCACGGCGGCGTGAGAGCACCGAGACCAGCGCGCTGGCCAGGGCCACCCCCGCAGAGGGGCCGTCCTTCGGCACCGCGCCGGCGGGGACGTGGAGATGGATCTCGCCCCCGCGCAAGGCCGCGGCGTCGATGCCGAGCGCGTCCGCGTTGGCGCGCACCCAGGAGAGCGCGGCTTCCGCCGATTCTCGCATCACCTCGCCGAGCTGCCCGGTGAGCCGCAGTCGCACGCCGTCTCCGCCCGGGAGCGCGGTGGCCTCGATGAAGAGGATGTCCCCGCCATGGTTCGTGCGGGCGAGCCCCACTACCACGCCGGGGATCGTGGTGCGTTCGGCGGTCGCGGGCAGATGGGGCGGGGCTCCCAGCGCCTCGCCGACGAACGCTTCGTCGATGGCGAGCCGGGTGCCCGGCGGTGACTCGGCGATGCGTCGCGCCGCCTTGCGCACCAGCGTCGCCACGTTGCGATCGAGGCTCCGCACGCCGGCCTCGCGCGTGTACTCGTGCAGGATCCGGGCGATTGCCGAGTCGCTCACCTCCACCCGCTCCGGAGTGAGGCCGTGGGCCTCGAGCTGCTTCGGCACCAGGTGCTGGCGCGCGATCACGAGCTTGTCGCGGTCCGTGTAGCCCGGCAGCTCGATCACCTCCATCCGGTCGAGCAGCGCCGGCGGGATCGTCTGGAGCGTGTTGGCCGTGGCGATGAAGAAGACCTTCGAGAGGTCGAAGGGCACCTCGACGTAGTGGTCGCTGAAGGCGTGGTTCTGCTCCGGGTCGAGCACCTCCAGCAACGCCGACGAGGGATCCCCGCGGAAATCGGCCCCGAGCTTGTCGATCTCGTCCAGCAGGAAGACCGGATTGCGCGAGCCCGCGCGCCGCATGCTCTGCAGGACGCGTCCCGGCATGGCCCCGACGTAGGTGCGGCGGTGGCCGCGGATCTCCGCCTCGTCGCGCACGCCGCCGAGCGACGCGCGCACGAACTTGCGGTCCATGGCGCGCGCGATGGAGCGCCCAAGGGAGGTCTTGCCCACACCGGGCGGGCCCACGAAGCACAGGATCGGGCCCTTCGCCTCGGGCGCGAGCTTGCGCACCGCCAGGAACTCGAGGATCCGGTCCTTGACCTTCTCCAGGTCGTGGTGGTCGGCGTCGAGGATGCGGCGCGCCTCCGCCACGTCCAGGTGATCCTCCGTGCTGACGGACCACGGGAGGTCTGCCAGCCACTCGAGGTAGGTGCGGATCAAATGGCGGTCCGGGGCATGCTGCGGCAGCGCCGCAAGGCGCCGCAGCTCGCGCTCGGCCTGGGCCTGCGCCTCCGCCGGGAGCCTCGCCGCCTCGATCCGCTCTCGCAGCTCGTCGACCTCGGCGGTGCTGCCATCGCCCTCGCCGATCTCGGTCTGGATGTCGCGCATGCGGCGGCGCAGCAGTCTCTCGCGCCGAACCGGGTCCATCTCCTCGGGCTCGGCCTCGGAGCGCAGGGTCTTCTGCGTCTCCGCGATCGTCACCTCGCGCTCGAGGTGGGCGGCCAGCCGCTCGAGGCGCCGCGCGGGATCCGTCTCGGCCAGAAGGGCCACGCGCTCCTCCGGCGGGAGGGGCAGGGTGGACGCGATCAGGTCCGAGAGGAGTCCGGGCGTCGGGATCCCCGCCACGAAGGCCTTCCACTCGTCGGGGAGGTCATCGCGCAGATCGATCACTCGCTGCGCGAGCTCCGTGACGCGCCGCCAGAGCGCCTCGCGCTCCGGCGTCGGGCCACCGGTCTCCGCCAGCGGCTCGACGCGCACCCGCAGCGCGGGCTCGCTCACCACGGTCTCGGCGAGGCGCGCCCGCGTCACGCCCACGACCACCGCCTGCTTCCCCTCGCGGCGGGCGTCGAGGACGCGCACCACCCGCACCACGCAGGCGACCGGATGGAGGTCGCCGAGTCGGGGCTCCTCGGTGCTCGGGTCGCGCTGGGTGGCCACGACCAGGAAGCCCCCCGTGCCCGCCGCCTCCAGCGCCGCCAGCGAGCGGGGTCGCCCCACCGCCAGCGGGGCCGTAACCCCTGGAAACACCACGGCGTCGCGCACCGGAAGCACCGGGAGCTCCGCCGGGATCTCGATCCGCTCGTCGCCGAGCGTCACCAGGAGCTTCGTCTCCGCCTCGCCCAATGGCCCTCCGTGGGGACCGGCCAAGCCTAAGCGCGGGAGGAGGGGGGTCAAGCCGGCCGGCGGCGGAGCCCCGAGGCCAGCAGGAAGATGCCGGCGGCCACCAGCACCATGGTGGCGCCGGAGGGCAGATCGGCCAGCACCGAGAGCCCGAGACCGAGCACCGCGCTCGCGACCGCCACGGCGAGGCTCAGGGCGAGGAATGGACGCAGGCGGGCGGTCAGGCGCTGGGCCACCGCGCCCGGCACGACCAGCAGCGCCGAGACCAGGAGCAGGCCCACCGTCCTCATCGCGAGCACCACGGTCAGCGCGATCAACACGAAGAGGAGAACGTTCAGCGCGTCCACCGGCAGGCGCACGATGCGCGCGGTCTCCTCGTCGAAGGAGACGAAGAGCAGCCGTGGGAAGAGGAGAGCGAAGACCAGCAGCACGGCCGTCCCGAGAGCGCCCACCACCACCACGTCGGGCCACGTCACCGTGAGGACGTTCCCGAAGAGGAACGTCATCAGATCGACGTTGCGCGCGCGGCCGAGCGAGGCGCAGACCACACCGAGCGCCATCGCCGCCGCGAATGCGATGCCGATGGCGGTGTCCTCGGAGAGCCCTCCGCGGCGGTGAGGGAGCGCGATCCAGGCGGCGGCGGCCACCGCGAGCAGCGCCGCTCCCGCGACGGGCGGAACGCCCATCAGGAGCGCCATCGCGACGCCTCCGAAGGCGATGTGGGCGACCCCCGAGCCCACGAACGCGATGCGTCGCAACACCACGAAGAAGCTCGCGATCGAGCACACGGCCGCGACCACCAGCGAAGCGAGCAGCGCCCGCTGCAGGAAGGGGTGGGTGAAGGCCTGGGCGAGCTCAGCCACCGTGCGCCTCGGCCGGCCCCCGATGCGGCTCCTCGAGCTCCCGCACCGGCACCGCGCTGACCGTACGGGCGACGCGAAAGCCGCGGTCGGCCAGCGCCAGGGCGTCTCCCGGATGGTGGGTGCTCATCACGATGGCGACGCCCTCGCGATCCCGCAGATCGCGGAGCAGGGCGAGCAGGTCCTCCTGGCTCCCGACGTCGAGGCCGGTGGTGGGCTCGTCGAGCAGGAGGAGCGGCGCGCCGAGGGCGAGCGCGCGCGCGATCAGCGTCCGCTGCTGCTGGCCGCCCGAGAGCTGGGAGATCGGCCGATCCGCGAGCTCGCGCAGCCGCACGCGGTCGAGGGCGGCATCCACCGCCGCCGCGTCGGCCCGCGGGTCGCGCGGCCGGGGTCGGCTCTGCCGGATCAGCGCCACCACGTCGCGCACCGTGAGCGGATAGCGGAAGTCGGCGCTCGGGCGCTGCGCCACGTAGCCCATCGGGAAGGGGTGGAGCGACTCCCCGCCCGCTGCATCCGTCCAGGTGACGCTTCCACGTGTCGGCTGGAGGAGGCCGAGCACGAGCCGGAGCAGCGTGGTCTTTCCCCCGCCGTTCGGTCCCACCAGCAGATGGACGCACCCCGGGCTCACCGCGAGATCGACGCCCTGGAGCACGAGTCGCTCGCCCAGGACCACGTCCACGCCACGGCAGCGCACCAGAGCCGAGGGCGCGGCGATCATCCGCCCCCTCGCACGCCTCGCCTGCCAGCGCCCATCTCGCCGTGACCTGCACCGGCCGGGCGTCGTCCGAGCGGTCGCGTCGTGCTCGACCGTGCCGCCTGCTTCATCGCACGCAGGGTAGCGACCGCGGTGTAGAGGGGCCGGCGTCCAGGGAGCTGCCGGGGGCGGCGTGACGCCCGAAGCTCGTTCGACGGCGACCGCCAGGGGAGAGTGGTGCCCGGGACTGGACTCGAACCAGCACGTGGTTGCCCACGCCAGACCCTGAATCTGGTGCGTCTACCAATTCCGCCACCCGGGCAGCGGCAAGGAACGTACCCGCGCTCCGCCACGCACGTCAACCGCGGGCGGCCCGCACGCGCCCGCCGCCCGACGTGGCGGCCGAGGGGAGCCTCCACGGGCTAGAGTCCGGCCCATGCACCGACGCCGCCGGCCCGGGGGCGAGAGGCGGCGTTCCGTACGCCGCGAGGCGCCGACGCGCGCCGCGGAGCCCCTCACACGCGAGCGTGTCATGGCGGCGCTCGCCGCGCGCGGCCGGCCGGCGCTCACGCCGAAGGCTCTGCTGCGCCGCCTGGGTCTCGCGCCCGCGACCCTGCGCGCGCTGCGGCCGCTCCTGCACGGGCTCCAACGCGACGGACTCCTGGTGCGGGAGGGCGACCGGGTGCGGCTGGCCACGCCGGGCACCGGAGAGCGCGCGCCCCTCGCTCCCCGGGAGCGGGGCGCCGTCCGCGGGGGCGGTCGACGCCCGCCTCGAGGCGCACGTCCGGGCGAGGCGGGCGCTTTCCGGGTGGAGGCGGAGGCGCCGCGCAGCGACTGGATCGGCCTCTTCGCGGTGAACGGCCGCGGCGGGCGCGTCACCCCCTATCGCGACGACGCGCAGTGGAGCCTCGCGATCTCCCCGGCGCATCGTGCCGGCGCGAAGGACGGAGACGTGGTCGAGGTCGAGCGAGTCGCGGGCCGCGGCCGCTCGCCCGCGGCGCAGGTGCGCGAGGTGCTCGGCCGTCCCGGTGACCCCGAGGCGGACTTCCGCGCGATCGTGTGGCGCCACCGCCTCCCGGTGGCGTTTCCCGCGGAGGCCCTGGCGGAGGCGGAGGCGCTCCCCGACGAGATCCCGGCCGACGAGCTGGCGCAGCGCGAAGACTGGCGGGTCCACCCCCTGCTGACCATCGATCCCGCGAACGCACGCGACCACGATGACGCCGTGTGCGTGACGCGCCGCCCTCACGGCGGCACCTGTCTGCGGGTGGCGATCGCGGACGTCGCGCACTTCGTGCCGGAGGGCTCCGCGCTGGACGCCGAGGCCTTCCGGCGCGGCAACAGCGTGTACTTCCCCGACCGCGCGATCCCGATGCTGCCGCGACGCCTCTCCGGCGAGATCGGCTCCCTGATCCCCCAGGCCGATCGGCTCGCCCTCGGCGTGGAGCTCGTCCTCGCGCCCGCCGGGAGCGTGCGCTCCGCGCGCTTCGCTCGCGTGGTGATTCGCAGCCGTGCGCGCCTGTCCTACGACGAGGCCGCGGCGGTGATGGAGGGCGCCGCCGGCGGCGTCGGCGATCCCGAGGTGCGGGAGCAGCTGCTCGGGCTCCGGGTGGCGGCCGAGGCCTTGATGCGCCATCGCTTCCAGGCCGGCTCCATCGACTTCGATCTACCCACCGCGGAGATCGTCCTCGGCGACGCCGGGCATCCCGTGGACATCGTGGAGGCGCCGCGTACGCGCGCGCACCGCGCGATCGAGGAGGCGATGCTGGCCGCGAACCGCGCCGTGGCCTCGGAGCTCGATGCGGCGGAGGTGCCGGCGATCTACCGCGTCCACGAGCCGCCCGCCCCGGCGGACCTGGAGGCGCTGCAGGCGCTGCTCGAGGGCTTCGGTCTGCTCGAGCGGAGCGGGCGCGACCCTCTCGGGCCACGCGAGATCGCGCGCGCCGTGCAGCGGGTGGCCGGCCGGCCCGAGGAGCGGCTGGTGAACCAAGTGGCGCTGCGCTCGATGCGTCAGGCCCGCTACGCCGACGCCAATCGAGGTCACTTTGCGCTGGCTTTCGACTCCTACACGCACTTCACGTCGCCGATCCGTCGCTACGCCGATCTGCTGGTGCACCGCGCCCTGCGCGACCGTCTGGACGGGAGCCCGGAGGCGCGGCGGCGCGCGGCGCGCCGCGCGCGTCGGGTGGCCGAGGTCGCGGCGCGGGCCTCGTGGCGGGAGCGGCTCGCGATGGAGGCGGAGCGGGAGATGATCGGGCTCAAGAAGTGCGCGTTCCTGAAGGGTCATCTCGGGGAGGAGCACGACGGGACCGTGACGGGCGTGGCGGCCCACGGGCTCTACGTGACGCTCGATCCCTACTTCGCGGAGGGGCTGGTGCACGTCTCGCGGATCCCCGGCCGAGTCGAGCTCGACGAGCGTGCCTTCGCATTGGTGGAGCGGCGCACGCGCGAGCGCTGGCGCCTCGGGGATCGGCTGCGCGTGCGCATCCAGGCCGTGGATCTGGTGCGCGGGCGCGTGGACTTCGCCCTGCGCGGGCGCCTCGAGCCCGGCGCCGGCGGCCGGCCTCAGCCCGGCGGCGGCGCGAGGGCCTGGTCGAGCGCCTCCACCTCGGCGGCCACCCGCTCCCACTCGCGGTAGAGCGTCTCCAGCGCGGCCTTCGTCGCGCTGCGCTCCGCCTGGAGCGCCGCCGCCTGCTCTCCGTCGCGCCACACCGCCGGGTCCGAGAGCCGCCAGCCCAGCGCCTCGAGCGCGCTCTCGCGCACGAGGATCGCCGCCTCGAGCTCGCCGACGCGCCGCGCCGCCCGCTCTCGGGCCTTGCGCCGCTCGCGCTGCTCCTCGCGCGCCGCCCGGCGCGCGACGCGCTCGTGCCGCGGCGAGGCCGCGCCCGCGGTCGCGGGGCGTCCGTCCTCCAGGTGAGGCGCTCCGTGGCCCGACACCGCGCCGCGTCCCTCCGGCCGCTCCGCGGCGGCGAGGCTCGCGAGGTACGCATCGTAGTTGCCGGGGAACTCGCGCAGGTTCCCCGCGCGCACCTCCACCACCCGCGTCGCCACCGCATTCAGGAACGCGCGGTCGTGCGAGATCAGCACCAGGGTGCCCGGCCACTCGCGAAGCCCTTGCTCCAGCACCTCGCAGGCCTCCACGTCCAGGTGGTTGGTGGGCTCGTCCAGCACCAGCAGGTTCGCGGGCCGGAGCAGCATCTTGGCCAGCGCCAGGCGCGCCTTCTCGCCGCCCGAGAGCACGCCCACCTTCTTCTCGACGTCGTCGCCCGAGAACAGGAACGCCCCGAGCTGTCCGCGCAGGCGCGGCACGTCCTCCAGCCGCGCGGATGCGGCGAGCTCCTCCAGCACCGTGCGTGTGGCGTCGAGGGCCTCGAGCTGGTGCTGGGCGAAGAAGCCCACCTGGACCGCGTGGCCGAGCCGCCGCACGCCGCCGTCGAAGGCGAGGGTGCCGGCGAGGATGCGCAGCAGCGTGGACTTTCCGGCGCCGTTCGGCCCCACCAGCGCCAGGTGGTCGCCGCGGCGCAGGGTGAGATCCACCCCCTGGTAGACGCGGGTGGCGCCGTAGGACTTGCGGATGCCCTCGAGCGCAACCACCGGATCGCCGGCCCGCTCGGGCTCCGGGATCCGCAGCCGCAGTCGCTTGCGGGCGCCGGCGGGGGCCTCGATGCGCTCGATCTTCTCCAGGGCCTTGAGCCGGCTCTGCACCTGGCTGGCCTTGCTGGCCTTGTAGCGGAAGCGCTCGACGAAGCGCTCCACCTGGGCGATCTCGCGATCCTGGGTCGCCTTGCGCGCGAGAAGCTGTCGGCGTCGCTCCTCGCGCTCCTCCAGGTACCGGTCGTAGTCGCCCTCGTACACCGTGAAGCGTCCATTCTCGAGCTCCGCCACGCGAGCAGCGAACCGGCGCAGGAAGGCGCGGTCGTGGGAGATCGCGATCACCGCGCCGCGGAAGGACTCGAGGGTGGCCTCGAACCACTGGATCGAGGGGAGATCCAGGTGGTTGGTGGGCTCGTCGAGGAGCAGGACGTCGGGATCCGCCAGCAGGAGCTTCGCGAGCTCGACCCGCATCAGCCAGCCGCCGCTGAAGGAGCGGAGCGGGCGGGCGCGGTCCTCCGGCTCGAAGCCGAGCCCCGCCAGCACCCGCTCCACGCGAGCCTCGCGCTCGAAGCCGCCGCCGAGCTCGAAGACCGAGCGGGCGCGGTCGTAGCGCTCGGCCAGCTCCGGGGGGACGCCGCGGCCGGCACGGCCGAGCTCGCCGATCCGCTCCTCGAGCGCGGCGAGCTCGGCGGCCAGCGCGTCGAGCCGTGCCAGCGCGCTCGCAGCCTCCTCGCGCACGCTGCGCTCCAGCGTCGGATCGATCTCCTGCCGCAGGAGCCCCACCCGCGCGCCACGTGGCAGTGCCACGCGCCCGGCGTCGGCGCTCTCGAGCCCGGCCGCGATGCGCAGCAACGTGGTCTTGCCGGCGCCATTGGGGCCGACCAGCGCGATCCGGTCTCCGGCGCGCACGTCGAGATCCACGCCTTCGAACAGGCGGCGCCCGGCGTAGCCCTTGGCTAGACCCTCGATGCGCAGCGACATGCGGCGGGAATCTAGCGGAGGGCCTCGAGCAGCGCGTCGATCTCGAACTCGTCGTTGTAGAAATGGGGCGAGACCCGCACGCCGCCGCGCCGAACCACCACGAAGATGCGTCGCTCCCGCAGGCGGGCCGCGGTGCGCTTCGGGCTCTCTCCCGGCAGCACGAAGGAGACGATTCCCGAGCGCTCGCTCGGTCCACGCGGGCTCCGCAGCTCGGCCCCGCGCGCGCGCAGCCCGGCCACCAGACGCTCGCAGAGCGAGAGCACCCGCTCGGCGATGCGGGGGACGCCGAGCTCGAGCAGGAGGTCGATCGCCGCGCCGAGCCCGAAGATGCCCGCGGTGTTCGGCGTGCCCTCCTCGAAACGCCCGGCGTTCTCCTTGAGACGCGTCTGGTAGGTGTCGAAGTCGTGCTCGTCGGCGACGCTGCGCCAGCCCACGGTCCGCGGGACGAGCTGCTGCAGCAGCCGGCGGGTGCAGTAGAAGATCCCGCAGCCCTCGACCGAGAGCAGCCACTTGTGGCCGTCGGCGGCCAGGAAATCGATGTCGCAGGCGGCGGGCTCGAGCGGCAGGCAGCCCAGGCTCTGGATCGCGTCGACGCAGAAGAGCACGCCCCGCTCGCGGCACAAGCTGCCGAGCGCCGGGAGGTCGTGGCGGAAGCCGCTCCCGAACTCGACCGAGGACAGGGCCAGCAGGCGCACCGCGGGATCGCGGAGCGCCTCCTCCACCCGTTCCAGCGGAAGGCGCCCGTTCTCGCCACGCAGCATTCGCGTCTCCACGCCGCGCTCGCGCAGGCTCCACCAGGGGTACACGTTCGAGGGATACTCGAGGTCGCAGGTCACCACCCGGTCGCCGGGGCGCCAGTCGAGGCCGCTGGCGACCAGGCCGAGCCCCTCGGTCGTGTTCTTCACGAACGCGATCTCGTCGCGCTCGGCGCCGAGGAGCGTCGCGGCGCGGCCACGCACGCGCTCGATCTCCGCGTCGTAGACCGCGTCGTACTCGAAGGCCCCGCGATGGCTCGCCAGGTGGCCGTAGCGGGCGAGGGCTTCGGCCACCCGGCTGGAGATCGGGGCCACGCCCGCGTGGTTCAGATAGACCAGCTCCTGCGTCACCGGAAAGAAGCTGCGCACGCGCTCCCAGCTCACGGGCCGCTCCTCGCGGGCGTGGGCCCGGGGTCAACCCGGGGCCGCGGTCGGCCGATCCAATGGGAGAACGAGGCGCGCCCGCGGAGGGCGGCCGCGCGGCGGAGGTCCGGTCCATGGACACGGGGCGTGTGCTCGAGGTGGGCATGCGCGGCATCCACCTGCTCTTCGAGGACGGCCTGATCGTCGAGGCGTTCGAGCAGGACGGTCGGGTGCTGCGCCGCATCGTGAAGCGACGGCTCCCCGAGATCGAGCAGGTCGTGACCCACCTGATCGAGCTGCCTTCGGCCACCGATGGCCGCGCGTTCATCGCGGGCCTGCCCCGCGAGCTCCAGCACGTCCTCGTACTCCTCTACTTCGAGCTGCTCCACGATCGGCTCCGCCGCAGGCCGACGCTGCACTGAGGCCCGGCTACGCCGGCCGGTCGGGGGCGAGCCGAGGCGGAGGGCGGATGGCGAAGAGGACCCCCACGGCGGCGTAGACCAGCCCGCGCGTCCCCTCGCCGAGCTCGAACGTCACGGCGAGCCCGACGGCTCCGAGGCCCGCGGCGCAGAGGTAGCCGAGGAGCGACCAGCGCAGGCGCGAAGCGGGGGCCAGGCTCGGAAGGTTCGAGAGCTGTCGCGCGAACACCGACCCGAGGCCGACCAGCACCGCCAGCACGACCAGCGGAGTCGAGAGCCGCGGCTCGAGGGGCGCGCCGGGCGCGTCGCCGTGCAGGAATCCCACCAGCCCGCAGCCGGCCAGGAGCGCGAGGGCCCCCAGGCGCAGCCGCGCCAGCGCCACGCGCTGCGCCTCCAGCCGCGGCTCGCCGCCCTCCGGCGGTGTCCCCGGCATCCCCGTCACGTGCGCGCCGCCCGCGCTCGCTCCACCAGCTCCTCCACGCTCCAGCGGGTCGGCACGCGCACGCGCTCGCCCGCCCGGGTGCGCATCAACAGGTAGCCCTCCCGGGTGGCATGGTCGAAGAGATCGCGCAGCAGGGCGACGTCGGCGCGGCAGTACTCCTCGAGCACGTCGAGGCGCCCCTCGCGCCACCAGGCCAGCGCCTGGAGCCCATCGCCGCGCTTCGAGGCGCCCAGGGTCTGCTCGGCCAGGTGCCCCAGCGAGACCCGGAAGCCGAGGCGCGCGTGCAGGGCCTCCAGCAGGTCGAAGGTGGCGAGGCGACCGAGATCCTCGTCGGTGTAGCCTCGGAGCACCCCGTAATCGAAGCGCTTCACGTTGAATCCGACGACCAGGTCCGCGGCGCGCAGGCGCTCGAGCAGCGCCGCGACGTCGCGCTCGCGGAAGGTCTCGAAGCGTTCCGCGGCGGCGTCGTAGCTCACGGCCAGGGAGATCCGCATCAGGTGGGCGTTGTGCCAGCCCCCCACCTCCTCGGCGCTGCGCTGCGTCTCCAGGTCGAAGAAGATCAGACGACGGCGCGGGGCGACGAGCGCGGCGGCGGGGGGGAGCGGCGCCTCCGGCTCGGCCGGCGTCACCGCCTCGTCCTCGAGCGCGGGCAGCGGATCCTTGGCCAGCAGGTAGCGCAGCGCCTGCACCGAGGCCGCCTTGTCGATGGGGCGGTTCCCGTTGCCGCAGCGCGGGGAGTGCACGCAGGCCGGGCAGCCGGTCTCGCAGGGACAGCCCGCCACCAGCTCGAGGGTGGTCTCGAGCAGCGCCTCGAAGCGCTCGAACAAGCTCGAGACCAGGCCCACGCCACCGGGTGTCGCATCGTAGAGGAAGATCCCGGCACGGCCGGTGCCGGCGTGCCGGACCGTCGAGATGCCGGCCACGTCGTGGCGATCGCAGAGCGCGAAGAGCGGCACCAGCGAGAGCGCGGCGTGCTCGGTGGCGTGGAGGCCGCCCATGGGATGCCGGGCCGCGGCCTGGAGGGCGCGGGGGATCTCGTCGGGGATCTCGAGCCAGACGCTGGTGGTCTCGAACGAGGTGGGAGGCAGGTCGAGGGGCTCGGTGCCGAGCAGGTCCTGGCCCTGCACGCGGCGCCGCTCGTATCCCGTGAGGCGCGTGGTGACTCGCACGCGCCCCTCCACCAGGCGGAAGTTCCCGGCCGGCCGCGCCCGCGTGCGGGAGAGGATCTCCGTCTCCTTCTCCGAGAGGGCGACGGTGTACCAGCCCACGTTCACGGCGCGCACCGCGACTCGACGCTCCTCGGTGTCGAGCCTCTGCACCAGGTACTGCCGGCCGCGGTGGAGATAGATCGCTCCCTCGTGACACTCGGCGAAGACGCGCGAAGCGCCGATGGAGCCGATCGGCTGCGGCTGGCCTCCGCCGGGCCCGGGAGCCTCGATCGCGTAGCTCGCGCCCACGTTGCGGAGATCCACGTCGCGGTGGGGCCGGGCCCGCGCCGGGAAGAGCTCGTGCCCGGACTCGCTGCGCAGCAGCAGGCCCTCCTCCTCCAGCCGGGAGAGGTTGGCACGCGCCTCGCTCGTCTGGAGCCAGGGCTCGTGCGTGCGCAGCGGGAGCTCGGCGGCGGCGCAGGGCAGGTGGGCGCGGGCCACGTCGGCGTTGTCGGGATCCACCACGGCGTGCTCGAAGCCGCGCTCGAAGAACGCGCGCGGATGCCCCACCAGGTACTGGTCCAGGGCATCCGGCTGCGCCACCAGGGCGATCGCGGCCTCCCGCGCCCGGCCCACGCGCCCTCCGCGCTGCCAGGTCGAGATCTGGCTTCCCGGGTATCCCACCAGGATGCAGACGTCGAGCCCGCCGACGTCGATCCCCATCTCGAGGGCCGAGGTGGAGATCACGCCCAGGAGCTGGCCGGAGAAGAGCCGTGCCTCGATCTCCCGGCGCTCCTCGGGCAGGAAGCCGCTGCGGTACGAGCTCACCCGCTCGCGCAGTCCGGGATCCGCATCCACCACCCAGGTGTAGAGGAGCTCCGTGATCTTGCGCGCCTTGGTGAAGGCGATGGTGCGCAGCCCCATCCCGACCGCCAGTCGGAAGAGTTGAGCCGCCGTGGTGTAGGAGGAGCCGCGCGGGTTCAGCAGCAGCACGTGACGGCGCGTGCGCGGCGCGCCGTCCTGCTGCACGACGCTGAAGCGGCGGCCGGTCAGGCCGAGGGCCAGCTCGCCCGGGTTGGCGATGGTGGCCGAGGCCGCCACGAACTGAGGCCGCGCACCGTGGAAGGCCGCCACGCGCAGCAGCCGCCGCAGCACCTGCGCCACGTGGGAGCCGAAGACGCCGCGGTAGGCGTGGAGCTCGTCGATCACGACGGTGCGCAGGCCGCGCAGGAAGGGCTGCCAGGTGCCGTGATGGGGCAGGATCCCGGCGTGCAGCATGTCGGGCGTGGTGATCAAGACCTGGGGTGGCGACTCGCGGATCCGTCGCCGGCGGTGCGCCGAGGTGTCGCCGTCGTAGACCGCGACCTGGACGCTCCCGCCCTGCGCGGCGGCGTCCTCCTCGAGCCGTCGCAGCTGGTCCTGCTCCAGCGCCTTCAGCGGAAAGAGGTAGAGCGCGCGCGCCTCCGGGTCGCGTGCCGCTCGCTCCAGCACCGGGAGGTTGTAGACCAGGGTCTTTCCGCTCGCGGTCGGAGTGGCCAGCACCACGTCCTCGCCGCGCACGATGGCGGCCAGGGCGCGCGCCTGGTGCGCATAGAGCGCCTCGATGCCGCGGGCTGCGAGCAGCGGTCGGCAGCCCCCGAGCTCCGCCGGCAGAGGCGCCGGCTCGGGCTCGCGCTCGGGCAGCACCTCGTGGTGGCGCAGCGCCTCGCGCAGCGAGGGCAGCTCCTTCAGGGCCGCCAGAAAGGCGGGGACGTCTCGCACGCTCCGTCCGGCGCGGCTCGGCGGGCCCGCGCGAGAGCCGAACGGGGAGGCGCCGCGGGGGACGGCGAGCCGCTCGGGAGTTCCAGGGGGTCGCCGCAGGGTATCCCGCGTGGGTGGCGGGCTTCAAGGCCGCCGCGGCCGCGCTCCGTCGGCCTTGCTTGACGCGCGCTGCACCCCTCTTCATGCTCGACCCGCGATGCGCCTCTCGCTCCAGGTCCAGTACGCGATCTGCGGCTGCTTCGATCTCGCCTACAACGGCCGCGGCGAGCCGATCCAGATCCGCGTGATCGGCGAGCGCCAGGGCATCCCGCCGCGCTACCTGGAGCAGATCTTCCAGCGCCTGCGTCGCGCGCGGCTGGTGGAGAGCAAGCGTGGCCCCGGTGGAGGCTACACGCTGGCGCGTCCCTCGGCCGAGATCACGCTGCGCGAGATCGTGGAGGCGGTGGAGACGCCCGCGCGCCGCCCGCGCGCCCGCGTCCCCCGCGAGCCGCTGTCGGCCTACCGGCCGGCCTTCCTGTGGCCGAGGCTCGCCGAGCGGATGGCCCAGGTGCTGGGGGGGACCACGCTCGAGGCGGTGTGCCGCGAGGCGGCCAGCGCGGCCGTGCGCCGTGCCGACCCCGCGCACATGTACTTCATCTGACGGGCGGCGCGGGAGCCCGCCCGCAGCCGGCGCTCCCCGCTGTTCCGGCGGGGGTGCGCCCGCTACATTGCGCGCGGTGCCGCCCCGAATCGACGCGGATCCCGCCCTCCCGCCCGCTCGCATTCCAGCGCCGATCTGGAACGAGATCTGCTCCCACGCCCTGAAGACCGAGCCGGCCGAGTGCTGCGGACTCGTGACCGGCGACGGCCGGGTGCGCTACCGGCAGGTCCACCGCTGCAGCAACGTGATCGATGCGCTGCACGCGGAGGACCCGCTGCGCCACCCGCGCGGCTCGAGCCTCGCCTTCCACATGGACCCGTTGGAGTACGCGCGGGTGGAGCGGGAGGCCGAGGCGGGCGGGCTTGCGGTGACGGCGATCTACCACTCGCACGTGGGCATGGACGCGTACTTTTCCGAGCTCGATCAGGCCTACGCCTCCGAGCCCACGTTCCCCTTCCCCGACGTCGACCACATCGTGGTGTCGGTGGTGGAGGGGTTGGTCCGCGGCGGAGGCCTCTTCCGACGCGCTCCGCGCGGCGGCTTCCAGGGCTGGCGCCTCGAGGAGGAGCGGCCGTGAGGCGGCCGCTGCGAGGCGGCGCGAGAGCCGCGGCGCTCGCGGCGGCGCTCGCTCTCGGGGCCTGCGCCGAGCCCCCGCTCTCGACCAGCGAGCTTCCGGCGCAGCCGATCGTCCTGGTGCACCGCACGCCGGAGGAGGGTCGTCGCCGCGCCGAGGCGCTCCAGCGGCAGCGCAACCCGGACACAGCGGCCGAGGAGGGCGTGGCGCGCATGAAGGAGCTCGCGGCGTTCTTCGGCGGCGGGAAGGCCGCCGCCCCGCTGGAGTACGCCGGCGACGTGGCCTTCCTGGATCCGACGAGCGGCACCCTGACGCCGCTCCTCGGGCTCCCGCGCGGCGCGCAGCCGCTCTCCTGGACTCCGGGCCACCGGCGCTTCGTCTACGCGGTGGCGCGCCCCGACGGCACGCCGATCCAGGTCTTCGAGTACGACGTCACGACCGCGGACGTGCTGCCGCTCGCGACCGCCGCGTCCGACGTGATCTCGGCCGCGGTGACGTCGGAGGGCCGCCTGGCCCTGGTCTGCTTGATCCCGGGCCGCCAGCTCCGCACACGCATCCTGGTGCAGGAGCCCGGGCGCAAGCCGAGCGCCATCAGCGACGGGCCGCTCGACCGGAGCCCGGCCTGGTCGCCGGATGGACGCACGTTGGTGTATGTGTCACGGACCGCCCAGGGCGACCAGCTGATCGCCGCGCGCATCGACGCCGACGCGGACGAGCCGGCCGAGCCTCGCGCGCTGGCGCGGGGGAGGGACCCGGTCTTCACGCCCGACGGCGAGTGGGTGGTCTACAGCGCCACCACCGCCGCCGGCCAGCGCCTGTGGCGCGTGCGTCCCGACGGCGCCGGCCGCGCGCCGATCGGCCAGGGCCTCCACGACGAGGTGCATCCGGCGGTCTCGCCCGATGGGCGCTTCATCGCGTACGTCTCCCAGGAGGCGGACCGCGACACGCTGCGCGTGCGGCGCTTCGACGGCTCCGGGGACCGGCTGCTCCTCGACTCGGGCGACGGCAGCACGCCGGCCTGGTGAGGCACGAAGGATCTCGGGCGCTGCGCACGGGCGTGCGCGGTCGCGAAGGAGGAGAGCAGGGTGAGCGGAGGCGGGAGTCAGCGGATGGAAGCGACCCGAGACCTGGTGCCGGTGCACGGAGGGCTGAACGAGCCGGTGCACCGGGTGATCCCGCTGAAGGAACGAGCACGGTTCCTGGTCCAGGCCGAGCGGCTGCCCTCGCTCCGCGTCACGCGGGCCGACCTCTCGATCGTGTATCGGCTGGGAGACGGCGCGCTCTCGCCCCTCGAGGGGCCGATGGACGCCGAGACCTGGCATCGCGTGCTGGACGAGGCCTCGCTCGTCTCGCACGGCCGCCATCACGCCTGGACCATTCCGATCTCGTTCCCGGCGACCGACGCCGAGGCGCGCGCGCTCCCGCGCGGCGGCGAAGGGGTGGTGCGGGACGAGGGCGACCGGCCGGTGGCGTTGCTGGAGGGGATCGAGGTCTTCGACTGGGACAAGACCAAGCACGTGAAGTCGGTCTACGGGACGGATCGCTTCGACCACCCGGGCGGTCGCATGGTGAAGGACGATCCGCGCACGAAGCTCGTGGGCGGACGCATCCGCACGCTGCCCCAGCCCGCCCACCCGGAGTACGGCCAGTACATGCTCTCGCCGCGGCTCACGCGCGCGTTGATCCGCGACCGGCGCTGGGAGCGCGCGCTGGCGTTCCAGACCCGCAATCCGCTCCACCGCGCCCACGAGTACGCGCTGGTGGCGGGAGCGGAGCGGCTCACCCGTGAGGGTCACTTCACCGGCGTGGTCCTGAACCCGCTGGTGGGCGAGCTCAAGGGCGACGACGTGCCCGCCGCGATCCGCATGCGGGCCTACCGCGTGCTCCACGACCGGAGGCTCCTCGGCCAAGGCGACAAGGACGAGGCGCTGTGGCGGGGTGTGGGCTACGACCTCTCCGAGGTGTTCGAGCTGATCGGCCTCGACATGAAGATGTTCTACGGCGGGCCGAAGGAGGCGGTGATGCACGCGATCTACCGCCAGAACTACGGCTTCAGCGACCTGGTGGTCGGACGCAAGCACGCCGACGCGCCCTTCGACGACGGGAAGCCCATCTGGGGCGACTTCGACGCACAGCAGATGTTCGACCAGCTGGCCGGCGACCTGCACGTGCGCCCCTGCAAGATCGGCTTCGCCGCGTACTACGACTCGCTCGGCCGGGTGGACCTGACGGAGCGGCACCCCGACGAGAAGCCCGTGACGGTGAGCGGAACCCAGGTGCGGAGCCAGCTCCAGGCGGGCCAGCGCCCGGATCCCCGCATCCTGCGCCCCGAGATCGCCGAGGTCCTGATCGAGGCCTACCAGGAACGGGCCTGAAGCCGGAGCGCGGCCGCGGCCGCGACGCTAGGCCGATTCCTCGACCGTGGGGATCTCCGAGCCGCACGCCGTGCAGCGTGGGGCGTCGCGGGTGAGAAGGGCGCCGCAGGCGGGACAGGCCTCCACGGCATTTCCCTCCAGAGGGATCTCGCCCGAGAGGTCCCCATGCGCCTCGCGCATCCACTCGGCCTCGACGGCCCGAGCGCGGTCGAGCTCCGAGCGGAGCACCCGCACGGCGACGAGCGGCGCGGAGCCGCCGATCTCCAGATCGATGTCCGCGTGGTCCGCCTCGAGGTCGCCGACGGGCTCGAAGGGGATCCCGGCGGCCACCAGCCGATCCAGCAGGCGCTTGATGCGCGGGGGCTCGTCCGCGGCCAGCGCGACGAAGACGTCCGCCTCCGGCGTCGCCACGGCCCTGCTCTCGTGGAGAACGGGCTGGCGCGAGCCACACTGGAAGCAGCGCCGCTCGAGGTTGCGCAGCCGCGCTCCACACGAGGAACAGACGGGCTCTCGGCTCATCGCCGCCTCTCTTCGGCGATCCGGCCAGCGCACTTGATGGAGAGGCCCGCCCCGCTCCACGCGGGTGCGAGCCACGCTCACGGCTTCCGTGGGCGGGCCGGCGGGGCGGGAGCCTCTTCCCGGGCGAGGGCGGCCCGGAACGGGCGCCAGAGCCACCCGACGGCGATCGCGCCGGCCGCCAGGCCCGCGATCCTCGCGCCGCGCGCTACGAGTCGATCGCCGGCAGCCGAGCGTCGCCGAGAAGGAGCTGGGCGCCGCTGAACAGGGGAGCGGTGAGGAGAACCGAGGCGAACCAGACGATCAGCAGCACGAGGGGAGCGACCAGCCGCCCGTAGAAGACGTAGAGCACCCGCCTCGTCGCTCGACTCTACACGACGTGGTGTCGCCCCGCCACGACCTCGCGCCGGTTCCGCCGAAGAGTTCGAAGACGCCCATTCCATGACACCGTGGAGTGCGCCTGTGGCGGGAGGCGGTGTCTCGGCCGGGTGACGGCGCCTCCGGGCCGCGGCCGCGCTGTGGCTGGCGCGGGCTTGTGCCATAGTCGCCGGAGCGGGCCGGCGCCGGCCCGCGGCGGAGAGAGCATCCCCATGCGCATCGGCGTCCCGCGCGAGACCAAGGACCAGGAGTACCGGGTGGGCATGGTGCCCGACGGCGTGCGCATGCTGTGCGAGGCCGGGCACGAGGTGTGGGTGGAGCGCGCGGCGGGCCTGGGCAGCGGGCTCGCGGACGGGGAGTACCAGGCGGCGGGCGCACGGCTCGTCGGGGCGGAGGAGGTCTGGCGCGAGCCGGAGCTCCTGGTGAAGGTGAAGGAGCCGCACGAAGCGGAGGTGGCTCGCCTGCGCGCCGGCCAGGTGGTGTTCGCGTACCTGCATCTGGCCGCCGCACGGGATCTGGCGCAGCGCCTGGCGGCGTCGGGCGCGGTGGCGATCGCCTACGAGACGATCCAGACCGCCGACGGCGCCTTCCCGGTGCTCGCGCCGATGAGCGAGGTCGCCGGGCGGCTCGCGGTGCAGATCGGTGTCGCGCTGCTCCAGAAGGATCGGGGTGGCAAGGGCCTCCTGGTGGGCGGCGTCCCCGGGGTGCTGCGCGGGCGCGTCACCGTGATCGGCGCGGGAGCGGTCGGAATCAACGCCGTCCGCGTGGCCCGTGCGCTCGGCGCCGAGGTGGACGTCCTCGACGTGGATCTCCGGCGCCTGACCTACCTCTACGACATCTTCCAGGGTGAGCTCAACACGCTCTACTCCAATCCCGCGAACGTCGCGCGCTCTGTGGCGACGAGCGACCTGCTGATCGGAGCGGTGTATCTGCGCGGCCGGCGGGCCCCGCGCATCGTGAGCGCCAAGATGGTGGCGTCGATGCAGCCGGGATCGGTCGTGGTGGACGTGGCGGTGGACCAGGGGGGCTGCGTCGAGACGATCCGGCCGACCACGCACAGCGCTCCCACCTACGTGGAGCACGGGGTGATCCATTACGGCGTCACGAACATCCCGGGCGCCGTTCCGCGCACCTCCACCTTCGCGCTCACCAACACCACGCTCCCCTACGTGGAGAAGATCGCCGCGCTCGGCGTCGCGGAGGCCGTGCGCCAGGATCCCTCGCTCGCGCTGGGCGTGAACCTCTGGCAGGGCAACCTCACCTGCGAGGGCGTTGCGGAGGCCACCGGCCTCGCCTGGCGACCGCTCGCCGAGCTGCTCTAGGGTCGCCCGGGGCCCTCGGCGGGATCGCCGGAGCGGTCGAGGCCGCGCAGGCCGTGCTTGCGCACGCGGTAGCGCAGGGTCTGGCGGGTCGTCCCGAGCAGCCGTGCCGCCGCCGTCACGTTGTGCTGGGTCCGCTCCAGGGCCTGGCGCAGGATCTCGCGCTCCATGGCGTCCAGGGAGAGGCTTCCGTCGAGCGGCAGACGGATGCTGTCGGCGCCCGGTGTCGGTCGGAGCGCGGTCTCCGCGGCAGGAGCGACGCTCGAGGGGAGCTGGAGCCAGCGAGGATCCAGCGCCTCGCCCTCGGAGAAGAGGACGCAGCGCTCCACGGCGTTGCGGAGCTCGCGCACGTTTCCCGGCCAGGCGTGGGCCCGGAGCGTCGCCCAGGCGGAGTCGGGGATCACGCGCACGGAGTTCGCCGCGAGCACGGCGAACTCCGCCACGAAGAGGGGCACCAGGTCTTCGAGATCCTCCAGGCGGTTGCGCAGCGGGGGCAGCTCGAGCTCGAAGACGCAGAGCCGGTGGAAGAGATCGCCGCGGAAGCTGCCCTCGGAAACCCGCGCCGCGAGGTCCCGGTTGCTCGCAGCGACCAGCGCGATGTCCACCCGCACCTCGCGCTCGCTTCCGAGCGGGCGCACGGCGCGATCGTCCAGGGTCTTCAGCAGCTTCGCCTGGAGGTCGAGCGGGAGCTCGGAGATCTCGTCCAGGAAGAGGGTGCCGCCCGAGGCCTGCTCGATCAGGCCGCGCCGGCGCTGTCGCGCTCCAGTGAAGGCTCCGGGCTCGTGGCCGAAGAGCTCGGATTCCAGGAGCTCGCGCGGGAGCGCCGCGCAGTTGATCTCGACCAGGGGGCCGCGCGCGCGAGGCCCGGAGTGGTGCAGGATGCGGGCCGCGAGGCCCTTTCCCGTTCCGGTCTCGCCGCGCAGCACGACCGCGCTGAACGGCACCTGCCTGAGCTTGTGGAGGATCTCGCGCACGCGGCGCGCCTCGGGGCTGCGGCCGACGAAGGCCTCGAGCGAGTAGCGCTGGTGCTGGCGCTCGGCCTGCTCGCGCAGGCGCCGCTGCGCCCGCGCGCTGCGCGCCGCGCCCGCGATCACCAGCTCGAGCCGATCGGTGTCACACGGCTTCTCGAGGAAGTCGTAGGCACCGAGCCGGAGCGCGCGCACGGAGTCCGTGACCGTTCCGTAGCCCGTCAGGAAGACCCACTCGCCGGCCGGGCCGCGCCCGCGCACCTCCTCCAGCAGGTCGAGCGCGTTCCCGTCCGGAAGGCTCATGTCCGAGAGGACGATCAGCGGGTCGACGGCGTCGTCGAGCAGCGCGCGACGGGCCTCGGCAAGGTCGCGGGCATGCAGGACCTCCCAGCCCTCGCGCCGGAAGTGGCGTGCGAGCTCCGCTCCGAAGAGCGCCTCGTCCTCCACCAGCAGCAGCGTGTCAGCCATGGTCCGCGGGGCAGGGTAACACCAGCCGTACGCAGGCGCCGCGTGGCTCGCGATGCGCGAGCGTCATCTGGCCCCCGAGCTCGCGCGCGAAGCGACGCACGATGGCGAGGCCGAGCCCGGTTCCCTCCCCGCCGGCCTGCGCGAAGGGGCGCACGCCCGTCTCGAGCAGGTGCGGTGGGAAGCCCGGCCCGTCGTCCAGCACCTGGAGCGAGAGACCGCCTTCGCCGACGGCGGCCTCCACCGTGACGGTACCGCCCTGCTCGCCGAGCGCCCGGGCGGCATTCAGGATCAGGTTCAGCAGCGCCTGGCGCAGCCCATCCTCCGGCAGCTTGCAGCGAAGCGGCCGCGCGCTGCGGAACTCGAGCCGCACGTCGCTCGGCAGCTGGTAGCGGAGCAGCGCGAAGAGCTCCCGCACCACGTCGCCGAGCTCGATCGCGCGGGCGGGCTCGGGCGCGTGGCGAGCGTGGCTCAGGAGCTCGTCGGCCAGGCGCGCCAGGCGGTTCAGCTCGGCGCGCACGAGATCGATGCGCGCGGCGAGCTCGGGCTGGTCGATCTCGCGACGCAGGTTCCCGAGCGTCATCTGGATCCCGGCGAGCGGATTGCGCAGCTCGTGGGCCACCGAGGCGGCGAGCTCGCCGGTCGCCGCCAGGCGCGCGGCCCGCGCCAGGCTCTGCTGCTGATCGAGGAGGGCGCGCGTGGCGGCGCGCACCTCCCGCTCGAGCGACGCGGCGTGGCTGCGATGCGCGGCCTCGAGCTCGCGCAGGCGGCACACCAGCGCGTTGAAGTTCTCGAAGAGCGGAAGGATCAGCGGATCCACGCGATCGACGTCCACCGGCGTGAGATCGCCGTCCGAGAGCCGCGCGAGCAGGCTCCCGAGGTCGCGCAGCGGGCGCAGCAGCCGCCGTTGCGCGGCGGCCAGGATCAGCAGGCCGAGGAGCAGGAGGACCGGCGGCGCGGCGAGGGCCAGCGCGAGCTCGCGACGGGTGGCGGCCTCGAGCGCCGCCAGGCGGCGCTCCTGGTCCTCGCGCGCCGCCGCGGCGATCTCGTCGGCGAGGGCGAGCGTCTCGCGCAGGTGGGCTCCCGAAGGCGCGGGCCCCCCGGTGAGACGCTGCGACAGGTCCTGGAGCTTGCGCGCCGCCGAGGGATCGAAGGGCTCACCGAGCGCCAGGAGCTCGCGCAGCTGCGCCGCGAGCCGCTCCGAGGCGCCCGCCTCGGCGCCTTGCGTCCCGAGCTCGTCCAGCGCCATCCGTTCCAGCGCGAGAAACGAGCGCTCGAAGGCGATCATGCGCTGGAGGTGGAGCCGCGCCGCCTCGATCCGCGCGTGATTCCGCCAGGTGAGGAACCCGAGCACTCCGAGGGCGACGAGGAGCAGCAGCAGGAAGCCCAGGACGGAGATACGGAGCGGCCGCAGCAGCATGCATCAGGAGGCGCGCGTGGCGCCCACGCTCCCGCTTCCCGCGTTCGCATGCGACGACGCGTCGGTGTAGCCGAGGAGCTTCACCTCCGTGCCGAAACGCCCGTCACGCCGCACCGGGAGCTTCTCCGCTCCGAGCCGGAAGCTCAGGCACTGGCCGGGCTCGATCGGCCCCGCGACCTCCTCCAGCGACGCCCGGCTCGGGCTCGTCCGGCCCGGGCGCCATTCGTCCTTCCAGCGGAAGGGGTGGTCCACCAGGAGCCGCACGTCGGAGACCTCGTGGCCGGAGCGGTTCACCAGCCGGCCCGTCACCGTGTGGTCCTGCACCTTCACGTCCTCGATCTCCACGGCTCGGTCGGCCGTGCTCCGGGGCACGATCTCGAGCGCCCGCGCGGCGGGCGCCGCGAGGAAGAGGGCGAGGGGAACGGCCACCAGTCGGCGCTGCAGCGTGAAGAGACGCGATCGCCTCATGACGATACCTCCTTGCGATGGAGAGGCGAAGCAAGGCGCATGCCGCGGCGCGGCCGCGCGGGGAGGGATCGCCGCGGAGCCGCGCGGCCCGTTTCGACCGCAGCGGCCGGTGTGGAGCGGACGGAGTGGCCGCTCTCGACCGGCCCTCTCAGAGGCCCGACAGGCCGAACGCGAGCAATCCCAGCACCAGGAGCGCCACGCCGGTGTAGAGCCGATCGCGCTCGAGGGCGAAGCCCAGGGCGGCCAGAGCCACCCGGGCCACCGGCGTCGCGATCAGGACCAGGAGCCCGAGCTGGGTCACGGCGCGGGCGTCGCCCGCGAAGGCGCCCTCCAGGATGGCCCGCACGCTGCGCAGCGCGTGGGGCTCGCCGTGGAAGGAGCGGTAGTGGGTGGGATCGCCGGCGTGTCGCCCCAGGAAGACCAGCGAGCCGCCCGTGACGATCACGGCCGCGAGCAGCACGCCGCCCTGGAGCAGCCGGGCCACCACGATCTCGAGGGCGCGATCCGCCAGGCGGCGGTCTTCGTCCACGGCTCAGATCCTCCCCGTCCAGGCGCTGCGGATCATCTCCGCCGCCAGCGCGAGCAACACCACACGGAAGATGGTCCGCAGCGCGTGGGTCGGCGCCCGCACCAGGAAGCGCGCACCGACGAGCGAGCCGGCCAGGACACCCAAGGTCACCGGCGCGGCCAGCACCGGATCGACGTAGCCACGCGCGAGATAGATCCCGGCGCTCGCGGCGGCGGTGACCCCGATCATGAAGTTGCTCGTGGTGGTGGAGACCTTGAACGGAAGCCGCATGGCACGGTCCATCGCCAGCACCTTGACCGCGCCCGAGCCGATCCCGAGCAAGCCCGAGAGGACGCCGGCCAGCGACATCAAGGCGAAGCCCGCGGGCACGTTCCGCGCGGCGTAGGGGCGCTCGCCCTCGCGCTCGGGGTAAGTCCCCGCGAGGCGGAGCCGCGCCGCGAGGCGGTTGGGTCGGGCGTCCGCCGCCGCATGCTCGACGGGCGTCGGGGAGAGCGCGGACCAGAGCAGGACCGCGCCGAAGATCGCGGCCACCACGGGCGCCGAGACCCGGGTGGCGAGCGAGGCGCCCGCCAGCGCGCCTGTGGTGGTGGCGATCTCGAGCAGCATCCCGATTCGCAGATTGGTGTAGCCTTCGCGCACGTAGGCGGCAGCGGCGCCGGAGGAGGTCGCGATCACCGAGACCAGCGAGGCGCCGACCGCGTAGCGCATGTCCACGCCGAGCCCGAGGACGAGAAGGGGGACCAGCACCACGCCGCCTCCCAGGCCCGTGAGCGCGCCGAGCGCGCCTGCGGCGAACGAGCCGCTCGCCACCACGGCCGTGAGCTCGAGCGTGGTCAAGTCTCCCCCCTCTCCCTCGCGGGTCGCCGGGAGCCTGCTTCAAGCCGCGTGCCGGCGCATCCCGCACGCGGAGCGGGCGGCGCGGCCCGGCGGTGCGCCCTGCGCCCACGCGCCGGCCGAGATGGGCCGATCCGGCCGAGATGCGCCGGCTCGCCCCCAGGAGCCGTCGCGCGGCCCGCGCGCGGTGCGCGGGCGCCCGGCACGGAGGTTGCTATGCCCTCCAGCGGGCGGTCCGATCCGACCGCGGGAGGTCTCATGCGTCGTTCGCTCGTCCCCTTGCTCGTGCTCCTCGCGCTGGCGCAGGCGCGGCCCGTGCGCGCCGATGCGCCGCCGCCGGCTCCGGCCTCCCCGTCCGGCGACGCCGCTCCGGTCCCCACGCTGGCGCCCCTTCTCAAGCGCGTGCTTCCGGCCGTGGTGAACATCGCCGTCAGCGGAAAGGTCGCGGTGCAGCAGAACCCGATGCTCCAGGATCCCTTCTTCCGCCGCTTCTTCGGCATCCCGGACCAGCCATTGAGCCGCGAGTTCCACGCCGCGGGCTCGGGCGTGATCGTGGATCCCGCGCGGGGCTACGTGATCACGAACAGCCACGTGATCCAGCACGCGGACCAGATCACGGTGCAGCTCCGCGACGGTCGGCGCCTCGACGCGAAGCTCGTGGGCTCCGATCCCGAGGTGGACGTGGCGGTGCTCCGGGTGAAGCCGGACGGCCTCCAGGGCATCGATCTCGGTGAGTCGCGCCAGCTCCAGGTCGGCGACTACGTGGTGGCGATCGGGAACCCCTTCGGGCTCGGGCAGACCGCGACCCTCGGCATCGTGAGCGCCGTCGGGCGCAGCGGGCTCGGGATCGAGGGCTACGAGGACTTCATCCAGACCGACGCATCGATCAACCCCGGGAACTCGGGTGGCGCGCTGGTGGATCTGCACGGGCGCCTGGTGGGGATCAACACCGCGATCGTGGGCCCCTCGGGCGGGAGCGTGGGCATCGGCTTCGCCATCCCGATCGACATGGCGCGCGAGGTGATGGACCAGCTGATCCGTTACGGCGAGGTGCGTCGCGGGCGTCTCGGCGTCGAGGTCCAGGAGCTGACGCCCGAGCTCGCAAAGGGCCTGGGCGTGGCGGCGGACCGGGGCGCCGTGGTGACGCGCGTGATGAAGGGATCGCCGGCCGCGGAGGCGGGCCTGCGCAGCGGCGACGTGGTCACGTCGGTGGACGGCCAGCCGGTGCGGAGCGCCGCGGACCTGCGCAACCGGATCGGGCTGCGGCGCGCCGGGGAGACCGTGAAGCTCGAGGTGCTGCGTGCGGGCAAGACGCGCGAGGTGGAGACGCGCATCACCGCGCCTCGCCTGGCCCGTGCCAAGGGCGGGAGCCTCCACGCGGCGCTCGCCGGGGCGACGCTCGGCGACCAGAGCGACACCGGCGAGCGGGCCAAGGGCGTGAAGGTGATCGACGTGGCCCCGGGAAGCCCGGCCTGGGAGGAGGGGCTACGGGCCGGTGACGTCATCACCTCGGTGGACCGCGAGCCGGTGGAGAGCCTCTCCGACCTGGAGCGCGTCGTGCGCAAGGGAGGGAAGCCGCTCCTCCTCGAGATCGTGCGGGGCGACGAGTCGCTCTTCCTCTCGATCGGCTAGCGCGCGGTGCAAGGAGGTCGTCGAGATGAGGGGTCACGGACGCCGCGGGAGTCGAGCGCGATCGAGCCGCTCTACACCATGCGGATGCGCGGGACGGCGGCATGCGGGAGGAGCTCGTCGCGCGTGCGGCCGTCCGCGGGATGCGTGGCGTAGCCGAAGGCCAGGGCCACGCGCAGCGGCGCGTTCAGCTTCTCGTCCTTCGCCACGTCCTCGGCCACGGCGCGAGCGAGGGCGGCCACGCGCTCGTCCGGGGCCGGCCCGGGGTCGGGTAGCAGCACGCCGAACTCGGCCTCCGCGCTGCGCGCCAGCACGTCGAAGTCGCGCAGGTGGGCGCGCAGGGCGTCCGCGCAGCGGCGCACCACGCGCGAGGTGTGGGTGGGGTCGGTGGCGCGCTCCACCGCGTCCAGGTTCTCCACCCGGCAGGTGGCCACGGCGAGCGCGCCCTCGCGGCCGGCGGCCCGCGCCACCTCCTGGTCGATGCGCCTGGCGAGATACGCGGCGTTCGGCAGGCCCGTCTCCTCGTCGAAGCTTCGATGCTGGCGGGCCTGCGCGTGGAACAGGGCGCTCACCAGGGCTCGCTCGACGTAGGAGACGAACTTGGAGAAGATCTGGAGATCGTCGTCGTTGAACGCTCCCGCGTAGAAGCGATCCGACGCCACCTTGTCGTAGATGGCGAGCGTTCCGATCACGCGCCCGTCGCGCTTGAGCGGCGCCGCGAGGATCGAACGCAGGCCGGTGTCGAGCTCGGCGAGCGCCGGCTCGGCGGCGACGTCGCGCACCAGGAGCGCACCGCGCCGCTTGATCGCGTCCACCGAGATCCGCTTGTCCAGGCGGAAGAGCTTCTCCTGCAGCCTCCCGTCGGCCGATCCGAAGTAGGAGCGGATCACGTAGCGGCCGGTCGCCTCGTCCTGGAGGCGAAGCAGGGCGTGGTCCGCCTCCAGGATCATGGCGGCGGAGGAGGTGGCGAAGCGGGCGACCTCGGCGGGGTCGCTGGCGGAGATCATGCGGATTCCGGTCTCGTTGATGGCGGAGACCTTGGTGGCGCGGGTCGCTATGCGCGCCTCGCGCTCGGCCTGGGCGATCTCGTCCGCCGCCGCCTGGGCGATCTCGAGGAAGGTCTCCTCGGCGGCGCGGCCGCGCGGGGGCTCGGCGCCCGCCTGCACCGAGAGCACGCCCACCAGCGTCTCGCCCGCCACGAGCGGCAGCGCCGCGTAGGCGAGCGAGCCGTCCGGGCCGCGCAGGAACGCGGCGTTGCGCTCCCGCGCCACGCCGCCGTCGATCCCCTGGCCGAGCGCCACCCGATACTCGCCACCGAAGCCGCCGCCGGCGAGCGAGGTGGCGGCCAGCCGGAGCTCGTTCTCGTCGGGATCGTGCAGGTAGACCGTCGTGATGCCGTGGCCCGCCCGGGCGGCCAGGAGCTGGCACAGGCGCGTCAGGCGCTCGAGCAGCGGCGCTCGGCCGGCCAGGACCTCGCGCACCTCGCGCACCGCGGCGTAACGCGCGGCCTGGTTGCGCAGCGACTCGTGCTCCTGCGCGCGCGCGATGATCTGCGCGTCGAGGCGCGCGAGCTGCTCCGTGAACTCGAGGTCCGCGTCCGAGAACGCGTCGGGTCGGGTGGTGTGATGGAGGTTCAGGACGCCGAGCACGCGCCCCTCGTGCACCAGCGGCACCGAGAGCGCCGACTCCACGTCCAGGCGCTCGCGCACGATCCGGAAGGCCTGGCGGTCGGCCTTCCCGCGCAGCCGGAGCGGCCGCGCATCCGCGGCCACGCGCCCGGCGATGCCCTCGCCGAGCGCGACGCGGATCTTGGGCCAGAGCTCGGGCTCGATCCCGACCGCCACCCGGATCGTGAGCTCCTGGCTCGTCGGGTCGAGCAGCATCAGGGAGCCCCGGTCCGCGCCCGTCACGCCGAGCGCGATCTCGAGCATGCGGCGGAAGAGCTCGTCCGGATCCACCGTGAGATTGACCGACTCCACCACCTCGTGCAGGGCCAGCAGGAGCTCGCTCTTGCGATCCTTGGCCGAGACGCCGTAGCCCCAGAGGAGGCGCGCGGTGAGCGGCGCCACGATCTGGACGCCGCGGCGAACGGCGTCCGGGAAGCGGGTGGCGAAGGTCGGAGGGCGCCCGGCGTCCACGACGGCGGTGAGCTCGAGGGCCTCGCCGATCCGCGCGGGGTCGTCGGTCAAGCGCGCCGTCACCGCGGCGGCGGCTCGCGGCTCGAGGCCGAGCAGGCACCGCCGCACGCCGGCCAGGTCGGCGTCGTAGACCACGGCCAGCTCCACCTCGGGATTGGCCTCCAGCAGGGGCACGAGCTGGAGCGTCTCGTCCGTCGCGCCGTAGATGCCGATGCGCTTGCGCATCACGGACCTTCTTCGTCCAGCGGATCGGGGGCGAGGATCGGCTCCACGAGCTCCGGCTCGATGGCAAGCCGCAGCACCAGGCGCCGCTCGCGGCCGAGCTCGTCGCGCAGGACCAGGGGCACGCGCACGCTGTTCGCATCCAGGCGCTCGGAGGCACCCACCGACGCGATGCTCAGCCCGACACTGGCGAGGGTCGGCGCGGTGAGGTCGGGCGCCTGGGGCGCGGCGCGCAGCCCCTGGGTGAGCTCCTGCCAGGAGGCGTCGAGGAGCTGCTCGGTTGCGATCGCCGTTCGCAGGGCTTCGCCGGCCTCGCCCGGCCCGCCGTGTCGCGGCGCCTCGGCGTCGGCCAGGATCGCGCGCTCGATCGGCCGGAGCGGCGCCGGGGCCGCCGGAGCGGTCGCGAGGGGCGGCGCGGGATGCTCGACGGGGGAGGGCGCAGCCGGGGCCAGCGGCGTGGGCGCGGGGCGTGCGGGGGGCTTCGCCTCGGGGGTGGAACGCGGGGCGCCGACCGGCGCCGAGACCGGGCCGGGCTCCGGAAGCTCGCCCCCGGCCTCCCGCCGCGCGCGAATCACCTGCTTCGAGATCGTGGTCAGCGTCTGCAGCACGCCCACGCCGTCGCTCGCGCGCGCCTCGAAGACGGGGACGTCTCCGAGGTCGAGCTTGCGGTGCAGCTCCTCCAGCGCCAACGGATCGGCCAGGTCGCGCTTGTTGTATTGCACCACCAGGGGGATCTCTTCCACGCTGCGGCCGTAGGCGGCGAGTGCGCTCCGGAGCTCGTCGAAGGCCGCCAGGTTCTCGTTGCTGCGGTCCGGCTGCGAGTCGATCACGAACACCACGCCGTCCACCTGGTCCAGGAGCTGCTTCCGGGTGGGGGCGTGCTCGGGAGCGCCCGGCACCGCGATGATCTGGATCCGCGTGCGCAGGCCCTGCACCTCGCCGAGCTCGATCGGCAGCACCTGGTAGGTCACGCTCGGATCGAGCCGCGTCGGCAGCTCGCGCAGCTCGCCGCGGTGGTCGGAGCGGAGCTTCGCATGGATCGTCCGCACGTTGGTCGTCTTCCCGGCGCCGTCGATGCCCCAGTAGACGATCCGCGCCTTCACCTCGCCGCCGAGCAGGCCGTGCTCGATCATTTCAGGCCTTTCCCTTCTTGGAGAGGATCCGCCGCGCGTGGGTCGCGATCGCGCTCGGCACGTCCTTGCTCTTCATGATCTGCAGGAGATCGCGGTCCTGCAGGTAGTTCAGGAACTTCATCGCGACCGGCTGCGGCACCTTGGGGTTCCAGGCCATGGCGAGCTTCACGGCGTAGCTGCGGGTCCATTCGCGATTGGCGGCGATGATGCGCAGCACCTCGTCGGACACGTTGCGCGCCTTGGCGTAGCTCTCGATCTCGCTCTCCTGGATCTTGGGGCTGCGGATCGCCGCCGCCGCCACGATCTTGTTGCGGTCGCGGATCAGGAGCCCGCGCGCCTCCTTGTTGCCCATGCGCGCGAGCTTGATCTTCTGGAACACCGACATGTTCTGGATCAGCGCGAACAGGTTTCCGCGCTGCGCCTCCGAGAGCTCGGCCTCCTGCTCCTCGGTGAGCTCGCGCGCGAAGGCCTCGGCGTCGTCGCCGAGGATCGCGCGCAGCGCGGCGAGGGCGGTCTCGTCGGTGAGGGCGTCGGGCGACTCCTCGCTCGCGCGCGGGAGCTCTTCCTCGACCTCCTCGGCCGCATGGCGCTGCAGGCCGAGGAAGGAGAGGATGCGGTCGATCTGCGCCCGGCCGGTCAGGGGGTTCGAGCCCAGGGCCTCCACGATCTCGGGGCAGCGCAGCATGCGCTGCTGGTTGTTGGCCAGGATGTCGACCACGGGGCGATGCGGCAGGCCCGCCAGGAAGACCAGGGTCGAGTCGTCGCTCGCCGGGTTCAGCGCGATCTTCTGCATCGGCTCGGCGCGGTCCTGGTGCACCCGCGCGAGGTACGAGAGCACGGCGGGATGGGCGGCGCCGGCGCAGACGGCCGTCAGGATCGATTCGGGGAGCTTCTCCAGGCTCTCGCGGGCGCGCGCCTTGGTCTCGTCGTCGGGGTCGTGCAGGAGGGCGAAGAGGACGGTGGCGAGCTCGATCGGGGGCAGCGGGAGCGCCCCGCGCGCCGCCATGCGCCGCGCCTCGACGGGCGCGTCGCGCCGCGCGTAGCGCTCGGCCTGCGGCGAGAGCACGAGGCGGATCTTGCGAGCTTCCCGTTCCAACGCCGCCCCTTCCGTCCCGCGGCCCGATCCCGCGGCTAGCCGCCCGTGCCCTCGCGCCGCCCCGCCAGCAGCCGGTCGCGCAGCGCCGCGGGCACCTCGTCGTAGTGCGAAAGCTGCATCGCGAAGGATCCCTTTCCGCCGGTCCGGCTGGTCAGCACGCTCGCGTACTCCAGCATCTCGGCCATGGGCACCTGCGCCTTGATCACCTGCGAGCCTCCGCGCCCCTCGCTTGCCTGCACGCGGCCGCGGCGGCTCGACAGGTCGCCGAGGACGTCTCCCACGTGTTCCTCCGGGGTGTGTACCTCCACCTCCATCACCGGCTCCAGCAGCGTCGGTCGGGCCTGCTCCATCGCCGCCTTGAACCCGTGGGAGGCGGCCAGCTTGAAGGCCATCTCGTTCGAGTCCACCGGATGGTGTTTGCCGTCGATGCAGCGCACGCGGACGTCGACCACCGGGAACCCGCCGAGGGGGCCGTGGGAGAGCGCCTCGACCACCCCCTTCTCCACCGCCGGGATCAGGTTCCGGGGGATCGCCCCCCCGACCACCTCGTCCACGAACTCGAACCCGCCGCCACGGGGGAGGGGCTCCACCGTGAGGTAGCAGACCCCGTACATCCCCTTGCCGCCGGTCTGCTTCTTGAGCTTGCCCTCCACGTTCTCGACCCGCCGCGTCACCGTCTCGCGATAGGGCACCTTCGGTGTCTTGAGCTCGACGTCGACGTCGAACATCCGCCGCAGCTTCTGGACCGCCGTGCGGATGTGGAGCTCCCCCATGCCGGTCAGCAGGAACTCCCCGGTGGAGGCCTCCCGGCCGACGTGGAGCGTCGGATCCTCTTCCACGAGTCGGCCGAGCGCGGCATAAACTTTATCGTCGTCGCCCTTTGTTTTCGCCTGGATGGCGTAGGAAAGCACACCTTTGGGAATGGGCAGCTCGGGCACCCGGACGCCGCCCCTCTCCGCCGTCAGCACGTTGCCCGTGTGCACGTCCTTGAGCTTCGCCACGGCGATCACGTCCCCCGGCTCGGCCTCCGGGACCTCCACGTGCTCGCCTCCCCGGAGCACGAAGAGCTTGCCGATGCGCTCCCGCGAGCCGGTGGTGGCGTCGAGGATGGTCATCTCGGGACGCGCCGTCCCCGAGACGATCCGGAGCACCGAGAGCGTGCCCGCATAGCGGTCGATCACCGTCTTCAGCACCACCGCGGCGAAGGGGCCGGCCGGGTCGGCGACCAACGGGTGCTCGGCGCCGTCCGCGAGATCCCGCGCCGGCCAGGGCGAGCGGTCCGCGGGGGAGGGCAGGAGATCGATGGCCCGGTGGAGCAGCGAATCGATGCCGATCTCGAGGGTCGCCGAGCCGCAGAGCACGGGCAGGATCGCGTGCTCGCGCACGCCCTTGCGGAGGCCCGCCCGCACCTCGTCGTCCGAGAGGTCGCCCTCCGCCAGGTACTTCTCCAGGAGCTCGTCGTCGCACTCGGCTCCGGCCTCCACCAGGCGCTGTCGCTCGGTGGCCGCGGCGTCCGACAGGTCCGCGGGAAGCGGGATCGCGCCGTTCGCGCCGTAGGCCTTCATCTCCAGCAGGTCGATCACTCCGCGCAGCTCCTGCTCGGCCCCGATCGGCAGGGCGAGCAGCACCGGCTTCGCCCCGAGCTTGCGCAGCGACTCGAGGCTCGTCGCCAGGCTGGCCCGCTCCCGGTCGAGCCCGTTCACGAACGCGATGCAAGCATCGCCGGCCAGGCCCGCCGCGCGCCACATGCGCTCCGTCCCGACCTTCGCGCCGTCGACGGCCGACACCACCAGCACCGCGCCGTCGAGCGCGGGGAGCTCGATCTCGCCGTCGGCCAGAAAGTTCGGATCGCCCGGCGTGTCGACCAGCGTCACATGGCGGCCGCTCCAGTCGAAGGCGTAGAAGTGGGAGGCGAGGGTGTGGTGCCGCTCCTTCTCCTCGGGCGTGGAGGCGAGCACCGACGTGCCGCGATCGACGCTGCCCAGGGCGGCGGTGACGCCCGCGCGGTGGAGCAGCGCCTCGCCGAGGGAGGTCTTGCCGTCTCCGGCGTGACCGATCACTGCAAAGTTCCGGGTGTCGCGGACGGGCACGTCCTTCATGGCGCCGATTCCTCCGATGAGCTCCCTGGGCTCGGTCCTATCTCTCCTTCCGCGGTCCCTCTGCGCGCTCGGGGCGGTTCTTCTCGAAGAGGATGCGGAGCCCCTCCAGCGTGAGGTCGGGCTCCACCTTCTCGATGCTCGTGGTCTCGCTCGCCACACGTTCCGCGAGGCCACCGGTGGCGATCACGCGGGCCTGGCCGCCGAGCTCCGCGCGGATCCGCGCCACCATGGCGTCCACCATCCCCGCGTAGCCGAAGAGCAGGCCCGACTGGATCGACCACGTGGTGGTGCGGCCGATCGCCGCCTTCGGCCGCTGCAGCTCCACCCGGTGGAGCAGCGCGGTGCGCTGGAACAGCGCTTCCATGGCGATCTGCACGCCGGGAAAGATCGCGCCACCCAGGTACTCGCCGTTCTCGGACACCACGTCGAAGGTGGTCGCGGTGCCGAAGTCCACGGCGATCACCGGACCGCCGTACTTCTCGTAGGCCGCGACGGCGTTCACGATGCGGTCGGCCCCGACCTCGCGAGGATTCTCGTAGCGCACCGGCATGCCGGTGCGAATGCCCGGCCCGACGACCAGGGGCTCGCGCTCGAAGAGCTTCAGGCACACCCGCTCCCAGAGCGGGAGCAGCGGCGGCACGACGCTCGAGAGAATCCCGTCCGTCACGTCCCGCGCGCGCCGCCCGGCCTGCTCGAAGAGCGTGCGCAGCACCAGCAGCACTTCGTCCGAGGTGCGATCGCGATGGGTCCCGAGCCGCCAGTGGTGGGCGAGCTCGGCGCGCCCGTTCGCGTAGTCGAAGACGCCGAGCGTCACGTTGGTGTTGCCGATGTCGATCGCGAGCAGGACGGGCGAACTCAACTCGGGCTCCTTGCTGGCTCCTTCGCGATCGTGACGTCTCCCGCCACCACGCGGGCGATGACCCCGTCGTCGCGCCGCAGCCGGAGCGCGCCGTCGGCGTCGATGCCGAGGCAGGTGCCGGCCAGCTCCCGCCCGCCCAGCTCCAGCACCCGCAGGCGGCGGCCGGGCATCCGAAAGCGGGCCTCGAAGCGGGGCCGTACCGCCTCGAAGCCCCCCTCGGCGTGCCGATCCAGCACCTCCTCCAGAGTACCGTACAGGCGACGTGCGAAGGCGACGCGGCCGACCGTCCTTCCGAGATGGCTCGAGAGGCTGGTCGCGACCGCTCGAAATTCCTCGGGAAAGGCCTCGCGCGGGACGTTCAGGTTGACGCCGATCCCGAGCACCAGATGGGCCACCCGGGTCGCCTCCGCCCCCATCTCCATCAGGATCCCAGAGGTCTTGAGGCCGCCCAGGAGCACGTCGTTCGGCCACTTGATCTCCACCGCTGCCGGATCGCCCACGGTGGCGGCCACCGCGTCCGCCACCGCCACCGCGGCGGCCAGGATCACGGTCGGGGCGCTGGCCGTGTCGAGGGCCGGCCGCAGCACGATCGAGGTGTAGAGATTGAGCCCCGCCGGCGAGAAGAAGCTCCGGCCGAGCCGTCCCCGGCCCGCGGTCTGTCCCTCCGCCACCACGGTGGTGCCGGCGGGGGCGCCGCTCCGCGCGAGCTCCTGGGCCACCCGGTTCGTGGAGTCGGTCTCCTCGAACCATTCGATGCGGCGGGCCAGCCAGCGCGTGGCCAGGCCGTGCTGGATCTCCTCGGGGTAGAGGCGGTCGGGCGTCGCCACCAGGCGGTAGCCGTCGCCCGGCTCGCCCTCGATCCCGTAGCCCCGGGCGCGAAGCGTCTCCACGTGCTTCCAGACCTGGGATCGAGTCACACCGAGAAGCGTCGAGAGGGCTTCGCCGGAGCGCGCTCCCCCGGCCCGCAGGGCCTCCAGGACGCGGCCGGGGCCCTCGCCGAGGCTCATGCGCCCTCCGGCTCGAGCTCGAGCGCCACGTCCGCGCAGGGAGCCGAGTGGGTGAGGGCGCCGATCGAGACGCGCGCGACGCCGCTCTCCGCCACCTCGCGGACGTTCGCGAGCGTGACGCCGCCCGAGGCCTCGAGGAGCGCGCGCCCTCCGAGCGCGCGCGCGATCGCACGAAGCTCGTCCGGCCGGCGGTTGTCGAGCAGGAGGAAGTCGGCCCCCGCGGCGACGGCCGCCTCCGCGTCGGCGAGCGACTCGACCTCCACCTGGATCCGCAGATGGGCCGGCGCTCCCGCGCGCGCGGCGCGCACCGCCGCCGCGACCCCGCCGGCGGCCGCCACGTGGTTGTCCTTGAGGAGGATCCCGTCGTCGAGGCGCGCGCGATGATTGATCGCGCCGCCCACGGCCGTCGCGTACTTGTCGAGGGCCCGCCAGCCCGGGAGCGTCTTGCGCGTGTCGACGATCGCAACACCCGTCCCCGCGACGGCCTCGACGAAGCGTCGCGCGAGGCTCGCGACGCCGCAGAGCCGACCGAGGAAGTTCAGCGCCGTGCGTTCCGCCGCGAGGATCGAGCGCAGGGGGCCCTGGATGCGAGCGAGGACCGCGCCGCCCGGGCAGGCCTCGCCGTCGCGGCGGCACGCCTCGAAGCGGAGCGTCGGGTCGACGGCCTCGAAGACCGCGGCGGCCAGCGCGAGACCGCACGCCACGAGCGGCGCTCGGGCCTCGATCCGCGCGGTGCCGCGGCGCTCGGCGGGAATCACGAGGTTGGAGCTCAGGTCGCCCATCCCGAGGTCCTCCGCCAGGGCGAGGCGGACGAGCGGCTCCCAGACACCACGGGGCGGCAGGGCGCTTGCGTGGCTCGCCGCCCCGGGCCGGCTCCCGGGCTTCGCCGGGACTGGACGCGCCCGGCCCCTGGGACGCGGCGGGCGGCTCATCGCGCCGCGCCCTCGAGGCCGCGCAGCCGCGCCAGCCGTTCGGCGGTGGCAGCCCGCTCGGCGGCGAGGCGCGCGTGCTTCTCCCGCTCGGCCGCCACCACGTCCTCGCGGGCACGCTCCAGAAACTTCGGGTTTTCGAGCTTCTTCCCCACGCCTTCGAGATCCTTCTCGAGGTTCTGCAGCACCTTCTCCAGGCGCCGCAGCTCCTCCGACAGGAAGCGCGGATCATCGAGCTCGATCCGTACGGCGAAGCCCGCGGCCAGGGTCACGGCAGCGGTGGCGGGCGCCTCCCCCGCCTCGAAGTGGAGCTCCCCGGCTCCGGTGAGGGTACGGATCCCGACCTCGTGCCGGCGCACCAGCTCCGCCGCCGCCGCCGGGAAGCCCAGCCGGACGCGCTGCGAGGGCGGCAGCCCGAGCTCGCCCCGCACCTGTCGCACCCGGCTCACGATGGCCAGCAGCGCCTCCATCTCCGCCGCCTCCTCGGCGGCGAGCGCCGGCGCCGCCGCGGGGTAATGGCCCTCCATCAGCAGGCGACCGTCGCGTCCCGGGAGCGCCTGGAAGATCTCCTCGGTCACGAAGGGCATGACCGGGTGCAGAGCGACCAGCGCACCCGCCAGCACCTCCAGCAGCGTCCGCTGCGTCGCGCGCCGCGCGGCGTTGTCGCTCCCCTGGAGCGCGGGCTTTGCGAGCTCGATGTACCAGTCGCAGAGCTCGCCCCACACGAAGGCATAGAGCGCGCCGGCGGCGTCGCTGAAGCGATAGGCGTCGAGAGCGGCGTGAGCCTCGGCGAGCGCGACGTCGAGCCGGGTGCGGATCCAGCGGTCGTAGAGCCCGCCGCTCCCGGCCGGCGCCTGGGGATCGAAGTCGCCGAGATTCAGCAGGGCGAAGCGCGCGGCGTTCCACAGCTTGGTGACGAATGCGCGGCCACCCTCCAGCACGTGCTCGCCGAAGCGGATGTCGCGTCCCTGGGCCGCGAGCGAGGTCAGGGTCCAGCGCACGGCGTCGGTGCCGTAGACCGCCATCACGTCCATTGGATCGATCCCGATCCCCTTCGACTTCGAGAACTTCCGTCCCTTCTCGTCGCGCACCAGCGCGTGGATGTAGACCTCGCGAAACGGCACGTCGCCCATGAAGTGGAGGCCCATCATGATCATGCGGGCGACCCAGAAGAAGATGATGTCGAAGGCCGTGGAGAGGACCGAGGTCGGGTAGAAGAGCCGCAGCTCCGGCGTGTCGTCGGGCCAGCCCAGGGTGGAGAAGGGCCAGAGCGCGCTCGAGAACCAGGTGTCGAGAACGTCGCTCTCCTGCACGATGGCGCCGCTCGCGCAGTGGGCGCAGCGCTCGGGATCCTCGACCGTCACGGTCCACTCGCCACAGCTCGCGCAGCGCCAGGCCGGGATGCGGTGCCCCCACCAGAGCTGCCGCGAGATGGCCCAGTCGCGGATGTTCTCCATCCAGTGGAAGTAGGTGTTCTCCCAGCTCTTCGGATGGAAGACCACGCGGCCGCTCCGCACCGCCTCGATCGCCGGCCGCGCCAGGGGCTCCATGCGCATGAACCACTGCTCCGAGAGGAGCGGCTGCACCAGCGTGTCGCAGCGATCGCAGTGGGGCACCTCGTGAGGGTGGTCCTTCACGCCGGCGAGGAGACCCTCGGCCTCCAGGTCCGCCACGACGCGCCGGCGCGCCTCCATCACGTCGAGGCCGGCGTAGGGCCCGGCGTTCGCGTTCAGCCGGCCGTCCGGCTCCAGGATGTTCAGCGCCGGGAGCCCGAGGCGGCGCCCCACCTCGAAGTCCGCAGGGTCGTGGGCCGGTGTCACCTTGACCGCGCCCGAGCCGAATTCGCGGTCGACGAACGGATCCGCCACCACCGGGATCTCGCGCCCGAGGAGCGGGAGCCGCACGCGTCGGCCGACGAAGCGGCTCCAGCGCGGGTCCTCCGGGTGCACGGCCACCGCGGTGTCGCCGAGGAGCGTCTCGGGACGCGTGGTCTCCACCACCAGCGCGCCCTCGCCGTCGACCAGCGGATAGCGGATGGCGTAGAGCTTGCCGGCCACCGGCCGGAACGGACTCTCCAGGTCCGAGAGCACGGTGCTGCAGCGGGGGCACCAGCTCACCAGGTACTCGGCGCGGTAGATCAGGCCCTCGTGGTAGAGGCGCACGAAGACCTCGCGCACCGCACGAGACAGCCCGGGGTCCATCGTGAAGCGCTCGCGCTGCCAGTCGCAGGAGCAGCCGAGGGCCTGGAGCTGCTGCACGATGCGCGCGCCGTAGCGCGCCTTCCACTCCCAGACCTGGTCCACGAAGGCCTCGCGGCCGAGGTCGTGCCGGGTCTTCCCCTGCTTGGCGAGCTCGCGCTCCACCACCACCTGCGTCGAGATCCCGGCGTGGTCGGTGCCCGGCATCCAGAGCACGTTCATGCCCTGGAGCCGCTTGTGGCGTGCCAGGAGGTCCTGGAGCGTGTTGTTGAGCGCGTGCCCCAGGTGGAGGGAGCCCGTCACGTTCGGGGGCGGGATCACCATCGAGAAGCGCGGGCGCGGGTCGTCCACCGAGGCGTGGAAGAGGCCCCGCTCGAGCCAGGCGCGATACCAGCGCGCCTCGGCCGGCGCGGCCTCGAAGCGGGTGGGGAGCGTCCTGGTGCCAGCGTCCGACAAGGAGGCGGAGTCTATCGGAGAGGGGCGGCGGGGGGCCATGGGCCCCCGGCCGCGCCGTGGCGCTGCCCGCCGCCGGGCGAGCGCGCCGACGCTGCTCACTTCACGGTGTAGCCACGTCCCTCCATGCATGCGGCGTACGCGCGGTTGTAGGTGTCGAGCTGCTTCTGCTTCTCGCCTTCGGCCGCCTGCTGCTGTGCCGCCTGCTTCTGTCGCTTCTGGCGACCGCCGGCCATGGTCCCGACGACCGCACCGGCGGCCGCGCCCTTGCCGGCGTCGCCGGCAATCGCGCCGACCGCGGCACCGCCCGCCGCGCCTCGGGCGGCGCCACGTACCCGTTCACCGCCGCCCGCCGCGACGGGAGGCGCCGCAGGCGGCGCCTGGGCGACCGCGGCCGGGTCGATCCCGGTGTTCTGCTTCGCCCACGCCTGACACTCGCCCGTGTCCTTGGACTGCTGCTCGGAGCTCTGCCCCTTCGCCGGATAGACGATCGGCAGCTGCGCCCACGCCGTCGCGGAGGCCGCGACGAGAGCGATCGCAGCGATCCCGGTCCCGATTCGCATCGCGTGCTCCTCCTTCGCGGGAGTATGCGCGCCGTGCCAGGCGCGTCCACCGTCGCGCGGCCCCACACGCGCGTGATGTCGTGTGCGCGACGTTTCGCGGCGACGCGCGGCGCCCCCTTGTGCCCTCTTGTCGCACGTCGCGCTCTGCACCGACGGCCTTGCAGCTGGTACGCTCGCGGCGTCGATGAGCATCGGACGCGCTGATGCGTGCGCTGCCGCGACCCACGATCGAGGGGAGGGACCGCGATGACTGGTAGAGCTCGAAGCATTCGAAGCGCCGGCGTGCTGTTGGCCGGCCTCGCCTGCGTCCTGCTGGGCGCTCCGGCCGCTCGCGCGCAGGGCGCGCAGCCGGCGCCCGCGGCCGATGCGAATCTCGAGAGCTACATCGAGATCCTTCGTTCCGATCTGCGCACGCAGCGGAAGGCCTTGATGGCCGCCAACATGCATCTCAGCGACGCGGAGGCGACCCGCTTCTGGCCGGTCTACAACGAGTTCGAGGCGGAGTCGACGAAGCTCGGTGACCTGCGCGTGAAGCTGATCAAGGACTACGCGGAGCACTACGACACGATGGACGACAAGACCGCGGCGGACCTGAGCACCCGTTCCCTCAAGTACGACAGCGAGCGGACCGCGCTCCGGACGAAGTACGTGAAGAAGCTGAGCAAGGCGCTGTCGCCGAAGCTCGCGGCGCGCTTCCTGCAGATCGAGAACCGGATCGGCCTGCTGCTCGACGTGAAGCTCGCCTCGGAGCTGCCGCTGGTGAAGTAGACGCGGGGATCGCGGGCGGGCCCGCGGCGCGGCGGCGGCGGGCCCGCTCCGCGGTGAGGCCGGGATCGGGGGCCTCCGGCTACTCGGGCTCGGCCTTGAGGCGGCGGATCTCCTCGCGGATCAACGCCTCGGCCATCTGCGGGATCACCTCCCAGGCCACGGCCTCCACCCGCTCGACCACCTGTCGCACGATGGTGTCGGAGAGATCGCTGAACGCTTCCCAGGCGATCTTCTCCAGCGTGTCGTGCAGGCGCTCCTGGAGCGCCGGCGTGAGGCTGGCGGTCGCGGCCGTCGCGCCGGACGGCGCGACCGGGCGAGGCTGCGTACCGGTGGTCGCGAGCGAAGCGGGCGCCGGGCCGGACGTCGCTCCGGCGGAGGCCGCGGGTGCCGGAGCCACGGCGGGCGCGCTCGGCGCGGACGGTGCGATGGGCCTCGGCGGTGCAGCGGCCGCGGCAGCCGCTGCTGCGGGTGC
>JAWOLJ010000103.1:0-11672 GCA_033853555.1 Myxococcota bacterium
CAGGAGGGTCACGCGGAAGGGTAGGCGGGGGATCAGTCCCTCGTCCAGCGCCTGCCCCAGGACGGCGCGCAGGTAGCGGGAGTCCCGGTTGGCACTCTCCCGCGACACCGACTCCAGACGCTTCGCCTGGAACGCCCGGAAGTCGTCGGCGGTGAGGCTACCCACCCGGCGCTGCCCGAAGTGCTCGATCAGCCGAGCCACGGCACCGCTGGCGGTCTGGATCGCCGCCGGCTTGCTCGTGAGCTGGACGCGCTGGAGGTAGCGCCGGGCGAGGTCGTCGAAGCGGGGGCTGTGGCCCCGGACGGGCGACTCGGCCGGCCGTTCGGCCTGGAGTCGTCGCAGCTCCTTGAGTGCTTCGCGGATCGTGGCGCCGGCCGGCTTCCGTACCAGCACGCCGCCCACGCGGACCCGCACCCACCACCGAGAACCACGCCGGTAGATCCCCGTCTGCCCGGTCTCCTGCATCGCTCACCCCACGTCGTCGTGGGCTGTGCTCAGCTAGGGGCTCAGGTTGAGCACAATTTGGGCTCGCGAAACCGCGCTCGATCGGATCGTGTTTCGTGGCCCGCGTCAGCGTGTCTGGTGGGCGGAAAATCTAGGAGCCGAAGGCCCTTGGCCCTTGCCACCCCTCGCGCCCCGTCTTAAGTTCGCCCGTCCGGTGGGCGCGTAGCTCAATTGGCAGAGCAAGGGACTCTTAATCCCTAGGTTGTAGGTTCGATTCCTACCGCGCTCACCATTCCTGCTTCCGCAGCGGCCTTCCCGCGAAGTTGACTGGGCGGCGGCCCCCACCTACGCTCGCTCGCCAGATGAGTCCGGTGGCCCGCCGGGGTGGCGGAACGGGTAGACGCGGTGGCCTTAGGAGCCACCGTCCGAAAGGACGTGCAGGTTCGAGCCCTGTCCCCGGCACCGCCACGCCGTGTCGTGACACCGTCTCCACCTCCCCCGAGAGAGTCCAGTGAGCGAATCCGAGCCCCAATCGACGGCGCTCCAGGTGCGCTGCACCGAGACCAGCGCGGTGGTGCGCACCCTCGAGGTCGAGGTCGGCGCGGCGCAGGTCGAGCGCGCGTTCGAGCGCTTCTATCGCGACCTCGCGCGGCGCGTGCGCGTGCGGGGCTTCCGTCCCGGCAAGGCACCGCGCTCGGTGCTGGAGCGCTTGTACGGCGCCTCGGCGGCGGAGGACCTCGAGCGTGCGCTGGTCGGGGAGACGCTGCCCGAGGCCCTGACGCAGGCGGGGCTTCGCCCGGTGACCGAGCCCTCGGTGACGGCCGAGCCGCCCGCTGCCGGCAAGCCCTTCCGCTTCAGCGCGCGCATCGAGATCAAGCCCGAGATCCGGCTCCCGGCCCTGGAGGGTCTGAAGGGCCGCCGGCCGCCGGTGGAGGCGAGCGACGCCGACGTGGTGCAGGAGCTCGAAGCCCTGCGCCAGCGCCACGCCACCCTGATCGAGGAGCCGGAGGGGACGGTCGCGGCGCGCGGCCACGTCCTCACCCTCGACTTCGTGGGACGGATCGACGGCCAGCCCTTCGAGGGCGGAAGCGGTCAGGACGTGAGCGTGGAGCTCGGCGCCGGACGCTTCCTGCCGGGCTTCGAGGAGCAGCTCGAAGGCAGCCAGGCCGGCGAGGATCGCGAGGTGCGGGTGAGCTTCCCGGCGGACTACGGTCGTGCCGAGCTCGCGGGCAAGGAGGCCGTCTTCGCGGTGCACGTGGCCGCGGTGCGGCGCCGCGAGCTTCCGGCGCTCGACGACGAGTTCGCCAAGGACGTGGGCGAGTTCGAGACCCTGGCGGCGCTCCGCGAGCACCTGCTCGCCGGGCTGCGGGCGGGCCGCGAGCGCGAGGCGCAGGCGGTGCTGCGGCGCTCGATCCTCGATTCGCTCCTGGCGCAGACCTCCTTCGAGGTGCCGGTCGGCCTGGTGGAGCGGCGTCTGCAGCGACGCCTCGCCGCTGCCCACCAGCAGCTCGAGGGCCAGCTGCCCCACGACGCGCTCCACGCGCAGCTCGAGCGATGGCAGGAAGAGTGGCGGCCCGCGGCCGAGCGCGAGGTGCGCGAGGCGCTGGTCCTCGAGGCGGTGGCGGAGGCCAAGGCGCTCGCGGCCGACGATGCCGAGGTGGACGCCCGGCTCGTCGCGCTCGCGGCGGAGCAGAAGGTCGACGCAGCGCGTCTTCGCAAGGCCTACCGCGAGCAGGGCCTGCTGGAGGCGGTGCGGGCCCAGCTCGTGGACGAGAAGGCGCTCGAGGCACTTTGTCGGGACGCGCGCATCGAAGAGGCCGCGGCCGGATAGCGCGCCACGGCCGCGAGAGTGGTCGGCCCGCCCCGTCCTCCCCCCTCCCGAGGCGGGCCGCAGACGACAGGAATCGAGTGGACGCAACCCCGCGCCCCGCCGCCGGTGTCGGCACGGAGACGGCGCGGGAGCCGGAGCGGAGTGAGATCATGCCCCTGATCCCGATCGTGGTTGAGCAGGACCATCGCGGCGAGCGCGCCTACGACATCTACAGCCGGCTCCTGCGCGACCGAATCATCTTCCTGGGGACCGCGGTCAACGACGACGTGGCGAACGTGGTGATCGCGCAGCTCCTGTTCCTGGAGGCGGAGGATCCGGAGAAGGACGTGCACATCTACATCAACTCGCCGGGAGGCTCCGTCACGGCCGGGCTCGCCATCTACGATACGATGCAGTACGTGCGCCCCGCCATCTCCACGATCTGCGTGGGCCAGGCCTCGTCGATGGGCGCCGTGCTGCTCGCGGCCGGCAGCGCGGGAAAGCGCTACGCGCTGCCGAACTCCCGCGTCATGATCCATCAGCCCTGGGGGGGCTTTCAGGGCGCGGCCACCGACATCGACATCCAGGCGCGGGAGATCCTGAAGCTGCGCGAGCGGCTGAACGAGATCCTCGCCCATCACACCGGCCGCCCGGTCGAGCAGATCGCGCGGGAGACCGACCGCGATTATTATCTTTCTGGTGAAGAGGCGCGGGCGTACGGACTGGTGGACCGGGTGATGGAGCGGCGCGAGCTGGCGAGCGCGACGCGCGCGGTCCAGGGGAGCGGTCCGAACGGCGGAGGGCGAGCATGAAGAAGAGGGACGACAACGCCAACCTGTCCTGCTCCTTCTGCGGCAAGAGCCAGAAGGAGGTGAAGAAGCTGATCGCCGGCCCCACCGTCTACATCTGCGATGAGTGCATCGAGCTCTGCAACGACATCATCGCCGAGGAGTACGGCCGCGAGGAGGTCACCGCCAAGACCTCGCGGGTGCCGAAGCCGCGCGAGATCAAGAAGATCCTGGACGAGTACGTGATCGGTCAGGACCGGGCCAAGAAGATCCTCTCGGTGGCGGTGCACAACCACTACCGGCGCGTCGAGAGCCAGGCCTTCGTGGGCGAGGTGGAGCTCCAGAAGTCGAACATCCTGCTGCTCGGCCCGACCGGCACCGGGAAGACGCTGCTGGCCCAGACCCTGGCGAAGATCCTGGACGTCCCCTTCACGATCGCCGACGCCACCACGCTCACCGAGGCGGGCTACGTGGGCGAGGACGTGGAGAACATCATCCTGAACCTGCTCCAGGCCGCGAACTACGACGTGGAGCGGGCGCAGCGCGGGATCATCTACATCGACGAGATCGACAAGATCGCGCGCAAGGGGGAGAACCCCTCCATCACCCGGGACGTCTCGGGGGAGGGGGTCCAGCAGGCGTTGCTCAAGATCATCGAAGGCACCATGGCGAGCGTCCCTCCCAAGGGGGGTCGCAAGCACCCGCAGCAGGAGTTCCTCCAGATCGACACCACCAACATCCTCTTCATCTGCGGCGGCGCCTTCTGCGGCCTGGAGAAGATCATCGAGCGCCGGACCGGGGTGAAGGGAATGGGCTTCAATGCCGATATCCAGAAGCGGGCGGACCGGCGGGTGGGGGAGGTGCTGCGGGAGGTGGAGACCGAGGACCTGCTCAAGTTCGGGATGATCCCCGAGTTCGTGGGCCGGCTCCCGGTGGTCGCCACCCTGGACGAGCTGAACGAGGAGGCCCTGGTGGACATCCTCACCAAGCCGAAGAACGCGCTGGTGAAGCAGTACCAGAAGCTCTTCGAGCTGGAGGACGTGCGGCTGCGGCTGACGGACGGCGCGCTGCGGGCGATCGCGCGCCAGGCGCTGCGGCGGAAGTCCGGGGCCCGCGGCCTCCGCGCCATCCTCGAAGGCGTGATGCTCGAGCTGATGTACGAGATCCCCTCGCGCGACGACATCGAGGAGTGCGTCGTCAACGAAGAGGTGATCGAACAGGGCCAGCAGCCGCTGCTCGTCTTCAAGCGGGAGGCGGAGTCGGCCTAGCGGCGGGGACGCGGCCCTGCGGGCCGCGGCGCGCGCCGGGAGAGCGGAAGGCAGATGGGGATCTTTCGCAACGACGACGACGACGACGAGAAGCCCGGCGAGGCGGGTCGCGGAGCGCCTCCGAACGGCGACGGACCCCGGGTGGTTCCCCTGCTCCCGCTGCGCGACATCGTCGTATTCCCCCACATGGTGGTGCCCCTCTTCGTGGGGCGCGCCAAGTCGATCAAGGCGCTGGAGGAGGCGGTCGGCGGCGGGCGCGAGCTCCTGCTGGCGGCCCAGCGCGAGGCCCGCACCGACGACCCGCGCGAGCAGGACGTCCACCTGCTCGGCACGCTCGGCAGCATCCTCCAGCTCCTGCGCCTGCCCGACGGCACGGTGAAGGTGCTGGTGGAGGGCAAGTCCCGCGCCCGCATCCGGCGCTTCGTCCAGGGCGAGCCGTTCTTCTCCTGCGAGCTCGAGCTGGTGACGGAGCCCGAGGAGCGCTCGGTCGAGGTGGAGGCGCTGGTCCGCACCATCCACTCGACCTTCGAGACCTACGTCAAGCTCAACCGCAAGGTGCCGCCGGAGGTGCTGAACTCGATCGGCACCATCACCTCGGCCTCGCGGCTCGCCGACACCATCGCGGCCCACCTGAACCTCAAGCTCGAGGACCGCCAGCGTCTGCTCGAGGTGGAGAACCCGGGCAAGCGCCTCGAGGAGGTCTTCAGCCTGATGCAGGCGGAGATCGAGGTCCTGGAGGTGGAGCGGAAGATCCGCAGCCGCGTGAAGAAGCAGATGGAGCGCTCGCAGAAGGAGTACTACCTGAACGAGCAGATGCGAGCGATCCAGAAGGAGCTCGGCGAGCGCGACGAATTCAAGAACGAGATCCAGGAGCTCGAGGACACGCTGAAGAAGAAGAAGATGCCGAAGGAGGCGCTCGAGCGGACCCGCAAGGAGATCCGCAAGCTCAAGATGATGTCGCCGATGAGCGCCGAGGCGACGGTGGTGCGCAACTACATCGACTGGATCCTCTCGCTCCCCTGGGACGCCAACAAGGAGGAGAAGCGGGACATCGTCGAGGCCGAGCGCATCCTGAACGAGGATCACTTCGGCCTGGAGAAGCCGAAGGAGCGGATCCTCGAGTACCTGGCGGTGCAGGCCCTGGTGGACCGCATGAAGGGCCCGATCCTGTGCCTGGTGGGCCCGCCGGGCGTGGGCAAGACCTCGCTCGGGAAGTCGATCGCGCGGGCCACCGGGCGCGACTTCGTCCGCGTGTCGCTGGGCGGCGTGCGCGACGAGGCCGAGATCCGCGGCCACCGCCGGACCTACATCGGCGCGCTTCCCGGCAAGGTGATCCAGAGCCTGAAGAAGGCCGGCTCGAGCAATCCGGTCTTCCTGCTGGACGAGGTCGACAAGATGTCGATGGACTTCCGCGGCGACCCCTCGGCGGCGCTGCTGGAGGTGCTCGACCCGGAGCAGAACCACAGCTTCAACGACCACTACCTGGACCTGGACTACGACCTCTCGCGGGTGATGTTCATCTGCACGGCCAACGTGCTGCACCAGATCCCGCGGCCGCTGCAGGACCGGATGGAGATCATCCAGATCGCCGGCTACATCGAGTCGGAGAAGCTGCAGATCGCCAAGAACTTCCTGGTGCCGAAGCAGCGCGAGGCCAACGGGCTGAAGCCCGAGCACATCGAGTTCTCCGACGCCGCGATCCTGGAGCTGATCCGGCGCTACACACGAGAGGCGGGCGTGCGCTCGCTCGAGCGCGAGATCGCCTCGATCTGCCGCAAGGTGGCCCGCGAGGTGGTGAAGGCCGGCGCGCAGGCGAAGCTCAGCCGCGTGACGCCGGCCCTGGTGCGGCGCTTCCTCGGCGTGCCGAAGTACCGCTTCGGCCAGGCGGAGGAGGAGGACCGGGTGGGCGTGTGCACCGGCCTCGCCTACACCGAGACCGGTGGCGAGCTGCTCCAGACCGAGGTCTCGGTGACCCCGGGCAAGGGCAAGCTCCAGGTGACCGGGCGGCTCGGCGAGGTGATGCAGGAGTCCGCCAACGCGGCGCTCTCCTACGTGCGGTCCCGCGCCAAGCAGCTCGGGCTGACACCGGACTTCTACTCGAAGGTGGACATCCACATCCACGTGCCGGAGGGCGGCATCCCGAAGGACGGCCCCTCGGCCGGCATCACCATCGCGACCGCCATCGCCTCCGCGCTGACGCGGGTGCCGGTGCACGCCAACGTCGCGATGACCGGCGAGATCACGCTGCGAGGGCGCGTGCTTCCGATCGGTGGCCTCAAGGAGAAGATGATCGCCGCGCTGCGCGGCGGCATCGAGACCGTGGTGGTGCCGAAGGAGAACGAGAAGGACCTGAAGGAGATCCCCGCCAGCGTGAAGGGACGCCTGCGGATCGTGATGGTCGAGCACATGGACCAGGTGCTGGTGACGGCGCTCGCGACCCACGATCCCGAGCACTTCCTGCGCCAGGGCGACCACGCGCTCGACGGGATCTACGAGTCCCTCGAGACGCCCTCCGGCAACCTTCCCTCCGGCGCAGGCGTCAACTAGGCCGGACCCGGGTCCTCGCGGGCCCTCGGGCGCGTAGCTCAGCGGGAGAGCACCTCGCTTACACCGAGGGGGTCCCAGGTTCGAATCCTGGCGCGCCCACCACGGGCACGCTTCTCGGCGCGCACGGAACGCCCGCGGCCTTCCAGGCCTGAGGCCGAGGCCTCGCGCCCGGCTCCTGGCATATGCGTTGCAGCCTCTCTTCGCGGAGCGCCGCCGAGGCCCCGCGCGGCGCCGTGCCGTGCCCCGGCGCACAGGTGTGGCGGAAAGCCCCGAGGAGGCAGCATGAGGGTCGAGCAGCTCATGACGAAGGACGTCCGGACCTGCCGCCCGGAGGAGAGCCTGAGCGACGCCGCCCGCGCGCTCTGGGAGCGCGACTGCGGCTTCGTGCCGGTGGTCGACGGCGACGGGATCCTGCGGCTCGTCGGCGTGCTCACGGACCGAGACATCTGCATGGCGGCCTTCTTGAGCGGGCGGCGCCTCGACGAGATCCCGGTTCGCGAGGTGATGTCGCGCAACCTCCGCACCTGCCGCGCGGACGATGCGGTGGCGGATGCGGAAGCCAGCATGCGCTCGGCGCAGGTGCACCGGCTGCCGGTGGTCGACGACGCGGGCCAGCTCCTGGGGGTGATCTCGCTCGCGGATCTCGCGCGCGAGGCCGTGCGCCAGCAGGGCGCCACGCGCCGCGACATCACCGAGACGGAGATCGGCTGCACGGTCGCCGCCATCCACCAGCCGCGCTGACGATCCGGAGCGCGCGGCGGCACGGCGCCGCGCGGCAGGAGCCGCGAGTGGAGGACGCCTTCTCCTACGCCGACGAGCTGGGTCCCACGCGCATCGTGCACGTGTACGAGCCGACGCTCGGGCTGCGCGGGGCGTTGGTGGTGGACAACGTGGCGGCCGGTCCCGCGATCGGCGGGCTGCGCATGGCGCCCGACGTCACGACCGAGGAGTGCGTGCGGCTCGCGCGCGCGATGACGCTCAAGAATGCCGCCGCCGGGCTCGCCCACGGCGGAGGGAAGTCCGTGCTGATGGGCGATCCCCGGATGCCACGCGAGCGCAAGGAGCCCCTGATCCGCGCGATGGCCCGCGCACTGCGAGGGAGCGACGACTACATCTTCGGCCCCGACATGGGAACCGACGAGACCTGCATGGCGTGGGTGCAGGACGAGATCGGGCGCGCCGTCGGGCTTCCCGAGGAGCTCGGTGGAATCCCGCTGGATCAGCTCGGCGCGACGGGCTTCGGCCTGCTCCACGCCACGGAGCGAACCCTCGCGCGTCTCGGGATTCCGCTCGCCGGCACGCGCGTGGTGGTGCAGGGCTTCGGCGCGGTCGGCCTTCACGCCGCGCGCCTCCTCGCCGAGCGGGGCGCCGTGCTGGTGGCCGCCGGTGACTCGCGCGGCGCGATCCACGATCCGCAGGGCCTCGACGTGGCGGCCCTCGCGGCCGAGAAGCGCCAGGGCCGAAGCGTCGGAGAGCACGGCAAGGGCCAGCGCATCGATGCCGACGGCCTCGTCGCGGTGGAGTGCGAGGTCTGGATTCCCGCCGCCCGTGGCGACGTGATCCACGAGGGAAATGCGGAACGGCTGCGCACCCGGGCGGTGATCTGCGGCGCGAACCTCCCCACCACGTCCGCCGCCGAGCGCATCCTGCACCAGCGAGGCATCGTCTGCGTGCCGGACTTCATCGCGAACGCCGGCGGCGTGATCTGCGCCGCGATGGAGTACCACGGCGCCACGCGCACGGCGGCGTTCCAGGCCATCGAGGAGCGGATCCGGCGCAACGTGGATCAGGTGCTGGAGGAAGCCCAGCGCTCGAGCGCGCCGCCCCGCCATGCCGCGCTCGAGCTCGCCGTGGCGCACGTACGCCGCGCCATGTCGCTGCGACGGTTCTCGCTCTTCTGAGCGGTCGCTCGGCGCGCTCCCGCCTTCCGCGGGTCCTCAGCCCCGGTGGCCGGTCGCGCCGGTCTCCTCGAGCGCCCAGGCGGAGCTCGGCGGCTCGGGCAGCGCCTCGCGCGCGCACGACGTGCACACGGCCGTGTCGGGGGCGTGCCGCAGCCGGCGGACCTCGATCGCGTGGCCGCAGCGGACACAACGGCCGAAGCCCTCGCTCCGCATGCTCTCGAGGGCGCGGTCGATCGCGTCGAGCCGAGCGCTCCGCAGCGCCACCGAGACCTCGTCGCGGAAGACCGAGGCGACCGCACGCTCGAGATCGCCCTCCTCCGAGGCGGGAACGGGCCGGGGGTTGCGCTGCAACGCGGCGGCCGCCTCGGCGCTCTGGCGCCGGTTCTCCTCCACGATCGCCTCGCGCTCCTCGAGCAGCGCCTCCCGGAGCGCCCGCAGCTCGGCAGCGCGCGCGTCCGGTGCATCGGCCAGGAGCGAGTCGCCCCCCTCCTGCTCGCGCAGCCGGGTCGCGCGCGTCACCAGCAGGTCGCGCTTCTGCGCAGCGGAGAGGACGTCGCACTCGGCCAGACCCACGCAGGGCGCGAGCCGCCGCGCCTCGCAGAGCTCCTCCAGGATCCGGGCGCCTCCCTTGCGCTCGCCGGAGAGCTCCTCGGCCTCGACCTCCAGGACCCTCAGGTACCCGCAGCGATGGAAGTGGTGCCGCATCGATCTCTCCCTCCGCTCGCGGAGGTGTGTCCGCGCGCTTCGCCGCCGCGCGCCGACACCACCCCCGCGAGCCATTCCTGCACGAGACGGGCCAGCGCGTGCTGCGGCCTCGGGGCCGTGCGGCGCTCGGGCCTGCGACATCGCGGCGCACGCTGGGGCGCGGCGTCCCGCGGCTCGCGCTCCCGCGTGCGCTCCGAGCGCGCACGCCGCCTCCGGGCGGCACGGCTCCTGCACTCCGTTCCACTGGAAGCGAGGAGCAGCGATGGCCGTGACGGTGCGGGCGTGGATGAGCCCCGAGGCGCTCGGGATCCCGATGGGGGACTCGGCCCTCGCGGCCTTCGACCTCATGCTGGAGCACGGCTTCCGTCACCTTCCGGTGTTGGACGAGGAACGCCGGGTGGTGGGGATCCTGAGCCTCGACGACCTGCGCGCCGCCTTCCCGATCGACGTGGGTCTCCGGCACCCGCCCGCTCCACCGGAGCGTGCGCGGCTCGTGGACGTGTCCGTGGCGGACGCCATGACCTGGGCGCCCCACACCGTCCGCGCCGAGACCTCTCTCGAGGAGGCGGCGCGCACCCTCGCCGAGCACCGGATCGGCTGCCTTCCCGTGGTCGACGCCGCGGGGCGGCTGGTGGGCCTCCTCTCGGAGACGGACGCCCTGCGGGCGCTCGTGCGCATGCTGGCCGGCGAGCCCGCGCCGCACCGCGAGGCCCCCGCGGAGGCGGAAGGGCTGGTCGCGTCCCTCGAGGCCGAGCGGCGCCGGCTGCTGCGACAGATCGAGCGCTGGCAGGAGGTCGAGCGCGGCCTCTCGCTCGACCGTGGCAGCGAGCCGCGCGACGAGGGTGACGTGGCGAGCGACGAGCGCGACCTGCAGCGCCTCGAGCCCCTGGCCGCGCGCGCCGCGCGGCGCCTGCGCGCGATCGAGGAGGCGATCGAGCGGGCAGGCCAGGGCCGCTTCGGGCGCTGCGAGCGCTGTCGCGGCCCGATCCCGTGGGCGCGGCTGCGTGTGGTGCCGGAGACGACCCTCTGCGTGCGCTGCGCGCGACAGGAAGCGACCGGAGCCGCGAGCGCCAGCCGCGCCCCGTGAGTGCCTTCGACGACGCCGCAGCGGCGCGGGTCCTGCGCGCGCGGCGCGGCGAGCGACCGCTCTGCCTGCTGACGCTGGGACGCCCGCGCTGAGGCGGGACCGCCCTCAGCTCGGGCCCGCAGCCGGAGCCGCGGCGGGACGGCGCGCCGCCCGCGCCAGGAGCTCGCGCACCTCGTCGTCCTCGAGCTGCCGGAAGTCGTCGTAGAAGGCGCCGATCGCACCGAAGAAGGCCGGTGTCGCGAGGCAGACCACTTCGTCCACCTCGCCGCGGAGCTCCTCGATGGTGTCGGGCGGCGCCACCGGGACGGCCAGCACCAGGCGCGCCGGACGGCGCCGGCGGACGGCGTGCAGCGCCGCGCGCATGGTGGCGCCGGTGGCGATTCCGTCGTCCACCACGATCGCGGTGCGTCCCTCCACGGGGAGGGGAGGGCGTCCCTCCAGGTAGAGCCGGCGGCGGCGCTCGATCTCGCGAAGCTCGTGCGCTGCCTCCTCTCGCACGTAGTCCGGGGTGAGCGAGAGCTCGGCCAGCACGTCCTCGTTCGTTACCGTCTCCGGCGTCTCCCCGTCCACCACCGCCGCCACGGCGAGCTCGCGCTGGAACGGGGCCCCGATCTTGCGGACCAGCACGAGGTCGAGCGGCGCGTCCAGGGCCTGGGCGATCTCGAACCCGACGGGGACACCGCCGCGTGGCAGCGCCAGCACGACCACGTCGGAGCCGCGGAAGCGGAGGAGCTCGCGGGCGAGGCGACGCCCGGCGTCCTGTCGGTTGGAGAGGATCACGGCCGCTCCTCCTGGAGCAGATGGCGTGCGAACCAGCGAGCCGCGAGGGCCGTCACGCTCTCCAGTGTGCCGGGCTCCTCGAAGAGATGTGAGGCGCCCGGCACCACCACCAGCTCCTTCTCGCAGCGCAGCTCCGCCAGCGCCGCGCGGTTCAGGTCGAGCACCACGGGATCGTCGCCGCCGACGACGAGCAGGGTCGGCGCCGTCACCCGCCGCAGCGAGGCCCCGGCGAGATCGGGCCTTCCGCCCCGCGACACCACGGCGCCGATCTCCCGCTCGCTCGCCGCCGCCGCCATCAGCGCCGCCGCCGCGCCGGTGCTCGCGCCGAAGTAGCCCACCGGT
>JAWOLJ010000104.1:0-71269 GCA_033853555.1 Myxococcota bacterium
GCGCGCCGCGGCGCCGGGCGCGCGCCCCAGGATCTCGAAGCCGTCCGCCACGCTGCGGCCGAGGTCCGCCGTCTCCACGGCGAGCACGCTGCCGCTGTTGGCGAGGTCCACGACCACCAGCATGCCGACGCGGCCGGGGGCGGCGTCCTCGCCCGTCTCCGGGTCCACCACGCGTACCCGGGCCCAGGGCGGACCGAGCTTGCGCCGCCGCTCGTCCGGCCGACACAGGACAGAGTCATAGAACTGGCTCGCGAGCTCGGTCATGCCGTACTGGTTGACGATGCGCCTGGCCGGCACGCCGAGAGCGTCCTCGAGGGCGGTGTAGAGGGCGTCGCGCGAGAGCTCGCGGGCGCGGCCCTTGAAGCCGCCCGTCTCCATCACGCGGGAGCCCGGCGGCAGGCGCAGCCGCAGGCCGCGCGCGGCGAGGGCGTCCAGCAGGTGCACCAGCGCGAAGGCCGTGCCGCACAGCGCGACCGCCTCTCCCGCGGCTCGCGCTTCGTCGAGGGCGGAGAGCAGCGTCTCCACCCGGAGCGCCCCCTCCACCACGTCGAAGCCGCTCCCGGGGGCGCCGAGGACCGGGAGGAGCGCTCCGAACATCTGGGAGAGCGAGGAGTCGGGGAGCTCCTCCGGGCTCGGGGCCAGCGCGCGCAGCCGCATGCGCCCGCCGCGCTCCAGGTCCGGCAGCACGAAGCGGCGGAAGGTGGGAAGCAGCGAGGCCTGGTAGAGCGCGAGCGTGTCGAGGTGGAGCTCGCCCCGGCGCGCCGTGCTGGTACCGCTGGTTCGGAACACGGCACACTCGCGCTCCGCCGGGAACGAGCGCAGCGCCACCTCCTTGAAGGCGCCGGTCGGCACCGCCGGGATCTCGCGCCAGGACCGGACGCCCGCCGGGTCGCGGCCGCGGCGCGCACAGAAGCGGGCGTAGGGCTCGCAGCGCTCGAACTGGAACGCGAAGAGCTCGAGCGCGAGCCGCTCGAAGCGCGCCTCGTCCGTCGCGAAGGCCGCGGCGCCACCGGCCTCGGCCTGCTGCATCCAGGCCAGGAGCCGGCGGTCCAGCTCGGCGCGCGCGGGATCGGGCCCCGGCGGCGCGGGAGCGGAGCCTGCGGCCCGCGTGCGGTCGCTCACGGGATGGACTCCGCCAGGAGATCCAGCGCGTGGAGCAGGCACTCGCGCTCGATGCTGAGGGGCGGCGTCACCGAGAGCACGCGAGGCTCGTCGCCCGACGCCAGCACGATCACGCCTCGCGCGAGCGCCGCACGGCAGGCGGCGTGCGCGCGCGCCGGCGAGTCGAGCTCGATCCCGAGCAGGAGCCCGCGCCCGCGCAGCTCCACCACGCCGACACGCCCGTCGAGTCGCCGCCGCAGGTGCTCGAGGGCGAGCGCGCCCTCCCTCGCCGCGCGCTCGGCGAGCCGCTCCTCCTCCAGCACGCCCAGGGTGGCGAGCGCCGCCGCGCAGCCGAGCGGATGCCCGAGGAAGGTCTGGGTGTGGAGGGCCTCCCCATCGGAGGGAGGCCAGGCGTCCATCACCTCGGCGCGGCCGAGGCAGGCGGAGAAGGGCAGGCCCGAGGCCAGGCCCTTTCCCGCGCACAGGAGGTCCGGCACCACGCCCTCGTGCTCGCAGGCGAAGAGCCTCCCCGTGCGACCGAATCCCGTGTAGACCTCGTCCACGATCAGGAGCCAGCCGTTGGCGTCGCAGAGCCGGCGCAGCGCGCTCAGGAACCCGTCGGGCGGCAGGCGCTCGCCGCCGCGGCCCTGGATCGGCTCCACCAGCACCGCGCCCACCGGCGCCGCGCACTCCCGGGCCGCGCCGGCCGCGGCGTCGGCGTCGCCGAACGGCGCGAAGCTCGTGCGGCCCGGCAGACGCCCGGCGAAGGGGTCGCGGAAGGCGCGACGCCAGGTGGTGTCGAGCGCTCCCAGCGTGAGGCCGTGGTAGGCACCCTCGAAGGCCACGACTCCGGCGCGTCCGGTGGCGAGGAGCGCGGTCTTGAGCGCGATCTCCACCGCGTCCGAGCCGGAGGAGCCGAGGGTGGCGCGCGCCGGCACGCCACCCGGGAAGCGGCGCGCCAGGGCCTCCAGCAGCTCGACCTTGACGCGTGCCGGCTGGACGTCGCCCAGGGCGTGCAGGAGCTCCGCCGCCTGCGCCTGCACCGCCGCCACCACCCGCGGGTGGGCGTGCCCGACGTTGGCGACGCCGAATCCCGCGCCGAGGTCGACGAAGCGGTTGCCGTCCGCGTCCCAGACGTTCGATCCCGCCGCGCGCTCCCAGAAGATCGGGACGTCGGGCGCGAGACAGGTCACGTTCCGCGTCTCCACGGTCTCGAGCCGCGCGGCCAGGGCGCGCGAGCGCGGCCCGGGCACGGGCGACACCAGGGCAGGGGCGAGGCTCGAAAGGAGCGACACGCGAACAAGGTAGCGGGAGGCCGGGCGCGCCGGCGTCGCCTCGCGTTCGCCCGGGGGAAGGGCGCTGGGTAGACTCGACGGCATGACCGCCGTTCCCCCTGCATCCGACGTGGACGTGGCGCTTCGCCTGCGGGCGGGTCGCCTCTCGCTCGTGCTCGGGATCGTCGTCTTCGTGGGGAAGCTCGCGGCGTTTGCCTTCACCGGCTCCACCGCCGTCCTGTCCGACGCCCTCGAGTCGGTGGTGAACGTGGTGGCGGCGGGCCTCCTCCTCTGGAGCCTCGCGGTGGCCTCGCGTCCCGCCGACAGCTCGCACCCCTACGGGCACGGCAAGGTGGAGTTCTTCTCGGCGGGAGTGGAGGGGACGCTGATCGGCGTGGCGGCGGCGCTGATCCTGGTCGAGGCCGTGAAGGAGCTCCTGGTGGGCCCCGCGATCCGGAACGCCGACCTGGGCCTCGCGCTGGTCACCGGCCTCACCGTCGTGAACGCGGCGCTCGGGCTCCATCTCGTGCGCATCGGCCGCCGCACCCATTCGCTCTCGCTCCAGGCCGACGGCCAGCACGTGCTCGCCGATGTGGTGACGAGCGTCGGCGTGGTGGTGGGCCTCGGCGCGGTGTGGCTCACGGGCTGGGCCCTTCTCGATCCGCTGGTCGCGATCGCGGTCGCGCTCAACATCCTTCGCACGGGGTTCGTGCTGCTGCGCCAGGCCGTGGGCGGCCTGATGGACGAGGCGGACACCGGCACGCTCGTCCGCATGGCCGAGGCGCTGGAGACGGCACGACTCCCGCACTGGATCGACGTGCACGGGATGCGCTCCTGGCGCTCCGGCCACGTGCAGCACGTCGATCTCCACATGGCGGTCCCGCGCTACTTCGACGCCGACCGGCTGCACCGCGTGGACGAGGAGGTGTCGGCCCTGCTCCTCGGCGCGACGGGCCTGCCGGGCGACGTGATCGTCCACTTCGACCCCTGCCGGCCCCGGCAGTGTGCGGGCTGCGCGATGCCCGCGTGTCCGGTGCGCAGCAGCGCCCTCGAGAAGCGCGAGCCCCTCTCGCTCGAGCGCGTGATCCGGGGCGACGAGACGCTGGACGCCGGTCGTCCGCTCGCGGTGCTCGGGCGATCGTGAGCGACGCCGCGCTGCGCCCGGATCGCTTCCGCGTGGAGGAGACCCGTGTGCGCGGCTTCGTCCAGCGCTTCGTGCGCGAAGGGGTCGGCGGGCTCCCGCTGCTGCTGGTGCACGGCTGGCCCGAGACCCGTCGCATCTGGTGGCGCAACGTGGAGCCGCTGGCGCGAGCGGGCTTCGAGGTGATCGCGCCCGACCTGCGGGGCTTCGGCGACTCGGAGCTCGGCCCCGACGGCTTCCACGACGTGCCCTCGCATTCGCGGGACCTGGAGGCGCTGCTGCGCGCGCTCGGCCACCGGAGCGTCGTGGCGGCGGGGGGCGACCTCGGCGGCCCGGTGCTCCAGGATCTCTCCTTGCGCTTTCCCGGACTGGTGCAGCGGCTCGCGCTCTTCAACTGCCCGCTCCCCTTCCTGCGCGAGCGCATGCAGGGCCTGCGCACGCGGCCACCCCTCGAGTCGATGGACTACTTCCTGCGTCAGGGTAGCGACGCCGACGCGCTCGCCGCCGAGCTCGACACTCCCGAGCGTCGGAGGCGCTACGTCGCCTCCTTCTACGGCTCGCGCTACTGGGCGCATCCCGGCGCCTTCTCGCCCGCCGAGGTCGATTTCATGACGGAGCCCTTCGCGGACGCAGCGAAGCTCCGAGCGAGCTTCGGGGCCTACGAGAGCGCGCTCCACGCGGAGCGGCGCAGCGAGGCGCCGCTCCTGGCCGAGAACCCGACTCCGACCCTGCTGCTCTTCGGACCCTCGGACCACGTGATCCATCCGGACTTCGATCGCATGGCGCAGCGGGTGTTCTCCGATCGCGTGGGGCCGTTCCTGCTGCGCGATTGCGGCCACTTCGTGCAGTGGGAGGCGGCGGAGATCCTGAACGGCGCCCTGGTCGCGTTCTGCCGCGATCGGCTCGGGCGATGAGCGACGCGGTCGCCCACATCGGCCTCGGCTCGAACCTCGGCGACCGCGCGGCGACGCTCGCGCGCGCTCTCGACGCGCTCCAGGCCACGCCGGGCATCGCGCGGCTCGCGGCCTCGCGGCTCTACGAGACCGAGCCGGTGGGGCCGCCCCAGGGCCGCTACCTGAACGCGGCGGCGCGCCTCGAGACCCGGCTCGAGCCGCATGCGCTGCTCGCGCGCCTGCTCGAGATCGAGCGCGCCGCGGGCCGGGTGCGCGGCGCCGAGCGAAACGGGCCGCGCACGCTCGACCTCGATCTCCTGCTCTACGGCGGGCTCTGCCTGGAGGGGCCCGACCTGGTGCTGCCCCATCCGCGCCTGCACCAGCGCGCCTTCGTGCTGGAGCCGCTCTGCGAGCTCGACCCCGAAGTGCTGCACCCCGTGCTCGGCGAGACGATCGCCGTGCTCGCCGCGCGCCTGCGCGATCCGGTGGCGGTACGTCCCTACGACCGCTGAGGAGGATCCATGGCCATCGTCGCCGTCAGCATCTCGCCGGTGGGGGAGGGCCCGAGCGTCGGTCAGTTCGTGGCGGCGGCGCTCCAGGTGCTGCGGGCCCAGAGCCGCGTGCGCTGGAGGCTCGACCCGATGTTCACCACCCTGGAAGGCGAGCTCGGCGAGATCTTCCGCCTGATCCAGGCCATGCAGGAGGCGGTCTTCGCGGCGGGGGCGCGGCGGGTCTCCAGCGTGATCAAGGTGGACGAGCGGAGGGACCGCGCCGCCTCGATGGAGGAGAAGCTGCGAAGCGTGGAGCAGCGACTCGCCGCCGCTGCTTCAGGCGGCGAGCGGCAGGCGTAGCCACCAGCAGGGCTCACCCTCAGGGCTCGCGCCCGTCTCCAATGCGGCGCCGAGCTCGTCCACGAGCGCGCCCAGCGCTGCGGCCAGCAGGCCACTCGAGACGGCGGCACCGGGCGGCTGCGTCCGAGGGCTCGCGTCGCGCGACACCGTCACCGCCACGGTGGCGCGGTCCTCGTGCGGTGGCTCGACCGACACCCGAACGCGTCGGGCCTCGGCCTCCTCCAGGGCGTGGTGCACCAGCAGCACCAGCAAGGGCTCGATCAGGCGGGCGGAGCCGCGCACCCGGATCAGCGCATCCGGCGCCTCCAGCTCCAGGGTGACGTGCCGGCCCAGGGTCTCGCCCAGGAGCGACGCCAGGGCGCGCACCCCCCGCACCAGATCGAGCTCGTCCTCCCGGGAGCCGGCGCCACGGCCGAGCGCGAGGAGCGCGCGCGTCATGCGCGCGCAGCGCGACACTTCCGTGTGGATGGTGCCGCAGGAATCGAGGAGCTCGGGATCGCTCTTGTGCTCGTCGCGCAGGTAGCCGGTCTCGCCGAGGATCGCGGTGAAGGCGTTGTTCATGGCGTGCGCCGCGCCGAGCGCGAGGCGCTGGGTCGCCAGCAGGCGGGCGATCTCGCTCCACGGTACCGGGGCGAGGCGGGCGGGCGGAGCGTCCTTCACCCGGGCGCTATCGGCCCCCCTCCCCGTGGGCCTTAGGGCCGGCGCCTCGGTGTCGGGCCGCGCACGAGATCGCGACCCCGGGCACCTTGCCCGGGGTCGCGGGGGGCGAACTGGGTGGCGGGTCGGTTCAGTGTCGCCCCCTCAAACCTCGCCTTCCGGCTCGTGTTGCGGGCCGCGCTCGCGCAGCACTTGACGCAGCCGCTCGCGCAGGTCCTGCAGCAGCTCGATCTGGAGCTCGAAGTGAGCCACCGCGGACTCGCGCATGAACTGGATCACGACGCTCGAGAAGGCCCGCGGATCGACCATCTCGGCGCGCACCTCGGAGGCGCGGGCGTGCAGCCACTCGAGCTCCTTGGTCACCCACTCGACGGCGTCGGCCAGGTTCTCCGCCTTCGCGAACAGGAGCTTCAGCAGGAGCGGGCTCTTGAGCTGGGGCAGGCCGTCCGGCGGGAGGCGCCGCCAGCGCGCGAGCTCCGTGCGGCCCGCCTCGGTCAGCGTGTAGACCTTGCGGTCCGGGCGACCTTCGAGGGTCGCCTCGGTGCGGTGGGCGACCAGCCCCTCTTCCTCCAGCCGGTGCAGGCTCGGATAGATGGCGGGCAGCTTCACCGGCCAGAAGTTGGCGATCCCCTCCTCGAGCACCCGCTTGAGCTCGTAGCCGTGGACCGGCTTGAACTCGAGGATTCCGAGGATCGCGTGGCGCAATGACATGCAAGAGCTTTCTATTCGACTTTTTAATATGAGCAGATCGAGCAAGGCAAACGAAATCGCTGGCCGTAAAAATCTACTTAGAAGTCGGTGAATATCCCTTGCACGGCCTCCATTGCACCCCTACCTTCCCGGGAATCATGGGCGCACCGCTTCTAGTCGATCAAGAAACCGTTCAAAATCAGAAACTTTTGGAGATCGAGAGCGGTCGGCTGGAAGAGCTCGGCGCCCGGGATCTCTTGACCTGGGCGGTCAAGAATTTCCATCCCCGGCTTGCTCTCTCCTGTTCCTTTGGCGCGCCCGAGGGGCTGGTGCTGCTCCACCTCATGCACGAGATCGAGCCCGCCAGCCGCGTCTTCGTGCTGGACACCGGGCGCTTGCCCCAGGTGACCTACGACCTGATGGACCGGGTACGCGACCGCTACGGCGTCACCATCGAGGTGGTGTTCCCGCGCGCCGAGTCGGTCGAGGCGATGGTCCGCCAGCACGGGCTGAACCTCTTCTACGAGTCGGTGGAGAGGCGACAGCTCTGCTGCCGCGTACGCAAGGTGGATCCGCTGAAGCGCTACCTGAAGGACCTGGACGCCTGGGTGAGTGGCCTGCGCCGCGAGCAAGGCGTGACGCGCACCGACACGCGCAAGGTGGAGATCGACGACGCGCACGGCGGCATCGTGAAGGTGAACCCCCTCGCCGACTGGAGCCACGACGAGGTCTGGCAGTTCGTCCGCTCCCACCGGATCCCCGTGAACCGCCTGCATGCCCAGGGCTACCCTTCGGTGGGCTGCGAGCCCTGCTCCCGCGCCGTAGGCGCCGGGGAGGACGTCCGGGCCGGCCGCTGGTGGTGGGAGAACGCGGAGACCAAGGAGTGCGGGATTCACGTCTCCGACGAGAAGGAGGGCTCGGGCATCTGAGCCCCTGCGCGCCCGCGGCGACGGGCCTCGCGCTCCACCGCCGCGCGTTTCTCGCCGGCACGCTCGCCGCGCTCGCGCTGCCGTGGCTGCCGCGCACGGCGCGTGCTGCGCCCGAGCTCCCCGAGGCCACGCGCGGCGCCCTCGAGACCAGCCCCTACGTCTACGTCTCCCCGCTTCGCCGCGACGGAAGCGAGAGCACCTGCCACGCGGAGGTGTGGTTCGCCTGGATCGACGGGGCGGTGGTGCTGATCACCGCCCGCACCGGCTGGAAGGTCCGTGCGCTCGCCCGCGGGCTCGATCGCGCGCGCATCTGGGTGGGCGACCGCGGGCGCTGGCGCGGCGTGCTCGGCCACAACGAGGCCTTTCGCAGTGCGCCGAGCTTCGTGGCCCGGGCCGAGGAGTCGAAGCAGGCGGCGCTCCTCGACCGGCTGCTCGCGGCCTACGATCGCAAGTACCCGGACGAGATTCCGCGCTGGCGCGATCGGATGCGCTCGGAGTTCGCCTCGGGCCAGCGCGCGCTCCTGCGCTACGTGCCCCTGGCCGGTGGCGGCTGACCCCCGACGACCAGGCGATGCACCGGCTTGAACTCGGGCGTGCGCGCATCGCGCACCCACTCGAAGAGCGCCCCCTCCAGCGTGGTGGGTATCGCGCCCGAGCCCGTCATCTTGGCGAAGCCCGTGGCGTCCTCCAGCTCGAAGCGGGAGGTGATCGCGTCGCGCACGAGGTGGGGCTGATAGCCCTCCGCCAGGAGCTCGTGCACCGTCTGGCTCACGCAAACGTGTGTCTCGATCCCGGCCACCACCACCTGGGGCCGCTCGAGATCGCGCAGCCGCTCCCTCAGGCCAGGCGCCCCCAGGCAGGAGAAGCTCGTCTTCTCGAAGCGCGGGGTGTCCCGTGGCACGTGGGCGGCGATCTCCGCGCGCGTCGGTCCCAGGCCCTTCGGGTACTGCTCGGTCAGCAGGACGGGCACGCCGAGCAGCGCGGCGGCCTCGAGCAGGCGGGCCGCGGCGTGCACCACCCGTTCCTCCTGGTGGAGCTTGCCGCGGTAGCCCTCCTGCAGATCGATCAGCAGCAGGCAGGAGCGCTCGCGCTCGAGCAGCCGTCCCGTCACGCGGGCTCCCGCCGCACGTCGTTGCCGAGCCGGCCGATGCGCTCGATCTCCACCTCCACGCGGTCGCCATCGCGCAGCCAGCGCGGGGGCCGACGCCCGGCGCCCACTCCGGCCGGCGTGCCGGTCAGGAGCACGTCTCCCGGCTCGAGCGTCATCAGTCGCGAAGCGAAGGCCAGGATCTCGGCCACCGTGAAGATCATCTCCTTGGTGCGCGCCGACTGGAGGAGCTCCCCCGACACGAGCGTGTGCAGGCCGAGGTCCTGGGGGTCCGGGATCTCGTCCGCCGTCACCAGCGCAGGCCCGAGCGGCGCGAAGCTGTCGCAGGACTTTCCGATGAAGTGCTGGCCCCGCACGTTCTGGAAGTCGCGCGCGGAGACGTCGTTGGCGACGGTGTAGCCGGCCACGCAATCGAGGGCTCGCTCGGCCGGGAGATGGCGCGCGCGGCGGCCGACCACCAGCGCGAGCTCGCCCTCGTAGTCGACGGCCTCGCTGGCTCGCGGCAGCACGATGTCGTCCTCCGGGCCGATCACCGCCGACGGCGCCTTCAGGAAGAGCACGGGCTCGCTCGGGGCGGCGCCGCCCCGCTCCTCGGCGTGGGCGCGGTAGTTGCGCGCCACGGCCAGGATCTTGCCCGGTCGCGGCACCGGCGCCGCGAGCCGCACCCGCCGGCGCGGCAGCACGACCTCGGCCCGCAGGAGGTCGGGCGCGTCCCATCGGCCGAGCGAGGAGAGCACGAACTCGAGCACGCGGCGCGCTTCGGGGAAGCTGACGTCGGAGCGTCGCAGGAAGGCCAGCACATCGCTCGGCAGCAGGGCGTCGGCCGCCGCTTCCGGCGCCCCGACGTCCTCGAGGGCGAGCCGGACGGCCAGCGCGCGGTTCAGGTCCACGACGTCGCCCGCGTGAGGTCCCGCCGGCAGGAGCGCGCCGAGCCGCGGGCAGCCCGCCCGCACGGATCCCGCCTCGAGGCCGAGGGGCAGGGCGCCGGCGAGGGACGCCACGCCCGGCACCGCGGGCAGCGCGACCCCCTCCCTCTCCCGCTCGAAGCAGACCAGGTGCACCCGGCTCCTCCCTGCTCCGCCCCCGAGCCTTGGCCCGGCTGCACGCCCGGCCGATCGCCGAGCCGCAGGCCGGGAGCAGGCGAGCGGCAGCGCCGCACCAGGCCCCGGCAGCCCGACCAGGCCAGGCGCGGCCGCCGGCCCCGGGCGGCGTCAAGCCGTCGCCCGGCCCGGCCGATCCAGTTGGCAGGGGGGAGCCTATCATGGAGGCCAGGATGCCGATCCGAGCTCGCTCCAGGTCCGCCGGCGCGATCCTCGCGCTTGGGACGTTCCTCCTCGTGGCGGGGCCGCTGCGCGCTCGCGCCGCCGAACCGCTGAGCCTCGATCCGGCTGGCCTGAACGCGCCGGCGCAGCCGGCGATGTGCCCGGCCCAGCGTGCCCGCGAAGCCGAGAGCCAGCTCTTCGCCGTACGCAACCAGCTCGCGCTCCATCTCGAGCAGGAGCCGGCGGATCCCTCGTTCAAGGTGCTGAACACACGGGGCGCGAACTACGCCACCGGCCAGAACATCACCGATCCCGCCCTCTTCCACTTCGAGCGCGCGTCGGCGAACTGAGGGCCGGTCGGCCCGCTGCCCCGCCTCACCCGCCGGCGTCGGACCCCGCTTCCCGGCGAGGCTGCGCTAGCCTCGCAGCGCTCCACTGGACCGGGTCGCCCGCTCGCGACCCCTGCGCGCCACCGGGGGCTCGATGTCGCCCGCCGCCACGCTCCGGCTGCGTCGGTGGACCGCGATCCTCGCGGTGGGATGGGCGCTCGTCTCGCTCCTGCTCTACCTGCTGCCGATGATCGTGGGCCTGGCGGCGGTGACGCCGCCGGTCGGTCCCACGGTGGTGGGCGGCGTCGCGATCATCGAGTGGCGCTCGCCGGCGGCCGCCGAGGCCGGAATCCAGGTGGGTGATCGGCTCCTCTCCGTGGATGGAGTCCCCACCGAGCGTTGGGCAACACACCTCCCCGACGGCCTCCAGCTCGGCGTCGCGAACCGCTATCGCATCGAGAAGCGCGACGGCTCGATCCGCGAGATCGAGGTCGCCCCGCAGCCCGCCGAGGCGAGCTGGCGCCCGGGAGCGATGCTCTTCCAGGCGGCGATGCTGATGGTGGGCGCCACCTACCTCGCCGTCGGCGCCGTGGTCTGGCGCATGCGCCCCGACCGCTCGGAGTCCTGGGCGCTCCTCCTCTTCTGCTCGGTGATGGCGGCCCAGGTCTTCGGGAGCCAGGGCTGGGCTCGCGACGGCACGGGCTTCATGCGCTCGCTGGTGAACGTCCCGTGGATCGGTGCCACGGTGTTCCAGCTCTTCACCACCTATCCGCTCGAGCCCGCCTGGCTGGTGCGCCGGCGCTGGCTGCGCGCCGTGCCCTACGGCGCGGCCGCCGGGCTCTCGCTGCTCCTCTTCCTGGAGGAGCCGCTCGGCATCCCCTCCGGCTGGGTGAGCGCGAGCGGATTCTTCTGGACCATCGGAATGGCCCTCTTCTGCATGGGCGCGCTCGCCCTGGAGCGACATCGCTCGCGCGAGGCGGCGATCGCCGATCGCGCCGACGTGATGCTGCTCGGCGCGGCGGTGAGCTTCCTGCCGGTGATCGCGGTGCTGATCGCGCAGTACACCCTGCACTCCGCCTTCCCGTTCTACCTGGCGTTCCTGTGGTACGTGATCTTCCCGCTGGCGGTGGGCTACGGGATCGTGCGCAAGCAGCTCTTCGAGATCCGCATGGTGGCGAAGTCCTCGGCGGCCTACGGCGCCTCCACCATCGCCATCATCGTCCTATACGCGTTCCTGATCACCTTCGCCGACGCCACCGTCCGGCGGATGAACGTGAACCCGCGCTCGGCGTGGTTCCAGTTCGTCTTCCTGTTCCTGGCGATCCTGGCCTTCAACCCGCTGCGCAGTCGCCTCCAGCGCATCGTGGACCAGGTCTTCGACCGCGACCGTGCGGCCTACCGCCGGGCGGTGCGCGAGATCTCCGAGGCCATGGTCTCCATGCTCTCGATCAAGGAGATCGTGGACCGGATCCTGATCGCGCTCACCGACACGATGGGCGTCGATCGGGCGCAAGTGCTGCTCGCCACGGACGAGCGTCGCGTGCTGCGGATGGTGGCCTCGCGCGGCGACTGGGACGAGGAGGCGGCGAGCTTCGAGCTTCCGTCGGACCATCCCATCGTGACCCACCTGCTGGCGCGCCGTGTGCTCTCGCGCCTGGACTTCGACGACGAGCCGGATCCGGAGGTGCGCGAGGCGTGCCGCGACGTGTTCGACACCATGGAGATCGAGCTCCTGGTGCCGATCCTCTTCGGCCTCGATCTCCTGGGCGTGATCGCGGTCGGCCAGAAGATCTCGGGCGATCGCCTGAGCGCCGACGATCGGCAGCTCCTGGTGACGCTCGCCAACCAGAGCGCCATCGCGATCGAGAACGCGAAGACCTACGACGAGATCGCCAAGCTGAACGCGACCCTGGAGGCGCGCGTCGACGAGCGCACCCACGAGCTGGCGGAGGCGCAGGCGCAGCTGGTGCAGAGCGAGAAGATGGCGTCGCTGGGCCAGCTCGTGGCCGGGATCGCGCACGAGCTCAACAATCCGATCGGGTTCGTGCACGCGAACCTCCAGCTGGTGGAGGAGAACGTGCGCCGGCTGGTGGCCGCGTCGCCCGGGAGCCCCGAGGCCGAGCGCGCGCAGGACGCGCTGGCGCGGCTGCTCGCGCGCAGTCGGGAGGGCACCGCGCGCGTCAAGAAGATCGTCGAGGATCTGCGCACCTTCTCGCGGGTGGATCAGGCGGAGCTGCAAGAGGTGGATCTGCACGAAGGGATCGAGCGCACGCTCTCGCTGGTGGAGCCGCGGCTCAAGGACGGGATCGTCGTCGAGCGCGACTACGGCGACCTGCCGCGCATCCGCTGCTACGCCGGGCAGCTGAACCAGGTGTTCATGAATCTGCTGATCAACGCCTGCGACGCGCTCGGCACGCGCGGGCGGATCACCGTCCGCACCCGCCGCTCGCTGCGGGGCGTGCGGCTCGAGTTCGGCGACAACGGCCCCGGGATCCCGCCGGACGTGCAGAGCCGCATCTTCGATCCGTTCTTCACCACCAAGCCGGTGGGGAAGGGCACGGGCCTCGGGCTCTCGATCTCCCACGGCATCGTCGAGCGACACGGCGGCCGGATCTGGGTGGAATCGGAGCCCGGACGCGGCACCACCTTCGTGATCGAGCTCCCGCTCGACGCCACGCCGGCGACGGCCGCCTGAGCGAGCGGAGCGCGCGCCGAGCCGGGGCGGGCTATGCTGCCGGCTCCATCGACAAGGAGCCCCCCATGCGCCTCGGTCTCACCGCCGGCTACTCCGGCTCGCAGATGTCCGTGAACCTGCCGCTGATCCAGGAGGCCGAGCGCCTCGGCTTCGACTCGGTGTGGACCGCCGAGGCCTACGGCTCCGACGCGATCTCGCCGCTCTGCTGGATCGGCGCCAACACCAGCCGGATCCGCCTCGGCACGGCCATCATGCAGATGCCGGCGCGCACGCCCGCGATGACCGCCATGACGGCGATGACGATCGACGCGCTCTCCGGCGGCCGCTTCCTGCTCGGCCTCGGGCCCTCCGGCCCGCAGGTGGTGGAGGGCTGGCACGGCGTGGCCTATGGCAAGCCCCTGACGCGCACCCGGGAGTACGTGAGCATCATCCGCAAGATCCTGGCCCGCGAGGCGCCGCTCGAGTTCAAGGGCGAGATCTACCAGATCCCCTACACCGGCCCGGGAGCGTCGGGCCTCGGCAAGCCGCTGAAGAGCATCCTCCACGGGCGCAAGGACCTGCCGATCTACACCGCCTCCATCAGCCCGAACGGCGTGACCTGCAGCGCCGAGGTGGCCGATGGGCTCCTCCCGGTGTGGATGAGCCCCGAGCGTTTCGATCTCTTCCTGCCCGACCTCGAGAAGGGCTTCGCCAAGGCGCGCGCCGAGGGACGCCCGAAGAGCCTCGCGAACTTCGACGTGGCGCCCTTCGTCACCTGCGTGCTGGGCGACGACCTCGAGAAGTGCCGCATGCCGGTGAAGGGGATGCTCGCGCTCTACATCGGCGGGATGGGCGCCCGCGGCAAGAACTTCTACAACGACTACGCGAAGCGGCTCGGCTACGAGGAGGCGGCGGTCAAGATCCAGGATCTCTACCTGGCCGGGAAGAAGGCCGAGGCGATGGCCCTCGTGCCGGACCGCCTGGTGGACGAGACGGCGCTGGTGGGACCGAAGGAGCGCATCCGCGAGCGCATCCAGGCCTGGAAGGCCTCGAAGGTGCCGACGATGCTGATCGGCACCGGCCAGCCGGAGGCGATCCGCCTGCTGGCAGAGCTCTGCCTCTAGCCGGAGCGGGCATCGCGTGGCCTCCACGCCGGGCCCCGGACCCGCCTCGGCGAGCCCCGACGAGCGCGCGCGCATCGTGGCGCTCGACAAGCGCCGCGTGTGGCATCCCTACACGCCGATGGGTCGCTACCGCGAGGAGACCGACCCCCTGGTGATCGAGCGGGCGGAGGGGGCGCGGCTCTACGATCTCGACGGCCGCGAGTACCTCGACGGGAACTCGTCCTGGTGGGTGGCGAGCCTGGGCCACGGGCACCCGCGCCTGGTGCGCGCGCTCCGCGAACAGAGCGAGCGTCTGTGCCACACGGCGCTGGCGGGGATCGCCCACGCCGGCGCCGCCGACCTGGCCGAGGCGCTGTGCGCCGTCGCGCCGCGCGGGCTCGCGCACGTCTTCTACAGCGACGACGGCTCGACGGCCGTCGAGGTGGCGATGAAGATGGCGCTCCAGTACTGGGCGCAGAACGGGCGACCGGCGCGGCGGCGCTTCGTGGCGCTGGAGGGCGCCTTCCACGGCGAGACCCTCGGCGTGACGGCGCTCGGTGGCGTCGAGGTATTTCGCCGGCCCTTCGCGGGCGTTCTCCTCGACTGCATCCACGTGCCGTCGCCGGCGGACGACGCGGCGTACGGCCGGGCCTTCGATGCGCTGGAGCGGGCTCTGCGCCAGGCGTCCGACGAGATCGCGGCGGTGGTGCTGGAGCCGCTGCTGCAGGGCGCCTCCGGGATGCGGATCTACGATGCCGCCTACCTGCGCAGGGCCCGCGAGCTCTGCGACGCCCACGACCTCTTCCTGGTGCTGGACGAGGTCTTCACGGGCTACGGCCGCACCGGGCCGATGTGGGCCTCCGAGCATGCCTCGGTGTCGCCCGACCTCTTGTGCACGGCGAAGGGCTTCTCCGGAGGCATGCTCCCGATGGCGGCCACACTGGCCACGCCGCGGATCTTCGAAGGCTTCCTGGGCGAGCCCGAGCGGGCGTTCTGGTACGGACACTCCTTCTGCGGGAACCCGCTCGGCGCGGCGGTGGCGCTCGAGGTGCTGCGGATCCTCCGGGAGGAGCGGATCCTCGAGCGCGCGCGACCGAAGGCCGAGCGCATCGCCCGTGCCTTCGCGGCGATGGGCGAGCTGCCGGGCGTCACCCGCACGCGCTCCCTCGGCCTGGTGGGGGCGCTCGATCTCGAGGCGCCCGGCGGCTACCTGGCGGGGATCGGCTGGCGGGTCTACGACGAGGCCCGACGCCGCGGCGCGTATCTCCGGCCCCTCGGCGACGTGATCTACGTGGCGCCGCCGCTCAACATCCCCGACCCCGACCTCGACCGGCTCCTCGCCATCGTGCGCGAGAGCGTGGAGGCGGTGGCGCGGGCGCGCGCGTGACGCAGCGCGCGCTGCGCCGCCTGGCAGCGCCGGCCCTGCTCCTCGCCTGCGTCGGCGCCGCCTCCGCGGCGGAGAGCGAGCGGCCTCGCGCCGACCCGAACGCGACGCTCGGCTTCTCGCTCCAGGGGCTGCGGCTGCGGCGCGATCTCGTGCGCGCCGGTGCCCCCGCCCCCGATCTGGTCCATGCGGTGGACGATCCCCGGTTCGTCCCGCCCGACGAGGCCCGTTGGGTGGACGGCGCCACGCCGGTCCTCGGCGTCGAGGAGGGGGGCGAGGCCCACGCCTATCCCGTGCACGTGATCGAGCGACACTGGGCGGTGAACGACGTGCTGGGCGGCGTCCCGGTGCTCGTGATCTACGATCCGATGAGCGGCGCCTCGCTGGCCTTCGAGCGGCGGGTCGGCGGGAAGACGCTCAGCTTCGGCGTGTCGGGCCTGGAGTACGACGCAGCCTCCTTGTTCTACGACCACGAGACGCGAAGCCTCTGGTCGCCGCTCCTCGGCCGCGCCATCGCCGGGCCGCTCGCGGGAAAGGCGCTGCCGCGGCTGCGCGTGCGCCGCGAAGTCCTCGACGTCTGGCTCGGCCGCGCGCCCGGCTCGCCCGTGCTGGCGCCGCCGTCGACGACCATCGACTACCGCTACAGCCCCTACAAGGCCTACTGGATCCAGGACCAGATCCCCTTCCCGGTGGCGGCCCGGGACGAGCGCTTCCACGCCAAGGAGCTGGTGCTCGGCGTGGTGTCCCGCGGGAAGGCCCGCGCCTATCTCGGCTCGCTCCTGACCCGCGCCGGAGGAAAGATCCGCGACGAGTTCCACGGGCGGGAGCTCCGCATCCTCTACAACACCGACGAGGCCACCTTCACCTGGGAGATCCCGGACGACCTGGCCGTCACCGAGTGCTACTGGTTCGCCTGGAAGGCCTTCCATCCCGACACGGAGGTGTGGAATGATCCCGGGCCCGGTCGTTGGAAGCCGTGAAGGGAGCGTGACCCCGTGAAGGAGAGCCTGCGGCCAGGCATCCGGCACCGCCTGACCTGGCGCGTCCCTGCGAGCAAGACGGTGCCCCACCTCTACCCCGAGGCGCCGGAGTTCCAGCAGATGCCCCAGGTCTTCGCCACCGGCTTCCTGGTGGGCCTGGTCGAGTGGACCTGCCTCCAGGCGGTGAACCCCCATCTCGACTGGCCCACTGAGCAGACCGTCGGCACCCACGTCGACCTCAGCCACTCCGCCGCCACGCCCCCCGGCTTCGAGGTCACCGTCGACGTGGAGCTCGTGCAGGTCGACGGCCGCCGCCTCGTCTTCGAGGTGCGCGCCAGCGACGGCGTCGACGAGATCTCGAAGGGCCGCCACGAGCGCTTCGTGATCGACGCCGCCCGCTTCCGCGACCGCGTGGCCAGGAAGGCGGCCGTGGCGGGACGGTAGGGAGCCAGCGTGTACGCCAGCCTCGCCGACGCGGTCGGGACCTCTCCCGCCTGAACGACGAGGCGCCCGGAGAGCCGTCCGCGAGGGGACGCTCGCAGGCTATCGCACGAACGCTGCGAGACACACGCTGCGACCGCGGCCCGGGAGGTCCCTCTCGGCACCCGACTCGACGCGAAGACGCCGCGACACTCGATGGCACCGCAGCCTATCGCCGTGCGAAACTCTAACGTGGAGCGGCGGTATAAGACCTGTTGGGCAGCGACAGAGGAGCGTGATCGTGCCTGAATCGGGTCAGCAGCGCGCGCAGAAGGGACTCGCGGTATGCCTGCGCCGCCTCGATGACGGGCGCATGCGTCTCGTCCTCGACGATGTACGCGCTGATTCCGACCAGTGGCCGCAGTGTTGGCGGTCGCATGCCTTCCTTACTCATAACGACTACGACGCCGACCGCATCTGTTCCTTGAGCTTGTCCGCAGATCAGTTTGCGCAGATTGGTGAGGTAGTCGTCGCTCGTCTCCTTGCCGTCAACGGTCTCCTCAGCGAATAGCCCACCGCCGAGCCCAAATTGCTGCCCTCTCAGGGTCGCTACCGAACAAGAGGCTGCAGCTGGTGCCCGCCTGCCTCAATTGCGGGGCGAGCTCGCACGGCGGCCAGCGATCGGAGGTTGACGTGGTGGCCGCGACCGGGCGCCACTTCACGGTTCTGGTGATCCCGGCAGCGGAGCGCCGAGGCCGCCATTCGACGAGACGGTGTGTTCACGCGACTGCAGCCGTGTGTACGTGTGCCGCTCGTATCGACTATGATGTCGACTCCATCGCATCAACGGGGGACGCTCATGAAGCGGACACGACTCTGTCTCGTCATCGGCCTTCTTCTGATCGGCGCGGCCCTTGTCCAGCCGCGCATCGCGGCGGCCGCGGAAGGCACCGCCGAATACGCGATGATCCAGTGGTGGGGCAACAGCAAGACGCAGATCGTGTGGCCCGATGGACACGTTGAAACGTTGGATCACCTTCTGCCGGGCGTGGTGGTGCCGGAGGGCGCCAACGAACGCGCCTACATCATGACACTGCTGATCAACAAGCTGGCGAAGGAAGGATACGAATACGTCGGCATGGCCAGCGGGGAAGAGATCTTGTTGCGGCGTGTGAAGTAGGGCGGCTTGGACCGCATTCAGGGACGGTGGCATGCTGAAAGTGCTCGGCGACGAGGGTCCGGTTGTCGGATGCTCGGATCGAGTCCTGTAAGATGGAGGCATGAGCCCGACGATCTTCGGATGAGCGTCCATGGTTGAGAAGAAGGGAGCGAGGAAGCCGACAAAGGGGGCCGCCCCGCATCCGGGCCCGCGTGCAGACAGGGCCGGTGGCGCGGCCGCAGCGCCGGATCCGAAGAAGGGGCAGGGGTCCGCTTCCGAGCGGATCACGGCACGGATCCGCGAGCTGCGAGACTGGCGCGGCGAGAAGCTGGCGCTCGTCCGCAGGCTCATTCACGAGGCCGATCCGGCCGTCGTCGAAGAGTGGAAATGGGAGACGCCCGTCTGGTCGCACGACGGAATCGTCTGTACCGGCGAGACCTACAAGCAGGTCGTCAAGCTGACCTTCGCCAAGGGCGCCTTCCTGCCGGATCCCCACCGGCTGTTCAATGCGGGATTGACGGGGAACGTGCGTCGAGCGATCGACCTTCGGGCCGAGGACGGGGTCGACGGCCCGTCGTTTCGCGAGCTGATCCGGGAGGCCGTCGCCTTCAACCAGGACCATCCCCCCCAGCATCGCCGGTCCCCAGGGAGGCCCGAAGAACGGCGTCAGCGCACGGCCTCGCGTTCGCCTCGCCGCCGCTGAGTGGCGGCATCGGGCGACGGGAAGCGAGAAGGAGCTCCGGTGCCCCGCTAACACGCGAGACGTGCCGACGCCCCGGCGCAGGCTCATCCGCTCGAGATCACGCTGGCGGAGTCCCAGCCGGCGATCTGGCGCCGGCTCCGCGTGCTGGGGGATACCTCACTCGACTCGCTCCACATGGTCATCCAGCAGGCAATGGGCTGGACCAACTCGCGCCTCTACCCGTTCGAGATCGGAGATCGGCGGTTTTCCAGGCCCGATCCCGAAGACGACGATTCCGACGAACCCCCTGAGGACGTACGGCGCACGCGCCTCTGCGACATCGGCCTGCGACAAGGGAGCGAATTCTCCTACGTCTACGACTTCGGCGACTGGTGGGTGCACCGCGTCCTGGTCGAGGGCATCTTCGCTCCCGTCGACGGGGAAGCGTACCCCTGCTGCATCGGGGGTGCGCGCGCGGGTCCGCTGGAAGATTCTGGAGGCGTTCACGGATAAGCGGAGCTTCTCTCGGCGCTCCGCGACCCGCGCCATCGGGAGCATGGCGAATGGTCCGAGTGGGTGCCGGTCGGCTTCGATCCCGAGGCCTTCGATCCTACAAGCACGACCGAGCGACTCCAGAACCTCCACGGGAAGCGGCGTCGCCGCGCCCCTCGCACGACCAGCCGCTGAAGCGGGCGGCCACCGTCGCCCGGGCTCGGAGCCCCAAACGCGGTGTCATAGGGCTCGACACGAACGAGTGCCATCTGGAGGCGCTCCATGTCTACGCACGCGGGCCGATCGGCCTCTAGCGGCCGCGCGCCGGTCGGAGCAAGACGGCGAAGAGGGGAAAGGGATCTGGGCGAGGCCCCGCTGCGGGATCAGATCGAAGCTGCAAGAGCTTCCAAGCCATGTTCATGCCGGCGCTCTTCGGCCAATGGCCTCCCACGGTCGTGGACGCTGCGGACCTTCGACCGGGTCGACGGGTGCTCGATCTCGCGTGCGGCCCGAAAGATCTCGCCCGTGAGGTCCTCTCCCGAATGGGATCGAGCGTGCATGTCACGAGGATCGATCCGGGTCCTGGAATGATCGCGGTCGCCAGGGAGCTCGCGCCGGCCGTCGCGTGGCGGGGGGTCGCCGAGTCACCGCCGTCTCCCGATCGATCATTCGACGTCGTCGTCAGTCAGTCTGGTCTCCCGTTCTTCGCGGCCGTCTCGAAGCCCTTCGAGAGGCGCGGCGGATATTGGCTCCCGGAGGACGCCTGGTCGTCGCAGTCAGGGACTCGCTGGAGAACACTCCGGCGTATGCCTCCGAGGTGACGCTGTTGGAACGGACGGCGGGTCCGCGTGCCGCCGCTGGACGCGTGGAGTCTCACTTGTCGGCCGATCTCGTCACCGCAGACGAGCCCTGGCGGCTCGGGACGGCCAAGAGCTCGCTCGCCGCAACACACTCCGGCCCGCGCCGCTCCCGCGCCACCCGCTCCAGCACCTCCAGCACCCGCGAATTCACCGGGGCCGGGATGCCGTGGCGCCGCGCCAGCTCGAGGATGCGGCGGTGATAGCGGTCGGCCTCCACCGGGCCGCCCGCCTCGAGGGCGCTCCACACCTGGTTGTAGAGGGGCAGGCGACGCGCGCTCGTGCCTTCGGCGAGCGCGGCGCGCTGGTGCGCGATCTCCTCGTCGAGGGAGCGGTCGCGGCCGTCGCAGGAGCGGGCCACGATGCCGGCCGCGGCCAGGACGGCGCGCGCCTCCTCCAGGAGGCGCGCCTTGAGCTCGACGAACTCCCGGCTCTCGTGGTCCTCGCGACGCACGAGTGCGTTGGGTGCGCTCATCAGGTTGACGCAGAGCTTGAGCCACAGGTCCTCGCGGACGTTGGACGAGAGACCGACGTCGTAGCCGGCGGCGCGCAGCCAGGTGGCGAGCTTCTCGGCCGTGGCGCCGACGCCCGAGGGCCAGGCGCCGAGGACGATCCGTCCTGCGCCGCCCGTGCGAACCATGGAGTCCGAGACTCGCGTGCAGGTCTGGCGGAAGACGCCGGCCACCACGTCGGCGAAGAAGGACGCCAGGCGCTCGGCGTTGTCGACGTCGTTCTGGAGGCTCGCCACGGCGGCGCCCGGCGCCACGCGAGCCAGGCTGCGTGCGGCGGCCTCGGTGTCGCTGCTCCGCGCGCAGAGCAGCACGGCGCGGCCCGTCAGGCGCGCGCCGGCGTCCTCCAGCAGCGCGGCCTCGGCGCGGACGGTGAAGCGCTCCCCCGAGCCCGGCTCCTCCACGGTGACACCGGCGCGTGCGATGGTGGCCGCGGCATCGGGGCGGCGCACCAGGAAGAGCACGTCGCAGCCGGCCCGCGCCAGCCGTCCGCCCACGCAGAGCCCCACCGAGCCGGCGCCGAGGACGGCCAGCGCGCCGTCGCGAGCGAGCTCGCGCTGCGTCGCGGGATCAGGGATGGGCTTCGCACCAGGCGCGCAGCGCCTTGAGCGCGCCGTCCACCAGGCTCGTGGCGAGCTTCGTCACCGCCGTGGGCTCGAGGACACCGCCGACCACCGGGAGCGAGTTCGCGGCCACGAGCCGCATGGCGAGCCGCGTGCGGGGCGTCCCGGTCTCGTCCGGCGGCGCCGCTGCCAGCGTGTAGGTCTCGTCGAAGCGGAAGAGCCCGAGCTCGATCTTGGCGCGGAGCTTCGTCCCGGGAACCACCTCGAGCGGGCGATCGTGGAGGATCAACGGCACTTCGCCGAGGCGCGCGCGCCAGCGCACGTGCTGGCCGGGTTGCGGATAGTCCGGAGGTGGATCCACCGCACCGATCACGCTCTCGTCCCAGGCGGCGACCTCCGCCGGCTCGGTGAGGGCGCGCCAGACGCGCGAGCGATCGGCGCGGATCACCGTCGACATGGCGACGGTGATCACTCCTCCTCCTCGAGAGCCGCCCGGATGGCGTCGAACGCCGCCCGCGCCTTCTGCCGCATCTCGTCGTCGGTCTGGCCCTGGATCGGATGGGGCACGTACACCGCGCGGCTCGCCGTCTCCGGCATCCCGAGCGCTTCGGCCTGCGTGCGGGCCGCCTGCGCGAACTCGCTCGAGGCCACCATCACCGAGGGAATCCCCCGCGCCTCATATTCCACCAGGTCGTGCACACTGCACGACGTGCACGAGCCTCAATCCGCGAGCGCCTGGATCACCACGCGACAGCGCCGCGTGACCTCGTCGCGCAGGTCCGCGGGCGCGGGCTTGGTGAAGGTGGGCTTGCGCAGACGGACCAGCTCGAGTCCCGGTGAGCGTTCGCGCAGCAGGCGCTCGATCTCGTCCAGGAAGACGTCGCCGCGGGGCTTCGAGATGTCCACCAGCCCGATGGGGCCGGCCACCGGTCGCGTTCTCGACGCAGGGCGTCGTCGCAAGGGCTTGCGCTCGGCGGTGGGATCGAGGATCAGCCGCTCGTCGTCCGGCTCCGGAGCCACGGCGGCGTTGTAACACGCGCTATCGACGCGGGCTACCGGGTGATCTCCCGGGTGACGGCGATGGATCCCATGCGGCCTCCGACCCAGCCGCCCACCACGGCCGAGAACTTTCCCGCGCTGCCTCCCGCCACCACCATCAGCACGTCGTCGTCGCGCCGGAACTTGGGCACGGGGAGCGCCAGCACCTCGGGGCGCGGACGGCCGTCGGGCCCGCGGATCTCGGCGGGGAGCGCTTCCAGCGGAATCCCCTCGGCGCACTCCTCGTCGGGCAGGCAGGCCCGGAGCGGACGGCTTGTCACCTCCTGGATCCGCCGCCGCACGTCGGCCTTGCTCCAGCCGTCGGCGGCGAGGGTGCGCGCGTGCTCCGGGGACACCACCAGCACGACCTCGCCGTAGCCGTGCAGCTTCGGATGGGCCACCGCCTCCAGGCAGAGGCCGAGGCTCGTGGCGAGGGAGCGCGCGCTGCGCGAGGCCTGGTCCAGGATCGCGCGCGGCGCCTCGCCGGCGAAGAGCGTCACCGTGCTCTGCTCCGTTCGGAAGCCGCGCTCCACGTGGAGCGGCTCCCAGGGGCTCTCCTCCTCGTTCTCGCCGATGCAGCAGGTGAACTTCCCGGGCTGTCCGAGGGTCGCCATGTCGACCTCTCCGGGGCGTCCCCCGCCCACGTTCCGCACCACGAGCTGCAGTGCGCGGCCGATGGCGGCGTTGGCGCGGAAGCCCTGGCCGAACACGTTCCCGCCGCAGTTGAGCCCGATCGCGCGGCGGATCGGTCCGTTCACGATCATGACCGGCGTCGCGAAGTAGGTGGTGGCGAGGACGCCGTGGAGGTTGAACTCGTCGGTGCAGGCGGCCTCCAGGGCGGCGATCACCACGGAGAGATGCTCCGGCCGGCAGCCCGCCATCACCGCGTTGATCGCCACCTTCTCGACGGTGGCGGGTGCGAGATCCGGCGGCACCAGCGCCACCACCTCGGCGGCTGCGCGCGAGGTGCCCTCCAGCATGCGAAGCACCCGCGCCTCGGTGGGTGGCACCACCGGCAGGCCGTCGTCGACGCCGCGCGCGGCGAGCCACTCCTGCGGGTCCTCCGCCGCCGGGATGCGGACCCGGCGGGCGGCGAGGCGCGCCGCTCCCCGGCGTACGGCGAGACGCTGCGCGATCTCGGGGTCGTGGGCCCGCGAGCCGCAGCCCGGACGGTGCTCGGGAAGGCGCTGGCCCGGGGCCTCGAGCCCGGGCGCGGGGCGGCCGACCTGGCCGGCGGCCCGCTCGGCGAGGCGGAGCCAATCCGCTCGAGCAAACCCCTCGAAGGCCTCGAGCACCCGTCCCTCCCGGGAGAGCAGGACCAGCGCCGGCACGGCGTCGAAGTCCCACGCGGCGGAGGTGTCGAGGCCCGCGTCCAGCGCCACGCGAAAGTGTAGCCCGTGACGCGCGATGAACGTCGCGCTCTCGGAGGCGTCGCTCTGGGAGACTCCGATCACGGCGAGCCCGGCGGGGCCGAGCTCTGCGGCGAGACGTTCGACCAGCGGCGCTGTGAGATCGCAGGTGGGGCAGTCGTGCTTGAAGAAGAAGAGGAGCGTCGACTGGTCGCCGAGCGAGAGCGCGAGGGATCCACCGGCGAGGTCCTCGAGAAGCAGAGGAGGCGCAGGGGCGTCGGGAGGCGGGGGGAAGCCCATCGGCGGGATTGGAGCAGAAGACGGAGCCGCGGGGTAGCCACCTGGGGCTCCGGGCCTGGATGCACGACGGCCGCGGCGCCTGGCACGCCGCGGCCGTGGAGGTGCGCGGGCCGGAGGGCTACGCGGCGGCCTTGCGCCTCTGCAGCGCGTTGGCGACGAGCAGGGAGCCCGCGCCGAAGAGCAGCGCTGCCGAAGGTTCCGGGATCGCCGGCCCGGTGCTGTCCGAGGTCGTGTCGTCCGCCAGCGGCTTCGGCGGATGGAAGACGGCAAGCGTCACCGTCCCACCGTCGTGGTGGCGATGCCAGCCGGCGGCGAGCCCCTTCGGCGCCTGGCGGACGGGCATCACGTCGCCGGCCAGCGGGCCGGGGGTCAGGAACGAGTGCGAATACACCGCCGGTGCGGCCACAGAGGCAAGACCGGGGTGGCGCGGTGTCAGCGGGCCGACGCGATGGATCGGGGTGGCGCCGGCTACGCCGCCCAAGGCCAGGCCTCCGCTCACACCGGCAATCAGGGCCAGAACCTGCAACCACGGGATCGATGGCTTCGAGCAGTTTGTGCGCCTTCGCATGACTCCGGCTCCTACGGGCGTTCCGCGCCGTCCCCCTTGGCTTTCCCTTAAATAGGCTTTCACCTGATCAATGTCAAGGGGAAACCCTGATCGCCGAGGTCCCTAGGCGCGCGGCCAGCGATCGGCCCAGGGGCGCGCCTGCTCGAAGGCGTAGGCCGCCTGGAGCACCCGGTCGTCCCGATGGCGAGGCGCGACGATCTGGAGCCCGACCGGGAGACCCGCGCGCGAGAAGCCCGCCCGCACCGTCGCCGCGGGGTGCCAGGAGAGGTTGAAGGGGATGGTGAAGGTGGCGACGCTCGCCTCCGGCAGCGGCACACCGTCGATCTCGGCGGGGAAGGGGCCCTTCGCCGGAGGCGGATCGTAGGGACAAGTCGGGGTCAGCAGGAGATCGAACCGTTCGAACACCTCGGCACACCAGCGGTTCAGCTCCTCGCGGCGTCGCTGTGCCGCACCCCAGCGCTCCGGCGTCATCTGCCAGCCGTGCTTCAGGCCGGCGAGGAAGGCACGGGTGAACTCCGCCTCGTGCTCCGGGAGGAGCGGATGCAGGCGCCCTGCCATGTCGAAGACGTTCACCAGCCCCCAGTCCCGGCCGAGCTCCGGCGGTCCGCCCTTCACCAGCTCGACGCCGTGCCCGAGCGACTCGAAGGCGGCCGCCGCCTGGCCCACCACGTCGGCCACGTCGCGCTGCACCGCTCCACGGCCGAAGTCCGGTGAGAAGCCGATCCGAAGCCCGCGCGGGAGGTCGCGCAGCACGGCGCGGTAGGAGATCCCGGGATGCGGCAGCGACTGCGGGTCGAGGGGATGCGCACCCGCCACCAGATCGAGGTGCAATGCGGCGTCCTCCACCGTCCGCGTGAGCGGCCCGTGGGTCGCGGTGTCGACCGTCACCCACGCCGTGTCGGGTCCGTGCGGAATGCGGCCGAGGCTGGGCTTCAAGCCGAAGCAGCCGGTGAAGGTGGCGGGCAGCCGCACCGAGCCTCCGCCATCGCTGGCCGTCGCGAGCGGCACCACGCCCCCCGCGATGGCGGCGGAGGACCCGCCGCTCGATCCGCCCGGCGTCCGCTCCAGGTTCCACGGGTTGCGCGTCACGCCGAAGAGCAGGTTCTTGGTGATCGCGGTGTGGCCGAACTCCGGGGCATTGGTCTTCCCCACCACGATCGCTCCGGCGGCGCGCAGCCGCTCCACCTGGATCGAGTCGCGCCCGGCCACGTTGTCCTTGAAGGGGACCGAGCCGTGGCTGGTCACCAGGCCCTTCACGTCCTCCAGGTCCTTCACGCCCAGGGGAACGCCCTCGAGCGGCCGGCCTTCGCCGCGCCCCAGACGGGCCTCCGCCGCCGCGGCCTCCGCGAGGAGCGCCTCGCGTTCGCGCACCAGCACGAAGGCGTTCAGCGTGGCGCGCGTGGCCTCGATCCGCTCGAGCGTCGCCCGCATCAGCTCGACGGGCGAGAGCTCGCGCCGGACCAGCCGGTCCACGAGGCGCGTCAAGGAAACCTGGAGGAGCTCGGCGGCGGACATGGGGCACCTCGTGCTGGGAGCGACAGGATACCAGTCGGGGGAGCTCCACGTATTCGTATACTGAGCCGATGGACGCCCTCCTGCTCCACCACTACGAGGCCTCGCCCTTCTCGGAGAAGGTGCGGATCCTCTTCGGCTTGAAGGGGCTGGCCTGGCGCTCGGTGATCCAGCCGAACGTGATGCCGAAGCCGCATCTGGTGCCGCTGACCGGCGGCTATCGCCGGATTCCCGTGCTCCAGCGCGGCGCCGACGTCTACTGCGACACGCAGCTCATCGTGCGGATGCTGGAGCATTGGTTCCCGAGCCCGACGCTCCATCCGGACGGCTCCGAGGGGACGGGGCACGTCTGGAACCTGTGGGCGGATCGGCTCTTCTTCCTGGCCGCGGTGCCGGTCGTCTTCGGACGGATCGGTCCCGCCGTGCCACGCGAGTTCATCGAGGACCGCACGCGGCTCATGGGCGGGCGCGTGGACTTCGAGACCGTGATGCGGAGCGGCCCGCTGATGGCGGACCAGCTCCGGGCCCAGGCGTCGCTGCTGGACGCGGCGCTGGCCGACGGCCGTGCGTTCCTCCTCGGCGAACGTCCCGGTCTCGCCGATGCCGCCGCGTATCACCCCGTCTGGTTCCTGCGCGGGATTCCGCCGACGGCGGACGCATTCGACGAGTTTCCCCGCCTCCTGGCCTGGGCGGAGCGCGTGCGCGCGATCGGCCACGGCACGCGCAGCGAGTGCAAGGCGGAGGAGGCGCTGGAGATCGCCCGGGGCGGACGCTCCACCACCCGACCTGCGCGGGACGGCCGCGACCCCAACGGCCTCGCTCCAGGCGATCGGGTCCGCGTGGTGCCGGACGATTACGGGTTCGATCCCGTCGAGGGCGAGCTCGTGACCTCGGGGGTGCACGAGGTCGCGCTGCGTCGCTCGGCGCCGGAGGTGGGCGAGGTGGTGGTCCACTTCCCGCGCGCGGGCTTCCGGGTCACGCGGATGTGACGCGCGGGTCCTCGACGGAGGGACGGCCGGGAATGCCGAATTCGGGCCTCCCGAGCCGTCTGGAGGCCATTTTGCCCTTGGACGAGCCTGGCGGAAGCCGTATGATCCGCCGTCGCACGCCAGGCGTGCATCGACCCGATCAACGACGACGCCACGGGCGTCCGAGGGAGTGAGAACCAGATGGCAGCCAAGAAGAAGGCCGCGGCCAAGGGCGCAGGGAAGCCCGCGGCGGGTGGGGACCTCATCATTTCCAAGTCGCGGACCAAGGCGGCGAGCAAGAAGTGCAACGTGTCGAGCGAGTTCTACGGTGCGCTCGACAAGACCGTGCGCAACATCATCGCCCAGGCCGAGGCGCGCGCGCTCGGCAACAAGCGCAAGACGTTGCGGGCGGTGGATCTCTAGGCGCTCCCGGCGCGAGCCCGGCGAAGGCCGGGAAGAGGGGCCCGCAGGCTCGCCTGCGGGCCCCTTCTTCGTTCGGGCGCCGCGCGCGATCGATCAGGCGCGCGCGGCCTCGCTGCGAATCTGGTAGATGCGGAACGCCGCGTGGAGGTGCGTACCCACGGCGAGATAGGCCAGCACCGGCTCCACCAGGCCCGTCACGCCCGCCACCAGCGCCAGGAACATGCGGCCGTCGCGGCCGAGCAGGAGCCAGCGCAGGCGGCCGTCGCGCTCGTCGCCCCAGGGGCGCAGGAACTGCGTGCCGTACTTCTCCTTCACCAGCATCGAGAGGCTGCTCCCGGCCACCGCGGCGAAGCCGAGCGCCACCGCCGAGTGCCCGGCGCCCGCGGCCCACGCGTAGAGCGTCATGCCGCCGATCACCGCGGCGTCGCCCACACGATCGAGGATCGCGTCGTAGACGCCACCGAAGGGCGAATCCTGGTAGCGCACGCGCGCGAGCTCGCCGTCCACCCCGTCCAGGATCGATGCGGTCTGGGCCAGCAGTCCTCCCGCCGGCGCGTAGCCGAGCGCGAAGGCGAGGCCCGCCGCGAGCGTGAGCAGGAACACCGAGACGGAGATCTGCCACGGTTTCACGTCGTGGCCGAGCAGGCGCTCGGTGATGCGGCGGGAGAGCGGGCGATTCAGCCGGCGGGCGATCACGCCGTCGGCGATGCCGACGGCGCCCGCCAGCACCTTGCGTCGCGCCACCAGCCAGTCTCCCTCGCAGCGCACGTCCTGCCACAGCTCCGCCACCGGGAACGCCTGCACCGGCTCGCGTTGCGCCAGCGCGGCGAGCGCGCGGTCGAGCCCGTCGAGATCGCCCCCGGCCTCGGCCAGCGCGCGCGCCAGCTCCGGAGTGCCGAGCGCGAGGCCCGTGACCACGCCGTCGGCGAGAGCGAGGCCGCGGCCCACCGTGCGCACGGCGGCTCCGGGACCGCCGTTCCACAGGCAGGCGCGGGCGGCCTCGGAGTGGGCGACCAGCGCGTCGCGGCGCCGGTCCAGCGCGATCACCGCGTCGCACGCCTCGGCCGTCGCCTCCACGAAGCGCATCAGCAGGCGTCGGTCGTAGTGGGTGTCGGTCCGCACCACGAAGAAGCGCTCGTCGGGGCGCAGCGCAGCCGCCACCAGCGATTCGGCCGCGCGCACCCGCGCTCCGCGCGGCGCGCCGCCGCGCCACGTCAGACCGCGGAGCGAGGCGGCGACGCGCTCGGCCGACTCGCGTGGACCCACCACCAGGAAGTCGCGCACGCCGGCGCGCCGGAACGCCAGCGCGGTTCGCTGCGCCGGGGTCAGTCCGAACAGGGGGACGGCCTCGGGCCCCGAGCGGGCCGAGACCAGGAGGATGCAGCGGCGAGCTTCAGGCCGTCCCATCGCCGAGGAACGCCTCGATCCGCTCCGCCGCCTCGACGTCGGGCATCTGGACCGGCGGGTGCTTCATGGTGTAGGCGGAGATCGGGAGCAGCGGCCCGGCCAGGCCCCGCTCCCGCGCGAGCTTCACGTAGCGGATCACGTCGATCACGATGCCGGCGGAGTTCGGCGAGTCCTGCACCGAGAGCCGCGCCTCGAGCTCGATCGGCGCGCCGCCGAAGCCGCGCCCCTCGATGCGCAGGAAGCAGATCTTGTTGTCGCCCTGCCACGGCACGTAGTCGCTGGGGCCGATGTGGACGTTGTCGGCGCCGATGGCGTAGGGGATCTGCGAGGTCACGGCCTCGGTCTTGCTCACCTTCTTCGAGGCCAGCCGCTCCCGGGCCAGCATGTTCAGGAAGTCGGTGTTGCCCCCGGTGTTGAGCTGGTAGGTTCGCTCGATCTTGACGCCGCGGTCGACGAAGAGGCGCGCCAGCATGCGGTGGAGAATGGTGGCGCCGACCTGCGATTTGATGTCGTCGCCGGCGCAGGGGATGCCCGCCGCGCGGAAGCGCTCGCCCCACTGTGGATCGGAGACGATGAAGACCGGCATGCAGTTCACGAGCGAGACGCCCGTCGCGAGACACGCATCAGCGTAGGAGGCGGCTGCCTTGCTGGAGCCGACCGGGAGATACGACACCAGGATCTCGGCGCCGCTCTCCACGAGCACGCGCGCCACGTCCACCGGCGGCTCGTCCGACACACGGAAGGAGCGCTCCTCCGGCCAGTCCGCCATGTGGGGCGCCACGCCGTCGTGGAGCGGCCCCATCTGCACCCGGACCGCGCTCTCCGGGATCGAATCGCGGATGGCGCGGGTGCAGTTCGGCGCCGCGAAGGCCGCCTCGTGGAGCGGCCGCCCCACCTTGCGGCGGTCCACGTCGAAGGCGGCGACCACCTGCACGTCGGACGGACGCAGCCCGCCCATCTCGAGATGCATCAGGCCCCACGCCTGCTGCGCCTCCGCCGGAATCGCGCGGTAGTGCTCGAGGCCCTGGAGCAGCGAGCTCGCGCAGTTTCCGAGGCCGGCGATGGCGATTCGCACGGTTCTCTTGGACGTCATGGCGTCGAGGCTACTGGCGGCCGTGCGCCGCGGTCAAGGCTCACCCCGACCCGGAACAGGCGCTCCACCGGCACACGACGTAGCACCTCGAGCTCCCCGAGGCCGTTCGCGCCCGCCACCTGCTCGAGGCCGAGGCTCGCCACCCGCGCCGCCTTCTCGATTGCCGTCGGGATCGACTCGGCGTCGCCGAGCGGCAGCCGATCGGCCACGGCGAGCTTGTTCGCCAGCGCGACGAAGGCGAAGAAGAAGGCCCGCCGCTCCTCGGTCCCGAGCTCGGCGGCTGCGCGGAGGATCGCATGACGCGCGTCCGGCGCCGCCGGGAGCTCGGGGATCCAGACGGGCAGGCGCCACGCCCCGACCTCGAGGGGCTCGGCCCCCGGCGGAATCTCTCCCCGCTGCTCCGGCCGCAAGAAGCCGTAGATCTGCATCGCCTCTTCCCAGGGGGGGAAGCCGAGCTCCTGCAGCCGATCGGTGCGCCAGCGCAGCGCCCATTCCTCGAGCTCGGAGTCGAGCTCCCACGTCGCGCCCTGCATGAGCCGGAAGTAGAGCCAGTAGTCCTCGCGGAACAGCGCGTCGAGGAGCTGGAGCAAGCAGGAGAGGTCGTCCCCCTCGCGCCGGGCCCGCAGGAAGAACTGACCCTCGAGCGTGTGGCTCCCGGGCGGCGGCGACCAGCCCTCCTCCGAGGGCTTCAAGAAGACCTCGGCCCGCGCGCGGAGCAGCAGCACCAGCAGCTCGCCATCGAGGTTCCTCCCGGCGCGCACCAGGGTCTCCTCTCCCGCATCGGCCAACGCCTCCAGCCAGGCGTCGAGACGCTCGGGGTCCGGTGCGAGGCCGCTCCAGGCGTCGAGGTCGAGGCACGCGACGAGCTGCTCCTGGCTCGCATGCTCGAGCAGCCAGCCGGACTCCGAGAGCCCGAGCGCCTTGGCGGTGAAGCAGAGCTCGGCTTCGGGCAGCAGCGGCACCAGCGCCTCCGGCGCCGGCAGCAGATCGAGGATCTCGCCGCGCCGAGCCAGCGGCGTCTCGCAGACGACCGCCACCTGCTGCTCCAGCGGGAGCGCCCGCAGGGCCTCTCGTGCGGCATCGCGATCGCGTCGCGCGAGCTCGAGAACGTGGCGCGCCTGCGGCGAGGGCTGCGGCGAGGACATACGAAGCAGACACCTTAGCAGGACGCCCCAGGCGTAACGGCGGCGAACGCCGTCCGCGGGCGGCAGCGGAAGCTCGGGAGCACCGCCGCGCTACCCTCGTCGCGTGCCCACCTCCCTGGACGAGATTCGCCAGAGGCTCGCCGCCGTGCGTCCCCGCCGCCTCCCGGCGGAGGCGGCGCGCCACGCCGCCGTCGCCATGGTGCTCCGCGAGCACGCGGGACGCCCCGAGGTGCTCTTCATCGAGCGAGCCGAGCGGCGCGGAGATCCGTGGTCCGGACACATGGCCTTTCCGGGCGGTCGCGTCGAGCCCGGCGATCCGAGCCCGCGCCACACCGCCGAGCGCGAGACCTCCGAAGAGGTCGGAGTGACGCTGGCGGACGCCGAGCTCCTCGGCCGGCTCGACGATCAGGAGGGGCGCCAAGGCGGACGCGCGGCCAACCTGGTGATCTCCGCGTACGTCTATCAGCTGGAGAAGCCCGCGCTGCTGCGGCCGAACCGCGAGGTGCGGCAGGCCTTCTGGTTTCCGCTACCGGAGCTCGCCGATCCGGCGCGGCACGTCGACACCGCCTGGGCGCTCGTGCCCGGCGCACCGCGCTATCCGGGCATCGTGGTGGGCGATCCCCGACGCCATGTGGTGTGGGGCCTCACCTACCGGTTCCTCGAGGTCTTCTTCGAGACCCTCGGCCAGCCGCTGCCGGACCGCTGGCCGCCGCGGGAGTAGGAACGACTCAGACCGGCGCCAGCAGGACGTCGATCACGAGGCGGTCCGCCACCTCGTCCAGGCGTGCGCGCAGGGCCTTCGGGTCCGCGCTCTCGGGCAGCTCGAGCGCCATCTCGAGCTCGTAGTGGGGGGAGCCGCCGGGACCGGGCCGGCTGCGCGACGAGAGCTCGGCGATGTTCACCCCGTTCTCCGCCAGCGTCCGACACAGTCCTGCGACGATGCCGGCGCGGTCCTCGCCCGCCGCCTGGAGTCGCCACAGGCGCATCCCCGGCGCCGGCACCGCGGGGCGCGGCCCTCCGTCCAGGTGCCGCAGCAGGATGGTGAGCCCGTGCTCCCGCTCCAGGCGCTTGGCGCCGATCGCCAGCTTGTCGCCGGCCTCGGCCGAGAGCGAGGAGCAGAGCAGGATCACCGCGAAGTCCGTCCCGAGGATCGTCATGCGCGAGTCCTCGAGGTTCGCATCGCAGTCGAAGATCAGCTGGGCCAGCTCGGCCACCAGGCCGGGGCGATCCCGTCCGATCGCGGAGAGCACGAAGAAGCGGCGCATGCGACCAGCCTAGCACCGCGGCTAGAGGTCGCCGAGGACCTTGCGCCGGAGCAGGCCGAGGATCCAGTCGCGGATCGGCGGCACGGCCGCATTCTGGCGTGCGAGCACCACGTCCAGGTGCGCGTAGCCCTCGAGCAGCACGATCTCCTGGTCGGCCGGGGGGGTCGCGATCGAGCCCAGGTAGCCGGCGAAGGAGCTCTCGAGCGGAGCCAGACCGTTCGACCCTCCGATGCACAGCACGGGCTTGTCCATGCTCGCGTTCTGGGTGAGGGCCAGCAGGCTGTCGTCGCCGAGGGATCTCGAGTCGCGACCGTAGGAGAAGTCGAGGTTCACGCGGCCCGAGACGAAGTACCACTCCACGAAGTTCCCGTTCTCGAACTGCACGTGCAGCACGTCGTCGAGGCTCGTGACCTCCGCCTCGACGCCCCAGTTGCGCGGCGGATCGGTGGGAGCCGGCCGCGGGCCGAGATCCCGGATCGCGCAGCCCGGCGACACCGCGGGATCGTTGGGCGGGCACGTCGGAAGCGCGGGATCGTCGAAGTCCTGCCAGCTGCGCACGACGGGCGAGCTCGGGTCGGCGACGTAGAAGGGCGGACCGCCGAAGAGTCCCGGCTGCAACAGGTTCGGCCCGTTGCTGGAGAAGCCGACCGAGGCCCGAAACGCCGAGACCGGCTCGAAGTCGTCGTCGATGAAGAGGCCCACGATCGAGCGGTTGGTGGCCGGCGCGCGGAAGAAGATGCTCAGGAGTCCCGTGCCGAACAGCGGAGTGCGCTGCGAGAGGGCGGGGGCCTCGGGGTCGTAGACCCCGGCGATGCCCGAGATCTCGGCCGTCGCGCCGAGCGCGGGGATGTCCACTCCCTGGAAGTCCGCGAGCGTGACGTCGGGCCCGCCCGGCGAGGCCAGGCTCGCCACCTGGGCCAGGTACTGGTCGTGGCTCGGCGGCGGGCTCGCACCGGCGCCGAGGCCACCGCCTTCCAGCAGCAGCAGGCCATCGATCAGGGAATGGCCCGCGAGCACGTGCGCGGGGTCGGGATCGAAATCGTAGGCCGCGAAGGCGGAGGCCCAGGACGTGCCCATGGAGTGTCCACCGAAGAGCACGAGGCCGCGGGGCCCGACGATCCTGCGCGCCCGGTCCACCAGGATCTTCCAGTCACGCACGTAGGTGTCGATGCCCCAGTAGGCCGCAAAGCGCATGTCGTCCTGGGCGAGGCGCACCCAGGGCCGCGGCACGCCGTTCGCGTCGGGGAGCTCGAACTGGGGATCCACCACCCCATTCAGGTTGATGTCGAGGCCCGGGGTCTCGGCGAAGTAGAAGCGCGCGCCCTCTTCGAGCGCCTGGAACACCTGATCCGGCGTGTCGGCGGCGGACGCGCCCTCGAGCGCGTGAAGCGCGCCGCGCTCGTCCTCGAGCTGGTTCGGACGCCGGTCGATGGCCCACACCTCGAGGTTCCCGTCGAACGCCTGCACCAGCTGCCGGGCCAGCGGCGCGAAGGTCGCGGCTCCGCCCAGGAATCCCGGCACCAGGATCAGGATGGCGTGGGGCGGCCCGGCGAAGGGCTTCCGCATCGCCGTACGCAGAAATGTGATGTGGTTCAGGTCTGGATGAGCGCCGAGGAGCGACTGCACGTTGGCGGAGGCGGGGATCTCCAGAGGGCCGCCGGCGCCGGGCGTGTGGGGCTCCACGTAGCCCGGAAGCGTGACCAGGGTCTGCACCACCCGTTCGGCCGGAGGTCCGCCCGCCGGGCAATGGCTCATGGCGGCGCCCGTCGAGAGGGTGGCGAGGAGAGCGAGCAGGGCGAGCGCCCGTCGGCCCGTCATGGGGTGTCCTCCGCAAGCTGGCGTCGTGCGATCCGGAGCGTCGCGGTGCCGAGGGAGGTGTGGCTCGGCGCCCGCTGAAGTGTCAGGGGGCGACTCCCCGAGGCCTCAGCCGCCCTCCGGCGGCCTCGGCGCCGGCGCGAACCCGCCACAGGCCCGCACCGGGAGCGCGGGGTAGCGCGGAAAGCGCGGGTCCCGGTCCGCGAGACGGCAACGCCAGAAGCGGCTTCCGCGCGCGCTGCCCTGGAGGCGGGCGTGGCGGCAGCCCGCACACAGGCCCGCCCCGGGGTCGGCAGGGGCGCCAGGGCTCACGGCGCCGGCTCGAGCTCGAGGGCGCGCGCGCGGCCATCGTCCCGGAAGACGACCGTCACCCGCCCTTCGGCGGAGAGATAGCCGGGTGTCGCGCTCGCCTCCTCCAGTGGCCGCGCGTCGAGCAGCACGCTGCGCGGGGTCCCGGCCCCGTGCACCACGACGCGCACCGGGCGCGGCGCCACCGGGAACGCCCCCTCCCGCGCGCCGAGCTCGAGGCGCAACCGCCCGCCGGCGCGGGTCCACAGGCGGAGCGGCGTTCGCGCCCAGGCCCCCTCCCGGTACGCCAGGGTCTCTCCGTCGTCCTCGAAGAGCTCCGTCTCCGAGTCGCCGCCCGGAAACACCTCGAGGACGAGAGGCTCCACGGGCGTCTCTCCCGCGTGTCGGACCGGGCTGCGGGCGGGGATCACGCGGCCGCCTCGCGCGAAGAGCGGCAGGCGCTCCAGCGGCGCGGGCACGCGCAGGCGCTTCGGCCCCAGGTGGCGCGCATCGTCATGCAGGTCGAACCACACGCCGGGGGGCAGGTAGAGCTCCCGCTCGCGCGCGCCGCGCTCGAGGACCGGCGCGACCAGCAGCGCCGGGCCGAGCATCACCTGGTCCTCCACGTCCGCCGAGGCGGCGTCGTTGGGGAACTCGTAGAAGAGCGGGCGCCAGACCGGCGCGCTCGTCTCCTCGGCCTCGCGGAAGAGCCCGTACAGATAGGGCAGCAGCCGCATGCGCCGCTCGAGGGCCGCGCGCGCGATGGCCTCCACGCGTGGGCCGAAGCGCCAGGGCTCCTGGCGGCGCTTCAGGAACATCGAATGGGTGCGTGCGAAGGGGTAGAGCGCACCGATCTGGATCCAGCGCGCGTAGAGCTCGGGCGTGCAGTTGAAGGCGAAGCCGCCAATGTCCGCGCCGCAGAACGCGACACCGGAGAGCGAGAGATTGAGCAGCATCGGGATCGAGAGTCGCAGGTGGGACCAGCCGCTGCGGCTGTCGCCGGTCCAGATCGCGGCGTAGCGCTGGATGCCCGCGAAGCCCGAGCGGCTCAGCACGAAGGCACGCCGCTCGGGGCGCGCCGCCTCCAGGAACTCGCGGGTGGCGCGGCACTCCTGTTGCCCGTAGAGGTTGCGCACCTCCTCGTGTGGAACGCGTCGCTCCGGCTGCGCGGGATCGGCCTGCATCGCGCGCGAGAGATCCTGGGGACGCGTGGGGAGCATGAGCCGCCCGATCCGCAGGTCGCTCGCCCAGCCGGCGGGCTCGTTCATGTCGTTCCAGATTCCCGCAACGCCCACGTCGAGGAGCGGACGATGCTGCTCCCCCCACCAGGAGCGGACCTCCGGACGATTGAAGTCGGGGAGGGCGGCGCGTCCCGGCCAGACCCGCAGCGTGCAGAGCGAGCCGTCGGCGTTCCGCATCAACAGATCCCGGTGTCGGGCGTCGGCGAAGACCTCGTAGCCGGGGTCCACCTTCAGGCCGGGGTCGACGATCGTGACCACGCGGAAGCCCTGCTGCGCGAGCTCGGCCAGCAGTCCTTTCGGGTCGGGGAAGCGGCGCCGATCCCAGGTGAAGACGCGGTAGCCGTCCATGTGATCGATGTCGAGGTGGATCGCGTCGGTCGGGATCCCGCGCCGCCGGATCTCGGCGGCGAGCGCGCGCACCTCCGCCGCGCTGCGGTAGCTCCAGCGCGACTGGTGGTGGCCCAGGGCCCAGAGCGGCGGGAGCGGCGTGCGTCCCACGCGGGCACCGAAGCGGCGCAGCACGTCGCGCGGCAGCGGGCCGGGAAAGAAGCCGAGATCGAGCCCGCCCGCCTGCGTCTCGATCACCACCCGACCGGGATCCGAGCGGGCCACGTCGAAGCGCGACGGCGCGAGGACATCGAGCAGCACGCCGCACGCCCGGGGCGCGTGCGGGTCGGGACCGAAAGCCAGAAAGAACGGGATCGAGACGTAGAGGGGGTCGCGCTCCAGCGCGAGGTTGGCGTCGCGGTTGCGCATGCGCAGCACGCAGCCTCGCTTGTCGAGTCGGCCGGACTTCTCGCCGAAGCCGAAGAAGCGCCGCTCCGGCTCCTCGGCCAGCGTCGCGCGTGCCGCGCACTCCGGGCCGAGCTCGAGCCCGACGAGCCGCGCGAGTGGGGCACCCGCCCGGTCGAGCACCCGCACGGCGAAGGGCTGCGCATCCACCTCGACGCGAACCTCCCCCTCGGGACCGTCGAAGGCCAGGACGAGGCCGCCGTCCTCCCGTGCGAAGGGCTCGGCGGAGGAGGCGCGCCAGGGCAGGCGGCCGATGGCCTCGGCGGGGTCCGGGGGCAGCGCCCGCCCCGCGGCTGCGCGCAGGCGCACCGAGGCGTCCCGGGAGATGGAGAGGATCGCCACGCCGGCGTCGAGCTCCAGCACGACGGCGCCTGGGCCCGCCGCCGCCCAGGACCGCAGTCGACTGCATCGCTCGAGGCGCGGCTCCCGCATCGCTCGCAGTCTACAATCCGCCGCCATGAGCGCTTCGCGACCCGGTGCGGGCTGGCGCGTCACGCTGCGGCGGCTGGCACGGCTGGTGGAGCACGCCGAGCGCGTGCTCGAGCGTCTGGCCGGCGCCCCTCCCTCGGCCGAGCTGCTGGAGCGCCACGAGGCCTTCCGCTGGGAGACCCGAGGCGGTCCCGGGCGCGTGGTGCCGATCCTCCGCCCCTCCCGGTTCGATCTCGACGACCTGGTGGGCGTGGAGCGAGCGGTGGAGCGCCTGCTCCGCAACACCGAGCAGTTCGTGCGTGGCCTCCCGGCGAACCACGTCCTCCTCCACGGCGAACGCGGCACCGGAAAGAGCTCGGCGGTGCGTGGGCTCCTGCCGCGGTTCGCCCACCGCGGGCTCCGCATCGTGGAGGTCCACAAGTCGGACCTGCTGCAGCTCCCGGAGATCCTGGCGACGCTGCGCGATGCGAGCCAGCGCTTCGTCCTCTTCTGCGACGATCTCTCCTTCGACGAGGGCGAGGCGGGATATCGCGAGCTGAAGGCGGCGCTGGAAGGAAGCCTGGAGGCGCCGCCGGCGAACGTCCGCATCGTGGCGACCAGCAACCGGCGGCATCTCCTGCCGGAGCGCCTGGCGGACAACGCCGCCGTGCGACTCGACGAGGCGGGGGAGCTCCACCTGGGCGAGGCGCTGGAAGAGAAGCTCGCGCTGGCGGATCGCTTCGGCCTGGTGCTCGGCTTCTACGGTTTCGATCAAGCCACGTATCTCCGCATCGTCGAGCGCTATGCCGCCAAGGCCGGAGTCGATCTGCCGGCCGAGGAGCTGCGAGCTGCGGCGTTGCGCTTTGCCCTCGACCGCTCCAGCCGCTCCGGCCGCACCGCGCGACAGTTCGTCGACGACCTGGTCGGCCGATTGGCGCTGGCTCGCAGCTCGGGCGCCTAGCCACACACCTCGGTGAGGACGCGCAGCGCGTTCTCGCCGAGGAGCTTGCGCACGGTCTCGTGGGAATGTCCGCGGGCCAACAGGCCGGCCGTGATCTGCGGGAGGCAGCGCACGTCCTCCATCCCGCGCACGGGCACGATGAAGCCGTCCCAGTCGCTGCCGAGGGCCGGGACGTCGGCGCCGCCGACCCGGAGCAGGTGCTCGACGTGATCGAGGAAGCGCTCGAGGGTGCCGTTCCCGAGGAAGATCGCTCCGACCGCGACTCCCACCACGCCACCCGCCTCGGCGACGCGCCGGATCTGCTCGTCGCCCAGGTTGCGCGGGTGATCGCGCAACGCGCGACAGGCGGTGTGGCTCACCACGCACGGCCGCCGCGCGTGGGCGAGCACGTCGTCGATGCCCGCCGCATTCAGGTGCGCCAGGTCGACCGCCATGTGGAGCGACTCGATCTCTCCGAGGAGCTCGTGCCCGAACATCGTGAGCCCCTGGCCGTCGAACGCGGCCACGGTCATCGGGCGGGCGGCCTCGGTCGCCTGGAAGTGCACCAGGCCCACCATGCGCAGGCCCCGTGCGTGGGCGCGGCGCAGGTTCTCGATCCGTCCCTCGAGCCCGTGGGAGCCTTCGAGGCAGGCGAGGCCGGCGAAGCGTCCCTGCGCCACCGCGCGACGGATCTCGCTCCCGCTGCGCGCGAAGGCCAGCGCCTCCGGGTGCGCGCGCTCCGCCGCCTCCCACAGCGCGAGGGTGGCGAGCGTCTGCTCGATGCCCGCTCCGCGCTCGATCCGCGCCAGGAGCTTGAGCGGGAGGATGAGCTCGCGTCGCACCTCCCGCGGATTCACCACCAGACCGAGCACCGCGGCGCGTAGCCCTCCCTCTCGCGCGCGCGGCAGGTCCACGTGCCAGCCGAGGGGCGCTCGTGGCAGCCGATTGCGATGGGCGACGGCGAAGTCGTAGCCGACGAGCCGCGTCCACAGGAGCGTGTCGACGTGGAGATCGAGGACCAGGCACTCGCGGTGGAACGCGAGCACGTCGGCGGGCACGGCGGGCATGGCCGATTCTAGCCCGCAGCGGAGCGTCCGTTCGACAAGCGACGGCCTTCCCGCATACTCACCCCGGCAGGCAGGGAGGGGGCATGGGCACGCCAGGCATGGACACGCCAGGATTGGACTTCAACGCGCTCGGTCTGCTCGCGGCTCTCGCTCTCGTCCTCGCCAATGCCTACTTCGTCGCCACCGAGTTCGCGCTCGTGGCCGTGCGGCGCAGCGAGCTCGCGCTCTGGGTGGAGCAGGGTCGCCGTGGGGCGGCCTCGGCAAAGCTCGCCATCGACCACATCGACGGCGCCGTCGCCGCCTGCCAGCTCGGGATCACCGTGGCGAGCATCGGTCTCGGCTGGATCGGCGAGCAGGCCGTGGCGGGTCTGGTGGAGCCCGTGCTGCTGCTGGCGGGGGTCGAGCAGCTGCTCGCAGTCCACAGCGTGGCCGCCACTCTCGCGTTCGCCGGGATCACCTTCCTTCACGTGGTGGTGGGCGAGCTCGCGCCGAAGGCCCTCGCCCTCGACCGGCCGGGCGAGGTCGCCCTCTGGTGCGCGCGGCCGCTCCTGGTCTTCGGCCGGATCTTCCGCGTCGTGCTGGTCGCGATGAACGCCTCCGGGAACCTGCTGCTGCGCGTGCTCGGCGTGTCGGTGCAGGGCGGCGCGCATCGCGTGCACTCGGCGGAGGAGCTCTCGTTCCTCGTGCGCGAGTCCGAGGCGGCGGGCGAGATCCGGCCCAGCACCGGACGCATCCTCGGCAACGTCTTTCGCGCCTCGCGCCGGCGGGTGCGCGACGTGATGGTCCCGCGCGAGCGCGTCTTCGCGATCGAGCGTCACCTCGATCCCGACGCGATCCTGGAGCGTCTGCGCGAGGAGGGCTACACCCGGCTCCCGGTCTACGACGGTGACCTCGATCACGTCGTCGGCATCCTCCACACCAAGGATCTCTTCCACCTCTATGCGAGGACTCGCCTGGTCGTTCTTCAGGACGCGATCCGACCGGCTATCGAGATGCGTCCCGATCTGCCGATGGGGGAGGCATTGCGGGTGTTCCGCCGCGGGCGGCGCCACATGGCGCTGGTGCGCGAGCCGGGAGGATCACTCCTCGGCTTGCTGACGCTGGAGGACATCCTCGAGGAGATCGTCGGGGAGATCGAAGATGAGCACGACGAGCCGACCCCTGCGGGGGTTGAATGACGCCGCGGACGCTCCTGAAGGCGCCCCGCGGGTGACAGCCTGCCCCACGCTGGCGCCGAGCCGGCATGTGCCTATGCTGCTGCTCGCCCTTCCTTGGGATTCGACCGCCGAGCGGTCGGGGGGAAGCTTGAAACCGAAGATCTCCGGTACGCGCCGCCGCACGGCGGCGGGCGCGCTGCTCGTCGCCCTCGCGAGCGGGCTCGCGCTCGCCTGCGCCAGCGCGGCGGCTCCGCAAGCGTCGCCGGCGGCTCTCGCCTCCGCGTCGGCCGCCCCGGTCGACGACAAGGCGGCGCCGCCTTCCACGGCTGCGACCGCCACTCCTGCCGACGCCGCTGCCTCGATCCCGGCCGCTGATGCGCCGGCTTCCGCGCCGGATGCCTCGGCGGCGACGCCGGATGCGTCCGCCGCGACGACCGAGCCGGCGCCCGCGAGCTCGTCCGACGCCGAGAGCGCGCAGGCGGCGGCCGACCTCGATTACCAGCCCGAGGTGCACGAGCCCGATCCCTTCGAGCCGGTGAACCGCGGCTTCTTCGTCTTGAACCGCGGCCTCGATCACGTGCTGATCGGCCCGCTCGCGCGAGGCTACGCCTGGATCGTCCCTGCGCCGGGCCGGCGCGCGGTGCGCCGCGTGTTCGAGAACCTGGATGCGCCGGTCACGGTGACCAACAGCCTGCTGCAGCTGGAGCTCCGACACGCAGGGGTGGCAACGCTGCGCTTCGCCGTGAACAGCACCGTGGGCATGCTCGGCCTCTTCGATCCCGCGAGGGCAATGGGCCTCAAGCCGGTGGAGGCGGACTTCGGTCAGACCCTGGGCCGCCTCGGCGTGGGCACCGGACCCTACATCGTGCTCCCCGTGCTCGGCCCCACCACGGCGCGCGACGGCATCGGCACGCTGGTGGATTCCCTGCTTCGGCCGCAGACCTGGCTGCTGACGCCGGCGGAGGGCCTCGTCTTCGCCTCGGGCGACGGCATCACGATGCGGGACGAGGAGGGGCCGGCGCTGGACGCCCTGGAGGGCAGCTCGGTCGACTTCTATGCCGCGCTGCGCGCCGCCTACTTCATGCACCGCGAGGCCATGGTGGACGGCGAGACGGATTCCTCCTCGCTGGCGGGAGCGATCCCCGAGACGGAGCCGGCGGAGCCCGCCCCGGCGGAGCCCGGGCCGGCCGCGCTCCCCGCGGCGGAGCCGCTGGCTCCGAGGGGCGGAACCTCCACCGCGACGCTCGAGCGAACGACCTCGGCGGTCGCGCCGGACGTGCACGGGGCGCGTGCCGTGCCGGCCGCGCCCGCGCCCTGACCCTCGCCTTCGCTCGCCGACGGCTGACCGGGCGCTGCGCCTGCGCTCAGCGTGGCGAGCCCTTCTCCTTGCCGCTGGCGAGATCCGCGACCTTCTGGTCCAGCGCCTTCAGCAGCGCCGGAAAGCCCTCGCGCTCGATCACGGCGGTGTACTGGGCGCGCCGCAGCGCCAGCTCGCTCACCGTCCCGTCCAGGAAGACGTCGACGATGCGCCAGCCCTCGGGCGTGGGCCGCAGTCGATAGTCCAGCCGCACCGGGTCGCCGTCTCCCGGGACGAGACGGGTGCGGACCAGGCGCAGGCCCTGCGGCGCCGGCTCCTCGCCGAGCAGCTCGAAGCGATCTCCCGAGTAGCCGTCAAAGTTCGCGGCGTAGTTCGCAACGGTGAAGCGGGCGAAGGCGTCGACGAGGTGCTGCTGGTCGTCCGGCGAGAGGTCCTTCCAGTACTTGCCCACCGCGATCCGCGCCATGGTCGGGATGTCGTAGACCGCCGCCACCACCGGCGCGATGCGCTTGGCCCGTCCCTCGTAGCCGAGGGCGGCGGCGTGCTTCATCACGTCGAGGAGCGCCGCGTGGAGCCGCTCGATGGCCGCGCTCGCCGGCGCAGGCGTGGACTCGGCGCGCGCCCGCGGCGACGCGACGGCCCCGAGCAGGATCAACGCAGCGACGGGAAGGAGCGAGGGTCGGCTCACGGCAGGCTCCGCGCGCTCAGGCGTCGCCCAGCGCGAATCGCTCGAGCGCATCGCGGAAGGCGCCCGGGTTGTCGAGCATGACGGAATGGCCGGCGCGGGGTATCACGGCCAGGCTGCCACGCGGCAGCGCGCTCTCCGCCATGCGCTCGGCCGTCTCCGGGGAGAGAACGTCCGAGGCCGCTCCCCGCACCACCAGCGCGGGACACGTGACCTTCGCCAGGGCCGCCCACAGCGCCGCCGTCTCCGCGCGCTCCCGCTCCGCTCGCTCCGCGGGATCGAGCGCCCGGGCGGCCTCCATGAACCCGGGATCGAGCTTGGCCTCGAGCCGGCCGTCGGTCCGCTTGCGCAGCGTGTGGCGCACCAGCCGCGCGATGGCGGCCGGCTCGGCCAGGGGATAGGCGCGGCGCAGGGCGAGCTCGGCTTCGGCCGGCGACGCGAAGCTGCGATCCCCGCTCTCGGCGTCGAGCCGGATGCGGAGAACGCCCCGCGCATCGAGCTCCGGCCCCGCATCCACCACGACGAGCCCGGCCAGCCGCTCCGGCTGGAGCCCGGCGAAGCGCATCGCCACCCGCCCCCCCATCGAGTGGCCGACCATCACGACGCGAGGCGCCGCGAGCGCGTCCAGGGCGCTCGCCACGTCGCGGGCCATCGACTCGTGGTCGTACCGGAACGCGGGGTCGCGGTCCGAGTCGCCGTGCCCCGGCATGTCGAAGGCGAGCGTGCGGTAGTAGGGCGCCAGGACCGGGGCCACGTCGTCCCAGACGTGCGCCTCGTTCGAGAAGCCGTGCAGGAACACCATGGGAACGCCCTCGTCGCTCCAGACGAGGACGTGCAGCGAGAGGCCGTCGCGGGTCGGCACCCGCTGCGAGCGCGGCGGCATCCGGGGATCCTATCCGATCGGGGGCGGCCGCGAGAGCCCTCCGGCCGGAGCCGCTCCGGGCGCCCCCGCCGCCCGCGGCGTCAGGCGGCGACATCGCCTGGTGTCGAGGCCTCGAGCCGGGCGGCCGGAGCCGGCAGGTCGAGCAGCGCAAACCGCGCGATCTCGCGTCCCCGCACCTCGACCCCGGTGATCTCGATCGGCGTGCCCGGCGGCGCGAAGACCAGCACGGCCTCGAGCGCACGCCCGAGGGCGTCGCGGCGCAGCATGCCGAGCCGGCGCTCGGCGGCGGGGTTCACGTCGATCACGGCTCCGAACCGATCGGCCAGCACCACGCCGAACGGGAGGTGATCGATCAGGTCCCGCTGCGCGATCGGAAGCACCTCCAGCAGCCCTCCGCTGAAGACGGCGCTGCGCACCGCGAGCAGCGTGACGCCGATCAGCACCGGGGTGGGATCGTGGGGCCAGGAGCGGCCCGACGCGATGTAGCTCGCGTTTCCCGCCAGCGGGAGCACGCTCGCCAGCCCGATCGCGAGCCAGCGCCAGCGGCCCGAGCGACCGGCGCGCCGCGCTCGGATCGCCGCCGAGAGCAGGATCGTCGTGCCGCTCACCAGGAGCACGTAGGCGTAGATCGCGTGCACCCACCAGAGCGGGCCCCGACCGCCCTGTGTGTAGGCGTCCGGCGGCAGGAACAGAGCGGCCCACGGGCCGAGGAAGAGCAGGGCGTAGGCGACCAGGCCCGGAAGCATCAGCGCGAGCGGCAGGTAGGGCAGGCGCTGGCCGATCTCGAGCCGCGCGGTGTGGATGGCGACGGCGAGCCAGAGCGGCGGCAGCGTCACGATGCCGAGGTACTTGATCTCGGCGCCGGTCCACGGAGCGACCAGGCCGCGCGTGGTGAGGATCTCGCCCACGCACCAGGCCAGGACGGCGAGCGCCATGCCGACGAAGGGCAGGCGCGCGGGCACCTCGCGCCCGTGCTGCCACGCGCCCAGTCCCACCCAGAAGGCGAGCAACGCCGTGAGCTCGAGCGCGAGGGCGTAGGGGGTCATGCTGCGCGATCGTCCTCGCGGGACCCTATCGACCCGGGTCACCCCCCGGTTGAGACAAGGCACCGCCCCGCAGCCCGGTCCAGACGCGGCGGCGCACGCCGGGGACGAGGAGCGGAAGGCCGACGGCCGCAGTCAGCACGCAGGTGGCCAGCGCCAGATCCAGCAAGCCGCCGTCCACCAACCGACTTCCGAACCAGGCGTAGGTGAGCGCGCGGATCGCGGCGCCACCGCTCAGGGCGAAGCCGAAGAACGGGAGGCGCAGCCCGGTCAGGGCGGCGCCCACCGGGTAGGCGTTGAGGGGCCCGACGGGATAGGCGGTGCCCAGGAACACGACGGCGGCCCCCATTCGGGCGCCGGCGGTGTCGAGCAGCGTTCGCATGCGCGGCGGAACGCGCTGGAGCAGGGCGTCGCGGCCGGCCCAGCGGGTGAGCCCGAAGAGCAGCAGCCCGGAGCCCGTCACTCCCAGGGCGCCGTAGAGGGCCCCGCCCCAGGTCCCGAAGCAGAGTCCGCCGGCGACCAGCAGAACCTGCGACGGGATCAGCAGGAAGGTCCGCACGCTCAGCAGCGCGACCAGCGTGATCGGGCCCCAGATGCCGAGGTCCTCGATCGCCGTCCGGATCGAATCGGGGCTCCAGGTGAGGTCGAGCGTCTGGCGTACCGCGCGGGCCCCGAAGGCCAGCAGGAGCAGCACCCCGACCGCCAGAGCGCCCCGCAGCACCTCCTCACGGGACCGCGCGCGCATGGACCGATCTTACGCGGCTTGGAGGCTGCGAGCCGACTTGACATCTATCTAATTTAGGATTAAATCTTTTTTAAGTTTTAGTCTTGATCATGGGCCAACCGCCAGGAGGAAGCAATGCAGGTCTCTCCCGCCCCGCCGTCCGACGTCCGCCTTTCTGTTCCCGCGCTCGGTCGCCCGGCGCCGGCCTTCAGCGAAGAGGCGCTGGTCGAGCGGCGCTTCGAGACCATCCGCTCCGACGAGCTGCGCGGCCGCTGGGTGGTCCTCTTCTTCTATCCCATGGACTTCACCTTCGTGTGTCCCACCGAGATCGCGGCCTTCAACCGGCGCCTGGCGGAGTTCGCGGAGCGCAACGCCGTGGTGCTGGGCGCGAGCACGGACACGGTCTACAGCCACCTCGGCTGGGTCGGAGCGAAGGAGGAGCTCAAGGACCTGCGGGTTCCGCTGATCGGCGACGTGCGCAAGACGCTGGCCCGCGCCTTCGGGGTGCTCGACGAGGAGCGGGGCGTGGCCCTGCGCGGGACCTTCGTGATCGATCCGGAGGGACTGACGCGCTGGGTCGAGGTGAACGATCTGGCCGTCGGCCGCAGCGTGGACGAGGTGCTGCGGGTGCTCGACGCGCTCCAGACCGGAGAGCTCTGCCCCTGCGGCTGGACCCGAGGCGAGGAGACGCTGCGCCCCGAGGCGTAGGGCGCGGTGCGGGCGCGCTGTGCTGCGCCCCCCTTGCGGCGTACACTGCGTCCGCGGAGGCATCGATGGCCCGCACGGCAGCCGAGGTCGAGGGACTCCTTCGGGAGCGAGGGCTCGCGCTCACGCCGCAGCGCCGGGCGATCGTGCGCCATCTGCTCGAGCAGGGTGGCCATTTCACGGCGGCGGAGATCCTGGAAGGCATCACGCACCAGTTCCCGCTGGCGAGCCGGGCCACGGTCTACAGCACACTCGCGCTGCTCCGGGACCTCGGCGTGGTGGCGGAGGTGCCCGGGCCCGGCGGCGAGGTGCGCTACGACGCCAACGCCGATCCTCACCAGCACTTCGTGTGCCGGCGTTGCGGGCGCCTCGAGGACGTGCCCGAGGCCTGGTTCCCGGTGCAGCTCGCCGACTCGGCCGAGCCGGGCTTCGCGGTGGAGCGCTTCCGCGTGGTCGCCGAGGGACTCTGCGCCGACTGCCGCTGAGCCTGCGGGCGCGCCGTCGCGCGTGGGTCGCCCTCGGCTCGCGGCATTCCGCCCCACGGCTCGAACCCTGACACTCCGGTGGAGCGCCCGGGCGCCAGGGCGTTCCGGTATGCTGCGCGCGATGTCTGCTCGCACCCTGGTCGTCCTGAATCCCCGCAGCCGTAGCGGAGTCACTGGCCGACGCTTCGCTGCCGTCGAGCCGCGCCTGCGCACGGCGCTCGGGCCCCTCGAAGTGGCCTGCACGCGCGGTCCGCGGGACGCCGAGCGCATCGCGCGGGAGGGTGCGCGGAGCGGTGTCGAGCGCATCGTGATCGCCGGCGGCGACGGCACCACGAGCGAGGTGGTGACCGGACTCCTCGGCTCCGGCCTCGCGGGCCAGGTGGAGCTCGCGCTCCTGCCGCTCGGAACCGGAGGCGACCTGCTGCGCACGCTCGGAATCCCGCGCGATCTCGACGCCGCACTGGCGCGCATCGCCACGGGACGAGCGGTGCCGATCGACGCCGGCCGCGCCCGCTACCGCGACCGGACCGGGCGTGAGGCGGTGAGCTACTTCCTGAACGTGGCGAGCCTCGGCATGAGCGGCCTGGTGACGGAGCTGGTGAATCGCGTGCCGAAGTGGCTCGGCGGGCGCACGTCCTTCCTGCTCGGCACGCTCCATGCCCTCGCGCGCTGGCGCAATCTCGCGGTGCGGCTGCGGCTGGACGGGGAGCTCCTGTACGAGGGACCCCTGGTGCTCGCGACGGCCGCCAACGGCCGGTACTTCGGCGGCGGGATGCACGTCGCTCCCCATGCGCGTCCGGACGACGGCCTGCTCGACGTGGTGGTGGTGCCGGACCTCCCGAAGCTCCGCCTGCTGACGGCGCTCCCCACGCTCTACCGCGGCACGCACCTCGGTGTTCCCGGGGTCCTCGAACGACGGGGCCGCCGGCTGGAGGCGGAGCCGCTCGGGGAATGCGCGGCGACCGAGCTCGACGGCGAGCCCCTGGGCGGGCTCCCGGCCTGCTACGAGGCGCTCCCCGGCGCCGTCCGGGTGCTCGGCGCGCGTCCGTGAGCGTCCCGGCGCGCCCCGGGCTCTTCGCGCGCGTGCGCGCCGCCGCCGCCGAGGTCACGCGCCGCGCGCGATCCGTGCGCCTCGATCCGCCACGGCTGCGCAGCCTCGCGCATGAGCTGGCCGGCGAAGCGACACGGCCAGGTGTCTACGATCTCGAGCACCACCATCGCGGGAGCGCCGCTTCGACCCTCGCCTTCGTGATCACGCTGGATGCGGTGAACTTCGGCTCGGGCTGGTTTCCGCGCCTGCGCAAGCGCGGGGGCCTCTCCGGCTATCTCACCGTGGCCACGGCCTTGAAGCAACGCTTCGATGCTGCGGGCCCGTGGAGCGCCGACGAGCTGCGCGCGCTGCGAGCGCCGGAGGTGGCGCGGCTCCTGGGTCAGACGCTCGAGGATCCCGAGCTCGCGGAGCTGATGGATCTCTACACCCGTGCGTGGAACGACCTCGGCGCCTTCCTGGCCGGTCGCTACGCCGGCCGCTTCGAGGGGCCGGTGGCGGAGGCCGCCGGCTCGGCCGAGCGGCTGGTGGAGCTCCTGGCCACCATGCCCTTCTACCGCGACGTGGCGCGCTACCAGGAGCTCGAGGTCCCGTTCTACAAGCGAGCCCAGATCACGGCCGCGGACCTGCACCTGGCCTTCGAGGGCGAGGGCCCCGGGCGCTTCCACGACCTGGCCGAGCTCACGCTCTTCGCCGACAACCTGGTGCCCCACGTGCTGCGCCTGGAGGGAGCGCTGGTGGTCGCGCCGGACCTCGTGGCACGGATCGAGGCCGGCGAGCCGCTGGAGGCGGGAGCGCCGGAAGAGGTGGAGATCCGCGCCGTCGCGCTCCACGCGGTGGAGCTCCTGGTGGGGGAGATCCGCGGCCAGGGAGGGCAGACCACCGCGCAGCGCGTCGACCAGCTGCTGTGGAGCCGCGGGCAAGGCGCGGCCTTCAAGGCGCGGCCCCGACACCGGACCCGGACGGTCTTCTACTGAGCCTCTCGAGCCGTCGGGAGCCCGGGGGAGAGCGCCGCGATCGCGTCGGCGACCCGTTGGCGGGCGGGCGCCGGAAGGTCGGGCGCGTGCAGCGCCTCGTCCGCCGCGGCGCGCACGTCCGTCGGCGCGAGGCCCGCCGGAAGCCGTACCACGAGCTCCGCGATGCGGTCGCCGAGGCGGCCGAGGGCAGGGCGGATCTCGCGCTCGAGGTCGGCGACCGGCGCACCCGTCGGCGGCCGGGCCAGCGTCGCCTGCTCGATCGCCACCGCTCCGTCGACCAGCGCCCGATAGAGCCCGTTCACCGCGGCCTCGGGCGGTGGCGGGCTCCGGAGCCGCGCCGCCGCCGCGCGCACCGCCGCCCGTCCCGCCGCCAGGACCTGCTCCTCGCGAGCGGGATCCCGCGGCGTCTGGCCGCCGCGGCGCTTCGCCTCCGCCACCGCGGGCATGAGCGCCATCCGCTCGTCGATGGCGGCGAGCAGGGCATCCAGGGGTCGCGCGGTCGGCGCAGCGCCGGCACCGAGCCAGCGCTGGCGCAGGCGGCCGACCGTGCCGTCGGCCTCGCGGGCGAGGAGCCAGGCGTCGATCTCCCGCGCGAGGTCCGGCCGGTCGGCGCGCACCAGCCAGGCCTTGCGGTCGTGCGTGAAGGGGCCGAGGCGCCGCAGCTCCGGCGCGTCGCGCAGCCAGACGGGCGCCTCGAGGGTGTCGGTGACGGCTCCGTCGGCCCTTCCCTCGAGGAGTGCGCGTCGCACCTCGGCGTTGTGGAGCAGGACGAGCAGCCGCGCCTGCGGGAAGCGCAGCCGCGCCACCTGCTCGAGGTGCCCTCCGGCATTCACGGCGAGGGTGCGCTCGCGGCGGTCGAGCGCCGCCAGCGAGCCGTCCGGCGAGTCGGCGCGCACCAGCACCAGCGCGCCGCTCGTCGCCAGCGGCACGCTGAAGCGTCCCACCAGCGAGCGCTCGGGTCGTACCGTGACGCCGCCCGCGGCCAGCTCGAAGCGACCCGCCTCGAGGGCGGCTGCGAGCTCCGGCCAGCGGAAGCGCACCAGCTGGAGCGGGCGGCCGTGCTCGGCGGCGAAGGCGCGCACGAGCGCGAGATCGAAGCCGTCCACGCCTCCCTCCGCGGCGGGATCGGCGATGCTGAAGGGCGCGTAGTCCGCCGTGGTACCCACACGAAGCGGCTCGCCCGCGCCGGCGGCGCGGGTGAACGCGAGGCCAGCGGCCAGGGCGAGCCGGGCGGCGAGCGATCCCCTCAAGCCGGCACGAGCGCGAGGAGCTCGCACAGGTCCGAGATCACGTGGCGCGGCCGGTGGAGACCCCGGTCCGCGCCCGGACCGCGGGCCAGGAGCACGCTCTCCAGGCCGAGCGCATTGGCCCCCGCCGCGTCCTGTCCGGGTGTGTCGCCCACGAAGAGGACCTCCGCGGGCGGCGGCTCACCCGCCTTCGCGAGAGCGCTTCCGAGCTCACGCTGAGCGGTGTAGAAGCGCTCGCCCTCGTCGTCGGCGCGCTCGTAGGCCCGGCGCAGCGCCTCCGCCGGCGCGTCGATGGCGTAGCGGCGCGCGGTCTCCGCCAGCAGCCGCTCGAGATGCGGGCGGAACGGGGCGTAGCCGAACAGCGTCCCGCCCAGGTCGAACAGGCACGCGCGGGGCGGCAAGCGAACCTCCCTCGGGCCGGCTCCGGCCGGGAGGGGCAGTCTAGCGGCGCCACCGGGGCTTCCGGCGGGCCGGCTCGATTTGACCGCGAGGCGCCGATTGCCTATGCTGCGCAGCTTCCCGAGGAAGACCCTCCTCGCGCCCGTTCCCCCTGCCTCCGAGGTCCGTCCCATGCTGTCACTCGACGAGATCACCTCCGGCACGCGCGTCACCCACAAGAACACCGGGCTGCGCTACACCGTGGTCGACCTCGGTGACGACGAGGTGCTGCTCTCTCCCGAGACGGTCGAGATGCAGGACCTCGTGGTCCCGGTCTCGCTCTTCCGCGAGGAGTTCGCCGCCAGCGATCGCTTCAGCGCGGGACGCGGGCGCGGACGTCCCAGCGGCCCGCGTCGCGCGCCGGCGCCGAGCGCTGCGCGCGTGGTGTCCGGTCCGAAGGTGCGAGGGCGCATCAAGAAGATGGTGCGCGAGCGCGGCTTCGGCTTCATCCGGGGCGACGACGGCAAGGAGGTGTTCTTCCACCGCTCGGGCCTCGCCGGCTCCGACTACGACAACCTGGCCGAGGGCGACGCCGTGGAGTACGTGATCCAGGAAGGGCCGCGGGGCGCGCGGGCGGAGAACGTGCGCGGAATCGCCGAGCCGGGAGCCTGAGGCGGCGCCCGAGCGCCGCGGCGACACCGCCACCTCCTCCCGCCGGCGCCTCGTCCCGGTATCCTGCGACGCGTGAGCACCCCGGATCTGGAGCCGCTCGGGCCCACCTCCAGCTTCTACGTCTCGCAGCGCCTGCGGCTGCACTTCGTGGATTGGGGAAACGAGTCGCGTCCCCCCCTAGTGCTGGTCCACGGCGGCCGCGACCACGCCCGGAGCTGGGACTGGGTGGCTCGCGCTCTGCGCGGCGAGCACCACGTGATCGCGCCGGATCTGCGCGGCCATGGCGACAGCGCCTGGGCCATCGGCGGGATGTACGCGATGGCCGACTTCGTGCTCGACCTGGCGCAGCTGCTGGACGCGCTCGGTCTCTTCCCGGTGACGCTGATCGGTCACTCGCTCGGCGGCGCCGTGGTGCTGCAGTACGCAGGTGCCTTCCCGGAGCGCGTACACAAGGTGGTGGCGATCGAGGGCCTCGGTCCGGCTCCCGAGCTCGCGGCCAGCATGCGCGCCGTGCCCCCCTGGGAGCGCCTGGTGCGCTGGATCGACGACATGCAGCACCTGGCGGCGCGGCAGCCGCGCCGCTACGCGAGCATCGCCGCGGCGGCCGCGCGCATGCGCGAGGAGAACGCGTTCCTCTCCGAGGAGCAGGCCCTCCATCTGACCCGCCACGGCGTCGCGCGCAACGAGGACGGCACCTGGAGCTGGAAGTTCGACAACTACGTCCGGGCGTTCTCGCCGCAGCGCTTCGATCCCGACGACGTACGGGCGCTCTGGGGCCGCATCGCCTGCCCGGTCCTGCTCCTGCGCGGGAGCAAGAGCTGGGCCAGCGATCCGGTGCTGGACGGCCGCATCACGGCGTTCCGCGAGGCGCGTCTCGTGAACGTGGAGGGCGCCGGGCACTGGGTGCACCACGACCGGCTGGAGGAGTTCCTGCGGTTGGTGGGAGAGTTCCTGGAGGGCGACCCGGCGGCGAGGGGAGCTTCCGGGACTCCTCAGGGCACGTAGACGTAGATCACGTCGGCGGTGCACGCGCTCTTGCGCTGCCCCTCGAGCTCGAAGTGGATGCCGAGCGTGACCCGCGCCGCTCCGCCGGGGATGTCGCGCACGTCCTTCACCTCGGCGCCCATCCGGACGCGGGCGCCGGCCAGCACCGGCGCCGGCAGGCGCAGCTTCTCGATGCCGTAGTTCACGACGAGGCGCGCGCCCTGGACCTCCAGGAGCTGGGGCAGGAGGCGCGGGGCCAGGGCCAGCGTGAGGTAGCCGTGTGCGATCGGTCCGCGAAACGGCGACTCGCTGCGGGCGCGCCCCACGTCCACGTGGATCCATTGCTGGTCGCCGGTGGCGTCGGCGAAGGCCTGGATCTGCTCCTGCGTGATCGTCAGCCACTCGGTCACTCCGAGCGACTTCCCGATCCATTGCTTCAAGGCGCGTACACCGGGCACGATCGCGGGCGTCGGCATCGAGCTCCCTCGGCTGCGCGGCGTGCACCGCGAACGGGCAGCTTAACACGCCGTCGCGTGGCTCAAGCCTCCGCCAGGCGCTTCAGGCCCTGGAGTCCCTGCTGCAGGCCGCGCCGCAGCATCCGCGCGAGGAGCCAGCCGGTGCCGGGCACCAGCGGTCGGAAGCGGACCCGCCAGCGCACGTGGGTGCCACCCCCTGCGCGCGGCTCGAGCAGCACCTCGCCGTGGTGGTCGCGCAGCGGTGCGCCCTCGAGGAGCACGTACTCCAGGCGCTCCGGGGGCTTGAAGGCGGTGATGCGCTCCTCGATCACGAGTCCCGAGCCCCGAATGGTGCGCACGGCGCCCACGCCATCGGGATCGGGCGAGCCGGGCCGGCGCCGCACCACCTCGCGCACCGGCATCCACTTCTTCATGCCCTCGTGATTGGAGACCAGCTCCCAGACCCGTCGCGGCTCGGCCGCCACGTCCTGCTCCACCACGATCTCGACCATGTTCGATCCTCCTGGCGGCGCGGGTCTCCGGCGCCGGATCAACGCGGGAAGGCTTCGGGCAGGCCACCGTCCACCGGGAGCGTCGCGCCGGTGGTCGGCGTGCGTTGGCTCGCGAAGAAGAGCACGGCCTCGCCCACGTGCCGCGCCGTCACGCGGGCCTGGAGCAGGTTCCGCTGGCGATAGAACTCCGGGAGCTCCTCGGGCGCGAGCCCGCGGCTGCGCGCGCGATCGGGCCCGACGGTCGCCCACAGGCCCGAGGCCACGTCGCCCTCCGAGAACACGCCGTCGGCATTGACCAGGTTGACCCGCACGCCGAGCGGCGCCAGCTCGATCGCCGCCACCTTGCCCAGCTGGTGCGCCGCAGCCTTGCTGGCGCTGTAGGCGCCGAAGTCCTTGCCCGGCGCGAAGACGTTCTTGGAGGCGTTCACCACCACGTTTCCCCCGGTGCCCTGGAGCCGGAAGACGCGCGCCGCCTCGCGCAGGGTGAGGAGGACGCCCAGGTAGTTCACCTCCGCCAGGCGTCGCGCGTCACCGAGCAAGAGCGACTCGACCGGAGCCACGTGCGCGAGGCCGGCGTTGGGGACCACCACGTCGACGCCGCCGTAGATCACGCACGCCGCGTCGAAGGCGTCCCGCACCGACGCCTCGTCGGTCACGTCCATCGGGAGGCCGTGGGCCGACCCGCGACCGTGTCGCGCCTCCAGGCCGGCGGCCGCGGACCGGGCGCGCCCGACGTCGAGATCGGCCAGCAGGACGTGGGCCCCCGCGGCCAGGCAGACCTCGGCGATCCCCACGCCCATGGCGCCCGCGCCGCCCGTGATCAGCACCACCTGCCGCTCCAGCGGGCGCTCGGCCTCGCGACCGAGCTTCGCCTGCTCGAGGCTCCAGTACTCCATGTCGAAGAGATCGAGGGCGCCGAGCGCCTCGTAGCGGCCCAGCGCCGCCGCGAGCCGCTTGGTGCGCAGCGTGTGCTCCGTGATGTCGGCCGCGATCACGGCGTCGCGCTTGCTGCGGCCGAAGCAGAGCGCGCCTGCGCCGGGCAGCAGCGCCACCCGCGGCGCGGAGTCGAGCTTGCGGCGGCTGACCCCGCGCGCCCTGCTGCACTGCTCGAAGTACGCGTCGTAGGCCTTGCGGTACCGGGCCACTGCCTCGTCGAGCTGCGCCCGCAGCCGCGGCGCGTCCTGCCAGGCCGGATCGGGGATCCAGAGCGGCAGCATCTTGGTGCGAATCACGTGATCCGGTGTCAGGGGCCCGGTCGAGGCCAGCGCCCCGGCCTCCTCGTCGTCGCAGAAGGCGAGCACCTCGTCGCTTCCGCGCCACTCCAGCACCATCCGCCGCCACGGCGCGTCGGGATTCCCCGTGGGCTCGGAGAGCAGCCCGCGCAGGAGAGGCGCCGCGCGCGCCACCCGCTCCCGGAGCCCGGCGCCAGCGGCCGGACGGGCCAGCGTCACGCGCGGAGCGCGGGCCCGCGCCGCGGCGAAGCGCTCGCAGTCATCCACCAGCTCGACGTGCCGCTCGTAGCTCGTGCGCGCGTCGTCGCCGAAGCTGAAGAGGCCGTGCTTCGCCAGCACCACGCCCAGCACCGCGGGCTCCTTCTCGAAAGCGTCGGCGACGGCCTTGGCCAACGGGAAGCCCGGCATGATGTAGGGCAGCACCGCAACGCGTGGGCCCAGGGCCTCGCGCACCAGGTCCTCCCCGGCCGGCTGGTTGGTGAGGGCGAGCACGGCGTCGGCATGGCTGTGATCGACGAAGCGCTGGGGCAGGAACGCGTGCAGCAGGGCTTCCACCGAGGGATTCGGCGCCGAGGCGTCGAAGAGATGCGTGCGGAGCTGGTTCACCATCTCCTCGTCGGAGAGGGCCGGCAGGGCGCGCAGCCGCCTCAGGTGCGTCAGGTCGAGCGCAGGGAAGTCGCGTGGCTCGACCGCATCGAGGCTCGAGCCCGAGCCCTTCACGCAGAGCGCCTCCACCGGCTCGCCGAGGAGCGTGCGGAGCCGCGTCTTCACGGAGGTGTTTCCGCCGCCGTGGAGCACGAGATCGCGCTCCGCGCCGATCAGGCGCGAGGTGTAGATGCGGAGCGCGAGATCCTCGCCGTGCGTCGGGCCCCAGCGATCGAGGGCGGCGCGGGCGTCCGCGTCGTTCCAGCGGCTGCGCATGCGGCGCCAGCGTAGCACCGTGCGGCGCGCGGGGTCCTCAGGGAAACGCGAACCCAGGCGCGCCGGCGGCTCTCGCCGCCGGGCTGCGCCCTTCGCTCGGCTTCGCCTCGCTGCGCGCTTCCGGCCTTGGCGCGCCGGTGGCTACGCCGCCGGGCTGCGCCCTTCGCTCGCCTGCGGCTCGCTGCGCGCTTCGCTTGCACTAGGCGCGCTCGATTCCCACCACCTCCCACCAGCGTTCGGCTTCGATCCGCCGCCGGGTGACCGTCGAGCGCGGCATGCGCAGGGAGGGGCGACCGCCCCGACGCATCACCAGGTAGGCGTCCTCGCTCTCGAGCACGTCGGCCACGTCGTGCACCACCTCGAGTCCGACCTCGGTCCAGGCCACGAAGCGCAGCCGGGAGCGCGGCCGCACCTCGAGCCGGACGCGCGTGCCGAGGGCGCGCTCGAGCAGACGGGTCGCCTCGGCCGGCCGGCCGGCCAGGGCCAGCGGATCGCGAGGGAGCACGATCCGCGCCGCACGCAGGAGCCGCAGCACCTTGCCGATGCCGAGCACCGCGGCCAGGTCCAGGGCGGGACCGAGCTCGGCCCGATCGTCGATTCGCGTGAGGTCGGGGCGGCCGCGATCGGGCAGGAAGCCCAGGGTCACTCCGCGGGCGGGTTCCTCGTCCAGCGGCGTGACCGCGTCGAAGGTGGCCGCCAGCCGCTGTGGTGCGGCGTGCGAGGGGAGCCGGGCTGCGCGGCGCGGCAGGCGGTGCGACGCGACCATCGCGCACAGTGTAACCCGCGCCGGCCGCGAGGGTCGCTCCTCGCCTCAGCCGTCCAGGGGCCGTGTGCGATCGACGAAGGCGTGCTCCCGGGCGGCGCGGTGGATCTGCGCCACGGCCTCGATTCCGAGCTCCTGGGCGACCAGGGTGCTCTCGCGCAGCTGGTCCGTCGCCGACACCGTGACGTTGTCGGTGCAGATCGCGACCGGGACGCCGGCTTCCAGGAACTGGAAGATCGGATGACGCTCTCCGCGACGGGTGGCACCCGTCTGCCAGTTGGAGGTGAGACAGCACTCCACCAGCACCCGGTCGCGGGCGAGCCGACGGACGAGCTCGCGATCGGCCACGGCCGAGCAGGCATGGCCGACGCGGCGCACGCCGAGCTCCTCGACCGCCTCCCAGACGCGCTCCGCTCCCTCGTCCTCGCCGGCGTGCGCGGTGGTGCCGAGCCCGCCCTTGCGGGCGATCTCGAAGGCCTCGCGGAACAGGCGCGGCGGGGTGCCGCGCTCCGCGCCGGCGATGTCGAAGCCCACCACGCCGCACACGCGGTGCAGGTGCTGGGCCTCCGAGAGCGCCTGGCGCGCCAGGATCTTCGCGATGTGCGGCCCCTGCTGCCGCATCGCGATCACCACCAGGCCGCAGCGCAGATCCTGCGCTCCGTGCTCCAGAACCTTGCGCCGCATCGCCGAGAGCACGGCCGTGATGGATTGGCGGAGGGTGAGGCCCGCGTAGGTGTGGATAATCGGCGAGTAGCGGAGCTCGAGGGTGCGGACGCCGCTGGAGAGAGCATCCTCGACGATGTCCTCCACGACCCTCTCGATGTTCTCGAAGAACTGCGTCACCCAGAGCGGATAGTGGAACTTGTCGAGATAGGCCAGGAGCGTGCCCTCCTCCTCGGGCTGCAGCACGAGCAGTCGCTCGAGCTCCTCCTGCGTCCCGGTCGGCGCGAGGCCGTGGCGGCGCATCAGCTCCCAGACCGTGCGCACCGGGATCGAGCCGTCCACGTGCTGATGCAGCTCGGTCTTCTCGATGGCGCGCAGACGCTCGCGCTCGTCGGGGGACACGCGCGCAGTCTATCCTGCCCGGATGCGTCTGCGACTCGGCCTGCGCTACGACCTGCGGCTCCCGAGCGCTCGCCTGGGCGAGGTCCCGGAGCTGTACGCGCGGCTCCTCGATCACGCCGAGACCGCGGAGGCCTCGGGGGTGCACGTGGCCTGGGTGGCGGAACGGCCCTTCGCCGCGGGCGCGGTCTTTCCCGCCGCGCTCCCTCTCTGTGCCGCCCTGGCCTCCCGAACGCACCGCCTGCGGGTCGGGACCGCGGTGCTGCCGCTCCCCCTGCATCACCCGCTCCGCGTGGCGGAGGACGCGGCGATCCTGGACGGTCTCTCGGGCGGGCGGCTCGAGCTCGGCGTGGGGCTCGGGGGCCACAGCGAGGGCTTCCACGGCTTCGGTGTGCCCCCGGCGGAGCGCGGCGCCCGCTTCGCGGAGGGGATCGAGCTCCTGCGACGGGCCTGGAGCGACGGCCCCCTCCGCTTCGCCGGAAGGCACTTCAGCCTCGCCGGGGAGATCGAGGTCTGGCCCAAGCCGCTGCAGCGTCCGGGCCCGCCGCTCTGGATCGCTGCCGTGGCCGACACCGGATTACGTCGCGCGGCGCGGCTCGGCGATGGCCTGCTGGCGGGCTCCGCAGCCGTCGCCGCGCGCTTCGCCGCCGCCTGTGTGGCGGAAGGACGCAGCCCCGCGACGCTTCGCGTCGCCTTCGAGCTGCCCGCGCTCGCCGGCCCGCCCGAGGCCGCCGCGCAGGCGGCCTCCGCCGCGGTCGCCGCGCTCGGCGCGGGCTTCGGCGGCATCGACCTGGTCGTGCCGGTCCTTCCCGAGCCCGCATCGCGCGCCGAGTCGGCGCTCGGCCTCGAGCCGGCAGGTCTGGAGCGGCTCTCGAGCCGGACCTGGCCGGCGGTGCAGGAGGCCGCGCTCCGCTCCATCTCAAGTGGCTCCGGCTGACCACCGAAACGTCGCCATAGAGGAGGCATTGGCCGAGGCATGCGCATCCCGTCGATCAAGGGCACGGCGTTCCAATCGGCGGTCGAGGATCTGCAGCGCCTGCTCTCCGAGGGCAAGCTCTCGGAAGACGAGCTCGAGCGGGGGCTCGACGACGACGAGATCCGCGCGCTGGACGAGAAGGTGAACGCCGCCTCGTGGTACCCGATGGACCTCTACGCCCGGATGATCCGGCTGCTCGCGGAGAAGGAGGGGCGGGGGCGCAAGGAGGAGTACCTGATCCGCCGCGGCGCCCGCGCGGCCGAGCGCATCCGCAGCGCGGGCATCTACCGCCAGCTCGAGCTGCGACGGAAGAACTGGGGTGAGCGCGTCGGCCAGATCGTCGTGACGATCTCGGGCGTCATGTACAACTTCACCCGCTGGCACATCGAGGAGACGGACGACCCGGGCCACTTCAAGGTGGTGGTGGAGGACGCCAGGGAGTTCCCCGACGAGGCGTTCTACACGGCGCACGGATTCGTCGAGTTCGTGTGCTGCCTGGTCTCGGGGTCCCGGATGCGCGTCACCGGCTCGCGGCCGACCCCCGACCGCATCGTCTACGAGGTCCACGACCTCGGCCGCTGAGCCGGTAGCGGGCGGCGCCGCCCGAGGCGCCCGCGGTCGGTCGAACTCGTGCCGCGCCGCTTGATCCCGTCCTTGCGATCGGCCTAGGATGCCGGGGGGGTGCCGATGGCCGGGGAACCGCGAGCGACGGAGGATCTCGGCCTCTCACCCTCCGCCCGGGGCAGGCGCATGCGGATCGTGGACGGACGGGCGGTGCGCGCGCGCATCTGGCTGCTGGTGCCGGCGCTCCTGCTCGCCGCGGGCGTCGCGCTGCTCGGCCTGCGCCTCGCCCTCGCCGCCGTGGCGGAGGAATCCGCGCCGCCGAGCACGCCCTCCCTCGGCGCGTCGCCCCGCTGAGGGCCCGGGCGAACGCGGGACGAGCCGCTTGATCCGGACCTGGTTCCTCGGCCTCTATGCCGTCGGCGCGCTGGTGGTGCTGGTGCGCGTGCCGGCGGTCGTCCGGCAGCGCTCGTCGGTCGAGCGCCGGGCCGAAGGCCGGGAGCGCTGGCTCCCGCTGCTGGTGATCCCGCTCAACTTCGGGCTGCCGCTGGCGGCGTTGGCGCTGCGGCTCGGGGAGCTGCCCTGGGACTGGACGGCGCTGCGCGTCGTCGGGCTCCTCTCGAGTGGCTACGCCGCGATCATGCTGCTCTCGGCCGCGGCGACGCTCGGTCGCTTCCTGCGGCCGGAGGCGGTCGTGCTGAAGGATCACGAGCTCGTGACGCGCGGGCCCTACCGGATCGTGCGTCACCCGATCTACTCCGGGAACCTGGCGCTCTGGCTCGGAGCGGCGCTCGCCACTCTGAACCTGCTGCTACTGGCGACGTGGCCGCTCCTCCTGCTGGGCAGCCGGCTCGAGCTGGCGGCCGAGGAGCGCCTGCTCGCCGCGCGCTTCGGCGCGGCATGGCAGCGCTACGCCGCACGCACCGCGCCGCTCCTGCCCCGGCTTCCGGGGAGGGACTAACGCCCGGCCGCCGCGTCCCCCTCGCCCGCGATCGCGCTCATGCGCCGCGCCAGCTCCAGGTCGAGCGCGGTCAGGCCTCCGGCATCGTGGGTCGTGAGCGCCACCCGCACCCGGTTCCACACGTTCGACCAATCCGGGTGATGGTTCATCTGCTCGGCCACCAGGGCCACGCGAGCCATGAAGCCGAAGGCCGCGTTGAAGTCGCGGAAGACGAACTCCCGCTCGAGCTTCCCACCGGTCAGGTGCCAGCCGGGGAGTCCCTCCAGCGCTCGTTCGAGCTCGCTCGCGGAGAGCTTCGGCGGGCGGGCCATTGCGGGTTCCTCCAGAAGCGCGCGCTCGCTCACTCCTCTTCGGGCGTCGGACGCACCTCCTCGCGCCGGATCGCGCGCAGGAAGGCGTCGTGGAGCGCGGCGTGGATGGTCGGCCGGTCGGCCCGACCGTAGGTCTTGCGGAAGGCCTTGAGCGGGATGATGCCCTTGGCCATGGTGCGGTGGCCGCCGCCCACGCCGAGGCCCTCCACCACCGCCCGCACCACGTCGCCCGCCGCCCGCACGTATCCCACGTTGCGCACCGAGAACACCAGGTCGGCCCCCACGATTCCGGCCGCGATCGACCAGTCGGCGCCCTCGGCCTGCAATGCCAGCTCCGCCACCTGGGGGATCACGTCCTCGCGCACGCGGCCGAGCACCAGGATGTGGATCCCCTCCTCGACGCGCGTCGCGGCGAGGGCGCGGCCGAGGGCTCGCAGCCCGTCCGTCGGGAGGGCGGGGCGCTCGATGCGCTTGAGCAGCGCGGGGCTGTGCAGTGCGTGCAGGAAGGAGAACGCCGCCATGTCCTGCCGGCTGGTCTCGCGGCCCAGAAGCTGAGTGTCGCTCTTGATGCCGTAGAGCAGGGCCGTCGCCAGCTTCGCGCCCACCTCGATCTCCGCCGCGCGCACGTACTCCGTCAGGATGCTCGAGGTGGCCCCGTAGGACACGCGGATGTCGCGGATCTTCGCCTCGTAGCCCGTGCGCTCGGGATGGTGATCGATCACCACGTCCACCTGCCGCAGGCGCGACGCCAGCGCCTCGCCGAAGACCGGTGGCTGCACGTCCACCAGCACCAGCCCGTCGACCTCGTCCAGGTCGCCCGGTCGCACCGTCCGCACGTCGATCCCGAGCGCGGCCACCATGGCGCGATTCTCGGGCCGCATGACCTCACCGAACGAGAGGATCGGGGCCGACACGCGATTGCGCCCCATGAGCGCTCGCACGGCGTAGCCGCAGGCGATGCCATCGGGATCCGGATCCGGCTGGAGCAGGATGCCGAGCTTGGGGCGGCCGTCCAGCAGGCGGCGGAGCTCGACCACCCGCCGCAGGTTCGCCAGGTGCTGGAACTCCTCGTCGACGTCGTCGCGGATCAGCGAGCGCAGCCCGGCCAGGCGCAGCGCCTCGTGCTCGGGCAGATCGTCGGGGGCGAGGCGGTCGGAGAGCACCAGGACGGGCGCGCCGGGTGCGGCCTCGGCGATCAGGGGCACCGCCGCACGCACGAAGGGGCCGTCCTCCGACACCAGCGCGAACTCGTCGCCCTCCTTGGGCGCGAGCTTTTGCAGGGCCTCCGGGGTCAGCCCGCCGGCCAGCGCGCGGAATCCCGGCGGTCGCGCTCGGCTCTCGTCCTCGCGGGGGACCCAGGTCAGCTCCTCGGCCTCCGAGGCCCCGATGCGCGACCACAGCCGGGAGAGCTCCGCGCCGTCGCAGACGATGATTCGACGCCCCAAGCAACCCCCGTCGCGCGGGCGCAAGAACCACCCGGGCGGCGAAACGCCGTCCTCCTGGCGCCGCCCGGAAGTCTAGCGGACGCCCCGCCGCACCGGACTCGGGTCGGTCCGAGCTCCGCTCGCCTGCGGCTCTCCTCCGCAGCGGCGGCTACGCCGCCGGGCTGCGCCCTTCGCTCGGCTTCGCCTCGCTGCGCGCCTCGCTCGCGTCACGCGACGCCGAGCCGCTCCTGGGCCAGCGCCTTCAGGCCCTTGTAGTCGACCTTGCCGGAGGGAGCGCGGCCGATCGACTGCACGAAGAGCACGTGCTTGGGGGTCTTGTAGCCGGCGAGGCGCTCGCGCACCGCGAGACGGAGCTCCTCCTCGGACGTCTTCGCATCCGAGCGGGGCTCCACCAGCGCGGTCACGGCCTCGCCCCACTTCTCGTCGGGAACGCCGACGACCACCGCGTCGTACACCGCGGGGTGTGCCTTCAGCACCTCTTCGATCTCCTCCGGGTACACCTTCTCGCCCCCGGTGTTGATGCAGACGGAGCCGCGGCCGAGCAGGTTCAAGGTCCCGTCCGCGTTCACCGTGCACCAGTCGCCCGGGATGGACCAGCGGACGCCCTGGAGCATCCGGAAGGTCTCGGCGGTCTTCTTCTCGTCCTTGTAGTAGCCGAGCGGGATCGGACCGCTGCGCGCCACGAAGCCGGCCTGGTCGCTGCCCGGCTGCACCTCGCGGCCGTCCGGCGTGAAGACCTTGCAGCTCGGCCCGATGCGGAAGCGGCCGACCTGCGTGGTCATCCCCCGGGCCGTGATCTCGGCGCCGAAGCCCGTCGCCTCGCTCGATCCGAACGAGTCGAAGAGCACCGCCTGGGGCAGGTGGCGCAGCAGTCCCTGCTTCACCGGTGGAGACCACATGACGCCCGAGGAGACGATCAGCTTGCAGGAGGAGAGGTCCCAGCGGCCCGGGCTCTCGTCCAGCGCCTTCAGCATGGGCTTGGCGAAGGCGTCGCCCACGATCGAGATCGCCGCGACCTGTCGCGCCTCGACCGTGCTCCACAGCTCGACGGCGTCCAGCGAGCGCGAGGGCAGGGTGACGCAGGCGCCGCCGCCCCCGAGCGCGTTCAGGGCGGTGAAGAGTCCCGTGCCGTGCATCAGCGGGCTGCCGGGGAGGAGCCGCTGCGCGCGCGAGGCGTCGGCGATGCGGTCGCGCTGCTCCTCGACGCTCGTCGAGGGCTTCTCGCCGAGCACCACGTTCCCGCCCCCACCGAGCGTGTGCCACAGCGCCGACTGCGTCCACATCACGCCCTTGGGCATCCCCGTGGTGCCGCCGGTGTAGAGGAAGAGCAGATCGCCCGGGCTGCGGCGCAGCTCCAGCCGCTCCGCGCCGGGTCCCACGATCTGCTCGTAGGGCAGCGCGAACGCGTTGCCCGGCGCGCCGTCCTCCAGCTCGATCCACTCGCGCACGTTCGGCACCCGGTCACGCACCTTCGCCACGCGGTCGGCGTAGGTGGCCTCGTAGATCACCACCGTGGAGTCCGAGTTCTCGAACAGGTAGACCAGCTCGTCCTCGCGGTAGCGGTAGTTCACGTTCACGGGGACGAGGCGCGCCTTCATCGCTCCGATCACCGCCTCGACGTACTCCGGTCGGTTGTGGGCGTAGATCGAGAGCTTGTCGCCGGCCCGGTGGCTGCGGGCGAGGTGGCGGGCGAGGGCGTTGGTCCGGCGGTCGGCCTCGCGCCAGGTCCAGGTGCCTCCAGCGGTCCCGTGGAGGAGCGCCAGGCGCTCGGGGCAGGTGTCGGCAACGAGCTCGAACAGATCGGCGAGGTTCCATTGCATGCGGGCGGCTCCCCCAGATGGTGCACCGGTGACGGGGCGGGCCCATTGTACCGGGGGCGGGGCCCCGGGGCGCCCCGGCGCTCTGCGGGCCTGCTACGCTGCCCGGCGTGGCAGTCCAGCCGGCCTTCATCGGCGACGTGCAAGGCTGCGCCGACGAGTTCGAGGACCTCCTCGCGCGCCTGCGCCAGGAGCTCGGCGCCGACCTCGAGCCCTGGCTGGCGGGCGACCTGGTGAATCGCGGCCCGGCCAACCTCCGCCTGCTCGAGCGGGTCCACGATCTGGTGGAGGCGGGACGCGCCCGCTACGTGCTCGGGAACCACGAGATCGCGCTGCTCGAGAGCGCACTCGGCCGTCGGCCGCTGCGCGTCACCGACTCCTTCGGTGACGTGCTGGGCTCGTCCGATCTCTCCTACTGGGTCGAGTGGCTGAGGCGGCGCCCGCTGCTCGAGACGGGCCAGCTCGGACGGCGCCGCTTCGCGCTGGTGCACGCGGCGGTGCATCCCGAATGGGATCTCGACACCCTGCTGAAGCGGGTGCGCCGCGTGGAGGAGCGGCTCGGCGCGCCCGAGCTCGAGACCGCGGTCGAGCTGCTGTGCGCCGAGCGCAGCCGCGACCGGGACCGGGACCTGCTGGACCGCCTGACCTGCTGTCGCAGCGTCGGGCCCCGCGACGGCTGGTCCAAGGACGAGCCGGGCGGGGGCAGCGAGCCCTGGCACCAGGCCTGGTCCACGCGCGGTCACGAGTATGGCGTGGTGTACGGCCACTGGGCGATGCAGGGCCTGCACGTGGCGCCGGGCCTGCGGGGCCTCGACACCGGCTGCGTCCACCACGGGCGCGGGCGCGACGGGCTGCTCACGGCGTGGCTGCCGGACCTGCGCACCCCCGATCCCTTCGCGGTTCCCGACCATCGCTTCCGTCAGGTCCCTGCGCGCCGGGTCTACCGCCCGGTCGACGCGGCCGAGGGGTAGCCGCGCGCCCTCGGGCGGAGCGGCGGATCGGCCGATGGAGAGGGTCATGCCGGCGTCGGCCGACGCGCACTCCGAGTGGTTCACCAACCGCGAGCTTTCCTGGCTCGGCTTCAACCGCCGCGTGCTCGAGGAGGCCCGGGATCCCGCGAACCCCCTCCTCGAGCGGCTGCGCTTCCTGGCCATCGTCGACTCGAACCTCGCCGAGTTCTTCGAGATCCGCGTGGCGGGCCTCAAGCAGCAGGCCGAGGCCGGGATCGCCGATCGCCATCCCGATGGGCTGTCGCCGACGGAGCAGCTCGCCGCGATCCGCGCCGTGGTCACCGATCAGGTGGCCGAGCAGTACCGCTGCTGGCACGAGGAGATCGTGCCGGCGCTGCAGCACGAGGGCGTCTCCATCGTGCGGCCGAGCGGGCTCGGGCCCGAAGACGCCGCGTGGCTCGACGCGAGCTTCGAGCGCGAGATCTTCCCGGTGCTGACGCCAATCGCGATCGATCCCGCGCATCCCTTCCCGCAGCTCGGCAGCAAGGCGATCTGCATCGCGGCGCTGCTCCAGACCGACGACGCCGAGGAGCCCGACCGCCTCGCGGTGGTGCAGGCGCCCCGCGTGCTGCCGCGCATCCTGCGTCTGCCGGTCCGCCCGGACGGTCGGCGCCTCTACGTGTTCCTGGCCGACGTGATCCGTTGGAACCTGCCAAAGCTCTTCCCGGGTGTGCCCATCCTCGACCACACGGCCTTCCGCATCACGCGCAACAGCAACCTGTACGTGGACGAAGAGGAGGTCGAGAACCTGCTCACGGCGGTGGAGCAGGAGCTGCGCCGCCGGCGGCGCGGCGAGGCGGTGCGCCTCGAGCTGCGAAGGCCCGCCGGAGAGCGTCTGAAGCAGCGTCTGCTCTCGGTGTTCGAGCTCGGTCCCGACGATCTCTACGAGTGCGACGGTCCGCTGAACCTCTCGCGCCTGATGCAGCTCGTCGAGTACGAGGACTCCGACAAGCTGCGGGCTCCGGCCTTCGTGGCCCCGGTGCATCCGGCGCTGCGGGAGGAGGGCGGCATCCTGCGGGCGATCCGCCGCGGCGACATCCTGCTGCACCACCCCTTCGACTCGTTCTCGAGCGTGGTCGACTTCGTGGACCTGGCGGCCCGCGATCCCCAGGTCCTGGCGATCAAGCAGACGCTCTACCGGACCAGCGAGGACTCGGCCATCGCGCGCGCGCTGGTGGCCGCGGCCGAGCGCGGGAAGCAGGTCACCGTGGTGGTGGAGCTTCAGGCGCGCTTCGACGAGGAGGCCAACATCCGCTGGGCCCGGCGCATGGAGGAGGCGGGGGTCCAGATCGTCTACGGGCTGGTGGGGCTGAAGACGCACTGCAAGCTCGTGCTGGTGGTGCGGCGCGAGGAGGACGGGATCCGCCGCTACGCGCACATCGGGACCGGCAACTACAACCCGGCCACCGCGCGGCAGTACACCGATCTGGGTCTCCTGACGGCCGATCCCCAGGTGACCGGCGAGGTGGCGGCGGTGTTCAACATGCTGACGAGCCTCTCCTCGCCCGGGAAGTTCGAGCACCTGCTGCTCGCGCCCTTCACGCTGCGGAGCGGCATCCTGGAGCGGGTGGAGCGCGAGATCGCGCACGCTCGCGCCGGCGCACCGGCGGGGCTGGTCGCGAAGCTGAATGCGGTGCAGGACGAAGAGGTGATCCGGGCGCTCTATCGCGCCTCGCAGGCCGGAGTGCCGGTCGAGCTGATCGTGCGCGGGATCTGCTGCCTGCGGCCCGGCCTTCCCGGCGTGTCGGAGAACGTCCGGGTGCGCTCCATCGTGGATCGCTTCCTGGAGCACAGCCGCATCCTGCGCTTCGAGAACGCCGGCGAGCCCGAGCTCTGGATCGGGAGCGCCGACTGGATGCCACGCAACCTCGACCGGCGCGTGGAGGCGATGTGCCGGGTGCGGGCCCCGGCCCTGCGCGAGCAGCTCGACGAGATCCTCCGCCTCTACCTGCGCGACGACGTGAAGGCGCGCGAGCTCCTGCCCGACGGCACGCACCGCCGGGTGGCGATGCGCGATGGCGTGCGGGCGCAGGAGGTGCTGATGCGCCAGCGCCTGACTCCGTCCTCTCCGGAGCCCACCGCGTCCTGAGCCGGACCGGGAGCTTCGGGCGAGGTCACAGCGCGCCGGGGTCCCCGGCCGCGTCCTGCGCCAGCGCGAGGAGGACCTCCGCCACCGCCCGCTTGTGAGACACGAGGAGGAGCCGGGTCTGCTTGGCGCGCCCGAAGAGCAGGCCTCCGAGCTCCGGGCCGCCGGCATCCAGAACCACCACCAGCAGCCGGTCGGCGTGGCGCTCGGCGAGCCGCGCGATCCGCCGCTGGAAGCGGTCGGTCCCGTCCCGCGCGATCAGGGCCAGGCGCGAGATCCGCGGCGAGCGCCGCCGGCCCGCCCGGGCATCCACCGCCGCGAGGCCGGCCTGCTCCTGCCCGAGCGACGCCTCCGCCGGCTCGAGCCCGGGAGCCAGGCGGCCCTGCGCCCGGGCGTGCCGCAACGCCTGGACGAGGGCCGGTCCGAGCGCCACCAGCGGGAGCGGGCCCGCCGGGCCGAGGTGCAGCACGCGGGCCGCGAGCGCGCGAACCACGGCGCCGGCCCGTCCGGTCTCCTCCACCTCGCGCGGCAGGCGCGGGGACGACGGCACGGTGGTGACGGCGGTCACGGCGCCGCTCGACCGGAATCCGCTTGAGTCGCCAGGGGACGCCGCTTAGCCTGGGGGCATCGTCCGGGCCGAGGCCTCATGCTCTACAACCTCGCGCTGCAGGCCACGATCGCCACTTGTCTCTGGATCCTGCTGGACCTTCCCGCCGCCCGGGGTCCGCGGACGGGAAAGTGGCCCATGGCGCTCCTCACCACGAGCTGCATCGCCTGGGTCCTCGGCGAGTGGATGATCCATCTGGCCGCGACTCCCGACGAGGTGCTGCTCTCACGCCGAGTGCTCTTCCTCGGGGCCGGCGTGCTGCCCATGGCCTGGCTCTGGACGGCCAGCGCGGCCGCGCGCGTGGGCTGGCTGCGCCGCGCGCCATGGCTGCTGCTCCTGCCGGCGCTGCCGCTCCTGGCCGGGCCGGCCTGCCTCTACGGTCGCCCGAACGATCTCTTCACCTCCTGGAGCGCGCGGCCGCCGGTGCACGGACCGCTCTTCTACGTCTTCGCCACCACCGCCTGGATCTGCATCGCGGTCGGGACCGTCCACTTCCTGCTGGCCGCGTGGCGCCTCGGCAAGCAGGACTCGCTGCGCTTCGCGGCGATCTTCCTGGGCGGCACGCTCCCGCTCGCCGCCAACGTCGTGCACGTGCTGCTCGGTCCCTTCTCGGAGGACCCCACTCCGCCGCTCCTCGGTGTCGGGGCGGTCCTGATCCGCTTCGCCGTGATCGACTCGGGCCTCGCCTCCTTCGTGCCGCTCGGCCAGCGCCGTCTCCTCGATCAGCTGCGCTCGGGAGTCCTGGTGGCGGACCTGGCAGGCCGCGTGGTGGACGTGAACCGCGCCGCCCGCGAGCTCCTGCCGGGCCAGCGACTGCTCGGCCGCCGCCTGGACGAGCTGCTGGCCGGGCTCCGGCCCGACGGCGAGCGCGTGCTCGAGGTGGAGACGGTGCCCCTGCGCGGGAACCTGGGCGAGGTGGGTCGGGCCGCGCTGGTGAGCGACCGTACCGAGGCCGCGCGCCTGGAGCGGCAGCTCGTGCAAGCGCAGAAGCTCGAGGCGATCGGCCTGCTCACCGCCGGGCTCGCCCACCAGATCAACAATCCGCTCGGCGTGGCCTTCGGCAACCTCTGGCTGGCCGACGACCTCGCCAAGCGGCTGCGGGAGCCGGCGGTGCTGGGCTCGCTGCCCCGCGAGCTCCGCGCGCCGGCACGGGAGCTGCGCGAGATCGTGGGCGACGCGCTGACCGGGGTGGAACGCATCCGTCGCCTGGTGCGGAACGTGATGCAGTTCTCGCGGCCACCCGCTCCGCAGCGCGGCCCGCGCTTGCTCGAGCTCAGCACGGTGGCGCGCAAGGCGCTGGCGCTCGCGGCTGCCGGCCTGCCCGATCGCTCGATCCGGCTGGTGTGTCATCCGGCGCCGCCCGTGCGCGCCAGCGAGGAGGAGCTGATCCAGGTGGTCTCCAACCTGGTCACGAACGCCCGGGAGGCCAGCGGCCCGGAGCCGGAGATCGAGATCGAGGTCGGGGAGGCGCAGGGCGGAGCGCGGCTCGCCGTGCGCGACCGCGGCCCCGGCCTCGCCCCCGACGTGCTGCCCCACGTCTTCGATCCCTTCTTCACCACGCGGCCCCCCGGCCAGGCGCCGGGCCTCGGCTTGAGCGTGAGCCTCTCCCTGGTACGCCGGTACGGGGGCACGCTCGAGGCCACCAACCGCCCCGGGGGCGGCGCCGTGTTCACGCTCTGGCTGCCCGCGGCCTCCGCCGAGCCGAGCGCCTGAGTCACACCCGGCTTCGCTCAGGCGATGCCGCGGAACATGAAGAAGACCGCTCCCACCAGACACAGCCCCGCCCACAGGAACTCGCTCCGGATCGGGACGCCCATGTAGAAGATCGAGAACGGCACGAACACGCCGAGCGTGATCACCTCCTGCAGAACCTTGAGCTGGGGCAGACTCAAGGCAGTGTAGCCGATCCGGTTGGCGGGCACCTGGAGCATGTACTCGAAGAAGGCGATGCCCCAGCTCGTGATGGCCGCCGCCCACCAGGTGCGGTCGTTCATGTGACGGAGATGGGCGTACCAGGCGAACGTCATGAAGACGTTGGAGCACACGAGCAGCAGGATGGTCTGGAGCGCGGCGGGCATTCGGTTCCTCGTGTCGCGGGGGTGGAGGCGGGCTCCTAGCGCGCCAGGGCCTGGCGCAGGGCCAGGGCGGCCTCGGCCATCGCCGCGCGCGCGCGGCGCCCGAGCGAGAGCGCGTTGCAGAAGCCGTGGATCAGGCCGGCGTGACGGCGCAGCGTGGTCGGCACGCCGGCGTCGCGCAGCCGCGCGGCATAGGCCTCGCCCTCGTCCCGCAGGGGATCGAAGCCCGCCGTCGCCACGTAGGCCGGCGGCAGCCGGCTCAGGTCCGCGGCCAGGAGCGGCGACGCGCGCGGGTCGCGCGCCGCCGCCTCGTCGGGAAGGTAGTGCCCGCGATACCAGTCCATCTGACCTTCCGTGAGGAAGAACCCGTCGGCGAACAGGCGGTACGAGGGATGCTTCGTCGAGAGATCCGTCACCGGATAAAAGAGGAGCTGGAAGGCCGGGCCCGTGCCGGCCTCGCCGCGCGCGAGCTGCGACACCACGGCGGCCAGGTTGCCGCCCGCGCTGTCGCCGCCCACCGCGATGCGAGCGGGATCGACACCCAGGCTTGTCGCCCGATCCGCGGCGAAGCGGAAGGCGGCGAGGGCGTCGTCGACGGCCGCGGGGAAGCGGTGCTCCGGCGCCAGTCGATAGTCCACCGAGAGCACGGCGACGCCGGCCTCGGCCGCCAGGAAGCGGCAGGGCTCGTCGTGGGTGTCGAGATCGCAGAGCACCCAGCCGCCGCCGTGGTAGTAGACGAGGAGCGGTCGCGGGGCCGGAGCTCCGGACGGCAGGTAGAGCCGGGCCGGCACCGGTCCATCGAGGCCGGGCAGGGCCAGCGCCTCGACCCGTGCCATCGGGCGCGGTGGGCCGCCGAAGACGCGCGCGGTGTGCGCGACCTCGCGCCGGGCCTCCGCCGGGGAGAGCGTCTCGAAGCTCCGTTGTCCCGAGAGCGCCAGCAGGCGCAGCAGGAGCTGGATCTCCGCGTCCAGGGTCTGGCCGTCGCGGCGCAGGGCCCGTCCACCGGCCAGCAGGCGCTGGAGCGGCGCGGGCAGGCCCAGCAAGAGACGGGCGAGACGCGCTTCGAGGCGCTCGCGGGCAACCGGTGCCGCCGCGTCCTGCATCGGAATCCTCCTGCGCGGTGGTCTGCCCGCCGATCGGGCATCATAGGCCAGGTGCTGCACCGCCCGGCTCGCCGTCTGGCGCCGCTCGTCCTGGCCCTCCTGGCCTGTCCTCCGGCCTGCGCCGTGAACCCCGCCACCGGGCGGCCCGAGCTCATCCTGATGTCGGAGCAGCGCGAGCTCGAGATCGGCGAGCGCGAGGCGGAGCAGGTCAAGCAGCAGATGGGGATCGTTCCCGACCCCGCCCTGGAGAGCTACGTCGATGCGGTGGGGCAGCGCCTGGCCCGGGTCTCGCCCCGCCAGGAGCTCCGGTACGACTTTCACGTGGTGAACATGCCGGAGCCGAACGCCTTCGCCCTTCCCGGCGGACACATCTACGTGTCGAGAGGCCTGCTCGCGATCGCGAACGACGAGGACGAGGTCGCCAACGTGGTGGGGCACGAGGTCGGGCACGTGGCCGCCCGGCACGCCGCCACCCGCGAGACGCGGGCCATCGGGGTCGGAATCCTCTCCGCCCTCGGCACGCTGGCCGCGGGGGCGCTGGGCGGCGGAGCGCTGGCGCAGGTGGTCGGGCAGGTGGGCCAGATCGCCGGCGCCGGGCTGATCGCCTCGTACAGCCGCGGGCAGGAGCGCGAGGCGGACCTGCTCGGCCAGCGTTACGCCGCCACGGCGGGCTTCGATCCGAGCGGGATGGCGCGCCTGCTGCGCACGCTGGAGGCCGAGGTCCAGCTCGAGCAGGGCACGAAGCGGCGCCCGAGCTTCTTCGACTCGCATCCAGCCACACCCGAGCGTGTTACGGACGCGACCGCTCGCGCGAGTGGCCTGGCCTGGACGCGCACCCCGCCGATCGCTGCGACGCGGCGGGACTTCTTGCGCCGCCTCCAGGGTCTGCTGCTCGGCCCGGATCCCGGCGAAGGCGTGTTTCGCGGCTCGCGCTTCCTGCATCCCGCCCTCGGCTTCGCCCTGCGGTTCCCGGAGGGCTGGAAGACGCAGAACGCGCGCGATGCGGTGGCCGCCCTCGCGCCGCGCGAGGACGCGCTGCTGATCCTCGAGGCCCAGGGCCGGGGCGACGACCCGCGCCAGGCGGCGCAGGCCTTCGCGGAGAAGAACCGGCTGCAGCTGGACCAGAGCGGAGCGCTCCGGATCGGCGCGCTCGACGCCTTCCACGCCCAGGGCAGCGTCGACACCGGGAGCGGCCAGCGCGCGCTCGACCTCACCTGGATCGCGTACGGCGGCACCGTCTACCGTCTGGCCGGCGTCAGCACGCCCTCCGCATACGGCTCGTACCAGGACGACTTCCTGGCCGTGGCCCGCAGCTTCGGACCGCTCGGCGCCGCCGACCGCGAGAGCGTGACCGAGCGGCGCCTCGATTTCGTGGCGGCACAGGCGGGCGAGACGCTTCCCGCCCTGGCGGCGCGCACGGGGAACGCCTGGAGCGTGCAGGAGACGGCGGTCGCCAACGCGCTTCCGGCCGACGTGCGCCTCGAGAGCGGGCGGCTGGTGAAGATCGCCCGCGAGCGGCCCTACCGGCCTCCGGCCGAGCCGCAATGACGCGAGTCTGTGTCTTCTGCGGCTCGAGCACCGGCGCCGATCCGCGCTTCCTGGAGGCGGCGCGGCGGCTGGGGGCGGTGCTCGTGGCCCACGGCCTCGGCCTGGTCTACGGTGGCGCGGGCGTCGGTCTGATGGGCGCGCTCGCCGACGCCGTGAGGGGCCGGGGCGGCGAGGTGATCGGTGTGATCCCGCGCGCGCTCGCGCGCAAGGAGGTCGCCCACGCCGGCCTCTCGGAGCTCCGCGTCGTGGAGTCGATGCACGAGCGAAAGGCGGTGATGGCCGAGCTGGCCGACGCCTTCGTCGCCTTGCCGGGGGGGATGGGCACGCTGGAGGAGCTCTGCGAGGCGCTCACCTGGCTGCAGCTCGGGATCCACAGCAAGCCGGTGGGCCTCCTGAACGTGGCGGGCTACTTCGATCGCTTCCTCGAGTTCCTGGACCACGCGGTCGCGGAGCGCCTGCTGAAGCCCCAGCACCGCGCTCTCGCGCTGGTGGAGCAGGAGCCCGGCGCATTGCTGGATCGCCTGGCCCACTGGCGCCCCGCGCGCGTGGAGAAGTGGCTGGATCGGGAGCAGGCCTGACGCAGCCGTGCGTCAGCGGAACGGGCTCGGGGGCGGAGCGGCGCCCTCAGTAAGTCGGCTTGCCGAGGTCCTGGTCGGGGAGCCCGTCCTGGCTGAGACAGGCCGACTTCAGCACGAAGGTCGTGGTCCCGCCCATCCGGCAGCGGACGATGCGGTCGTCGGGAGCGGGCGCGATCGGCTTCTCCTCCCGAGCCTCCTTCCACCAGCGCTCGGCCCGCGCCAGAAGGCCCTCGGGCGGCTTGGCGGGGCCCCGGGGCGCCACG
>JAWOLJ010000105.1:0-8420 GCA_033853555.1 Myxococcota bacterium
GGCGGTGCCCCCCACCCCCCGCTGGGGGGCGGCGCGGGGGGGGCCCCCCCCCCCCCCCCCCGCGACCAGCGTGTAGCGTTGCTCCGTGGTGTCGGCCGGCCGCAGCGGGGTGGCCCCGCGCTGCACCGCCCCTGCGTCGAGCGCCAGCCACGAGTGCGGGCTCGACCAGGCGAGGGGCACCAGCACGTCGGCGGGCTCGGGCTTGCGGGCGGCCACCACCGGGCGCGCCCGCAGCATCAGCACCAGCGTGCGTGGCCCGAGGCCGCGCGTGATCGGATGCTCGCTCCAGGCGGAGATCACGGGATTGACGCCGCTCGGCGCGCCCTCGAGCGGGCCGGAGAGGGGATCCACCACCACGGCGTCGGGCAGATCGAAGCCCCAGCGCCCGAGGAGATCCTCCAGCCCGCTCCGCACGCCCGGCTCGAGCAGCGCCACCAGCCGGCCGCCGCGATCCAGGTAGCGTTCGAGCGCGGCGACCCCCTCGCTCCGCAGCGCGCGCTGCGGTCCCATCACCAGCACGGCGGCGGCGTCGGCGGGCACGTCGGGCGCCACGGCGGTCACCAGTCCCTTGACGGTGTAGCCCTCCGTCTCGAGGAGCGAGCAGATCCCCGAGTAGCCGGCGGGCTCGTCGCTCTCGAGGTCGCCCTCGCCCTCTCCGAATGCCGCGTAGATCGTACGCTGGGGCGGGCCTTCGAGCCGCATCATCGCCTCGTAGAGCGCGCCCTCGGTGGGGGCGTTCACGGTCTCGAAACGCTCGCCGAGCTCGAGCACCACGGCATTGGTCGAGAGCACACCGAAGCGGTCCAGCTCCTCGGGCGACTGCTCGGCCAGGCGATCCCGCACCTCCACCGGTCCGGCTCCGGCCAGCGTGTCGAGCAGGAGATGCGTGCGCCGCGCGCGCGGATCGTCCCGTTGGTGGAAGAGCGTGGCGCGAAGCGTCCCGGGCAGGGCCGCCAGCGCGGCGCGGGTGGCGGGTGCAAGCTCGTAGCGGCGCTCGATGGTCCAGTCGAGGCGGAGCCCGCTCGCCGTCGCCACCCGCTCGAGCGCGACGGCGCCGGAGATCACCCCGAGCAGCGCCAGCAGGTGCGGCGCCAGGACGCGCCGCGCGGCCGGCGTTCCCAGGCTGCGCAGCCGGCGCGCGCCGAGGCTCAGCGCCGCGAGCAGCGCGAGGCCGCCTGCGGCGAGGTTGCCCCAGCCGAAGGGGCCGAGCTCGCCGGTCGCGTAGTAGGAGCCCAGACCGAAGGCGAGCGCGATGAAGCCGACGAGGCCGAGCTCGCGCATCAGCGCACCCGGCTCCAGTCGAGGGAGAGCCGCGCCAGCGCAAACGACACCGCAGCGATCCCCGCGAAGTACGCGAGGTCGGCCAGGCGCACCAGTCCCTCGGCGAAGCCGGCGAAGCGCGGCTCCAGCGAGAGCGCATCGAGCAGGCGGCCGGCGCTGGCTCCCACGAAGGGATACGCCCAGGAGAAGTCGTAGAGCACGAAGGCCACGGCGTAGGCGGAGACGGCCGCCAGGAGCTGGCTCGAGCTGAAGGCGGAGCAGGCGAGGCCGATCGAGGTCAGCGCGAGGCCGAGGCCCAGCAGGCCCAGGTACACCGCGACGAGATGGAGGCCGCCGAGACCCGCGCGCAGCAGCGCGGTGGCGGGATAGATGCAGCTCACCGCCAGAAGGAGCGCGGTGAAGATCCAGCAGGCGGAGAACTTCGCCAGCACGATCCCGGTGGGCGTCAATCGGGTCGTGAGCAGCAGCTCGTCGGTGCCGCGCGCCCGCTCCTCGGCGAAGACCCGCATCGTGACGAGCGGGAGGATCCCGATCAGGGTCACGCCGAGCTGCTCCATCAGCGGCAGGAAGACCTGATCCTCCACGCTCACCCGGTCCGGGACCGTCCCGATCTCGAAGCCACCCATCAGGCTGCTGGTGTAGGTGAAGAGGATCTGGTTGTAGGCCCGCAGGTGGTCGAAGAAGAGCAGGGCGGTCACCAGGCCGGTGACGGTGAGCGTCAGGTACGCCACCGGCGAGCCGAAGAGCACCGCCAGCTCCTTGCGCAGGAGCGCCCGCAGCTCGCTCACGCGGCGTCCTCCGTGCGGAAGAGCGCCAGCGGATCACCGCGATCGAGCAGCTCGGCGGTCGGGCCGAGCGCCACCAGGCGGCCGGTGCGCAGCACCCCGATGCGCCCGGCCAGCGACCGCGCCTCCTCGAGATCGTGGGTGCAGAGGATCACCGTGGCTCGGCCCCGCAGCTCGCGCAGCGCCTGGCGCACCTCGGACTGCTGGAGCGGATCGAGGCCGCTCGTCGGCTCGTCGGCGATCAGCAGCGAGGGCTCGTGGAGGAAGGCCTGCGCCAGCGAGACCCGCTGCTGGTAGCCCTTGGAGAGGTTACCGATCAGGCGTCGCGCCACCGGGCGCAGATCGAAGCGCTCGAGGGCGCGCTCCACCGCCGTCGCGAGTCGCGGCCCGCGCAGGCCGCGCACGCCGCCGGCGAAGCGCAGGTAGCCCTCCACCCGCAGCTCGGGATAGAGCCGCGAGGTCTCCGCGACGAAGCCGAGCCGCTCGTGCACCTCGCGCGGACGCCCGACCGGGGAGAGCCCGTCCACGGTGACACTGCCGGCGGTCGGCAGGAGATAGCCGGTCACCAGACGGATGAAGGTGGTCTTTCCGGCACCGTTCGCGCCGAGCAGCCCGAAGGTCTCGCCAGGCTCCACGACCAGGGAGACCGCATCGAGCGCGCAGCGAGCGCCGAAGCGGCGCGTGAGCTGCTGCGCCTCCACTCGCGCGCCACGCGGCTGCGGCGGCCGCTCGCTTGCGGTCACGACCGCGGGCTCTTAGAGTGCGGCGCCATGGTGGAGTACCGGCCTTCCAGTGGATCGTGCGCGCGCTGCCGCGCCGCGCTCGGCCTGGCCTCGGTGCGCGAGGCCGGCGTCTGGTACTGCAGCCCGGCCTGCGCCGCGGGCCGGCCGAGCCTCGCGCCCCATCCTCCAGCCGTCCCCGAGCCCCGGCTCTACAACCGGCCGCTGCGCCACTTCCGCAAGCGCCTCCCCAAGGAGCTGAACGCCGCAGCGACGGAGCTCCCCTAGCCTCACAGCCGCTCCAGCGCGTCGAAGAACCCGGGCCAGGTCTTGGCCACGCAGCCCGGGTCGCGGATCACCACCCCGGGCACGCGCAGGCCGGCCAGCGCGAACGACATGGCCATGCGGTGGTCGTCGTAGGTATCGATCTCCGCGCCATGGAGGGGGCCGGGCACGATGGTGAGCGCGTCGGCGCTGGCCTCGGCGCGGGCGCCGAGCTTCGAGAGCTCCCTCTCGAGCGCCGCCAGTCGGTCGGTCTCCTTGAGGCGCAGGTTCGCGACGTTGGTGATGCGGGTCGGACCCTCGGCGAAGAGCGCGGTGACCGCGAGCGCCAGCACCGCGTCCGGCATCGCGTTCATGTCCACCTCGAGCCCGCGCAACCGCCCCGTCGGTCCCGACACCGTCACGTACCGCGGGCCGCGCTCCACCCGGCAGCCCATGCGCTCGAGCACGCCCAGGAGCGCGAGGTCGGCCTGGATCGACGTCGCCGGGATCCCGTCCACCCGCACCCGGCCGCCGGCGATCGCGGCGGCGCAGAAGGGGTAGGCGGCCGCCGAGGCGTCCGGCTCGATCGGGTAGCGTCGGCCGTGGTAGCGCCGGCCGGCCGTGACGCGCAGCCCTCCCTCCGGCGTCCAGCCGGCCTCGGCGCCGAACTCGCGCATCACCGCCAGCGTGAGATCGACGTAGGGGCGCGAGACCAGGCGTCCCTCGACGAAGCGCAGCCGCACGTCGCGGGCGGCATAGGGTGCGACCAGGAGCACCGCGGAGACGAACTGGCTGGAGCGACGGCCGTCGATCTCGGCCTCGCCGCCGGCGAGCCCTCCGCCCCCGATCCAGACCGGCGGGCAGCCGGCCCGCCCGCGGATCTCCAGGCGGGCGCCGAGCGCGCAGAGCGCACGCACCAGGTCGTCGATCGGCCGCTCGCGCATGCGCGGGGTGCCGTCGAGAAGGGACGGCCCGTCCGCCAGCGTGGCCGCGGCGGTCACGAAGCGTGCGGTGGTGCCGGATGCGCGGGCGTCGAGGGTGCGCGACGGAGCGCGCAGGCTCCCGCCGGCTCCCGACACGGCGAAGCGTTGCCCCTGCGAGCGCACGACGACGCCGAGCGCGCCGAGCGCGTCGCGCATGGCCACGGTGTCGTCGCTCTCGAGGGCGTCCTCGAGCAGGCTCTCACCCTCCGCCAGCGCGGCCGCGAGGAGCGCGCGGTTGGTCACGCTCTTCGAGCCCGGCACGCGCAGGCGCGCATCGAGAGGGCCGCGCGGGTGGATGGGCCGCGCGTCCGGGGAGCACACGGCGCCAGCGGCGGCGCCGGCAGCGGGCTTCCCCGGTTCCGACATCGCACCTCCTCCCGCCGCAACGAACCTAGCAGCCGTGGCCGCCGCGAAGCCCGAGGCCAGCGCCCCTGCGTTGACACCGGCGCGGGGCCTTGGCACCCTTCGAGCTTCCCGAGCGTTTTTCGATGCAGCGGCCGGAGCTTAGCCCGCCATTGGCCTCTCGGCCGGCGGTCCGCGCGCGCGGCGCCGCGGCAAGCGTCCGCGCGCCCGGGGCAGGAGGTGCGGGATGGGGAAGGTTCTGGTCTCGGACTCGCTGTCGCCCCAGGGGCTCGAGATCCTGGAGCGCGCTCGCGGCATCGAGGTGGACTACGCCCCCGGCCTTCCGCCGGAGGAGCTCCTCGAGCGCATCGCCGACGCCGAGGCGCTGGTGATCCGGAGCGGCACCAAGGTGACGGCCGAGGTGATCGCACGGGCCCAGCGCCTGCGCGTGATCGGGCGCGCCGGGATCGGCGTCGACAACGTGGACGTCCCCGCCGCCACCGCGCGCGGGATCGCGGTGATGAACACGCCCGAGGGCAACAACGTGACGACCGCGGAGCACGCGCTCGCGCTGCTGGTCGCGCTGGCGCGCCACGTGCCCCAGGCCACCGCGTCCATGAAGGCCGGGCAGTGGGAGAAGAACAAGTTCACGGGTCTCGAGCTCTACAACCGCACGCTCGGCCTCGTGGGCTGCGGGAACATCGGCCGGATCGTGGCCCAGCGGGCCCAGGGCCTGGGCATGCGCGTGATCGCCTACGACCCCTACATGCCCGCCGAGGTGGCGTCGAAGCTCGACGTGGAGCTGGTGCCGCTCGACGAGCTCCTGGCGCGCGCCGACGCGATCAGCCTGCACGTGCCGAAGACCAAGGACACCACCGGCATGATCGGGCGCGACGCGCTCTCGAAGGTGAAGCCCGGGGTGCTGCTGGTGAACGCCTCCCGCGGCGGGATCGTGGACGAGGCGGCGCTCCTGGAGGCGCTGGAGGCCGGACGCGTGGGCGGCGCCGCGCTCGACGTCTTCGCCCAGGAGCCGCCGCCGAAGGACCACCCGCTGATCGCCCACCCTCGGGTGATCTGCACCCCGCACCTCGGCGCATCCACCGAGCAAGCGCAGCTCAACGTGGCCGTCGCCATCGCCGAGCAGGTGCGCGATTTCCTGCTGCAGGGGATCGTGCGCAACGCCGTCAACATGCCTTCGGTGTCGGCGGAGGTGCTGGAGCAGATTCGACCCTACGTGGCCCTCGGCGAGAAGCTCGGCCGCTTCCAGGGCCAGCTCTGTCCCGGCGCCATCGACGAGATCGAGATCGAGTACGCCGGCGACGTGGCGGAGCTCCGGGTGGCGCCGATCACCATCGCGGTGCTGAAGGGGCTCCTCGAGTCGGTGACGGACCGGGTGAACATGGTGAACGCGCCCGTGATCGCGCAGGAGCGCGGGATCAAGGTGATCGAGTCCAAGGCGAGCCGCCCGCGCGACTTCACGAGCGCCATCACCACCCGCGTGCGGGGCTGTGTCGACCGCCTGATCGCCGGCGCGATCTTCCACGGCGGGCAGCCCCGCATCGTGCGCATCGATGACTTCATGCTGGAGGCGATCCCGGAGGGGCCGACGCTGCTCCTCTTCAACCACGACCGGCCGGGCGTGGTGGGCGCGGTGGGCACCATCCTGGGCGAGGCGCGGGTCAACATCTCGCGCATGCAGCTCGCCCTGGTGAAGGAGCGGGCCGAGGCCGCGATGCTGGTGAACGTGGACGCCGCTCCCTCGGAGCAGGTGATGGAGCGGCTGCGCGCCCTCGACAACATGATCTCGGTGCAGCTCGTGGACCTTCGATGACCACGGTGGTGGCCGTCGGCGCCCAATGGGGCGACGAAGGCAAGGGCAAGATCGTCGACTGGCTGGCGCCGCGCGCCGATCTGGTGGTGCGCTTCCATGGCGGGAACAACGCCGGGCACACCTTGGTGGTGGAAGGCCAGAAGACGGTGCTGCACGTCGTGCCGGCGGGCGTGCTGCACCCGGGGACGCTCAACCTGATCGGCCCCGGCGTCGTGGTGGACCCCGAGGTGCTGCTCGGCGAGATCGACGCGCTCACCGCCCGCGGCGTGCTGCGCGATCCCTCGCGCGTGCGGGTCTCGGGCCGGGCCCACGTGATCCTCGAGTGGCACAAGCAGCTCGACAAGGCCCGCGAGGAGCTGGCGCAGGGCCGCGCCATCGGCACCACGGGCCGCGGGATCGGTCCCACCTACGAGGACAAGGTCGCGCGGCGCGGGATCCGGGTGGCGGATCTCCTCGATCCCGGGAGCCTGCGCGAGTCGCTGGAGCGCTTGGCGAAGGCGAAGAACTTCGAGCTCACACAGTACTGTGGGTGGGCGCCGGTGGACGTCGAGGCGCTGTACGAGCGCTGCGTGGCGTGGGGCCGGCGCCTCGAGCCCTACGTCGACCACACCGGGCGCCTCCTCGATCGGGCGCTGCGCGAGGGGCGGAGCGTGCTCTTCGAGGGCGCGCAGGGAACGTTCCTCGACGTGGACCACGGCACCTATCCCTACGTCACGTCGTCGAACTGCGTGGCCGGGGCGGCGTGCACCGGCGCCGGCGTGGGCCCGACGCGCATCGATCGGGTGCTCGGCATCACCAAGGCCTACACCACACGCGTCGGTGGCGGCCCCTTCCCGACGGAGGACACCGGGCCCCTCGGCGAGCGGCTGCGCAGCACCGGCGACGAGTTCGGCGCGACCACGGGGCGCCCGCGGCGCTGCGGCTGGCTCGACGTCGTGATGCTGCGCGAGGCCGTGACCGTGAACGGGCTCACGGGCCTCGCCATGAACAAGCTCGACGTGCTCGCCGGTCTGCCCGAGGTGCCGCTCGCCAGCGCCTACCGGATCGACGGGAAGCTCGCCCACGAGTTCCCGATGACGCTCGGCGAGCTGGCGCGGGCGGAGCCGGTCTACGAGCGACTTCCCGGCTGGCGTGAGCCGCTCGGCGCCGTGCGCCGCTTCGAGGACCTGCCCGACGCCGCGCGCCGCTACGTGGAGCGCGTGGAGGCGCTGGCCGGCGTGCCGGTGGACCTGGTCTCGGTGGGCCCCGGGCGCGACGAGACCATCGTGCGCCGCGATCCCTTCGCGGCCTGAGCGGCGCGGCCGGGCGGGCCGCCCGCCTCGCTCGACACCGCCGCCGCCCGCGTGGTACCCAACGCCGCGGGGCCCCTAGCTCAGCTGGTAGAGCACCGGCCTTTTAAGCCGAGGGTCCTGGGTTCGAGTCCCAGGGGGCCCACTGCCAACCCCCTGTATTTCCTCTCTTTTTTCTCAGCCGAGCTTGTCCCTGGCTTGTCCCTGAGAGCGCGTTCGGCGGGACCACGATGCTCGAGGTCGGGCGGGGGCGGAGCACCCCCAGGAGCGCCTCATCGGCCAGCCGTGCGTAGCGCCGGGTGGAGGTCACGCTCGCGTGCCCGAGGAAGCGCTGGATCACGCGCTCGGGCACCCCGCGTCGGAGCGCGTCCGTGGCGAACGAGTGCTTCGTGCCCTCGTAGAGCGGCACGTAGGGCACCCCGGCGGCTTCGAGGGCCTTCCGCCAGACCTTGACCAAGGCGTGGTGGGTCCACGCTCGTCCGGTCCGCGGGTTGCGGAACAGGCACGCGTCAGTCTCGCCGGGGGATAGACGGCCATGCCGACGGATCCAAGCGTCGAGCTCTTCGTCCACCGGGAGGGTCTTCGGCTTCCCGGTCTTCGTGCCGCGGACCGGTGAGGACGCCTGCTTCCCCTTGAAGGCCTTGTCGACGGTCAGCCAGCCCTCGTGGTAGTCCGCGACCGTCAAGGCGCGCGCCTCGCCCGGGCGGAGGCCCAGGCAGGCCAGGGCCAGGAAGATCCCGCGCTCCTCGACCGGAATCGCGGCCAAGACGCGATCCTGCTCCTCGGCGGAGAGGAGCCGCGGCTCGTACTCGTCCGCCTTCGGGAGCGGGATCTCGGGAACCTCGCGGATCTCCCCCCGCCGCTTGAGCCATTTCAGGAAGGCCCGGAAGGCCGAGAGGATGTTTCTTCTCGACTTGGGGCTCTGG
>JAWOLJ010000106.1:0-12224 GCA_033853555.1 Myxococcota bacterium
GAGACGGCGCTCGGCGCGCCGGAGCTCGAGCCGATCGGGCGGGTGCTCGAGTTCCTGCTCGAGCGGCACGAGCCCTTCCCGGCCTTCCTGGTCGACCGCTGCTGGCGCGTGCTCCGCGCGAACCGCGCGGCGCAGCGCGTGTTCCAGCGCTTCGCCGGGTCGGCCCCGGTCTGGCTCGAGAGCCCCGCGAACCTGATGCGGCTCACGCTCCATCCCGAGGGCTTCCGCCCCTCCATCGTGAACTTCGAGGAGGTGGCCCACTGGGCGATCTCGGGACTCCAGCGCGACGTCGCCTTCGCGGGCCCGGATCCCGAGCTCGGCGAGCTTCTCGACGAGATGCTCCGGCTGCCCGATCTCCCGGAGCGCGTTCGCGTGCCGGACCTCGACCGGCCGCCCCAGCCCGTGCTCCCGCTCCACCTGAAGCGCGAGGGGCTCGAGCTGCGGATCTTCTCGGTGATCACGACCTTCGCGACGCCCCGCGACGTCACGCTCCAGGACCTGCGGATCGAGAGCTTCTTGCCCGCGGATGCGGCGAGCGAAGGCGAGCTGAGGGCGCTGGCCCGGGAGACCTGATCCCGGGGCCCGGAGGCGTCTCGCCGCACGCTCGATCCTGCCGCTCCGCCAGGTCCGCGCGGCGCCGCCGCCCCCGGGCTCCGCGGGGTCCGCCGAATGCGCACGTCTCGACCGCAACGCTGTGGCTCAGTGATGGAATCCCTGGCCGCGAGAGGTCATGTTGGACCCGGCTGCGATGCCCCATGGACGCCGTCTCATCACCTTGATGGTGACCAGGGTCACGAAGTAGAGTAGGCGTGTGCGGGCCGGTGAGACGCTCACCGAGGCCCGCAGGAGGCCCCATGAAGTTGTTCAAGCGGATGTTGTCGGGCTTCGCCCTCGCCGTGGTCCTGATGGGCTTTGGTGGCGAGCGGGCCAGTGCCTTCGGCTTCAGCTGCATCACGTCCGGCGCAGCCACCGACTGCGGCATCGCTGAAACCCAGGTGACCGGCCAGTTCCAGACCTACGGCGCGAACCAGATCGAGCTCCTGATCTCCAACGCCCTCGGAGGCGCCCAGTCCACTGTCGGCCAGGTCTACATCGAGGATGGCCAGGAGCTGATCTCGGGCATCGCCTCGCTGCTGAGCGTCGCGAGCGTGAACGGGGTCAGCTTCTCCAGCCCCGCGTCGCCCGGCGATCTTCCGGGTGGCAACGATCCCGGGGTGAACTTCACGGCGGATTTCTCCGCCGGGGCGAACCCGCCGCCGGCGAAGAACGGCGTGGATCCCGGCGAGACGCTCGGGATCGTCCTGAACGTCTTCGACTCGAACCTGAGCGACTTCCTCGCCGCTCTCGCGGACGGAGATCTGCGCGTCGGCATCCATGTCATCAACTTCGCGGACGGTGGCAGCGTGAGCCTCGTGAACGGCGGCGGAGGAGGGGGCACGCCGATTCCGGAGCCGAGCGCCGCGCTCGTCTTCGGCGCCGGCGCCCTGATCGTCGGCTCCGCGCTGCGACGCCGTACCGGCTGACACAGCGCTGCGATCGTTCGACTCGAGGCGGCTCCCGAAAGGAGGCCGCCTCGCCTCGTTCTGGACGGTTCACGTCGCGTCTGGGAGGCCGCGCTCCAGCCGGCAGGGCGGGCCCGCTCCGCCGGCCGATGCAGCGGGTGCATCCAGCCCGGTTCGATCGAGAGCCCGCGCCCACTCGCCGCGATCGTCCCCGCGCCCATGCATGCACCGCATCTCCGCGGTCCGCTGCATGGGGTCCTGGTCGTCCGGGGGAGCTCGGGGCCTGAGGGCGGGGAGCCACGAGCTAGGCTGTGCGCATGCAGGCCGGCCGGCGCGTGAGCGCGCTCGCTCTGGTGGCAGTGCTGGCGCTCGCGGCGCCCGGCCTGGCCGCCGGCACTCCCGGGACTCTCGTGCTGGAGCGGACGATTCCGCTGCCGGACGTCACCGGCCGGATCGACCACCTGAGCCTGGACCCCGGTCGCCAGCGGCTCCTGGTGGCGGAGCTCGGCAACGACTCCGTCGACGTGATCGACCTCCATGAGTCGCGGGCGAGCGGTCGGATCTCGGGCCTCCGGGAGCCCCAGGGCATCGCCTACGTCGCGCGCTCCGATCGGATCGTGGTGGCCGATGGAGGCGACGGCAGCGTACGTATCGTGCGTGCGGACGATCTGTCGGTGGCCGGCGAGATCCGGCTCGGCCACGACGCCGACGACGTCCGGGTCGACCCGCGCAGCGGTCACGTGGTCGTGGGCTACGGCGCCGGCGGGCTCGCCGTGATCGATCCTGGTGGCCCGATCCGACTCGCGGACATCCCCCTGACGGCCCATCCGGAGGCCTTCGAGATCGATCCCGCGGGCCAGCGCGTCTTCGTGAACCTTCCCGACGCACGCGAGATCGGCATCGTCGACCTCGCAGCGGGGCGCGCGATCGCGCGCTGGGAGGTGCCCGGCGTCCGCGCGAACTTCCCGATGGCGCTCGACCCGGACGGCGCACGACTCGCCGTCGTGTTCCGGCGCCCGCCGCAACTGGTCCTGCTCGACGCACGCGACGGCCGCGTGATCGCGACGCTCGGGACCTGCGGCGACGCCGACGACGTCTTCTTCGACGCCCGGCGCCGCCGGATCTACGTGAGCTGCGGCGAGGGCGTGGTGGACGTCTTCGCCGGCGAGGGCGCGGGCCTGCGGCGGCTCCAGCGCGTCGCGACCTCCCCGGGTGCCCGCACATCGCTCTTCGCGGGCGAGCTCGATCGCCTCTTCGTCGCCGTACCGGCCCGGGCCTCCGGCTCCGCTGCGTCGATCCTCGTGCTCCGGCCGACGCCGTGATCTCGAAAGGAGGATCCTCGTGAGATGGGTGACACGAGCGAACGTGAAGGTCGATCGCGTGGCGTGTCCCTGGCTGATCCGTACCTTCATCGATCCCGCCGCCGAGTTCCTGTTCGTCCCCCTGGACCGGCTCGACAGCGTGGTCCGCGAGACGGGAGCGATCCCCTATGACGCGCCGGGTGTCGAGCTCGGTCATCACGGAGACCGCTGCTCCTTCGACGCGCTGATCGAGAAGCATCGGCTGCAGGACGAAGCCATCCATCGGCTCGCGCGGATCGTACGCGGAGCCGACACCCACCGTCCGGATCTCGCTCCGGAGTCGGCCGGCCTCGAGGCGGTGGCGGAGGGGTTCCGGCGCCTGGCGGCGGCCTGGCAGTACGACGACTCCGAGACCAACCGGCGCGAGTGGTGCGTCTACGATGCGCTCTACTTGTACTGCGGCGGCGACCCGGAGAAGCTGAAGCGCCGGTAGGGCGGGGGAGCCGGGCAGAGAGGGACCGTCGTGACGGATTCCGTCGCCGCCATCGAGCGCAGATGAGCGTCTTGACCGGCGACGAGTGGTGGCGGCCGCTCCCGAGCGGGCTTTCCGCCGACGTCCGGCGAATCCTCGCAGCACGCAGCCTGCGCGCATTCGCCGACGGCTTCATGGCGCTGCTCCTGCCGATCTACCTGCAGCAGAGCGGCCTGGGGGCGTTCGCCATCGGGTCGATCGTCACGAGCAGTCTGCTCGGTTCGTCGTTGTTGACGCTCGGGGTCGGATTCAGGGCCCATCGGCACTCGCGCCGCCGCATGCTGGCGGGCGCCTGCCTGCTGATGGCTGCGACGGGAGCGGGTCTCGCTCTCAGCCGGGACTATGGCTGGGTCCTGGTCGTGGCCTTCGTCGGTACCGTGAATCCCACCGCCGGGGACGTGACCGTCTTCCTGCCACTCGAGCAGTCGCTGCTCGCCGACGGAGTCGCGCCTGCGCGACGGACCGCGCTCTTTGCACGCTACAGCCTGGTCGGAGCGATCCTGGGAGCCTCGGGGACGCTGGCCGCCTCCCTGCCGGACCTCGCCGCGGGTCGCCTGGGACTCGCTCGGAGCGCGGCCCTGCAGGGCATGTGCTGGCTCTACGCCGCGCTCGGGCTCGCTGCCCTGGTCCTCTATCGCGGGCTCTCGCCGGCGATCGAGCCGCCGTCCGGAGCCGACGCCGCGCGTCCAGCCCTGCGGGAGTCGGCGGGCATCGTCTACCGCCTGGCGGGACTGTTCAGCATCGACGCGTTCGGCTCCGGCTTCTTCGTGCAGTCCCTGCTCGCGTTCTGGCTGGTCCGGGCGTTCGATCTCTCGCTGGCGACGGCGTCCACGATCCTCTTCTGGGCCGGGCTCTGCTCCGCCCTCTCCCAGCTGATCGCCGTCCCGATCTCCGAGCGCCTCGGGCTGATCCGCACCATGGTCTTCACCCATCTTCCGTCGAACGTGTGTCTGATCCTGGTGCCCTTCGCGCCGAACCTCACGATCGCGATCGTCCTGCTGCTGGTCCGGAGCGCGCTGTCGCAGATGGACGTGCCGACCAGAACCTCCTACGTGATGGCGGTCGTCACTCCCGAGGAACGGCCCGCCGCCGCCAGCGTGACGGCCCTCCCGCGCAGCCTGGCCACTGCGGCGAGCCCGTTGCTCTCCGGCTACCTGCTCTCGCTCTCCACGTTCGGCTGGCCCCTCGTTGCCGGAGGCGCCCTCAAGGCGGCCTACGATCTCCTTCTGCTCGCGGGCTTCCAGAACCTCCGGCCGGAAGGGGAGCGCGAGCCACCGCGTGACATGACGTGACATGCGGGACGGCCAGATGACAGTCTCGCCCAACGAAGGCCCTCATTCTCATGGATTCTCATCCCTGGACAACGAGACGGAGCCGGGGATAATCGGCTCGCGCGGAGGGGGGTGAGTCGACCGTGAAGCTGACCGTGCGCGAGGCGGCCCGGCTCCTGAACGCGTCGGAGAAGACCGTCTACCGCTGGATCCGCCAGGGCGTGATCCCCGCCTACCGGATCAACGACCAGTACCGGATCAATCGCGCGGAGCTCCTGGAGTGGGCCACCGCGCGCAAGATCCAGGTCTCCCCCGAGATCTTCCTCGAGCCGGAGTCGGAGGGGACTCCCCCGAGCCTGGTCGAGGCGCTGCGGGCCGGGGGCATCCATTACCGGATCGGGGGCCACGACAAGGCCTCGGTGCTGCGAGCCGTGGTCGACGCGATGAAGCTCCCCGAGGAGGTGGATCGCGAGTTCCTGTACCAGGTCCTGCTGGCGCGGGAATCGCTCGGCTCCACCGGGATCGGCGACGGCATCGCGATCCCCCACGTCCGCAATCCCATCGTGCTGCATCTCTCGCGCCCGATGGTGACGCTCTGCTTCCTGGAGCGGCCGGTCGACTTCGGCGCCCAGGACGGGCAGCTCGTGCACACCCTCTTCACGCTGATCAGCCCGACGGTGCGCGCGCACCTGCACCTGCTGTCGCGCCTCGGCTTCACGCTGCGCGATCCGGAGTTTCGCGACACCATTCGGCGACAGGCGACCCGCGAGGAGATCCTCGAGGCCCTGGAGAAGGCCGAGACGGCGCTCGCGAGCCTGCGCGCTGCGTCCTCCGCGCCGCCCGACGCCGGGCGACGCGAGCCCGAGTAGACGCCGATTCCGGGATCCACCGAGCCCTCGCTCTGGCTGGAGCTCAGCCTGGCCGCCGCGGCGCTCGCGGCGCTCAGCGGACTCCCCGGGCTCTGGATGGACCGCCGCTCCTCCCGGAGTCAGCGCCTCTCCTTCGCTCTCGTGCTGGCGGGTGCGTCCGTCGGGGCCGCCTCCGCCCTGGCCCTGCTGCTGGGCGAGCCCACCGAATCGCTGCGCCTCCCCGGCGTGATGGGCGGGCTCTCGACCTGCCTGCGCCTGGACCCGCTCGCCGCCTTCTTCCTGCTTCCGGTGCACGTCCTCGGCGCGGCGGGCTCGCTGTTCGGCCTCGGGTACTGGCGGCAGGCGGAGCACCCGCTCGACGGCGGCCGGCTGCGCTTCTTCTACGGTCTCCTGATCGCCGCGATGGCGGGCGTGACGCTCGCCGCGGACGGCGTCACGTTCCTGATCGCCTGGGAGGTGATGGCCCTCGCGGCCTTCTTCCTGGTGGTCACCGAGGACGAGCAGGCGGCGGTGCGGCGGGCCGGCTGGCTCTACCTGGTGGCGACCCACGTCGGCACCCTCGCCCTCTTCGCGCTCTTCGCCCTGCTCTGGTCGCTCACCGGCTCGCCGGAGCTCCAGCCCTTGCCCGACGCGGCGCGGAGCGCCGGCGTGACCGGCGCGGTGCTGCTGCTGGCGCTCCTCGGCTTCGGGCTGAAGGCCGGGATCGTCCCGCTGCACTTCTGGCTCCCCGACGCCCACGCGAGCGCGCCCTCGCACGTCTCGGCGCTGCTCTCGGGCGTGCTGCTCAAGGTGGCGATCTACGGCCTGTTGCGGACCCTGACGCTGCTGCCGCCGCCTGCGCCCGGCTGGGGGATCGTGGTGCTGCTGCTCGGAACGGCGAGCGCGCTCTACGGGGTGGCCTTCGCCCTCGGCCAGCACGATCTGAAGCGCCTCCTCGCCTATCACAGCATCGAGAACGTCGGGATCATCGTGATGGGCCTCGGGCTCGCGCTCCTCGGAGCGAGCGCACACCAGCCGGTGTGGGCCGTGCTCGGGATCGGCGGCTGCCTGCTCCACGTATGGAACCACGGCCTGTTCAAGGCGCTGCTCTTCTTCGGAGCCGGGTCCGTGCTGCACGGCACGGGCACCCGCGACCTCGAGCGGCTCGGAGGTCTCGGCCGCTCGATGGCGGGCACCGCATCGCTCTTCGCCCTGGGAGCGGTCGCGATCTGCGGGCTCCCGCCGCTGAACGGCTTCGTGAGCGAGCTCCTGGTCACCCTCGGGCTCTTCCGCGTCGCCGGGGATCCGGTGCCGGGACCGTGGGCTGCCGCCGCGCTCGCCGCCCCGGTGCTGGCGATGGTGGGGGCGCTCGCAGTGGCCTGCTTCGTGAAGGCCTGGGGCGGCGTATTCCTGGGCCCCGCCCGCTCCGCCGCCGCCGCCCGCGCCCACGAGTCGCCGCGCAGCATGCTCGTCGCCATGGGCTTCCTCGCGGCCGCCTGCCTCGCGATCGGATGCTTCCCGGTGCTGGTGATGCCGGCGCTCGACCGGGTCGCCGCGGGCTGGCTGCGCGTCGCGACGCCGCCGCCCCCGCTGAGCGCGCTCGTGCCCTGGGAGCCGCTCCTGATCGGGAACGCCGCGCTCCTGGCCGGTGTCGCCGGCGCGGCGGCGCTGCTCCAGGCGCATCTCGCGCGCAGGCCGCCCGCCGCCGGCCTCACCTGGGATTGCGGCTTCGCGGCGCCGAGCGCGAGGATGGCCTACACCGCATCGGGTTTTGCCGAGATGCTGGTCCGGCTCCTCGGCTGGCTGCTCCGCCCGCGATTCCGCGGTGGCGTGCGCCAAGAGCTCTTCCCGGCGCCGTCGGAGTTCGAGAGCCACGTTTCCGATCCGGTCCTGGAGGCGTGGCTGCTGCCCGGATGGGCGGCCGTCCGGCGCGGGCTCGGTCCGCTGCGCGCGTTCCAACAGGGGCGTGTCCAACGCTATCTCGTGTATATCTTGATCGCGCTCTGCCTGCTGCTGCTCCAGGTGGTGCCGCTCGGCGATCTGCTGCGTCGGCTCCTCGGATGGTGAGGGCGGCGCGGCGCCGGGCGCGCGGCGCGAGGGGAGGGGCATGGCGCTCGACGTCCTGAGCGAGCTCGTCGCGGCCGCCTGCATCGGTGCGAGCGGCGTGCCCGCTCTCCTGCTGCGGCGCGGGAGCCCGGCGGGGCAGCGGGCGGCCTGCGCGCTCGTGCTGCTCGGCTCGCTGGCCGGCGCGATCGGCCTCGCGATCCACGTCTCAGCCACCGAGCCCGCCTCGCTCTTCGCGCGGGCGTGGGCGCTCCCGATCGGCCGCTTCGCGGTGGGGATGGACGGCCTGACGGCCCTCTTCCTGCTGCCGATCCTCGGAATCGCCGCGCTCGGCTCGATCTACGGGCTCGGCTACTGGCGCGCCGCGGAGCATCCGAGCGCCGCCCGTGTCGAGCTGTGCTGGGGCCTCATCAACGCGGCGATGATCGGCGTCGTGCTGGCGCGCGACGCGCTGCTCTTCCTCGTGGCCTGGGAGGCGATGGCGCTCGCCGCCTTCTTTCTGATCTGCGCCGAGGAGGACCGCGTGGAGGTGCGACGGGCCGGCTGGGTGTATCTGGTCGCCACCCACGCCGGCACGCTCTGCTTGATCGGCTGCTTCGCGCTGTTGCGCCTCGCGAGCGGATCCTTCGAGCTCTGGCCGAGCCTCGCGCGGGAGCTTCCCGCCGGCATCGCGGCGGGCGCCTTCGTGCTCGGCGTGGTGGGCTTCGGCATGAAGGCGGGGATCGTGCCGCTCCACGTCTGGCTCCCCGGAGCGCACGCCAACGCCCCGAGCCACGTCTCGGCCCTGCTCTCCGGCGTGCTCCTCAAGACCGGCGTGTACGGGATCGTGCGGGTGTGCGCGCTGCTGCCGCATCCCCCGCTCTGGTGGGGCGGCACGCTCCTCGCGCTCGGCGGTCTCTCGGCCGTTCTCGGGATCGCCTTCGCGGTGGCGCAGCAGGAGCTGAAGCGCGTGCTGGCCTACAGCAGCATCGAGAACGTCGGGATCGTGATCCTCGGCCTCGGCCTGGCCTGCGGCGGGCGCGCCCTCGGCCGCAGCGATTGGGTGGTGCTCGGGCTCGCTGGGGCGCTCCTCCACGTGTTGAACCACGCTCTCTTCAAGCCCCTGCTCTTCCTCGCCGCCGGAAGCGTCCTCCACGCCACGGCGACGCGGGAGCTCTCGCGGCTCGGCGGCCTGGCCCGCAGCATGCCGCGGACCTTCGGGCTCTTCTGCGTCGGAGCCGTGGCCATCTGCGGGCTCCCGCCGCTGAACGGCTTCGTGAGCGAGTTCGCGATCTATCTCGGCCTGTTTCGCACCGCCGCACTCGGGGCGGGAGCGAGCTGGGTCTGGGCGGCCCTGGCGGCGCCCGTCCTGGCGATGACGGGGGCGCTCGCGCTCGGTGCGTTCGTGAAGCTCGGTGGTGTCGCGTTCGCCGGGTCGCCGCGCAGCCCCGCCGCCGAGGGTGCGCACGATCCCGGCCTCTGCATGCTCGGGCCGATGGGGCTGCTCGCCGCAGCCTGTCTCGTGCTCGGCGTGCAGCCCGGGCTGGCCGAGGGCTGGCTGTGGCGCGCGGTCGTGGCCTGGGAGCCCGGCCTCTCCGGGAGCGCGAGCCGGCTCTCGGAGCTCGCGCCGCTCGCTTCGATCTCGCAGGCGAGCCTGCTCCTCCTGGTAGCGAGCGTGGCCGGTGGGGCGCTCGCCGTGCGCCGCAGCGCGCGCGCGCCACGGCGCGCCACCTGGGACTGCGGCTACGCGAGCCCGAGCCCGCGCATGCAGTACACGGCGGCGTCCTTCTCGGAGCTCCTGGCCTCGCTCTTCGACTGGGCGCTCTGGCCGCGCACGGTGGGGCCGCGCCTTCGAGGACTCTTTCCCGCGGCCACGCGCTTCGAGACCCGGGTGCCCGACACGATTCTGGATCGGGGCGTGCTTCCGCTCCTCTCGTGGCTCGATCGCGGGCTCTCCCGGGCTCGGGCGCTGCAGCGCGGTCCGGTGCAGGTCTATCTGCTGTACGTGCTCGGAGCCCTGATCGGTGCGCTGGCGCTCGGCCGCTAGGGCCGGCTCCGGCAGGCGAGGCGTCGGAATGACGGGGTCGGTGGAGATCGAGAGCGTCCTGGTCCACTTCCTGCTGCTGCTGGGGCTTCCCCCGCTGCTCCTGGGAGTGATCCAGAAGACCAAGGCCTGGTGCGGCGGCCGCACGGGTGCGCCTCTCCTCCAGCCCTACTACGACCTGCTGCGACTCTTCCGCAAGGAGATGGTGCTGAGCACCACCACGAGCTGGGTGTTCCGCGCGGCTCCCGTCGTCGGCGTGGTCTCGATCGCGCTGGCGGGCGCGCTCACGCCCTTCGGCGCCGCGCAGGCACCGCTGCGCTTCGGCGGAGACCTGGTGCTCTTCGCCTACCTGTTCGCGTTGGCGCGCTTCTTCCTGACCGCGGCCGCCCTCGACACCGGCTCCTCGTTCGAAGGCATGGGCGCCGCCCGCGAGGTCACCTTCGCCTGCCTGGCGGAGCCCGCGCTCTTTCTGGCCTTCGTGGTGCTGATCCGGCTCTCGGGCTCGCTCAGCCTGACGCCGATGCTGCAGGCTCCGATCGTGCACGACTTCCACGGCCTGCCCACGGCCTCGCTCTGGCTGGTGGCCGTCGGGCTCTTCGTGGTGCTGCTGGCCGAGAACTCGCGCGTGCCGGTGGACGATCCCAACACCCACCTCGAGCTCACGATGATCCACGAGGTGATGGTCCTCGACCACAGTGGCCCGGATTTGGCCTTTGTCGTTTACGGCGCGGCGCTGAAACTCTGGATCTTCGGCGCACTCCTGGTCGGCTTGGTCGTGCCGATGCGAACCGGGAACCCGCTGGCCAATGCCGCCATTTTTTTCGCCGGCATGCTGGCCGTGTCAGTAGCAGTAGGGATTGTTGAATCCTCTATGGCGCGGCTTCGGCTGGTCCGCGTGCCGAAGCTCTTGGTCGGAGCGATCAGCTTGGCCGTCGTGGCGCTTGTGCTGGTGCTGGTGTGAGCGTATGACGAACGGCGTCGGTGTCGATGCAGTCATTGCACTGCTGATTGTCACCAATCTCCTCTTGCTGGGTACCGGCCGCCTGCGCAGTGCGGTGACCCTGGTCGCACTGCAGGGGGTCGTGGTCAGCCTCTTGCCGCTGCTCTTGCATGCTGGCGAGGGTGCGCTGCGTCCATGGGTGCTGTCGTTTGGATCGATGGTGCTCAAGGGGGCTGTTTTTCCCGCCCTCTTGCGCCGCATCCTGCGTGACAGCGAAGTCCGCCGCGAGGCCGAGCCGTTCGTGGGCTACACCCTTTCGTTGGTGGTCGGCATCGCTGCCGTGCTCTTTGCCTTGTGGACCGCCGGTCGGATTGCGCTGCCCGTCGTCGATACGGACCTCTCGCTGGCCATCCCCGCGGGATTGGCGACACTCCTGATTGGGCTCTTTCTGACCGTGAGTCGCCGCACGGCGCTCAGCCAGGTCATCGGATACATCGTGGTCGAAAACGGGATTTATACGTTCGGTGTGGCGCTGGTCGGCGGAGTGCCGCTGCTCGTCGAGCTGGGAGTCCTGATGGACGTGTTCGTGGCCGTGTTCATCATGAGCATCGCCGCCTATCACATCAGTCGAGAATTCGATCATCTCGACGTGGACCAGTTGGATAGGCTGCGGGGCTGAGTGATGGAATCCGCGATGCTGCTCCTTTCTGTGCTGACCTTCCCCATCCTGCTCTGTGCCGCCTGCACGATGAGTCGCTCGGCTCGTCAGATCCTCATGCTGGCGTCCGCTGGCGGGACCGCCTGGGCCGCGCTAGCCGGGATCACGGCCATGACCGCAATGTCGGCGGGGCCGCTCGTCGCCGCCCGCGCCTGGATCTATCTGGATGCCCTTTCGGCATATCACCTCGCGGTCTTGGCAATGGTCTTCGGCGCGAGCTCGATCTTCGCCTGGGGATATTTCTGGAGCGAGCTGGCTGAAGGTCGCTTGGCTCTGTCCGCTGCCCGGAAGTTCGGAGCATTGTGGTTTGGCTCGGCAGCGGCGATGACCGCGGTCCTGCTCTCGAACAATCTCGGGCTGATGTGGGTGGGGATCGAGGCCACGACGCTGTTGACGGCGTTCCTGATCTGCGTGCATGTGACCCCCTTATCCCTCGAGGCGATGTGGAAGTACCTCGTCGTCTGCTCGGTCGGTGTCGCGTTCGCCTTCATGGGAACCCTGCTGGTCGCGGCCTCGGCACAGCGGCTGGGTATGGATGTGGCGGACATGCTGCTCTGGACCCGCCTCCGCGATGCGGCCTCGGGGCTGGCCCCCGGCTCCATGAAGCTGGCGTTCATCTTTGTCCTGGTGGGCTACGGAACGAAAGCGGGGCTCGCCCCGCTGCACAGCTGGCTTCCGGACGCGCACAGCCAGGCGCCGGCGCCGGTTTCGGCGCTCTTCTCGGGGTTCATGCTGAACACGGCCCTGTACTGCATCATGCGCTATCTGCCTCTGGTGGAGGGCGCCACCGGCCGGACCGAGTGGGGCGGCGAACTCCTCAAAGCGTTCGGCGTGTTCTCGATACTGATCTCCGCCGCGTTCATCGTTTTTCAGCACGACGGCAAGCGCCTGCTGGCGTATCACAGCGTCGAGCACATGGGCATCATTGCGCTGGGGCTCGGGCTGGGTGGGGTCGGCACCTTTGCCGCACTCTGGCACACGCTTAATCACGCCATCTGTAAAGCCCTGGCCTTCTTTTCGGTCGG
>JAWOLJ010000107.1:0-20273 GCA_033853555.1 Myxococcota bacterium
GATTCCCGGCCGGGGATGACGGCGTGGACACGCCCGCCGCGTGCCACCACGGCGGCAACGAGGTCGGGGACGCGATCGAGGTCCATGTCCGCGATCGACAGCCACTCGCCGTCCGACGCGATGCGCCCGAACGCCGCGAGCGCCGCCGCGTCACCGACGCGCAGGCCCGTCACGCGGATCCGGACCGCGCGCGCAGCGAGCAACTCCGGCATGGTCTGCGACGCGATCACGCGGCCATGGTCGACGATCGCGACTCGATCGCAGACGCGCTCCACCTCGCCGAGGAGGTGCGAGTTGAGGAACACCGTGGTGCCGCGGGCCCGCAGGTCGTGGATGATCCGGCGAACGTCCTGTCGGCCCACGGGGTCGAGCGCCGACGTGGGCTCATCGAGGAGGACGAGCTCCGGCCCCCCGAGCAGCGCGGCGCCGAGGCCGAGCCGCTGCTGCATCCCCTTCGAGTACGTCCCGACCCGCGCGTCCTCGCGACCGGCGAGACCAACCAGGTCGAGCGCCGCGCGGATCTCCCGCTCGCGGAGGTCGGGATGGATCCCGGCGAGCTCCGCGTGGAGTGCGAGCACCTCGCGGCCCGTCAGCCAGGGCTGGTACCGGAACAGCTCGGGCAGGTAGCCGATCCGCCGGCGTGCCGCGCGGTCGCCGAGCGGCGCCCCGAGGAGCGACCCGGACCCGGAGCTCGGCGCGCTGAGGCCGAGGAGCAGCTTCACCGCCGTCGTCTTGCCGGCCCCGTTCGGGCCGAGGAATCCGAACACCTCGCCGCGGCCGACGGAGAGGCTCAGGCCCGCGAGCGCGACGACGCCCCCGTAGCGCTTCGCCAGGTCGCGCGTGACGATCGCGGGGTACGCAGGATCCCGCACCCCGTCCGGGACCGCGGCTGCCGGCTGGTCCGGAGCGCCGGTCGCACTCGTGGCCGGCACGGGGCCGCCCAGCGGTCAGGCCTCCACGCGCTCGATCACGGTCGCGATGCCCTGGCCAACCCCGATGCACATCGTCGCGAGGCCGTACCGGCCGCCACGCCGTGCGAGCTCATGGACGAGCATCGTGACAAGGCGCGCGCCGCTTGCGCCGAGGGGGTGCCCGAGCGCGATCGCTCCGCCGTTCACGTTCACCCGCTCCAGGTCCGCGCCCATGACGCGCGCCCAGGAGAGCACCACCGCCGCGAAGGCCTCGTTGACCTCGAAGAGGTCGATGTCCGACATCGTGAGGCCGGTCTTCTCGAAGAGCTTTCGCGTGGCGTCGATGGGCCCGTCCAGCAGGTAGTAGGGGTCCGCGCCCACCACCACGTCCTGCACGATGCGCGCCCGCGGCCGCACGCCGAGCGCCTTCGCCTTCTCCGCCGTCATCCAGAGCACGCCCGCGGCGCCGTCGCTGATCTGCGACGAGTTGCCGGCGGTGTGGATGCCGCCCTCCATCACGGGCTTGAGCGCCGCGATCCCCTCGTAGCTGCTGGGGCGGATGCCCTGGTCACGCGTCACCTTGCGCGTCTCGCCGGTGGGCTTGCCGTCGTCGCCCATCACCGGGGCCTCGATCGGCAGGATCTCCCGCTCGAAGCGCCCCTCGGCCTGGGCCTTCGCGGCCTTCTCCTGGGAGGCCAGCCCGAGGCGGTCCACGTCCTCGCGCGTGATGCCGCGGTTGCGCGCGATCCGCTCCGCCGCCTCGAACTGGGTCATCGGCTGGTCCCAGGGCCAGTTCGGCGTCTGGAAGAAGCCCGGCCCGTTCATCACGTTGGCGCCGAGTCCGACGTGGCTCATCACCTCCACGCCGCAGGCGATGCCGGCGTCGATCGAGCCCACCTGCACCAGCGCGCGCACCAGGTGGTTCGCCTGCTGGCCGGACCCGCACTGGGCATCCACCGTCGTCCCGCCCGGGTGCCAGCTCTTCCCTGTGGAGAGCCAGGCGTTGCGCGTGACGTTGTTCGACTGCTCGCCCGCCTGGGTCACGCAGCCGCCGATCACCTGCTCGATCTCCCTGGGGTCGATCCCGGCGCGCGCGATCAGGCCCTGCTGCACGCAGCCCAGGAGCGCCGCCGGATGGATCCCGGAGAGATCCCCCTTGCCCATCTTGCCGCGCGCGATCGGCGTCCGGAGGGCTTCGACGATGACTGCTTCCCGCATGCTGGCTCCTCTCTCCGGTCCTCAGAGGGGACCGAGGATCATGCCGCTCGTCGGCACGCCGACGCCGGCCGTCACGAGCACGTGCTCGTTTCGCTTCGGCTGGTTGATCGACGTGCCGCGGATCAGCCGCACGCCTTCGTTCACCCCGTTCATGCCGTGGATGTAGGCCTCGCTGAGCTGCCCGCCGTGGGTGTTGCACGGAAGGCGACCGCCGAGCTCGAGGTTTCCGTCCTTCACGAAGTCCTTGGCCTCGCCCCGGCCGCAGAAGCCCCACGACTCGAGCTGCCACATCACCACCGGCGTGAAGGCGTCGTAGAGGATCGCGGCGTCGACGTCGCGAGGGCGGATGCCGGCCATGGCGTAGGCCTGCTGCGCCACCCGGTCCATCTCGGGGAGGTACGAGATGCTCGGCCGGTAGAAGCTCGTCATGTTCTCCTGGTCGCGCCCCGCGGCCTGGGCCACGCCGCGGACGAGCGCGCCCTTCGCCTTCATCGCCCGCGCGCGCTCGGCCGAGACGATCACCTGCGCGCAGCCGCCGTCGCTCTCCTGGCAGCAGTCGAAGAGACGCAGCGGCTCGGCGATCCAGCGCGAGGCCTGGTGCTCCTCGATCGTGAGCTCCCGGCCGTGGAAGAAGGCGTTCGGGTTGTTGACGGCGTGCCTGCGCGTGGAGACCGCCACCTGCGCCAGGTCGCGCCCGGTGCAGCCGTACTCGTGCATGTAGCGCTGGGTGTACATCGCGACCCAGGAGGCGGGGGTGAGGAGCCCATAGGGCATGTACCACGACCAGTGGATGGCGTCGGCGGTGACGAGCGGCTCGGAGACGCCCGTCGAGTAGCGCCGGCCCGAGCGCTCGTTGAAGGCGCGGTAGACCACCACGCAGTCCGCCACGCCGGTGGCGACGGCCATCACCGCGTGGAGGACCACGCCGATCGCGGCGCCGCCGCCGTAGGGCGTGCGCGCGAAGAACGTGAGGTCGCCGATCCCGACCGCCCGCGCCACCTCGATCTCGTCGTTCGTATCCATGGTGAAGGTGGTGAGGCCGTCCACCTCGCTCGGCGCGATGCCCGCGTCCGCCAGCGCCGCGCGCACCGCCTCGGCGGCGAGCTGGAGCTCCGAGCGACCGGAGTTCTTCGAGAACTCGGTCTGACCGATGCCCACGATGGCGGCGGCGTCGCGGAGCGGGCTCGTCCTCATCGCGCGCCCCTCGGGAGCGCGACGCGCACGGTCCCCGTCACGTGGCTGCCCCAGCCGTTCCGGCCGGCGACCTCCACCACCACCTCGCCCTTGGCCGGATCGGTGCTCTTCACGCTCCCCTGCATCTTCATGGTGTCGCCCGGCACGTTCGGCGCGCCGAGCTTGATCGCGACGTTTCGCATTCGCGCGTCCGGCCCCGCCCAGTCCGTCACGTAGCGCCCCACGAGGCCGTTGGTGGTGAGGATGTTCATGAACACGTCCGGCATGCCCTGGGCCTGGGCCGCGGCCTTGTCGTGGTGCACCGGCGTGAAGTCGCGCGAGGCGAGAGCGCCTCCCACGACCAGCGTGGAAGTGATGGGGATCGCGAGCTCGGGCAGCGCCTCGCCGACCTGGATGGATTCGAAGGAACGCGTCCTCATGTCTGCTCCTCCGGGAGGTGGCCGGCTCAGGCGAGGCCCGCGTGGGCGGGGCCGCGCGCGAGCTCGCGCCCGAGCCGCGCGAGCTGCGGCGTGGCGCCGCCGAGCGCGAGCTCGAGGGCTCTGGACCAGAGGAAGTAGCGATGGATCGGGTAGTCGACGTCCGCGCCGAGACCTCCGTGCAGGTGCTGCGCGGCGCTGGCGATGCGCGAGCCGGCCTCGGCGGCCCAGAACTTCGCCACCGCCGTCTCGCGGGAGACGTCGAGGCCCTCGGCGAGCCGCGCCGCCGCGCGCCAGCAGGTCCAGCGCATGGCCTGGAGGTCGATCCAGCAATCGGCCGCCCGATGCTGCACCGCCTGGAACGAGCCGATCGGGACGCCGAACTGCTGGCGCTCCGCCACGTGACGGGCGGTGATCTCCAGGGCGCGCTCGGCGACACCCACCTGCGTGGCACAGAGCGCGACCAGCGCGGCGTCGTGGAGCCAGCGCAGCGCCGCCGCGCCGCCCTCGAGCCGGGCCTCGGCGCCCACGCGCACGCCGTCGAGCTCGAGATCGAACAGGGGCTCGCGGGTCGAGGTGCGCTGCGCCGTGGCGCGGGCACCCGGCGCCCTGGGATCGACCAGGAAGAGCGCGAACCCGCCGTCCGGCAGGGACGCCGGCAGCACGCTGCGCACGGCGGAGCCGGCCGCCGGCACCAGGTGCTCCGTGCCCTCCAGCACGAATCCGCTGCCCTCGGCGCGCGCGCGCGTGGTGCAGCGCGGCTCGCCGGCGGGACCCGGCGGCGCGACCGAGCCGGTGAGGATCGCCTCCCCGGCGGCCAGCGGGCGTAGCCACGCCTCGCGCTGCGCTTCGCTCCCGAAGCGCGCGATCGGAAGGCCCGCCAGCACCAGCGCGGGGAGGGCCGGCACCGGCGCCACCGCGCGGCCGATCTCCTCCAGCAGCACCAGCAGCTCGAGGAGCCCCTGGCCCATCCCGCCCTGCGCCTCCGGCACCGCGACACCGAGGAGGTTCGCATCCGCCAGGGTCTTCCAGAGCGCGGCGTCGATGCGCTCGGGCGTGGCCTCGGCGGCGCGCAGGCGCTCCTGCCCGAGCTCCTTCTCCAGGATCCCGCGCGCGAGCTCGCGGATCCCGTTCTGGTCGTCGCTGAAGCGGAAGTCCATGCCTAGCTCGTCGCCGGGTAGAAGAAGGGGAGCTTCATCTCGTCGTCGGCGAGCTCGATCCGGGCCTGCACGCGCATCCCGATCTTCACCTCCGACGGGGTACAGCCGGCCACGTTCGCCACCAGGCGCGTCCCCTCGTCGAGCTCGATCAGCGCCACCGAGAGCGGAAGCTCGTAGCCCGGGACCGGCGGGTGGTGCATCACCACGTGGCTGTACACCGTGCCCAGGCCGCGCGAGACGATCCAGTCCCAGTCGAGGGACTGGCACTCGCCGCACATCGGTCGCGGGGGATGCCGCAGCGTCTTGCAGCCCTTGCAGCGCTGGATCCGGATCTCGCCGGCCTCGATCCCCTCCCACCACCAGCGGTTGTCGTGGCCGAGGGGCGGGCGCAGCCGGCGCGGCTTCGCGGGCGCGGCCGCCCGGGGGCTCGCGGCCTGGGCGGGCTGGTTCGGCTTGAAGCGCAGGATGCGGAAGGTCATCCAGCCCACCACCTCGCCACGCTGGTCGCGGAAGGTGGTGCGGGTGTCGATGAAGTAGCCGATGCCGAGCGCCGTGGCCTTCTGCTCGGAGATCGACTCGAAGACCGTCTCGGCCACCACGCGATCACCGGGGCGCAGGTAGCGCAGGTACTCCTGCTCGCAGTTGGTGGCCACCACCGAGGGATAGCCGGCGTCGGCCAGCAGGTGGCCGATCTCGAGCTGGAGGTCGCCGGACTCCTGGGACGGCGCGGCCATCGCCATGCCGCGCAGGATCCAGGCCTGGAGCATGGTCGGCGGCGCCACCAGCCCGCCGTGCCCCGAGCGCCGCGCCGCCTCCGGATCGGTGTACACCGGAAGCTGATCGCCCATGGCCTCGCACCAGTGGCGGATCATGGCCTCGTTCACGGGGTCGAGCGCGGTGAAGGGAGGCCCGGTGGTCTTCCCGACGTAGGTCTGGAGGCGCGCTTCGAGCTCGGCCCTCTCCATCATCGGTCGGGTCTCCGGGAGCGCGGCAGCCCCAGCGCCGTCATCGCGATGATGTCGCGCTGGATCTCGTTCACGCCGCCGCCGAAGGTGAGCGTGGTGGCCGCGCGATAGGCGCGCTCCAGGAAGCCGCCGAAGAGGCAGCCCGGCTCCCCGGCCACGACGGTGCCGGCGAGCCCCGTGATCTCGAGGAGCAGCCGGTAGCACTCCACGAAGAACTCGCTCCCCATCACCTTCACCGCCGAGGCCTCGGCCGGATGCGGCTGTCCCGCCTCCAGCGACCAGGCCGAGCGCCAGTTCAGCACCTTCAGGGCCTCGAGCTTGGCGTAGCAGCGCGCGAGGGAGAGCTGCACCCACGGCTCGTCGACGGGCCGCCCGGCCGGCCCGCTCTTCATGGCCCAGGCCCACACCTCGTCGAGCGCGCGATCCGCGGTGCCCGGGGTTGCGAGCGTCACGCGCTCGTGGTTGAGCTGGGAGGTGATGAGGCTCCAGCCCGCGTTCACCGGACCGACGGTGCTGGAGACCGGCACGCGCACGTTCGCGTAGTAGGTGGCGTTGGTGCGCTCGCCGCCGAGCGTGCGGATCGGCGTGACCGAGAAGCCGGGAGTCGAGGTCGGCACCAGGATGATCGAGATGCCCTTGTGCTTCGGGGCCGCGGGATCGGTGCGAACGGCGAGCCAGACGTAGTCCGCGTCGTTCGCGTGGGTGGTGAAGATCTTCTGGCCGTCGATCACCCAGTGGTCGCCGTCCCGCACGGCCCGCGTCTGGAGCGACGCCAGGTCGGTGCCCGAGCCGGGCTCGGTGTAGCCGATCGCGAAGTGCAGATCGCCGCGCAGGATGCCCGGGAGGAGGCTGCGCTTCTGCTCCTCGCTGCCGTAGCGCATGAGCGTCGGCCCGACGGTGTTCACGGAGATGATCGGGAGGGGCGCCCGGGCCCGGTAGGTCTCCTCCCAGAAGACGAGCTGCTCGATCGGGCCCCGGCCCTGCCCGCCCCACTCCCGGGGCCAGCCGATGCCGAGCCAGCCGTCGCGGCCCATGCGGGCCACCACCTGCCGGTAGACCGGCCCGCCCACCTCCTCGAACTCCGCGTCGAGCGCCGCACGCAACTCGGGCGTGAAGAGCTCGCGGTAGTAGGCCCGGAGCTCCTTTCGCAGGGCGTGTTGCTCGGCGGTGAGGTCGATCTGCATCGGCCGGTTCGTCCGTCCTGGAGCTCGATGGGTGCAAGAAAAATGAAACGTGTTCCATTATTGCTGACGACCGGGGGCGCTTCAAGAGAGAATGGGCCGGGGGGGGCCGGGAGGACCCGATGGACGCCATCCAGGGGCTGCTCGAGATCGAGGCCATCCGCCGGCTCAAGTACCGCTACCTCCGCGCCCTCGACTGGAAGCTCTGGGACGAGATGCGCGACTGCTTCGTCGAGGACGCGACCAGCTCCTACGGCGACGGCAAGTTCTCGTTCTCGGGTCGTGACGCGATCCTGAAGTTCCTGACGGACGCGATGGGTCGGCCGGGCGTGCTCTCCGCCCACCACTGCCATCATCCCGAGATCGAGCTCTCGAGCCCCACCACGGCCACGGGCATCTGGGCGCTCGAGGACACCTTCATCGACACCGACGCCGGCATCACCGTGCACGGCGCCGCCTTCTACCGCGACGAGTACGTCAAGCTGGACGGGCGCTGGAAGATCCGGCACACGGGCTACGAGCGCACCTTCGAGGAGGTGGTGCGCCGCGCCGAGATCCCGAGCCTCGAGATCACGGCCAGCCGCTGGAAGAAGCCGGCTCCGTGAGCGCTCCGCTCCGCCACCTGCTCTCGCCCGGACGGATCGGGCCGATCGAGCTGTGCAACCGGATCCTGATGGCGCCGATGGGGACGAACTTCGCCGAGCCCGACGGGCAGGTCGGCGAGCGCATGCAGCGTCACTTCGAGGAGCGCGCTCGCGGTGGAGTCGGCCTCGTGGTGGTCGGCGTGGGAGCGGTGGCCTTCCCGGACGGGGCCTGCATCCCGAACCAGGTCGCGTGCTCCGACGATCGCTTCTTGCCGGGCCTGCGGGCGCTCGTATCGCGCGTCCACGCCCACGGCGCGAGGATCGCGCTCCAGCTCCAGCACGCGGGGAAGGTGGCGCTGCAGGACGTCGCCGCGGGCCGGCCGCTCCAGGTTCCCTCCGTGGTGTCGGGCCCGGCCGGCGACATCCTGAACGACCTCGCGCCCGCCGAGATCGCCGCCCTGACCTCGCCCTACACCCGGCCCGGCGCGCGGCTCGCGCTCCACGAGATGACGAAGCCCGAGATCTCGCAGCTCGTCGAGCGCTTCGCCGACGCCGCCGATCGCGCGCGGCGCGCGGGCTTCGACGCCATCGAGATCCACGGCGCGCACGGCTACCTGATCTCGTCCTTCCTCTCGCCGGCCTCGAACCGCCGGAGCGACGAGTACGGGGGCTCGCTCGAGAACCGCGCACGGCTGCTCTGCGAGGTGCTGCGCGCGGTCAAGTCGCGGGTGGAGGGCGCGCTCGCGGTGTGGGTGCGGCTCGACGCGACGGAGCTCCGGATCGAGGGGGGGATCGAGCTCGAGCACGCGCTCCGCACCGCGGAGCTCGCCGAGGCGGCCGGGGCCGACGCGATCCACGTGAGCGCCTACGCCGATCCGACCTCGGGCGTGGCCTTCACCGACGCGCCTCTCGTCCACCAGCCCGCGGGCTTCCTGGGCTTCGCGGAGGCGATGAAGCGGCGCCTGCGGATTCCGGTGATCGCGGTGGGGCGCATCGAGCCCGCCGCGGCCGACGCCGCGATCCGCGAGGGCCGCATCGACTTCGTCGCCATGGCGCGCAAGCTCCTGGCGGATCCCGAGCTTCCGCGGAAGCTCGCCGAGGGCCGGCCCGAGGACGTGCGGCCCTGCATCTACTGCTACACCTGCGTGTCGAAGATCTTCCTGCTGGAGCGCACGGTCTGCGCGGTGAACCCCGCCTGCGGCCGCGAGGCGGAGCACGCGATCGAGCCGGCGAAGCAGCCCCGACGCGTGCTGGTGGTGGGCGGCGGGCCGGCGGGGATGGAGGCGGCGCGCATCGCGGCGCTGCGCGGGCATCGGGTGACGCTCCTCGAGCGGCAGAGCCGGCTCGGCGGGACGCTCTTCTTCTCCTCGCTGGTCTACGAGCCGAACGGACGCCTGGTGGAGTGGCTCGAGACGCAGGTACGGAAGGCGGGAGTCGAGGTTCGCCTCGGCATCGCGGCGACGGCGTCGCTCGTCCGCTCCCTGGCCCCGGACGTGGTGCTGGTCGCCACCGGCGCGCGGCGCGACAAGCCGCCCATCCCCGGCGCCGAGCGGCCGAACGTGCTCTCCGGCGACGATCTGCGCGCGCTCCTCACCGGAAGCGATCCCGAGGTGGCGAAGCAGAAGCTCTCCCTGCTCCAGCGGGCGGTGGTGGGCGCGGGGCGGCTGGTGGGCGCGACCTCCAACGCGGCCCTCGCCCGCGAGGCCACCCGGCGCTGGATGCCGCTTGGAAAGCGCGTGGTGATCGTCGGCGGCGGGCTTGTCGGGCTCGAGCTCGCGGAGTTCCTGTGCGAGCGCGGGCGCAGCGTCACCGTGCTGGAGGAGTCGGCCACCCTGGGCGCCGAGATGGCGCTCCCGCGCCGCTGGCGCGCGCTCTTCGAGCTGCGTGAGCACGGCGTGACGCTGGTGACGCGTGCCCGGGTGGAGGCGATCGAGGAGGCGGGCGTCGCCTTCGTCGACGCCGCCGGCGCGCGCGCCACGGCTCCGGCCGATCACGTGATCCTGGCCGTGGGCGCGCGCGAGGACCGGGGCCTCGCCGCCGCGCTCGAGGGCCTGGCGCCGGAGGTGATCGCGCTCGGCGACTGCGACGGCGTGGGCTACGTGGAGGGCGCGATGCTCTCGGCCGCCCGCGTGGCGAGGGGAATCCAGTGATGCCGCGGCTCAGCCCGCAGGAGATCGCCGACCGGCTCGAGATCGACGACCTCCTCACGCGCTACGCCTCCGCCCTCGACGCCCGGGACTGGGAGCGCTTCGCGAGCTGCTTCCTGCCGGACGCGACCCTCGACTACACCTCGGCCGGAGGCATCCGCGGTCGCCTCCCCGAGGTGCGGGCCTGGCTCGAGAAGGTGATGGCGAGCTTTCCCGCCGGGCAGCATCTGGTCGTGAACCGCGAGATCGAGATCCACGGCGACACCGCACGCTGTCGATCGGCGTTCCTGAACCCGATGGCCGTCCCCGACGCAGCCGGCGGCACGCGCCTCTTCGTGGACGGAGGCCATTACCACGATCGCCTGGTGCGCACCCGCGACGGCTGGCGGATCGCCGAGCGCGTCGAGGAGACCAACTGGAGCACGCGCAGGAGCGCGCTCCTCGCTCCGGCGACCCCGGGCGGGAGCGATCGCTCGAAGAAGCCAGCGTAGGAGGGAAGGTGCGGTTCTCGTATGCCGAGTCGATGTGCGATCCCGCCCAGTACGAGACGCTGGTGCGGGCGGCGGAGGAGGCGGGCTACGCCTCGTTCGTCGTACCCGACAGCCTCTGCTACCCCGAGCGCTCGGACAGCCGGTATCCCTATACGGCCGACGGCGAGCGCGGCTTCCTCGAGGACAAGCCCTTCCTCGAGCCCTTCTCGCTGATTCCCGCCCTCGGCGCCGTGACCCGCCGCATCCGCTTCACCACCTTCGTGGTGAAGCTCCCGATCCGGAACCCCGTGCTGGTCGCGAAGCAGGCCACCTCGGTCGCCGTGCTCACGCGCGATCGCTTCGGCTTCGGCGTCGGGCTCTCGCCCTGGCCCGACGACTTCGCGGTCACGGGGACGGAGTGGAAGACGCGCGGCGCGAGGCTCGACGAGGCGATCGAGATCGTCCGTGGGCTCTCGCGGGGCGACTACTTCGGCTATCACGGGAAGCACTACCGCTTCGAGCCGGTGAAGCTCTGCCCGGTCCCTCGCCAGCCGATTCCGATCCTGATCGGAGGGCACAGCGAGGCGGCGCTGCGCCGCGCCGCCCGCCTCGGCGACGGCTGGATGCATGCCGGCGGCGACCCCGAGCAGCTCGGCGCGCTGCTGGCGCGGCTCGGCGAGCTGCGCCGGGAGTACGGCCGCGATCGCCTCCCGTTCGAGGTCCACGTGATCTCGCTCGATGCCTTCACGCGGGACGGCGTGCGGCGGCTCGAGGATCTGGGGGTGACCGACGCGATCGTCGGCTTCCGCAACGTCTACGAGAAGGACAGCATGCCCCTGGAGCAGAAGCTCGCGGCGCTGCGCGGGTTCGCAGACGCTGTGATCGCGAAGGTCTGAGCCCGATGCCGCAGCCCACGCGATCCTCCGAGCCCCGATCCGCAGCGAGCGTCGGCACCTGGGACCAGCAGGCGGACGTCGTCGTGGTGGGCCTCGGCTGCGCCGGCGCCTGCGCCGCGATCGAGGCGCGCAGCGCGGGCGCCGACGTGCTGGTCCTCGAGCGCGCGTCGGCGGGCGGCGGCACCTCCGCGATGTCGGGCGGGCTGATCTACCTCGGTGGGGGCACGCCGGTGCAGAAGGCCTGCGGCTTCGAGGACACGCCCGAGGAGATGTTCAAGCTGCTGATGGCGGCCTGCGGGCCGGGCGCCGACGAGGCCAAGGTCCGCGTCTACTGCGAGGAGAGCGTCGAGCACTTCCACTGGCTGGTGCGCCAGGGCGTGCCGTTCAAGGAGAGCTTCTGGCCGGAGCCCTCGATGGAGCCGCCGGGCGACGACGGTCTGGTGTACTCCGGCGGCGAGGATGCGTTCCCCTACGATCGCATCGCGCGCCCGGCGCCGCGGGCCCACAAGCCGCGTCATCCGGCGGCGGCCGGGGGCTTCCTGATGCAGAGGCTCCTGGCGGCGGTGGCGCGAAGCGGCGCGCGCGTGATGGGCGACGTGCGCTGCGATGCGCTCGTCCTCGAGCCCGACGGCCGCGTCGCCGGCGTCGCGGCGCGCCAGGACGGCCGAGAGATCCGGGTGCGAGCGCGGCAGGGTGTGGTGCTCGCCGCCGGCGGCTTCTCGAAGGATCCGGAGATGCTGGCGCGCCACGCCCCGCTGCTCGCGCGCTGCGGCTGGAAGCTCGAGGCCGACGGCTGCGACGGCCACGCGATCCGCATGGCGGTCGCCGCCGGCGCGGAGATCGTGCGGATGGATGCCGGCGAGTGCGCAATCCCCATCGCGTTTCCGAACCGGCTGGCCTGGGGCATCGTCGTGAACCGTCTCGGGCAGCGCTACGTGAACGAGGACACCTACGCCGGACGCATCTCCCAGGAGACCGTCTTCCGCCAGAACGGCGAGGCCTGGTTCGTGGTGGACTCGCAGGTCCACGAGGCCCGCTGCAAGGGCCTCCGCACGGCCTTCGTGGAGGAGACGATCGAGGATCTGGAGCGGGCGATCGGCCTTCCGGCGGGATCCCTGTCGGCGACGCTGCAGCTCTACAACCGCTTTGCCGCGCAAGGCGAGGATCCGCTCCTCCACAAGAAGCCGGCCTTCCTGAAGCCGCTCGACGCGCCGCCCTTCGCGGCGATCGATTGCCGGGTGGACGCCGTCGACTATGCGAGCTTCACCCTCGGCGGGCTTCGGACCAGCGCCGCGGGCGAGGTGCTGACGCCCGACGGCACGCCGATCGCGGGCCTCTTCGCCGCGGGCCGCACCAGCTACGGCATCGCCGGCCCCGGCTACGTGAGCGGCATCTCCCTCGGCGACGGCACCTTCTTCGGCCGCAAGGCCGGCCGTAGCGCGGCCGCCGGCGTGTGAGCTCGCAGGGGCCCGCGCCGCCGAGCGGGGGCGGCGTCGGCCTGTCGGCGCTATGACAGCCGTCATCTCGCCTCGGCCCTTCCTCGGCAACCCTCCGACGCGCCCGGGGAGGATCGCCATGAGCTCGAAGCGCTTCGAGGCCCTCGACAAGGAGGCGCTGCGCGATCTCCTGGTCCGCAACTGGATGACCCACGACGCCATGTGGTTCGCCCACGCCGCGCAGCACTGCGGCATGGAGCAGGCCAACCGGCTGAACCGCGCGGCCGTGCGCGCCATGGCGGCGCTGGAGGCGCGGCGGCTCCAGAAGGCGCTCGACTTCCCGGAGATCACGAGCTTCGAGGAGCTGCGCGACTTCGTGCGCCAGGCCTTCGAGGTGCTGCGCGCGCCCTTCATGAAGTTCCAGCTCTCGTTCCCCGAGCCGAACCTCATGCGCTGGGAGATCGCGAGCTGCTTCGCCTACGAGGGCGTCAAGACGCTCGGCGTCGCGGACCGCTACGAGTGCGGGATCTTCGATCGGCTCGAGAGCTGGTTCGACACCCTCGGCATCTCCTGGACCGCGACGCCTCCGGTCGAGGGATGCCTCTTCCACCGCACCGGCGCCTGCGCCCGGGAGTACCGCTTCGCGCTTCCGACGCGCGAGGCGCGTTGAGCGGCGCGGGGGCCGATTCGCGGCGCTAGCCGTGCTCCTGCGGCCGGCTCGGGACGCGCGGCACCAGCGGCCAGATCCAGCCGGCGGGCGGCCGGAACGGCTTCCACTCCCCTTCCGGCTGGCTCAGGCGATTGGCGATCGTGAGCAACACCACGGGGTGACAGACCATGCCCAGATGGCTGCTCGGCACCTCGATGCTCTCGCTGCGCGGACCGGGCTCCACGCAGCAGCTCTGCCAGGCGACGATGCCGTCGCTCCGGCTGTAGATCGCGGTGCAGGGCACGGGGAGCGGCGTGGCGAGCCGCGCGCGGAAGGCGGCCTCGTCGGGATGGGCCGGCCGCAACGCCAGGAGCCCGGCAGGAATGCTGGTGGCGTCGGGGTTGCGGAAGGGGCTCGCGAGGGTGATCACCTGGCGGACGTCGGATGGGAAGCGCCGAGAGAGCTCGCGGGCATAGATCCCCCCGAGGCTCCAGCCCACCAGGCTGAGCGCGCGCCCGTGCCGCTCCCGCAGCTCCTCGAAGCGGCGAACCAGCGCGCGCGCCGTCTCCTCGCTCGGGCCCATGTTGCGACGCAGGCCCCAGCCGTAGGCGGCGTAGCCGATCCGCTGGAGATAGCTCCGCAGCGGGCGCGTCGACACGTCGCTGGTCAGCAGCCCCGGGAGCACGAGCACCGGGTGCCCGTCTCCCCGCGCTGCCCGCCGCAGGACGGGAAGCGCGGGGAGGAGCGCCGCCAGCTCGAAGAGGGCACGGCCCTCCAGGAGGAGCAGACCGCGCGGCGGACGGACGGCCAGGTCCGTCTCAGCGGGCGTGGGCGTGGCTCACCCTGCCATGCGCGGGCTTGTGGCTGACCTTGCGGGTGGCCTTCTGCGCGATCTTGCGCACGGACTCCCGAACGGGTCGACCCGCGAGCAGCTCCTTCGCGAACTTCGCCACCTCGTCGTTGGCCTTGCGGATCAGGTCGTAGATCGTCCCGATGCTGGCCTCCTGGATCTTGCGCGCCCCCTTCACCTGCTCCTCGAAGAGGTCGAGCTTCTCCAGCACGTCGAGCGGGTAGCTCGCGATCGCCAGGTGGATCTCCTCGACGCTGGTCGCGCCGTCGTCGATCTCCCGCTGCACGAGGTCCACGAGCCTCCGGGCCTCGGCCCGGCCGTTGCCCTTGGTCTTCCTGGTTTGTGCCATGGCTGACTCCTCCATCGCCTTGCGGTGCGCAAGCGCGGAACCCGCGATTGCATCCCGCGTGCCACCACTACAGGCGCGAGAGGAGCGCCCGCGGCAGCGGAGCGCGGTCTCCCGCGAGGGATGAGGCCGGAAGGGCCGCCGGCCGCCCCCGGGTGCGCCACCTCGCCACGGTCGAGCCCGGCCGGCCATCGCCGGGGCCGGGTGGTGCCTCGCTGGTGCGCCTACGCGCCCACTCGCTCGAGTCGGGGCTCCAGCATCCGGGTGCAGGTGTTATTGCGGTCGAAGTCCGCCTCGACCGGCATCAGGCCGTACTGCTTGAACTGCGCGCCCAGCCGGGAAAGGATGGTCGCGAAGCGGAAGCAGGTGAGGAGGTCGTAGTACTCGAGATGTTGGGGATCGACGCCGGACCACGCGCGATAGCGCGCGATCGTCTCCTCGCGGCTCGGAAGGCCCGCGAGCCGCGGCACGCCGGCGCCGGCGCTGTGGTGCTCGTCGAAGAAGAGCCACCAGGCCAGGTCCTGCTCGGGGTTCCCGAGGGTCGCCATCTCCCAGTCGAGGACGGCCACGCAGCGGCCGTCGCGGAAGATCATGTTGCCGAGACGCGAGTCGCCCCAGCAGAGCGCCGTCGGCTCCGGCCCGCGCGGGCGGTGCGCGCGCAGCCAGGCCAGGGCCCGCTCGGCGAGCGGATAGCGACCGCGCTCGCCTTCCGAGACCCAGTCCAGGTAGCGCTCGCACTCGTCGAGCAGGACCTCGAGGCAGGTCCGTCCGGGCGGCGGCTCGGGCAGCAGCGCGAGCTGGCGCCAGTCGAGGCGGTGGATCCGCGCCAGGGTCTCGACGCCGCTCCACCACACCGCCGCGCGCTCCTCCGGCGAGGCCTCGGTCATCCAGCCGCCCATGTGGTAGGTGGGGTTGTCGTCGGGGATGCGGCCGTCCACGCGCCCCATCACGTAGAAGGCGTTGCCGAGCACGCTCGGGTCCTCTTCCAGCCAGAGCGTCCGCGGCACCGGCACGTCGGTGTCGCCCAGGCGCTGCATGATGCGGAACTGGAGGCCGAGGTCGTACCTCGGGAACACGCGCAGGCCCGAGGGCTCGATCCGCAGCACCAGATGCTCGCTGCGCTCACGGCCGCCCTCGCGCCAGGAGAGGTCGAAGAGCAGCGTGTCGTTGGAGAAGCCGGTGGTGCCCGAGCCGCCGAACTCCGAGACGCGCACGTCCTCGGCCTCGGGCAGCCGCTTCTCGAGCCAGGGCACGAATCGCCGCCGGGTGAGGGCGAGATCGCGTCGCGGGAGCGGCATGGTCCAGCCTCGGTCAGGACCGGGGCGCGAGCGCAGCGCGCACCCTGTGCGCCGCTCGCCTGCCCGGATCGGTGTCGCCGAAGACGCTGCGCCGCAGGCGATGGTACTGGAACACCCGATCCGCCACCTGGATGCCGGACTCCACCGCCTGATGGGTGCCGCAGCCGGTGCCGCCGGCGTCCACGCCCACGTAGAAGAGCCCCGCGATCGGCGCGCGGGGGTCCGGCTTGCTGCGCCCGCACTGGCCCATCACCTGCCCGAGACCGATGCACTCGCCGCCCACGCCGGGGAAGGCCGGCTCGCGCGAGAGGCCGCTCGCGTCGCGGGCATCGTAGGTCTCCCGCGACTCCACGTGGCGGTGGAAGCCTGGCCAGGTGCGCTCCATGATCTCGTCGATCTTGCGCCACCAGCGCTCCTTCTCGCTCGCGGGAGCCTCGGGGTCCGGCGAGCACCAGGTGCCGGTCAGCACGAGCTGCTTTCCGGGCGGCGCGAGCCGCGGATCGTTGCGCTGGGGCACCTGCACCCAGAGGATCACCTCGCGCGGAAGCGGGGCGCCCGCGCGGAACGCGAGCCAGCGCTCGCTCGTCCAGTAGGCGGCCTCGGAGAAGACCAGCGCATAGGGCTGGTCCAGGAGCTCGCTGTCCAGGAAGTACCGGGCCCCGATCATCCCCCACGAAGGCACCAGGTCCTTCACCCGGTTGACGTAGCTGCGGTCGAAGTGCGCCTCGCCGACGAGCTTCAGCACCGTGGTCTGGAGACCGGCGCTGCTCACGACGATCGGCGCCGCGAAGCGCTCGCCCTGCGCGCGCACGCCGGTCACCCGACCGCCCTCGACGTCGATCCCGCGCACCCGCGCCCGATAGACCACGCGCCCGCCGTTCGCCTCCACCGAGTCGGCGAAGAGCTGCGCGAGGCGTCCGATCCCACCCTCGGTTGTGTAGAGGCCGCCATGTCCGAGCAAGATCTCCTGCAGCGTGCGGATCGCCTCCGACGCCGGCAGCACGTCGGAGGGGACCATGAACACGCCGTTCGCGAGGGCGTGGAGATACGTCGCCGCCGCGGCCGGCGCGCCCTTCTGCTCGAGCCAGCTCGTGAAGCTCGTGTCGTCGAGCTTCGCCGCCTCGGCCGCGGGCATGAGCGCGAGCTCGGCCAGCACCGCGATGGCCTTCGGGATCTCCGCCTCCGCTACGCCCAGCAGGCGCAGGATCTGCTTGCCCTCGGGATCCGGCTCCTTGGGAAAGCGCTGCACGCGGCCGGTGCCGTCGAAGTAGATCCCGCCGCGCGCCTCGGGCACCGTGAGCGCGACGCTCGCCTCGAGGCCGAGCTCGCGCAGCACGTCGCGACAGCGGCTGGTGCGGGCCGGCGCATGGATCACCGGCCACAGCTCGTAGGTGAAGCCGTTCTTCGAGATCACCATGGCCTTGCCGCCGGCCTGGCCGTTCTTCTCCAGCAGCAGCACCCGCAGGCCGCGCCTCGCCAGGAGCGCCGCACAGGTGGCGCCGCCGAAGCCCGCGCCCACCACGATCGCGTCGAAGCGCTCGCCGTCCATCAGGAGCTCCCCCGCGCCGCCAGGCGCTCCAGCTCGACCCGCGTCCCCCGATCGCACAGGCCCGGCTCGCCCACGATCATCATCGGCTGGAGGTGATCGCCGCCGGCGAGCTGGATCGGGTTGATCGGGCTCGGCAGCAGGCTCTGGTGCGATTTCCCGCCGGCGAACTGGAAGGGCTCCCAGGCGTGGTAGACCACGACCTGACCGGGTCGCAGCGAGGGCGAGAGCTTGGCCTGGAGCTCGACCGCGCCGACGTCGTTGCGCAGGCGCACGCGGTCGCCGTCGGCGATGCCGCGGGCCCTGGCATCGCCGGGGCTCACGTAGACCACCGGCTCGCCGCGCTGGAGGCGCAGCAGGTGGGGCTCATCCCGCCAGGCGGAGTGGATGGACCAGCGCGTGTGCCCGCCGGTCAGGCGCAAGGGATGCCGTCCGCCGATCGGCGGGTCGTCCTTGTGCACGGGGAGCTCCTCGCCGAGCTCCAGGTAGAAGTCGTTCTCGATGTAGAACTGCATGCGGCGGGTCTGGGTCGGCCAGGGGAGCTTCTTCGCCGTGTGCCAGGTGTTGGCGGTGATGGTGTCGTCGGGCGCGACGTCGGTGGCGTTGCCGATGTTGGCGAAGCTCATGCCAAGCTCGGTGTAGCGCGCAAAGCCGCGCTCCTTGAGCTCGGCCCAGCGCATCCCGCCCAGGTTCGAGGTGATCGCCAGCAGCTCGTCGAGCAGCGCCTCCGGGTTCGCCTCGGTGAAGCGCCGGCCGAAGGTCATCTCGTCGTAGACCCGGTCCAGGCGGCGCTCCGCGCCCGCGCGGTCGCGGAAGCTCGAGATTCCGCGCGCGATCGCGCGCTCCTGGATCCGCCGCATCAGCCGGCAGTGGAACTGCCAGTCGCTGATCGACTCGCCGAGCGGCTCCACCGCACGGGTGGTGACGTGGGCGAAGGGCGCGATCGGAGTGGCCCAGGTGACGTCGTCCTTCTCGTACCAGCCCGCCGCCGGCAGCACGAAGTCGCTGTGGAGGGCGGTGTTGCTCATGCGCCAGTCGAAGGTCACCAGCAGGTCGAGCTTCGGCAGGAACTTCTCGACCAGCCGGTCGTAGCCGCGCAGGCGCCGCAGCACGTTGCCGCCCACCTCGAAGAAGATCCTGGGCCGCGTGCGTGGCGCGATCTGCCAGCCGCGCCGCAGGGATTCGTCGAGGTAGTCGCGCAGGTCGCGCTTCATGTGCGGGTCCCACTCGCGGGAGCGGCCGTAGATCTCCTCGAGGCCGCCCTCCAGGTAGAAGAAGAGCGCCGAGGGCAGGAAGCCGCCGCGCCGGTACTCGGCGCGACCCATCTCGTAGAGCATGCTCTCGGTGGTGCGACCCTCCCACTTCAGGCGCGCGAGCTCGGGCGCCGATTGCACGCCCAGCCAGGCCATGCCGAGCTTCGGCGGGAGCCCGCCGCTCGCCACGTTCAGTGCGTCGACTCCGGCGAGCGAGAGGAAGGGGAAGCCGGTCGGGCCCGACCCCTTGCGGCCGACCTGACCGGCCAGCGCGCACACCAGGATCTGCGCGCGCTCCATCTCGAGGCCGTGATAGAACTTCGAGAAGTTCGACTGGGCGAGGATGGTGGCGGCGCGGGTGGTCGCGATCTCGCGCGCGAGGCGCCGCACCGCTCGCGGATCGCTCCCGGTGGTGGCGTGCGCGGCCTCGGGAGCGTAGTCGCGGAGCCTCCGCCGCAGCCGCTCGAAGGCCGGGCTCACCACCACCTCTCCCTGGCGGGTCTTCACGCGGAAGGTTCCCTCCAGCACGGGCTCGAGGCTGCCGAGCGCGAGCGTGTCGTGGGGGGCCGCTCGGGGCGCCCCGCTTCGCCGGTCGAAGACGCAGAAGGCCTCGGCATCGGCCCTCGGGTCGAGATCGCGTGCGCGCAGGAAGCGGCGGGTGTCGTGGCGCACCAGCAGCGGGAGATCCGTCTGCTCGGCCACGAAGCGCGCGTCATAGAGCTTCTCCTCCACCATCACGTGGGCCAGCGCGAGCCCGAAGGCCGCGTCGCTCCCGATCTCGAGCGGGATCCACTGGTCCGCATGGATCGCCGAGGCGTTGTAGTCCGGCGCGATCACCACCACCCGAGCGCCGTGGTAGCGGGCCTCGGTGATGAAGTGGGCGTTCGGGATCTGGGTGTAGACCGGGTTCCCGCCCCAGATCAGGATCAGGCTCGAGTGGAAGAGATCGTCCGCCGAGCTCGCGAAGGAGATCTTCCCGAGCGTCGCCGCGGCGCCGGGATGGTGGTCGCCGATCTCGGCGTTCATGTCGAGCATCGGGGTGTCGAGCACGAAGCAGCTGCGATAGAGGCCGAGGCCGTTGCAGCCGTTGGTGGCGCCGGTGCCGAAGTCCCAGACCACGGCGCCCGGGCCGTCGCGGCCGAGGACGTCGATCATCGGGTCGGCGATCGCGTTCAGCGCCTCGTCCCAGGAGACGCGCTTCCAGCGCCGCGAGCCACGGGGCCCCACCCGCCGCAGCGGATGGCGCAGCCTCGAGGCGTCGACCATGCGCTCGCTGTAGCAGGCGCCCTTCTGGCAGCCGCGGGGATTGAAGTCGGGGACGCCGGGGCGGGTCTGGGGGTAGAGGGCGGCCTGCTCCTCGCGGAACACCACGCCGTCCTTCACGTACACGTTCCAGTTGCAGCCGCGCTGGTACCAGCAGTTCACGAAGTGCGTGCTCTTACCGATGCGGTCCCACGTCCACTTGTTGCGGTAGACGTCTTCGAAGCTCCGGTACTCCGCCGACCAGTCGGGCAGGACGGCGCCCTCCGCGCCCCGCTCGCCGCCCGCCTGCCAATCCAGCTGCAACAAGGACAGCGCGAGCGCCCCGCCGCTGGTCTTAAGGAAGCTTCGTCGCGTGATTCCGGTCGCCATGTGCACTCGACAGATGCTCTTACCGCGCAGGGCGTCGATGACGAAAGAAAAAACCCTGCAATAGAGTGTCGCGCGGGCGCAACAATCCTTTTCCTCAGCGGTCAATCATCACGCGCTCTTC
>JAWOLJ010000108.1:0-12795 GCA_033853555.1 Myxococcota bacterium
GGCGCCGCGCCCGCCCGCGCTCGCTGCGCCGGCGGAGCGGCTCGGCCGGCCTCCTCGGCGTCGATCCGCTCGCGCAGCCGCGCCTCGAGATCCACCGGCAGGGGCTGCATCGCAGCCTGGCGCGAGAGCGTGGAGTCCACGCGGGCGAAGGCCGCGAGTCGCGCGGCGCAGCGCGCACAGACCGCGACGTGGGACCGCACCTCCTCCGCGCGCTCCGGCGCGAGCTCGCCGTCGAGCAGCGCCGAAAGGTCCTCGTCGTACTCCAGGCAGAACGTGGGTGTCATGACGGTCCCCGTCTCAAGCGCAGCGGCGGCTTCGCCGCCGGGCTGCGCTCTCGGCTCGCATCGGGCTCGCTGCGCGCTTCCGGACTTGGCGCACCGGCGGCTGTCGCCGCCGGGCTGCGCCCTTCGCTCGCCTTCGGCTCGCTGCGCGCTTCACTTGCCTCACTCGCCGGTCCGCAGCCGCTCGGCGAGGCTCGCCCGTGCACGATGCACCAGCGCCTTCACCGATTTCTCCGTCGCCTCCAACGCCTCCGCGACCTCGGCGTAGGAAAGGCCCTCCACCGCCGTCAGCCAGAGCGCCGCGCGTTGTCGTTCGGGCAGCGCGGCGAGCTCCCGCTCCACCGCGGCCCCGCGCCGCCGCGCGTCCACCACGTCGTCCGCGCGCGGCTCGGTGGATTCGAGCGGCAGCGCGCTGCCCTCCTCCTCCGACGCCTCGGTGCTGCGATGCGGGCTCCGCCGCCGCGGGCGGCGCAGCTCGTTCAGCGCGAGGTTCGTCGCGATCGTGAAGAGCCATGTCGAAAAGCGTGCGTCCGGGGCGTAGCGGTCGCGGGCCTTGAAGACGCGGAGGAAGGCCTCCTGGACCAGCTCCTCCGCCGACGCCGCATCTCCCAGCATGCGTTCCAGGTATCGCAGGAGCGGAGCGGCCCAGCGCCGGAAGAGCGCGTCGAAGGCGCCGGACTGACCTCCCTGGAACGCCAGCATGAGCCGGACGTCCTCATCGTCCACGTCCGCCTCCGCCCAGTGAAGAAACCCGGCCCGGACGCCCGGGTTGCGCGCCAGCATACACGGCCGGCCGAGTGGGCTGGCGATCTTCCCCGCGGGAACTCAGCGCGGGAAGCGCTCCCGGAGCCACGCCGCAACCCGCTCCATGGCCTCGCGGCGGTGGCCCTCGAGGTAATGAGGGGCGCCCCGGAGCTCGTGGTAGCTCCGGTCCTCCGCGCCCATGGCCTCCCGCGCCTCCCGCGCCTGTCGCAGGCGGATCTCGGTGTCGGCGGTGGGGTGGAGCAGCAGGCTCGGCACCTTCACCGCCGGAAGCGTGTCCGCCAGACGCGCGCGCGAGGAGAGGCCCGACCAGGTGGAGAGCCAGCCCCGGGCGGTCATGGTGCGCGCGAGGCCGCCACGACCGTAGTTCGCGTCGAGCGGATCCGGGAACGCGAAGAGCGAGCCGAGTGGCCGGTCGTCCGGATCGATCGTCGGGTCCAGGTAGGCCGGGTCGGCCAGCGTGCGATAGATCGTGAGGTAGCGCGTCTGCACCGCGCGCTGTCGCCAGTAGCGCCAGGCGCCGGGGTCGGCCGAGCGGTCGATGGCGCGAGCCCGCTCCGCCGCCTGGCTCGCCTCCTCCAGCGACGTGCTCGCCAGCGCGTCGATCCGGGCCACCCGGGCGCGCTGCGCCTCGCGATAGCGCGCCAGCCAGGCGCGATCGTAGGAGCAGGGGTTCGGCCAGGGCCGCCAGCCGTTGGCGGGATCGTACATGTCGAGCTCGCGCACCACCGAGAACGGATCGCCCTCGTCGGCCACCGAGGGATCGATCACGTGGAGCATGAAGACGCCCTCGCCGGGATGAGCCGCGACGCCGATCCAGCCGTCGCCGCATCCCGTCTCCTTCTGCGCGAGCGCCATCAGCGAGCCGCCTCCGCTGTTGCCGAAGAGCACCACGGCCTCGGCGCCGCGGCGCCGCATCTCCGCCACCGCCGTCGCCACGTCCACCACGCAATTCTCGTGCAAGCAATCGGTGTCGTTGTTCAGGTAGCGGGTGGAGAACCCGAAGGCCGCGTAGCCGGCCGCGGCGAGGAGCGGACAGGCGTAGTGCACGGAGAAGTCGCCCCGCGGATGCGCGAGCACCACCGCCGTGCGCCAGCGCGCGCCGGCCGGCGGCGTCCAGAGGAGCCCCCGCACCAGGGCTCCGTCGGGCGTCACCAGTCGCACGGGCTCGCGCCCGAGGACGACGCCGGGGTCGTCCTCGGGCAGGGGCCAGTAGCCGAGACCGAACGGGCGGCGTGCGCCGAGCGCGTGGGGCATCTGCCCTCCTCTGCTTCAGCGCGTCCGGAGCGCGTCCCGGATCTCCGTCAGGAGCGTCACCTCCGCGCTCGGCGCCGGGGGCGCCGCCTCCTGCTTGCGCTGGAAGGTCGCGAGCGCGCGGATCACCAGGAAGATCGCGAACGCGATGATCAGGAAGTTGATCACGTTGTTCAGGAACACACCGTAGTTGAGCGTGGCGGCGCCCGCCTCCTTGGCCGCCTTGAGCGTGGCGTAGTCGCCGCCCGAGAGGTTCAGGAACAGGTTGCTGAAGTCGACTTTTCCGGTGAGCTGGCCGATCGGCGGCATGAGGACGTCGTTCACGAAGGAGGTCACGATGCTCCCGAAAGCACCGCCGATCACGACGCCGACGGCGAGATCCACCACGCTCCCCCGCGAGATGAAGGCCTTGAAATCCTGCGCGAAGCTCATGACGCGATCTCCTTTTCTGTGTCGCGCCCGCGACCCCCCGGGACCTCGGTTCCCGGCCGCTCCACGGGCGTGTCGCACACCCGTGGGCGGGGGCGTGCGCGAGACCCAATCGCATTCTCGGCTCAGCTGCCACCCGTCCCGGGTCGCCCGGGCGTCCTCGGGGCGTCGCGCTGCTCAGCCCCGCCGCCGCGAGCCGAGAAGCGCGCCCATGAGTCCTCGCACCACCTCGCCGGCCACGCGCGTTGCCACCGGCGACCGCATCAGCTTCTCGAGGGTCGACGCCGCGGGCCGGCCGGGAGCCGGCGCGAGCTCGGGCCGCGTGCTCGCGGCGCCGGCGAGCTTCTCGTGGGCGCTCGTTCGATCCACCGCCGTGGCGTAGCGCCGGACCTGCTCGGATTCGGCCAGCGCCCGACCTAGCTCGTCCTCGCCGAGGGGCGCCATGCGCGAGGAGGGCGGGACCAATCGCGTGGCGAACGGCGGGCTCGGGGCGCCGCGCTCGGAGAGCACGCTCACCAGGGCCTCGCCGGTCCCGAGTGTGGTGAGGATCTCCTCGAGGTCGTAGAACGGGGTGTTCGGAAAGGTGCGGGCCGCGGCGCGCAGCGCCTTCTGATCGTCGGCGGTGTAGGCGCGGAGGGCGTGCTGCACGCGGTTTCCGAGCTGGCCCAGCACGTCGGCGGGCACGTCCTTCGGGCTCTGTGTCACGAAGAAGACGCCCACGCCCTTGGAGCGCACGAGCCGCACCACCTGCTGCACCTGCTCCAGGAAGGCGTGGCTGGCGCGATCGAAGAGGAGATGGGCCTCGTCGAAGAAGAAGACGAGCTTCGGTCGAGGCAGGTCGCCGACTTCCGGCAGCTCGTGGTACAGGCGCGCCAGCAGCCACATCAGGAAGGTCGAGAAGAGGGCGGGGCGGTCCTGCACGTCCGAGAGCTCGAGCACGCTCACCAGGCCCTGGCCCCCGGGCTGGCGCAGCAGATCGTCGAGATCGAACTCCGGCTCGCCGAAGAACGCGAAGGCCCCCTGCTCCTCGAGCTCCACCATCTCGCGGAGCAGCACGCCGAGCGTGGCCTTCGAGGCGCCGCCGACTCCCTCGAGCTCGCGGGCGCCGGGCCCCGCGAGGTGCTGGAGCACCGTGCGCAGGTCGGCGAAGTCGAGGAGCTCGAGGCTCCGGTCGTCGCACCACTTGAAGACCAGCGTGAGGACGCTGGTCTGGGTCTCGTTCAGGTCGAGCACCTTCGAGAGCAGGAGCGGACCGAACGACGACACCGTGGCGCGAAGCTGTGCGCCACGCTTTCCGCTGAGGCTCAGGAACTCCACCGGGAAGCTCGCCGGCTTCCAGGCCCAGCCGGTCTCGCGGGCGCGCGCCGCAACGAGCGGGCCCTCGCTCCCGGGCGCAGCCATCCCGGAGAGGTCGCTCTTCACGTCGGCCAGGAAGACCGGCACGCCCTGGGCCGAGAGCTGCTCGGCCATCAGCTGGAGCGTCCGGGTCTTTCCGGTCCCGGTTGCGCCCGCCACCAGTCCGTGTCGGTTCAGCATGGCCAGCGGCACCCGCACCAGCGGCTCGGGATGACACTCGCCGCCGTGGAGCGGCGCGCCGAGCGTCACGGCGGGGGAACCGGCGGGGAAGGCGGCGCGGGCGGCCTCGAGCAGCTTCGGGTCCATGGCGCTCCTCCGTCGGTGGCGGCCGGGTGGCTCAGGGTCCGGCGCGCAGCCGCTCGAGGAAGCTCGCCACGGCCGCGTCGAAGGCCTCCGGCTCCTCCAGATTCACGATGTGGCCGGCCTTCGGGATCGTCACGCGGGTGGCGTTGGGGAGCTTCGCGGCCATCACCTCGGCCGCGCGCAGGTACGCCTCGTCCTCCTCGCCCACGATCACGAGGCTCGGCATGCGCAGGCGCGGGAGCTCGTCGATCACGCAGGGCGCGGGCCCCGCGATCCGCCGCCCGAAGAGCGCGAGCGCGCGCGGCTCCTGGGCCGCGATGGCGCGCGCCGCGGCGCGCGCCGCCGGAAGCTCGGGCCGCCGCCCGATCGCGGTGGCGGCGGAGCGGCCGGTCACCAGCACCGCCGCGCCCTCGGTCTCGAGCAGCTTCCCCGTGCGCTCGACCTGCGCCATCCAGCGCGCCTGCGCCTCCGGGTTCTTGAACCCCGGCCCGCTGTCGATCAAGAGCAGCGCGCGCACCCGGGCGGGCCGGGCGAGGGCGAAGTGGAGCGAGGCCAGCCCGCCGAAGGAGAGACCGCCCACCACCGCGGCCTCGCCCGGCGCCGCCCAGTCGAGGACGCGCCCGAGATCGTCCACCACCTGCTCCATCGAGTAGGCCGCGGGATCGAGGGGCGCTGCCGAGAGGCCGTGCCCCCGGTAGTCCCAGAGCACGACGCGCGCCCCGGCGCGCACCAACGGCTCCACCTGCGGGCGGAAGTTCTCGTGCGTGGTGCAGTAGCCGCAGGAGAGGACGAGTGGGATTCCGGCGCCGTGGGCTTCGGCATGGAGGCGGATCCCGTCGCGGGCGAGGACCTCGGCCATTCACTTCCCCCGGATGCGTCGGCGCAGGGCCTCGGCCATCTCGTCGAGCTGCTGCTGCATCGGCCCCCGGATCGTGAACTCCGGCACCAGCGTCTTGGTGCGGCCCTCCATCTCGATCGTGACCCGCGTGCCCTCTCCGCGTGCGCTCAGGCTCACGCGGCCCTTGAGCTCCCGCCAGACGCGGCCGTCGCAGACCTTCTCGAAGCGCACGCCGCCGTCGGGCTCGAAGTCGAAGTGGAAGGTCGCCGTGCCCTCACGCCCGAGCGCGCGATAGCGAGTGCGCGTGGTGCGACGGTTGCCCTTGCGCTCCACCACCTCCGTCTGCGAGTCCGGGAAGAGGTCGACCAGCGTCTCCTCCTGCGTCATCACGCCGGCGGCGTCGGCCAGCGGCCGCTTCACGTCGAACTGCTTCTCCAGGCGCATCGACGCTCCTCCCGCCGGATCAACGGATCCGGATCGAGGCCGGAGGCAACAGCACCGGCGCTCCCTCCGGCGCGGTGGACAGCCACTCCGCGATCTCGTGCACGCCGGAGGGGAGCGGAAGCTCCGCCCACACCCGCTCGTCGACCGCGCGCGCGGCCGCACCCTGCAAGGCCTCGCGGATCTGCTCGGCCAGCGGCTTCGGCGCGGGGTAGGAGCGCAGGATCACGTCGTCCGTGCGCTTGAGCCCGGCCTTCTCCTTCGCCAGGTCCACCGCGGTGCGCAGCCCGCCCACCGCGTCCACCAGCCCGAGCCCGAGCGCCTGCTCGCCGGTCCAGACGCGGCCCTGGCCGATGGCGTCCACCTTCTCCGCCGGGAGCTTGCGACCGTCGGCCACGCGCTCCACGAAGAGGTCGTAGACGCTCTTCACGTCGGCGGCGAGACGCGCCTTCGTGTCGGGATCGAGGGGCTTGGTGCCGAGGAGGAGGTCCGCGTGGGCCCCGCGCTGCAGCGAGGCGTAGCCGATTCCGAGCTTGTCGAGGAGCCCGCCCAGCACGGGCCGCAGCACGAAGACGCCGATCGAGCCGGTGAGCGTCCCGGGCTCGGCCACCACGGCGTCGGCTCCGCAGGAGATGTAGTAGCCACCGGAGGCCCCGAGGTCCGACATCGAGACCACCAGCGGCTTGCCCTTCTGGCGCGCCTCCTGCGTGGCGCGCCAGATCACGTCGGAGGCCAGGGCCGAGCCGCCCGGGCTGTCCACGCGGAAGACGATGGCCTTCACCGACGGATCGGCGGCGGCCTCGAGGAGCGCCTTCGAGATGGTCTGGGACGCGATCTCCGGCCGGGTGGAGCCGCCGGAGTCCTTGCCGCTCACCACGCCGCCGGTGCCGAACACCACCGCGAGCGTGGCCACCGGCCGGAAGCCCACGCTCTTGGGATCCACGTCGGCGTAGTCCGTCTCCTCGATCTTCGGCGGGTCGCCGAGGCGGTGGATCAGCTCGTCCTCGAAGGCCATGCCGTCGATCAGCTTGCGCGCCTGGAACTCCTCCGGCGACATGGGTGCGGCATCGATGGCCGCCCGCACCTCGTCGGGTGAGAGCCCGCGCCGCGCGGCGATCCCCGACAGGAACTGATCGTCGATCGAGTCGAGCAGCGAGTTCGACATCTCGCGGAAGGCGTCGCTCATCGCCTTGGCGCTGAACATGTCGGCGGCCGTCTTGAAGCGACCGATCCGCTCCACCTCCACCTGGACGCCGAGCTTCTCGAAGAAGCCGCCCAGGAAGAAGTACTCCGCCGCCAGGCCGACCAGCGGCGCGCGCGTGCCGGGAGACATCCACACCTCGTCGGCGGCGCTCGCCACGTAGTACTCGAGGTTGCCGGCGAAGGTCTCCACCTCGAGGTAGGCGATCGTGTGGTGGCCGGACTGGCGCAGGCTCGTGATCGCGTCGCGCAGCTCCTGGGCCTTGCCCCATCCGAGCTGGAGCCCGTGCACCCGGAACAGCACGTTGGTGATCCGCTTGTCGCGCTCCGCCTTGCGCAGGTCCGAGAGCAGCTGCGGAAAGGGGTGGCGCTCGCGTCCGGTCAGGCGATCCAGCAGCGGGACCGCCGGCTCGTTCACGTACTCCCCCTCCAGATCCACCACCAGGAGGCTCCCGGGCCGCACGCCCGGCCCGCGCGCCAGGCCGCTACGCAAGACTGCGACGACCAGCGCGAGCACGACCAACACGATGATCACACGGCGGAGCTTTCGCATCCGATCCTCCGGGAGTGGGTCGGCAGGGAGCGGGCCCCCGTAGGCTATCATGCGATTCGATGGCGAAGGAGGTCTACATCGCGAGCGTCGGGCTCACGAAGGTGGACCTGACCGGCCGCATCTTCACCAGCGTCTTCGACCTGTTCGCCGAGGCCTACCGCCGCGCCCTCGAGGACTCGCCCGTCCGCAGCTTCGACGCGATCCAGGTCGGGGTGATGGATAGCGAGGAGTTCGAGAACCGCGCCAACGTGGCCACCAAGGTGGCCGATCACCTGCGCCTGACCGGTGTGCCGGCGGTGCGCAGCGAGACCGCATCCTCCACCGGAGCCGCGGCCTTCCACGAGGCCTGCTACAAGGTCGCCTCCGGCCAGTTCGAGAGCGTCCTGGTGCTGGGTGGCGAGCGCATGAAGACCGTGACCACCGAGGTGGCCACGGCCATCATGTCGAAGACCGTCGACCCGAGCGAGCGTCGCTTCGGCTTCACCATGCCGGCGCTGATCGCGCTGGTGACGCAGGCCTGGTTCCGCGAGCGCAAGCTCAAGGGCAAGGCCATCCCCGACGTCCTGTCGCGTCTCATGTTTCGCGCCCACGCCCTCGGGGCGGAGAATCCCCTGGCCGCCTTCCATCGCCGCCCGGAGCCCGTGGAGGCGTACTTCGACGCGACGAAGAACCTGCCCGTGGCGACGCCGCTCCGACGCAAGGACTGCTCCCCGATCTGCGACGGCGCCGCGGCGGTGATCCTGACCTCGAAGCCCCAGGCGGTGCGGGTCGCGGGCCTGGGCTCGGCCACCGAGACCTCCTCGATCCTGGACCGCGCCGAGCTCGCGCATCTGGAGGCCACGCGGCGCGCCGCGCGCATCGCCTACTGGCGGGCCGGCATCGCCAACCCGCGCGAGCTCGAGGGCCTGGTGGTGGAGTCCCACGACGCCTTCAACAGCCTGCTCCCGATCAACCTGACGGACCTCGGGCTGGTCGAGCCGGACGACGCGATCGCGTGTCTGGTGGGGAGCCTGAAGGGCCCGCCCCAGGACCCGCTGGAGCATCCGGTGACCGGGGTGCGTGGAACGCTGCCCACGAACCTCTCGGGCGGCCTCAAGGCCCGCGGCCACCCGGTGGGAGGGACGGGCCTGTTCCAGATCGCCGAGAGCTGGCTCCAGATCGTCGGCCGCTTCCCGAACCCGCGCGCGCAGGTGGAGCACGCGCGAATCGGGATCGCCCACTCGATCGGCGGGCCCGGGAACAACGTCTACGTCACGATCGTCGAGTCGAGCCAGAGCCGGCGCCGTCCCGTCTCGGTGTCGCGCCCGCGCATCCACTTCAGCTCCGGCGCGCCGGGTCGCGAGGGCAGCCAGGCGCCGCCCCTGCACGGCGCGCGCGCACTGGTGGAGGCGGCCACCACCATCCACGTCACGGCCGGAGGCGAGCCCGGCCCGATCCACGTGGCGCTGGTGCGGATCGACGGCCGCCGGGTGCTGGCGAAGCTCGACCAGCCGCCCCGCGAAGGCGCGCCGCCGGAGGAGGTGCTGGCGGGCGACACCGTGACGCTCCTGGCCAAGGACGACGGCGATCAGTACTTCCAGATCCCGCGTAGTCGCAGCCGCGGCGGCTTCGACCTCGGCCGCCTCGTCTCCGCGATCCGCAGACGTGTCGGGCGGGGGGCCGCCGAGGAGTCGCCTTCGTGAGGGCGGGCGCGCCGTCCGGCTCGAGAGCCCCCTGCGCTAGCGAGCGCGCGACCGTGTCCAGCTCCAGGCCAGCGCTCCCGCCCCCGCGAAGATCATGTGGGGACCCAGGCGCAGCAGATGCCCGGTGGCGCCGATCGGATCTCCCGATCGCCCCAGGAGAAGCGCGAGCGCGAGCGCGAACGAGTACCCCACCGCCGGCGCCAGAACGACCAGGAGCGGAAAGCCGGGCACCCGGCCGCGGGCGATCGCGCTGGCGAGCCAGCCGAAGGCGAGCGGAACCACGACGGGCCAGAGCCTGGGACCCCACGGTCCGAGCACCGCGCCCCTCCACAGGAGAGCGAGCTCCGTGGCCACCGCGACGAGCGAGTAGCACGCACTCAGCAGGATCAGGATCGCGATCGCCGTCACGCTACTCCTCCACCGCCCCGCCCAGCACCGCCTCCAGCTCGCGCCGCGCCTTGCCGCGGGAGAGCTCGCGCCAGGCCGCCTTGAAGCTCGCGCGGGCCGCGCGGCCGCGGGTCTCGTGGAGAGCCAGCAGCGCGCCGGTGGCGGTGCAGGTGGCGCGCGGCAGACGGCGACCCGCGGGCGTCTCGAGCCAGGCCGTGAGCCGCGCCACCGCCACGCCCGCGTCGTTGTAGGCGCCGAGGAGATCCTGGAGCGCCGTGGCGCGTCGCACCAGGCCGCGCAGCGGCTTTCCGTAGAGGTCCACGAAGCTCTCGGCGGTGTAGCGCAAGCGCTTGACCGCGATCCGCAGCGCATGGAGGTCCTCGCGCGGCGAGCTCTTGTCGATGCGCGCGCCGCGCCGCCAGACCCGCGCCGCCGCCGCTTGCAGCAGCTCCGGCGCCACCTCGCCGATGGGCCTCGCGCCGGGCCCACGCAGCGTGCGCGTCGGGCGGGCGCTGCGCTCCTCGAGGCCGCCCACGAAGCGGTCGAAGCGCTCCATCGCGCGCAGGCGGCCCGGCGATCCGAGGAAGCGCAGCATCCGCCCGCGCTCGCGCTCCCGCACGTCGTGCAGGAGCTCGGCCAGCGGCACGAGATCGCTCGCGAGCGGCGCCGGCAGCTCCGGGGCGAGGTCGAAGATCCCGGCCAGCAGGACGTCGAGGTCGCGCACCGCACCGAGGGCCCGGCCGGTGGCGCGGACCCAACGCAGCGAGCCCGCCAGCCGGCGCTCGGGAAACGCGGTGCGGAAGGTGCGGAAGGCCGCGCGCAGGCGCCGCGCGGCGACGCGGACGTCGTGCACGCCCTCGGGATCCTCGCCGAGCCGCGCCGCCGGCTCGGCCCGCCGCAAGGCCTCGAGGTGCCCGCGGAAGATCCGCCCGGCGGCGAGCGCGACGGGGAGCGCGGGCTCGAGCGCCGGGGAGCGGGGCGGCGCCGGACGGGCGCGACCGGCGAGCGCGAGGGCGCGGGCAAGCTTGTCGGCGGGTGAGGGGACGAGGCCAAGCCGCTCGCGCAGGTCCGCGGCGAGCGTCTCGAAGGGTGCGGAGGGATTCGCGCCGAGCTCGATCTCGACCTCCGTGAAGCCGCCGGCGCCCTCCACCTGCACGCGATCGAGCGCGAGCTCGGCCTTCACGCCGGCGAGCGGCGCCCGCGCCGAGTGCAGCGTGCGCTCGGTCTCGAGCCGCGCCACCTCCTCGAGCGCGCGAGCCCAGGCGATCGGCTCCACGCGATGACGCAGCGCCTCGGGGAGCTCGGCGGCGACGGCGGGGAGCGGCGCCGAGGGCACCACCTCCAGCTCGTGCTCGAGGCGGCTCCACACGCCGCCCGCCTCGGCGCTGCCCTCGGCCTTCACGCACAGCCAGGCCATGCCGTCGGCGTCGCGGCGGCGCAGCGCGAGGCCGCGCCGCGCGAGATCGAGGCCCGCGGTGTCCAGATAGCGATCGCGCTGCCGCCGCTTCGTGCCTTCGCCGGGCTCGAAGCCCGCCGCGCGCACGGCGGCGAGGAGCCGCGCGTCGTCCAGCTCGCCCGGCGCGCTCAGCTTGAGCTCGCGCTCCTCCTCCCTCATTCCGACACCCGGACGCGTCGTTTGAAGGCGATCTCGAAGAGCTCGTCCTTCCGCCCCACGGCCCAGCGCTCCAGCGCCAGCCCCTCGCGCACGCCGCGGCGCGCCTCCAGGCGAAGCTCCACGCTGCGCGCTCCGACCTCCACCTTCACGCCGGCCACCTTGCCCTGGTGCTCGCGGTCGAGCGCGTCCGCCAGCCGCAGCAGCGCCGCGAGCTGGAGCGTCCGCGCACGATCGGCGCGCGGCAGCAGCTGGAACGGCTCGTGGGTGGGCTTGGGGGCGCTCCGGCGGTGGTAGCGGGCCACCAGCGCCACCCGCTCGCGCTCCTCGTCCGAGAGCCCGACCACGTCGCTGTTCCGGATCAGGTAGTAGCCGTGCTTGTGGTGCGCGGAGGTCGCGATGAAGGTGCCGATGTCGTGGAGCAGCGCGGCCGCCTCGAGCAGCACCCGCTCCTCTGCGCCGAGGCCGTGCAGCTCGCCGGTCTGGTCGAAGAGCAGGAGCGAGAGCTCGCGCACCTTCTCCACGTGATCGAGGTCGCTGTGGTACTTGCGCGCGAGGGCGCGGGCGCTGGCCAGCACCGTCTCGCGGCGCTCGGCGGCATGCGCGGTCTCGACGTGGCCCGCCACCACCTCGCGCACCAGACCGTCGCGCAGCCCCACTCGCGGGATCAGGATCTCCGCCACCCGCGCCAGCGACGCCAGCCGGTAGTAGACCACGGCGGCGGGCAGGATCACGTCGGCCCGGTCGGGAGCCAGGCCGAGCTGCTCCACGCGCTCGCCATAGGAGAGTCCCGCGAGACGCTGGATCCAGCCGGCGAGCTCCTTGCAGGGAAGCGTGTCGCAGCCATCGCGCTTCTCGAGCGTTCCCGCACGCGCCGCGAGATCCGCCAGGCTCTCCACGTTCCCGCCGGTCGCCACGAAGCGGTCGATCCGCGCCAGCCCGAGCCGCTCGCGGATGCGGCCGTCGAGGCTCCCCACGTACTGCTCCACCAGCTCCACGAAGTCCGCTCCGGCGCCCTTGCGCTGCGGCGCACGCGCCAGCGCCTCCAGCAGCCGGACCGCGCCGAGGCGGTAGGACTCGGCGAACGTGACCTGCCCGTCCTCGACGAGTGTCACTTCGACGCTGCCGCCGCCCACGTCGACCAGCAGCGAGCGCCCGCCCGAGAGGTCGAGTCGCGCCTCCACTCCGCGCGCGAGGAGCCAGGCCTCCTCCGCTCCCGAGATCACCTCGACGCGAATGCCCGAGGACTCCTCGACGCGTCGCAGGATGCGCTCGCGATTGGCCGCCTCGCGCACGGCGGAGGTGGCGACGGCGCGGATTCCCTTGACCTGCCAGCGCCGGCAGAGGGCGGCGAAGCGGCGCAGCGCCTCCACCGCTCCGCGCACGCTCGCCTGCGGAATCGAGCCCGTCAGGAACACGTCCTGTCCGAGGCGCACCGGCTCGCGCCGGCTCTCCAGCACCACGGGCCCGGCGGCGGGATCGCGGATCTCGATCACCTGGAGGCGGATCGCGTTCGATCCGACGTCCACCACGCCGTAGCGGGCGGGGACGAGCGCGCTGGGCGCCGCCGCGCGGATGATCAGCCACTGTGCGCCCGGTGACCCGGCGCTCAGAGACAGGGGGACGTAGAAGGTGAGCATCCCTTGTGGCGCCCCGAGTGACATCCTCACGTCCTGGACGACGCCTACGACCCGGGT
>JAWOLJ010000109.1:0-9808 GCA_033853555.1 Myxococcota bacterium
CCCAACCAGAACGCCTTCATCGAACGCTTCAACCGCACGTACCGGACGGAGGTTCTCAATGCCTACGTCTTCGAATCGATCGAGCAGGTGCAGCAGATCACCGAAGACTGGCTCGTCGAATACAACGAGCAGCGGCCTCATGACGCCCTTGGCCGGGTTCCGCCGCTGACCTTCTTGCCGAGGGCCACCACCGTGGGGGAGTCCAGCTTCAAACTGTCCACTTGACGGGGAAGCTTACGGGGGGTCTGTCGTCGCCAACGCGGAATGCGACGGTGGTCCGGGACCGGGGATGTCCACCGGTCCTTCCCGAGACGCCTCTTCTCAAGTGGCAGGCCTAGGCGGTCGATCCAGTTCCGGATGGAGCTGGAATCGACGGAGCTTCGAGATCTGCGGCTTCAATACCGCGACGAACTTAACCGCCTAAAGCGGGGAGAGGCGGTCAGAGTCGCGCTCGTGGTCCTGTTCGTCATCAACTCGGTCTTTGTCGCGTTGGACTGGTGGGCCTTTCCTGAGCAGTTTGCAGGCTTTCTGGCCTCGCGGCTCGCGTTGAACGCACTCGTCGGGATCTTGTTCTTTCGTACCAGCTACGCAAATCCGGTTGCAGCGGAGATGCTGGGATGCCTTGGGGCCGGAGCGATGCTCTTGACAGTGATCTACGGAACCGGAGGGCCGTCCAGCGAGTACTACGCGGGCCTGTTGCTCCTCTTCTTCGCGATTCCTGTCCTAGTTACGATATCAGCACGGCAGTGCGCGCTAATAGTAACCGTTCTGTTCGCAGGATTTTCTGTGCCGGCACCAATGGTCGCTGGCATAGGAGAGCTGAAGGTCGTCGTCGTCCACTCGCTTTTCCTGCTTGGGGCGGGCTTTGCCAGCGTTACGGCAAGCGGCCTGTTGGACCGCGGGCGATTCACGGATTTCATCCGACGAAGGGAGATCGAACGCGCCCGAGATGAGCTCCAGGAGCTGGATCAGGCCAAGTCCCGCTTCACCGCCAACGTCCACCACGAGCTGCGCACCCCGCTGACGCTGATGCTGGCACCGCTGGATTCAATGCTGGCGGGAGACTTTGGCGAGTTAGCGGAGATCCAGCGCACGTATCTCCAGACGATGCGGGTGAACGGGCTTCGGCTGCTGAAGCTCATCAACAACCTGCTCGATCTGGCGAAGGCCGAGAGCGGGAGCGTGAAGCTCCATCGCCGGCCGCTCGAGGCGGGACGCTTCGTGTCGGAGGTGGTGTCGGGCGCGCGGCCGATGGCGGAGCGGAAGTCGGTGGCGCTGACGGTCACGGGGATGGATTCGCTGCCGCGCATCCACGCGGATCCCGAGGCGCTCGAGAAGGTGGTGGTGAACCTCCTCGGGAACGCGCTCAAGTTCACGCCTTCTGGCGGCCGGATCGAGGTGCGGGGCGAGGCGCAGGGCGACGGGATCCATCTCGCCGTGGCGGACAGCGGGATCGGGATCCCGGCGGACCACCTGGAGCGGATCTTCGATCGCTTCGCGCAGGTGGACGCCTCGGCCACCCGCGCGCACGAGGGCACGGGGATCGGGCTCTCGCTGGCGAAGGAACTGGTGGAGCTTCACGGCGGGCGGATCTGGGCCGAGAGCCCGGGGCCGGGGCAGGGGGCGACGCTCCACGTGGTATTGCCCCGGGGCCAGGCGGACGAGGGGCTCGAGGAGGAGGTGCTCCAGACCTCGGCCGGCGAGCCGGTGGCGCTTGCGCGCTCGATGGGCGCGCTGGAGGCGGAGCTCGGCCTGGAGGATCGGAGCGGAACGGACTATCGGCTGGCCGAGCTCGAGCGCACGGTGGTGCGGCAGCAGGACGCGGGCGATTCGGAGGCCGCGCCGGCCGCGGCGCTGGCGCCCGCCGTGCCGGCGGATGCGCCCGAGATCGTGGTGGCCGAGGACAATCCGGAGATGCGGCGCCTGCTCAGCTTCCTGGTGGGGCGCGAGTACCGGGTGCGGGCGGCGCGCAACGGGCGCGAGGCGCTCGAGATGGTGCGCGAGCGGGCGCCGGATCTGGTGCTGACCGACGTGATGATGCCGGAGCTCTCGGGCACGGATCTCTGCCGCGCCATCAAAGAGGATCCGCTGCTGCGCCCCATCCCCGTGGTGCTGGTCACCTCCAAGGCCGAGCGCGAGATGAAGATCGAGGGGCTCGAGCTCGGGGCCGACGACTACGTGACGAAGCCCTTCCACCCCCGCGAGCTGCTCGCCCGCGTGCGCTCGCTGGTGCGGCTGCGCGGCCTCCAGTCCACGCTTGCGCGGCGCAACGAGGAGCTGGAGACGGCGCTGGCCGATCTCCAGGAGTTCGAGGTGCAGCTCGTGCGCGCCGAGCGGCTGGCGGCGGTGGGCGAGCTCGCGGCGGGCGTGGCCCACGAGGTGAACAACCCCGTGAACTTCGCGGTGAATGCGCTCGGCGCCTTGCGCGACCACGTGGCGCGGGTGCGGCGGGTGGCGGAGGAGCTGGCGGGCCTCGATCTCGAGGATCCGACGAAGCTTCGCCAGCAGCTCGACGGGCTCCAGAGCGGCGACGGGGTGGCGGGCCTGGCCGAGGTGGCGGGCGAGCTCGGCGAGCTGGTGGAGATCGCGAGCGAGGGCCTGCATCGCACGCACCGCCTGGTGGGCGAGCTGCGCGACTTCGCGAGCCCGGGCCACGGGCCCCACGCGCCCTGCGACGTGGCGCGCGGCCTGCGCTCCACCGTGCAACTGATCGGCCATGCCCTCCAGCGCGCAGGGGTTCGCGTGGAGGTCACGCTTCCGGCCTCGCTCCCCGAGGTGCGGGGTGACGCCGCGGCGCTGAACCAGGTCTTCCTGAACCTCCTCAAGAACGCGGTGGAGGCGCTCGAAACGAGAGGAGGGACGATCCGCGTCGGCGCCGCCGCGACGCTGGAGGGGGTCCAGGTCGAGATCCAGGACGACGGTCCGGGCCTTCCGGAGGAGGTCCGGCGGCACCTGTTCCAGCCCTTCGTCACCACCAAGGACCCGGGGCGCGGGACGGGGCTCGGTCTCTCGATGTGTCACCGGATCGTGAGCGAGCACGGGGGGCGAATCGACGTGCGCTCGGAGGAGGGGGCGGGCACGAGCTTCACCATCACGCTCCCGCTCGAGGGGCGCGATGCAGCCTAGGCCGCAGCGCCTGCTCGACTACCGCGAGTATCCGGTGCTCTACGTGGACGACGAGCCGGAGAACCTGCGGATCTTCGAGCTCACCTTCCGCCGCGAGTTCAGCGTGGTGACGGCCGAGAGCGGCGAGGAGGGGCTGCGGCTCCTCAACGAGCGGCCGATCGCGATCGTGCTCTCGGACCAGCGCATGCCGGGGATGCTCGGCGTGACCTTCCTCTCCCGCGCGCGGGATCTCGATCCGAAGACGATCCGCATCCTGGTGACGGCCTACGGCGACGCGGCCACCCTCGGCGGCGCCATCAACGACGGCTCGATCTACCGCTACGTGCCGAAGCCCTGGGGCCCGGAGGAGATGCGGCTCGCGCTGCGCCGCGCGATCGAGGTCTACGCCCTCGACCGCGAGCGCGACGAGCTCCTGAAGGAGCTCACCACGCTGAGCCGCGTCTCGAAGACGATCACCCAGGAGCTCGATCTGGAGCCGCTGGTGGATCTGCTGCTCAAGACCGTGCTCCACGATCTCGGCTACGACGGCGCCACGCTCTTCTTCCTGGAGGAGGGGGGACGGCGCCTCGCCTGCGCGGGCTCGCTCCCGAACGGGCCGGTGGCCGACCAGCTCCGCCAGCTCTCCTTCACCGAGCGCGATGCGGGAGGCTTCTTGCGCCGGCTCCAGGGCGGCGAGACGCAGCTCTTCGAGATCGAGAAGGTGCTCGAGCTCGAGGGCCCGGTGCGAAGCTGGCTCACCGAGGTGGCGGCCGACGAGATGCTGGTGCTCCCGCTGGTCGGGCGGCGCGGCGTGGTGGGGGCGCTGGCGGTGGACAATCGCCGCGGCGGGCGGAGCTTCGGCGTCTCGGACCGCACGCTCCTCGATGGCTTCGCGAGCCAGGCCGTGATCACCCTCGAGAACGCGCGCCTCGTGCGCGCGCTCCGCGAGTCGCGGGCGCAGGTGCTGCGGGCGGATCGGCTCGGTCACCTGGGAACGCTCGCCGCCGGCCTCGCCCACGAGATCAACAACCCGCTGGTCGCAATCTCCACCTTCCTGACGCTCGCGCCCGAGAAGCGCGGCGAAGAGGATCCCGAGTTCTGGGGCGGCTATCACGCGCTGGCGTGTCGCGAGGTGGAGCGCATTCGCGGCCTCGTGAACACCATGGGGCGGCTCGCGCGGGGCGCGGGGAACGAGGCGCGGCTCGAGTCCTGCGATCTCGGCGAGCTCGCGCGCGAGGTGACGCTGCTGCTGGCGCGGCAGGCCGACGCCGCGGACGTGTCACTGGTGGTGGAGAGCGACGCCGCGACACCGAAGGTGGTGGCGGTGCGCGACCAGATCCACCAGCTCCTGCTGAACCTGGTCTTGAACGCGATCCAGGCCACGCCGGCCGGCGGGCGGGTGTGGGTGCAGATCGCGGCGGGGGCGGGTGGCGGGGCGCGCCTCGAGGTGAGCGACACCGGGCGCGGCATTCCGCCCGAGGACCTGGAGCGGATCTTCGACCCCTTCTTCACCACCAAGGGGCCGGATCAGGGGACCGGGCTCGGCCTCATGATCTGCCACCGCATCGTCACCGACCACGGCGGCACCATCGAGGTGGAGAGCCGCGCGGGCGAAGGTGCGAGCTTCCGCGTGCACTTGCGGGCGCAGCCGCCGCACGACTGAGGCCCGCGCCTCCCCCGGGGATTCCCCGTCTTGACCCACCGGGTCGGGAATGGTAGAGAATCCCGACACTTACGCCGCCTCGGGCGCGCCCGCCCCGGAGAACCCTCGTTTGATTCGTCGCACGCTCCTCGCTGCCCTCGCCGCCGCTTTGTTCGTGGCCGAGCCCGCCCTCGCGGGAGCCGCCGGCCGGGCGCGGATCCTGGTGCTTCCAGTGGTCGTCCACAGCCTCGAGAGCCAGGACTACTTGCGCGCCGGGATCGCCGACATGCTGAGCGCCCGGCTGGAGCAGATCGCGGGGCTCGAGGTGGTGCGCGCCTCCGACCCGGCCCAGGCCACGACCGATTCCGAGGCCGCGCTCTCGGCCGCCAAGGCGGTCGGCGCGGACTTCGTGCTCTTCGGCTCCTTCACGCACTTCGGCGAGGGTGCGAGCCTGGACCTCCAGTGCGCCCGCCTGGCCGCCGGCGTCGAAGGGGCGCGCCAGGTCTTCGTGCAGTCCGGCAACCTCGGCGACCTGATCCCGAAGCTCGACGAGCTCGCGGATCGGGTGGGCCGCTACGTGGCCGGCGGCCCTAACGGCAGCCCCGCGGTCGGCAGCGCGCCGCCGCCCAGCCAGGGCGCCTCGAAGAGCGACGTCGACGAGCTTCGCCGCCGCGTCGAGGCCCTGGAGCGCAACGCCGGCATCAAGGCCGCGGCGGGTGGCCCCACCACCCACATGACGGAAGAGACCGTCCCCATCCGCGAGAAGAACTGAGAGCCGCGAGAGCGGCAAACGTGTGCGCGGCCCATGCGCCGCGCAGCGGCCGTCTCTCCGCCGGTCCGCGGTTAACGCCCCTCGGGACGGCAAACGTGTGCGCGGCCCATGCGCGGCGCGGGCGCACTCACCCGCCGGCCGACCGAGGCAGCCCCTCGGGACGGCAAACGTGTGCGCGCGCCAGGCCCGCGCTCGTGCACCCCGCAGAGGGCGAGGTATGCTCCGCCGCCCGGGCCTGCCCCGGGGGTCGCGCGGTCCCCGCGCCCCACGTCGCGCAGCCGCGAGGCCCCACCCGGGCCCGCGGCCTCGCCGGAACGGCGGTGTAGCTCAGTTGGTTAGAGCAGCGGTTTCATAAGCCGCGTGTCGCTGGTTCGAGTCCAGCCACCGCCACCCGGTTCGTCTCGGACGCCGGCGCGGCGTCTCAGACGTCGGCGATGTCCCGGGTCATTCTGAGCACGTAGTGATCGAGGCGATCGACCTTGTACCAGAGGCCATCCCTGCGCTCGGGGCTCCAGTGCCGGCTCAGCTCGTTCCAGAACCCGACGACGGCGAGGCGACCGTCCCGAGGCATCACACCCCCGTCGCGGTACTCGAGCTGGAACCGGTTGGCGAAGTCGGGGTCGGCCGTGATCCGGGTGGTCGAGAAGCTGAACATGCTGTTGTAGAGGGTGCTGACGCGCGTGAGCTGCTGGCGGAAGAGCTCGTGCCGGGCCTCGGCATCGGCCTTCGGATCCTGGAGCGGGACGTACTCCTTCCAGCGCTTCAGGTAGTCGAGCTGCGCGTAGATGTTGCTCGAGATCAGCCGCCGTGCGGTCTCGGCCGCGGCCTCCATCGTGTACTCGTCCCTGCCCCCGCCCTCCAGGTCGCGCAGCAGCTCTCGCATCGCTCCATACACTGCGATCGGGTACCACTGCGCAAGCTGGATCTCGGAGTCGAGGCAGGCGACCCCTTCGGCTCCCAGGCGACGCTCGAGGTCGGCCGGGCCGAGCCGACCGGCATCGCGCAGGGCGCGCACCTCCTCAGCGATTCCCGCCAGAACGGATCCCTTGACGGCCGGCTTGGACATGCGGCTTCGGACTCCCCCCAAGGATGCGCATGGCGGTATCGGCGTCTGCGCCGATGGGCTTGAGGCGGACGCTGGCCAGACCCTTCAGTGTGGAGCGTCCTGGCAGTCCTTCTTCATCTGCTCGCGGCAAGCCTCGAGGTCGTTCAGCTCATTCGTGTACGCCTCGAGCTCCGATTGGAGGGCGCGGATCACGTCGGAGGGACAGGTGCTCGGGTGGTAGAAGCTCGCGAGGGGGCCGGTCTCGGCGCCGCAAACCAGATACTCCAGTCCTCGAATGGGCTTCCACTTCCCCGCGGCTGCGTTTCTCCATGCCGCCTCGAGGTCCTGGATGTGCGACTGCTCGTGACGGGTGCAGGCGCTCGCCCAGCACTGAGGCGCGAGATCGTCACAGCCTGCCACCGCCAACGTCGGCTTGCATGTGCCCGCGTCCTGGAGCTCGAACGCGCCGGAGGGCGAGAGACGTGGGCAACCGCTCCCCTCGAATCTCTCGAGCTTGACGTTCGCGCTCGACGCGCTCGTTCCGCCCTGCGATTTCAGGTGCGCGACGATCTGCTCCTGATACTCCGGAAAGCTCTTGCCGCCGAGTGCGGTGCACGAACCGCCCTCTGCATCCGCCTTCTTGAGGCCTGCACTCGCGTCCTTCTGCGCGGTCTTGGCTTCCTGGATCTTCTGCTTGTAGGACTCGATGGCGGCCTTGTCGAGCTGGATCTGTTTCTCCAGGCGAGGAGTCACGACGCTGCACATTACGCAGCCGTGGGGCGCGGTGATCGTGCCAGGGTCGCGGCAGGTGCCCATCGCGCGGGCGTCGCGCGGAGCGGCGAAGCACGCGATGAGTGCGACAATCGCGACCACCGGACGGACCGGCACGTGTCGGGCGAAGGTTCGACGATGGACGGTTTGCATGGCCTTGCGCTCCTCGAAGGCAGGCCGAGGGCTTGGCGGGTGGGGGCGGCTCGGCAGGTCCCCGGTCGCGCCTGCAGTGTACACGGAGTCGAGGCCCGGGTTGGCGGCGAGACGAGCCGCCGGATCGGGGGCCGTCGCGGCGGCGTTCCTGCGGCAGCACTGGATGGTGTCGAGTCCGCTCCCCGGCTGGAGGGCAGCGCTCGAAGGCTCTGTGCGCGAGGTCCCGCGGCCGCGCCCTCATCCCCGACGTCCGTTCGGCCGATCCAGACCGGGCGCCCGAGGAGGCTCCGCGATGGCCACGATTCCCTCGATCAAGGGCTCGATCTTCGCCTTCGCCGCCGAGGACCTGGCGAAGCTCGTCTCGGTGGGGAACGTCCCGGCGGCCGAGCTCGCCCGCCGGCTGCCGCCCGAGGACCGCGCGATCCTCGACCAGCCGATCCAGTTCACGGGCTGGTACCCGGTGGCCGCGTACGCGCGGGTGCTGGAGATCCTGCTCGAGCACGAGGGCGGCGGGAGCATCCGCTACTTGAAGGAACGCGGCGCGCGCTCGGCGGAGCGTCTGATCCAGGCCGGGATCTACGCCCAGATGGAGTACCTGAACCGCGTTCAGGTCCAGAAGGCCGCCGACGCGCAGCAACGCTTCCAGGCGTATGGCCGCGATCTGCGGCTTCTCTCCACCCTCAGCGGGAGCATCCTGAACTTCTCGCGCTGGCAGCCGAAGCCCGACCCGAAGCACGCGGATCGCTACGTGATCGAGGTGACCGAGGCCGAGGCCTATCCCGAGCTCCTGTGCTGGACCACGGATGGCTGGATCAACCGCATGGCGAGCGAGCACGGCGACGGCGACCTCTGGCGCTGGAAGCGCGTGCGCCCCGATTTCATCGTCTTCGAGATGATCCGCCCGATCTGAGCCCCCGCCGCCGGGCCCTCAGAGCGCAGCGCCGAGCGAGGTGGCGATCCCCTCGCGGGTGACGCACGAGCGCGACACGGCCGGCTCGAGCTCGCGCCGGAAGCGGCTCGGGGCCCTGCCGGCCCAGCGCTGGAAGGCGTGGCTGAAGTTGGCGAGGTCCGCGTAGCCGAGACGGATCGCGACGTCGGTGACGCGGGTGCGCGAGTCGGCGAGCAGGCGGAGCGCCACCGCGAAGCGTTCCTGCTCCACCAGGCCCGAGTAGCTGACGCCGCTCTCGCCGAGGCGTCGCTGCAGCGTGCGCACGCTCATCCCGATCGCGCACGCGCAGCGGGCCAGGTGGGGATAGCCGTCCCGCAGCGCGCTGCGCACGACCTGGGCGATCGAGCCGGCGAAGTCGGCGGCCGGGGCCGATTCGAGCAGGCGCCGCTCGAGCGTCGGACGGGACCAGGCCCTGTCGGGGGATCGCTGCAGCGGTCGGCGCAGCAGGCTCCGCGGGATTGCGACACCGGTCGAGGCGTGTCCGAAGCCGATCCGGGCCCGCGCGAGAAGAGGGAGTCCCTCCGTGCCGGGTGCGCCGCTCGCGCAGAGCTCCACCTCGAGCGGGCGCCAGTCCGGGTCGACGGCGAGGCGGACGAACTGGATCGCGAGCAGGAGCATCCAGGCCTCCGCCTGCTCGCGACCCCGCGTGATGCGACGATCGGCCGTGTGACGCAGCCACGCGCGGTCCCCGTCGCTCACGAGCCGCAATCGCCCTCCCGAGCTGTAGAGGCACTGCAGCCGCACCGCGGTCTCCAGGGCCTCGCCGAGCGAGGGCGCGTGCAGCAGCAGGCGTCCGAAGTCGCCGAGCGCGGCGAGCGAGATGCGCTCGGCGGCCGCGAAGGCGACGCTCCCGCGGGGCTCGTGACGCGAGGCCTCGAGCAGGAGCGCCGCGGCCTGGTGCAACGGCAACAGGCCCTCCGGGTCGTCGAAGCTCGCCGGCGAGAGTCCGGTGGGCCGGAGCCCGAGCGCGAGATCCGGCTGGCGCTCGCGCAGCCGCTCGACGATCGGAGCGAGCGCGCACGCGCGGATCAAGGCGATTCCCTTCATCGCTGGCCTGCGCTCCCGAGGCCACCGGCGGCGTGGCTCCCCGCCGCAACGAGGGGACACACCGCCTCGCGTGCAGGCGCTGGGAGGGCGCGCGGGGCGGGCGTCCGGAGGCGCGCGGGGCGTCGGGAGGCGGAGCCGGGCCGCATGGCGAAGAGCTCGATGCAAGTCCCGGTCCAGCGTGAATGCGGAGATCGCCCCGGCGGGCGCCCTCAGCGAACCGTCACCTCCACGCGGCGGTTCTTGCGCCGGCCCTCGGCCGTCGTCTCGCGCGCGGCGGGTGAGCCGGTGCCGAAGCCCTGGACCGTGAGCCGCGACGCGTCGATC
>JAWOLJ010000110.1:0-109143 GCA_033853555.1 Myxococcota bacterium
AGGCGCGCCGCCGCCGCCGCACGACGCGGGTGCCGGCGGGTGGCGAGCGATGACGCCGGACGAGCGTGCGGCGCTGCGCGCCCGCGTGCGCGCGCTCCCGCCGGACGAGCGAAGCGCGCTCGCCCAGCAGATCCGACGCTACCGGGAGCTCCCTCCCGACCAGCAGCAGGCCGTGCGCGAGCGCTTGCGCGAGCTGCGCGCCCTCCCTCCCGGCCAGCAGCAGGAGGTCTCGCGCAACGCCGAGAAGTGGCGCTCGCTCAGCCCGGACGAGCGAGCGCGCCTGCGCGAGCGCTGGCGACGGCTCCAGGAGCTTCCGCCGGCGGAGCGCGAGCGGCTCCTGCAGGGCGGATCGTCCCCGGGCGCTGCGCCGCCCCGGACCGTGCCACCGCCGCCCCCTCCGCCGTCGACGCTGCGCTAGTCTCCGCCGCGCTCCAGCGGGGGGGTGATGCGCCACTGCGCCGCTTCGACGGGCCGCCGTCCGCTCCTGCTCCTGGCCGCCGCCCTGCTTCTCGGCGCGGCGGCGGCGCGGGCCGCCGATGCGCCGCCGCCCTCCGGTCTCGAGGTGATGCAAGCGGTCGACGCCCGCCCCCGCGGTCGCGACCAGGTGGCCCACGCGACCTGGCACCTGATCGAGGCCTCGGGCTCGGAGCGCGTGCGCGAGACCCGCAACTACTGGCGCGACGCGCACGGGAAGAACGGCGTCCACGAGCAGCGACTCATCGTCTTCGAGTCGCCGCCCGACGTGAAGGACACGGCGTTCCTGGTCTGGTCGGCCGAGGATCCGGGCGGCGCGGACCAGCAGTGGCTCTACCTCCCCGCCCTGCGCAAGGTGCGGCGGATCGCCACCGGCGATCGGGGCAACTCCTTCGTCGGCACGGACTTCGTCTACGACGACCTGGTCGAGCGCAGACCGGCGGCGGATGACCACACCTGGCTGCGGCGCGAGAGCCAGGATGGAAGCCCCTGCGACGTGATCGAGAGCCGTCCCCGGACGGCCTCGCCCTACTCGAAGCGCGTGCAGTGGATCGACGTCGCCACCCGCGTCACCCGGCGCATCGACTACTACGCGAAGGCCGGCGAGCTCGAGAAGACGCTCACCGCCGCCTGGGAGCCGGTGGGCGGAGTCTGGGTCTGGAAGCGGCTCGAGATGCGGAATCTCCAGAACGGACACCGCACGGTGATCGAGATCGACGGCACCAGGGTCGACACCGGGCTCGACGAGAACGTCTTCACCGAGAACACGCTCCGTCTCGGGGCGCCCTAGTGCGAGCGAAACGCGCAGCGAGGCGAAGCCGAGCCGAGGGCGCGGCACGGCGGCGGAGCCGCCGGTGCGCCTCGAGCCGGCCGGGGCGCCGCGGGCTCGGGCTGGCCCTGCTGGCGGCCGCGCTGGCGGCGCCGCCCGCCGCAGGGGCCGACTCCAGCGAGCCCTGGCTGCGCGTCACCGGCTACCTGGAGACCGACACCGCGTGGCGTCTGTACGAGCCGCGCGTGATCCAGAAGTCGGAGAACCGGATCGAGCTCGAGCTGGAGGCGGCGCTCGCGCCGGGGTTGCGCCTGCACGCGATCGGTCGCACGGTCTACGATCCGGTGGGGCGGCTCCTCGGACGCGATCGGGACTTCCAGAAGGAGCCCACCGACTACTGGCCGGTGGCGGGCAGCCGCTGGGTGGAGGCGGAGCTGCGCGAGCTCTACCTGGACTGGAACGGCCGGGTGGGCCCCGCGCGCCTGAATCTCCGTCTCGGCCGACAACAGGTCGTGTGGGGCCAGTCCATCGGCCTGCGCATCCTCGACGTGGTGAACCCCCAGGACTACCGCGAGTTCATCCTCGACGACCCCATCGATTCGCGGATCCCGCTGGTCGGCGCCAAGCTGGACGCGGTCTGGGCCGACACCACCTTCGAGGCCTTCGCCTTCCCGGAGTTCCGCCCGAGCCTCCTCGCCAATCCCGAGAGCGAGTTCGCGCTGGATCCGAGCCTGCGGGGCTTCCTCCCGGCGCTCGAGCCGGTTCCCGCTGCCGGCCACTTCGTGGCCGTGCAGATCCAGGACGAGCGCAATCCCAAGAGCTGGCGCGGCTCCACCACGTCCTTCGGCTTCCGGCTGGCCCGAACGGTCTACGGCGTCGACCTCTCGCTCAACTACTACGACGCCTACGATGCGCTCCCGGCGTTCCGCCGGCAGATCGAGCCGGCGACCTTCTTCGGCCTCGGCCCGGTGCCGCTGAACGTGATCACGCCGGATCACGTGCGGACGCGCACCCTGGGCGGGAGCTTCTCCACCTCGTTCTCCAGCTTCACGCTGTGGGGCGAGGGGGGCGTGACCTTCGGCCGCGCCTTCGCCACCAGCGACCTCACCGGCGACGGCGTGGTGCGCCGGCCCGAGTTCCAGAGCGCCCTCGGCCTCGACTGGACGGGCTCGGACCTGCTCTTCGCCAACGTGCAGTGGATCCAGGGCACGATCGTCGATCACACCGGCTCGATCGAGCAGTACGCCTTCCGGAACTTCGTCTCGCTCCTGCTGCGGCTGAACCTGCGTCACGAGACGCTCCTCCCGCAGCTCTTCGTGCTCTACGGCGTGGAGCGGACCGAGGCGATGCTGCGCCCCTCGGTGGAGTGGAAGGCGACCGACCGGCTCTCGGTCACGCTGGGCGCGGACCTCTTCACGGGCCCGCGCGACGGGCTCCTCGGCCAGTACGCCCACGACCGCGACTGCAACCGGGTGCCGGACTCCCTGCCGGTGCCGGTCGCCGGGCAATGCACGCTGATGGTGCCGCCGGGCCGGCCGAGCCGCGCCTTCGTGCGGGTGCGCTGGAGCTTCGAAGGAGCGCTCTAGCGCGGGCGGAGCACGGCGCTCGCGCAGGCCCGACTAGCGGTAGCCGTGGCCGGGATACAGGAGGTTCAGGGCGGCGCCATAGATCGGATCGAACAGGGGATCGAAGGCCCTCCAGGCCAGCAGGAGACCCACGTAGCCGAGCAGCGGCTGGGAGAGCCACCCCTGGATCCGGAGCGCGATCCGCTCGGGAAGCAGGACGGAGAGGGCGCGGCTCCCGTCGAGCGGCGGGATCGGCAGGAGGTTCAGCACCGCGAGGATCAGGTTCATCGAGAAGAGCTGGCTCAGGAGGAGCGCGGCGCCCGGCGCGAGGCCGCCCGCCGACGCGAGCGTGATGCTGGTGAGGCGCGCCGAGGCCGGAGCGTGGAAGAGGCCGAGGGCCATCCCGAGCCGCACGCCCAGCGCCGCGGCCAGCACGAGCCCGAGGTTCGCGGCGGGGCCGGCCAGGGCCATCCAGCCGGCGCGGCGCGGGTGAGCGCGGGCCCAGACCGGATCGAACGGGGCGCTTGCGAAGCCGAAGGGCCAGCCGGAGACGGCCAGGGAGAGTACGGGGAGGATCAGCATCCCGAAGGGCTCGCGCCGCAGGTGGGGGCGCGGATCGACCGAGACCTGCCCGCCCCGGTAGGCGGTGGAATCGCCGCCGCGGAGCGCCGCCCAGGCATGGGCGGCCTCGTGCAGCGTGGTGGAGAACAGGAACACCACGTACCAGGTGATGCCGAGCGAGAGCGCGTTCATGGGGCGTGGGTCGGATCCGGGTGCACCGGGTCCAACATACACCAGGGAGTGGAAAGCGCGGTGGAGGGGCGAACGATCGGAACCAAGGTCGACGCGGCCGGGGCCCTCGCGGCGGAGCCCGGGCTCCGCGGCTTCCTGCGGCTGGCCGCCGGCGGCCCGGTGGTGCGGCGGGCGCTGCGCTTCGCCCTGGTGGTGGGCTCGGTCCTCATCACCATCAACCACGGCGACGCGATCCTGCGTGGGGATCTCCCGCCGGTGCGCTGTCTCCGGATGGGCCTGACCGTGATGGTGCCCTACGTGGTGTCGACGCTCTCGAGCGTCCTCGCGCTCCGGCACGCCGCGCGCGGCGGCTGAGGCGGGCCGGCTGCCGCGGAGCGCAGCCGGCGGCGAGGGCCGCTGCGGCGAGGCGACCCGGCAGGGTCGCCTCGCACGGCGGCCGCGCTACTTGCCGGTCTCGTTCGGGTCGTAGTCGATCCGGACCACCTTCATGTTCGATCCGTAACGGTCGTGCGAGAAGACCACGCGGCCCTGGCCCTTGTACTTCCAGTCCGTGCGCATGACGTCGGGACCGAAGTAGTACGGGATGAACTGCTTGCCCGTGGGATAGGTGTTGGTGCTGGTCGGCCCGCCGATCGCGTTGTGCACTTCCGTGTCGCTCATCCCGAGCGACACCTTCGAGAGCAAGGTGCCGGCCGGCGGTGCCACGCCCTCCGGTGCCTTGGTCTTCTGCGCCTTCTTCGGCGCCTCTGCGGCCTTCTGGCTGCTCTGGTTGCCGGAGCCCCCCGAATTGCCGGAGTGCGCACAGGCGGCGAGCCCGAGCGCCGCGGCCGCCGCGACCCCGAGCGCCGTACGGAACACGATTCCTCGCATCGTCCTTTCCCCCTCTCCTGAAAGAGCGTCCGCCGAGCTTATCGGACGCTCCCGCCCCGCGCGCGAGTGGTGGCCAGGCGCTCCAGGAGCCCGAGCACCAGCAGGGGGAGGATCAGCGCGGCGAGCCCGTCGATCGCCGCGCGCTCCACGAAGATCTGGACCGCACGGAGCGTCAGCCGGTCGGGCGCCCGGTCGAGGCCCGAGCCCAGGGCGATCAGCGTCGCCATGCCCACGATCCCGGTGCAGACGGCGGCTCGCAGGGGCGGAGCGAGTGGCCAGGCCGGGGGTGTCCAGGTCGCCGGTCGGGCGCGCAGCCAGCGGGCCGTCCAGTGCGCCAGGAGAAGGAGGCCCGCCAAGGTGCTCACGTGCTGTGCCAGCTTGTAGAGCTTGAGCGGGTAGCCGCCGATCTCCACCACGGTGGCGCGAAGGACCGGGAAGAACGCGACCGCGGGCGCCTCGCCGTGGGTGAAGGAGTCCCAGATCAGGTGGGTGAGAGCGCCCACCAGGATCGAGACCATCACCGGGACGAGGGGAGCGGTGGGGAAGGCCGGTTCCTCGAAGGCCACCGGCTGGAGCCGCAGGCGCAGCGGCTCGGGCAGGAGCAGCACCGCTGGACGCTTCAGGAGCAAGTGGAAGAGCGCGTAGGCGGCTAGCCCCATCGGAAGGCAGAACCAGAAGAGGCCCTCCAGGCTGTGACTCTGGGCCCGCGTCACCCTGGACGGGAGCCAGTAGGCGAAGTCCGGCGTCATGCTCCCGATCACGAGGGCGGAGAGGACGCCCCAGCGCGCCATCGCGCGGCGGAGGGGCACGGCGGCAGCGGGATGGGCCAGGGTGAACGGCATGGAGCTCCCGGGCTCGCGCCTCGCCGGTCGAGGCTAGCCCCGCCGCGCCGGTCTGGCGAAGGCCCCCGGCCCCGGCCCGTCGCTTCGGCCTACCCTCTGGCCGCCCCGGCGGATCGGGGCGGGGAGGGGTCCATGTTCGAGAGCTTCGAGGCGCGGCTCTGCCTGCTGGCGGGCGGCTGCTTCTTCCTGGTGGCGCTCGGGACGGGCGTCTGGAAGTACCGCTGGATGGTCCGGCCGCCCGAGCACCGGGCGCCGTTCTACGTGGACACGGCGCATCGCGCGGCCCTGCTCTACAGCTTCGCAGCGCTGCTGCTGGCCCACCTGGTCTCGGCGAGCCCGTTTCCTCGCGCGGTGAACCTGGCCGCGGTGATCGCACCGCTCCTCTTCTTCGCGATCGCGATCGCCGACTACATCCTGCTCGGGATCTCGAACCGCACCGAAAACCAGTTCCGCCGCCCGAGCTCGCTCACCACCGCGCTCATGTGGATGCTGATCGCCGGCGAGATCGGCGGCGCGGGCGTCCTGCTGCTCGGCTTCGTGCTCGGTGCCTTCGCCTGACGCCGCTTGCGGATGACGCGCCGGAGGGCGGGGTGTCCGGTCTTCCTGGGAGGGCGTCCGTGGGCTCGCTAGTGTACGCGCGGGGAGAGGAGGGCCGGAGAACGCGGCGGATGCCCGAGGTGGAGCTCGGCACGCGCGAGGCGTTGAGCGAGCGCTTCGTGCGGATCTTCGAGTCGGCGGCGCACGAGGCCATCGAGGCCCGCGGCCGCTTCGCCTGCGCCCTCCCCGGCGGCTCGGTGGCCGAGGCCTTCTTCCCGCGCCTGGTGCGGGCGGCGGTGGAGTGGTCGCGCCTCCACGTCTTCTTCGGCGACGAGCGCGCGGTGCCCCTCGACGATCCCCAGTCGAACGCCGGGCTCGCCCGGCGGCTCTGGCTGGATCACGTGGCCCTGCCGCCGGGCCGGCTGCACCTGCTCTACCGGCCGGGCGAGGCCCTCGAAGCGGCCGCGGCGCGCGCGGAGCAGGAGCTGCGGGCCAGCCTCGGCGCTCCTCCCGCTCTCGATCTCGTGCTCCTCGGGATGGGCCCCGACGGCCACGTCTGCTCGCTCTTTCCCGGCCATCCCGCGCTGCGCGCGCCGGCGCTCGTGCTGGCGGTGCGCGACTCGCCGAAGCCGCCGCCCGAGCGCCTCACCCTCGGCCTCGCGGCGCTGCGCCTCGCGACCGAGATCTGTGTGGCGGCGTTCGGCCCGGAGAAGGCCGATGCCGTGCGCGAGGCGCTGGAGGAGCCGGCGTCGCAGCTCCCGGTGGCGATCGCGCTGCGGAGCGGGCCGCGCGCGCGCTTCCTGCTCGATCCGGCGGCCGCCGCGCGGCTCGCCTCGGGGCGGCGGTCCGCATGAGCGACGCGCCCGGCCGCGACTCGCCCCTCGATCCCGAACGCGTGCGGCTCGGCGAGCGCGAGCCGGGACGTCTCGGCCGCTGGCGGCGCATCGGGCCCTACGTCGCGGAGCGCGCCTGGGGAACCGTGCGGGAGGACTACAGCCGGGACGGCTGCGCCTGGGAGTACTTCCCGCACGATCACGCGCGCTCGCGCGCCTATCGCTGGAGCGAGGACGGGCTCGCCGGGATCTGTGACCACGAGCAGCGGATGTGCTTCGCCTTCGCGTTCTGGAACGAGCGCGACCCGATCCTGAAGGAGCGCATCTTCGGCCTCACCGGCAACGAGGGCAACCACGGAGAGGACGCCAAGGAGTACTGGTGGTACGCCGACGGCACGCCCACCGCCTCCTGGCTGCGCTGGAGCTACCACTACGCGCAGGCGGAGTACCCCTACACGCGATTGGTGGAGGAGAGCCGGCGCCGCGGGCGGGACGACCGCGAGTTCGAGCTCCTCGACACCGGCATCTTCGACGACGGGCGCTACTGGCAGCTCGAGGTCAGCTACGCCAAGGCCGCGCCCGACGACGTCTGCGTGCGTCTGCGCGCACGGAACGCCGGTCCGGAGCCCGCGCGGCTGCACGTGCTGCCGACGCTCTGGTTTCGCAATACCTGGTCGTGGGAGCCCGACCAGCCGCGCCCCGCGCTCCAGGCGCTGCCGGAGGCGGGCGCCACGGCCTGCCTTCTGGCGGAGGAGCGCCGCCTCGGGCGCTGGCTCCTGGCCGCCGGCCCCGGGCCACGCGGCGAGGCGCCGGATCTCCTCTTCTGCGAGAACGAGAGCAACTTCCCGCGTCTCTTCGGCGCGGCCCCGGCCACGCCGTATCCCAAGGACGGCATCCACGACCACGTGGTGCACGGCATGCCCAGCGTGAATCCGCTGCGACGCGGCACCAAGGCGGCGGCCTGGTACCGGCTCGAGGCGGCGCCGGGCGAGACCGTCGAGATCCGCCTGCGGCTGTGCCAGGCGCGCTCGGACTCCGGCGCGCTTCCCGACCTCGGTGCGGACTTCGAGCAGGTGGTCTCCGCGCGCGCCCGCGAGGCGGATCTCTTCTACGCCCCGCTGACCCCGGACGACGCCTCCGCCGACGAGGCCGCGGTGCTGCGCCAGGCCTTCGCCGGCATGGTGTGGAGCCAGCAGTTCTACCACTACGACGTGGAGCGCTGGCTGGCCGGCGATCCGCTCCAGCCGCCGCCGCCCGCCTCGCACCGCGAGGGCCGCAACTCCGGCTGGGGCCACCTCGACAACCGCGATCTGCTCGCGGTCCCCGACAAGTGGGAGTACCCCTGGTACGCGGCCTGGGACCTGGCCTTCCACTGCGTGATCCTGGCCCACCTCGATCCGGCCGCCGCCAAGCACCAGCTCCGGCTCCTCTGTCGCGAGTGGTACATGCACCCGAACGGTCAGCTCCCGGCCTACGAGTGGGCCTTCGGCGACGTGAACCCGCCGGTGCACGCCTGGGCCGCGCTCGCGGTGTTCGAGATCGACGGCAGCCGGGACTTCGACTTCCTGGCCCGCATCTTCCACAAGCTGCTGCTGAACTTCACCTGGTGGGTGAATCGCAAGGACGCGGCCGGAGAGAACGTCTTCGAGGGCGGCTTCCTCGGGCTCGACAACATCGGCCCCTTCGACCGCTCCTCCGCGCTTCCCGGTGGCGCGCGTCTCGAGCAGAGCGACGGCACCGCCTGGATGGCGATGTACTGCCTGAACATGCTGGAGATCGCGCTCCGGCTCGCGCACCACGACCGCTCCTACGAGGACGTGGCCGTGAAGTTCGCCGAGCACTTCGCCTACATCGCCTCGGCCGCCAACACCAAGGGGCTGTGGGACGAGGCGGACGGATTCTACTACGACGTGCTGCGCCTGCCGGACGGCAGCACGCGAACCCTCCGCGCGCGCTCGATGGTGGGCCTGATGCCGATCGTCGCCTCGCTGGCGCTCCCGCGCTCGCTCTGGGACAAGCTCCCTGACTTCGTGGCGCGCGTCGGGTGGTTCATCACCCACCGGTCGGAGCTCGTGAGCGCCTGGGAGCACCGGATCGAGCCGAGCCGCGACCGCCCCTCGCTGATCACGCTGGTGGACGAGCCGCGCCTGCGTCGCGTGCTCCAGGCGATGCTCGACGAGGAGGAGTTCCTCTCGCCGTACGGGCTGCGCTCGCTCTCGCGCCGGCATCGCGATCGACCCTTCGTGCTGGAGCTGGACGGCTCCGAGACGCGCCTCGACTACGAGCCGGCGGAGTCGCGCTGCGGCCTCTTCGGCGGCAACTCCAACTGGCGCGGGCCGATCTGGTTCCCGCTCAACTACCACGTGATCGAGTCGCTGCGCCGGCTCCATGCCGCCCTCGGCGACGGCTTCAGGGTGGAGCTGCCCAGCGGCTCGGGCCACGAGGTCCACCTCGGCGAAGTGGCGTGCGAGCTCGAGCGCCGCCTGGTGCGGCTCTTCTTGCTGGACGCGAACGGGCGCCGCCCGTTCCAGGGCGGGCACGAGATCTTCCGCCGCGATCCGGCCTGGCGGGACCAGCTCTTCTTCCCCGAGTACTTCCACGGCGACACCGGCGAGGGTCTCGGCGCCTCCCACCAGACCGGCTGGACGGCCCTGGTGGCGCTCTTGATCGGCCGACGCTGCGCGGTGGTCGGCGACGGGCACGACTGACGCGGGAGCGGGCGGAACGCTGCACGCGGCCGGACTCCTCCCACAGCCGGAATCCCCCGCGGAAGGCGTTGGCATTGTCGCCGTGGCGAACGCCGCGAGGGAGCCGCGGCAGGAGCTTCACGTTGCCGCCGCCGATCACCACGTAGTCCGGCTCGAGCGAGCGGCGCAAGAGCTCCACCACCTCGAGCACGTGCTTGCGCCACTTCTTCTTGCCCAGCCGCGCCAGGCCGCGCTTTCCCACGTAGTCCTCGTAGCTCCGGCCCTTCTTGTAGGGGAGGTGCGCGAGCTCCATCGGCTCCAGGAGCCCGTCCACGATCATCGCGGAGCCGAGCCCGGTGCCGAGACCGAGGAAGAGCATCCGCCCACCTTCGTAGCTCCCGAGGGCCTGCATCGCGGCGTCGTTCACCAGCCGCACCGGTCGCCCGAAGGCGCGGTGGAAGTCGAAGCCCACCCAGCCCCGGCCGAGGTTCTGCGGCTCGGCGAAGGGGCGCCCGTGCGCGACGGGGCCGGGATAGCCGATCGACACCGCGTCGTAGCGCCAGTCGGAGGCGAGCTGCTTCACCGCCTCCACCATGGCGGCGGCGGTGAGCTCCGGCCCGGACTCGATCCTGCGCGGGGTGCGCGCGCCGCTCGCGAGGATCTTCACGTGGGTACCGCCCACGTCGACGGCCAGCACCTTCACGCACCGGCTCCCGGGGCATGCCAGCCGCCGTACTTCGCCATCAGCCGGTCCGCTTCGGTCGGGCCCCAGCTTCCGGGCTCGTACTCGTGGAGCGGCGTCGCGTCGCCGAGGATCGGCTCCACGATCTCCCAGGCGCGCTCCACCGCGTCCTCGCGGGCGAAGAGCGTGGCGTCGCCCGCCATGGCGTCGCCGAGCAGCCGCTCGTAGGCGCCGAGCTCCTCGCCCTCGGGCTGGCGCACCAGGGTGAGCTCGGTGGAGTGTCCGACCATGCGCTCCCCCGGCTGCTTCACCTGTGCGCCGAGGGCGATCACCACGTCGGGCCCGAGGCGGAAGCGGAAGTAGTTTCCGTGGGCGGGAAAGGCCTTGGCGAGCGGAGGTCGCCGGAGCTCGACCACCACCTCGGTGGTGGTGAGCGGGAGGCACTTGCCCGCGCGGATGAAGAACGGGACGCCCTCCCAGCGCCAGGAGTCGATGTCGAGCCGCACCGCGGCGAAGGTCTCCACGCGAGAGCCCGGCGCCACGCCGGGCTCGTTGCGGTAGCCCCGGAACTGTCCGCGCACCAGGTCGCGCGGCTCCAGCGGCTCGATCGCGCGGAAGAGCTTCGCCTGCTCGTCGCGAATCGCCTCGGTGTAGGTGCTGGGCGGCGGCTCCATGGCGAGGTAGCTCACCACCTCCAGCAGGTGGTTCTGCACCACGTCGCGGATCGCGCCCGCCTCCTCGTAGAACTTGCCGCGACCCTCCACGCCGAACTTCTCGGCCATGGTGATCTGCACGCTCCGCACGTAGTTCCGGTTCCAGATCGGCTCCAGGAAGGTGTTGGCGAAGCGGAAGACCACGAGGTTCTGCACCGGCTCCTTCCCGAGATAGTGATCGATCCGGAACACGGCGGGCTCGGGAAAGACCTTGTGCAGGGTCGCGTTCAACGCCCGGGCCGAGATCAGGTTGCGGCCGAAAGGCTTCTCCAGCACCACGCGGGCATTGCGCGCGCAGCCCGCGCGTCCGAGGCCCTCGACCACGGTGGGGAACATGCTCGGCGGGATCGCCAGGTAGTGAAGCGGGTGCTGCGCCCCGCCGAGCTCCTTCCCGAGCGCGTCGAAGGTGGCGGGATCGCGGTAGTCGCCGTCCACGTACCGCAGGCACTTGGCGAGCTCGGCGAAGGCCGCCTCGTCCACGCCGCCGCCGTGCTCCGCGAGGCTCGCCCGCGCGCGCTCGCGCAGCTGCTCGAGATTCCAGCCGGCCTTCGCCACGCCGATCACCGGTACGTCGAGGCGGCCGCGTCGCAGCATCGCCTGGAGCGCCGGGAAGACCTTCTTGTAGGCCAGGTCCCCGGTCGCTCCGAAGAAGACCAGGGCGTCCGAGCGCGTGCCGGACGTCACCTACTTCTTCTCCAGGTGGCCGCCGAAGGCGAAGCGCATGGCCGAGAGCACGCGGTCCTGGAACTCCGCCTCACCGCGCGAGGAGAAGCGCTCGAGCAGCGCCGCGGAGAGCACGTGGGCGGGAACCGCCTCGTCCAGCGCGGCGGCCAGCGTCCAGCGCCCCTCGCCCGAATCGGAGACACGACCCGAGAAGGAATCGAGGCCGGGATCGCGCTGCAGCGCCGCCGCGGTCAGGTCGAGCAGCCACGAGCTGATCACGCTGCCGCGTCGCCAGAGCTCCGTGATCTCCGGCAGGTCGAGGTCGTACTGGTAGTACTGGGGATCACGGAGCGGTGTCGTCTCGGCATCCTGCGAATGGACGCGCTTTCCCACGTTCGCGTGCTTCAGGATGTTGAGGCCCTCGGCGTAGGCCGCCATGAGACCGTACTCGATCCCGTTGTGCACCATCTTCACGAAGTGCCCGGCGCCGTTCGGACCGCAGTGGAGGTAGCCCTGCTCCGCGCTGCCCGCGCTCTCCTTGCGACCCGGCGTGCGCGGGATCGAGCCCCGTCCCGGAGCCAGCGTGACGAAGATCGGCTCCAGGCGCTTCACCACGTCGGCTTCTCCGCCGATCATCAGGCAGTAGCCGCGCTCCAGTCCGAAGACGCCGCCGCTCGTGCCGCAGTCCACGTAGTGGAGGCCGCGCGTGGCGAGGCGCTTGGCCCGGTCGACGTCGTCGCGGTAGTAGGAGTTCCCGCCGTCGATCACGACGTCGCCCGGTGCGAGGCGCGGCGCGACCTGCTCCAGCGTGGCGTCCACCGCCGCCGCCGGCACCATCAGCCAGACGGCGCGCGGCGGCTCGAGCCGCTTCACCAGCTCGTCCAGGGAGGCGGCGCCGGTCGCGCCTTCCTTCGCCATCCCCTGCACCGCTGCGGCCGCGACGTCGTGCACCACGCACTCGTGTCCGCCCCGCAGGAGGCGCCGCACCATGTTCGCGCCCATGCGCCCGAGGCCGATCATGCCGAGCTGCATCGAGAGCTCCTCGCCCCGCGTCCCTCCCGCCACGGGGCTTCGCGGGCCACGCTAGCGCGTGGAGCGGGATCCGCCGCCCGCGCGGGCGAAGCGCGCCTCCAGGGCCTTCAACTTCTCGATGCGACGCAGGTGCCGCTCCTCGCCGCTGAAGCGCGCCCCGAGGAAGGCCTGCACCAGGTCGAGCGCGAGCGCCTCCCCGATCACGCGACCGCCCAGCACCAGGACGTTCATGTCGTCGTGCTCCACGCCCTGGTGCGCGGAGTAGACGTCGTGGCAGATCGCGGCGCGCACGCCCGGGATCTTGTTGGCGGCGACCGACACCCCGACGCCGCTGCCGCAGACGAGGACCCCGCGCTCGGCGCGGCCCTCCAGGAGGGCGGCCCCCAGCGCTTCGGCGTAATCGGGATAGTCGTCGGGCAGATCGGCCGAGAAGGTGCCGACGTCGACGACGGCATGGCCGGCCTTCCGCAGCGCTGCGGCAATCGCCTGCTTCAACGCGAAGCCCGCGTGATCTCCACCGAGCACGATCCTCATCGCAGCCGCCGCTCGAGGTACTCCCGCATCGCCGCCGCGTTGTTGAGCTTCTCCTCCCTCGAGCCGAAGACGAGCGTCACCTTGCCGCGTCGCGCGCGCGCGACGAGCTCCTGCACGGCCTCGGGATGGGCGTCGATCTCCGCAAAATAGCGCCGGCGGAACTCCGGCCACTTCTCCGGATCGTGCTGGTACCACTGGCGGAGCCTCGTCGAAGGGGCGAGCTCGCGGGCCCAGAGGTCGACCCGGGCGTCCTCCTTCTTGAGGCCGCGCGGCCACAGCCGATCCACCAGCACGCGAAAGCCGTCGCGAGGCGAGGGGGGCTGGTAGACGCGTTTCACGGCGAGCGACATCCGGCACCTCCGGGGGGACGAGGGCCGCGCCGCGGGGCGGGGCCTTCCGAAGATGCCGCCCGGGCCGCCGGCCTGGCAACCCCGGCCCCGGGTTCCGGTCAGCCGCGGGAGGGCGGCGCCCCGAAGGCCAGGAGGTGGTAGCTCCGGTCCTCGAACTCGAAGCCTCGCAGCACCTGCATCCCGAGCTTTCGCACGTGCGCCTGGAGCGAGCGCGGGTTGGCCGCGTCGGCGAAGGCGGCGCCGACGTCGTAGCGCCCCGCCACCTCGTCGAGGAGGCCCGCGAAGAGCGCCTGAAGGACCCCGCTTCCGCGCGCGTCGCGGGCGACGCAGACGGGCCCATACACGAAGCGGCGCCACTGGTCGAGAGGACGGCCGAGGAACGGGGTGGTCGGATAGAGGCTCCGATTGGCCTCCCACACCTCCTCTTCGGTGAGCGCGATCGACAGGAAGCCGTCCGCGTGGCCGCCGTCCACCAGCCTGCCGCGCAGGTTCTCCTGGGTGAGCTGCACGATGGCGCGCGCATCCTCCTCGCGCGCACGGCGGACGGTCAGAGACGCCACGCCACGGACTCCCTACGCGGCTGCACGCCGACGATGCTAGGAGACCGGGTCGCCGGGCGGACACGTCAAGAGCGGACGTGGGGAGGCCGGGCGATGCCACGCTCATCCGGAGCGTGCGGGCTCCTCGGCCAGCGATCCGGTCGAAGGCGCTGGCCGGAGCTCCACCAGCGGTAGGCGCCGGGCGAGCTCGTCGAGAGCCTCCGGCGCCGCACCCGCGCGGCGGCCCAGCAGGAGCGGAACCACGACGGCACGGAACGCCAGGCGGTGTCGGCGCGCGTAGTCCGCGAGGGCCTCGGCGGCCTCCACCCGCTGGAGCTCCCGCGCGACGGCGGCGAAGCGTCGCCGCCCGACCTGCACCACGGCGCGGCCGTCCGCCGCGCGGAGATTGCGCAGCCAGCCAGCGCGCGAGCCCCAGGCGGCCGGCACCACGTAGCGATCGCTCGCGGACTCGCAGCTCACCACCTCGAGCACCACCTCGCGAGGACGGCCGCTGCGCCGGCCCGCCACCTCGAGCAGCAGGAAGCGCCGACCCAGGAGGCCGCCCAGCCCCAAGTGGTAGAGATGGATCGGGACCCGGAGCAGCAGGCCCAGGGCGCCGCGTCGCGGATCGAGCCTCGCCAGTCCGCTCACTCCGGGCTCCGCCGCCTGTCCTTCTGCGGTGTGGGGGGCCTCACGATCCTCGTGCGCCCGAGGGCGTTCCGCTCGATGAAGACGACGGAGGCGTCGCGCGTCGCTTCGCACAGGGGGCTCCTTGGCCGGGACGAGCGGCTCGCGCCGCCGCTTGCCCCTATGCTAGCCGGCGCGACGAGCGGCCTTCCACGCGCTCGAGCGCGGGAGCCCCTGCCATGGCCATCCGGCGGATCCTGGTCCCGGTCGACTTCTCCTCGGGCTCGCTGCGCGCGCTCGACTACGCCCGCGAGCTAGCCGTCGGCACCGGCGCCGAGCTGCTGCTGCTCTACGTCTTCGAGCCGCTGGACTTCTCCGGCTACTCCGAGACCTTCCTGCCGTCGCCGCAGCTCACGCAGGTGCTCGCCGCGCATCGCGCGAGGGCGCGCGAGCACCTGAAGCGCCTCGAGGGCGAGACGCCGGACCGTGGAATCCGCGTGCGCAGCCGCCTCGCCGAGGGAGCTCCGGCGCAGCGGATCGTCGAGATCGCGCGAGAGGAGGAGGTCGATCTGGTGGTGATCGGCACCCTCGGCCGGACGGGCCTCGCGCACCTCCTCCTCGGCAGCGTGGCCGAGCGCGTGGTGCGGCTCGCCCACTGCCCGGTCCTGACCGTGCGCAGCAAGGGCCCCCCGGGCCTCTAGGGAGGGGACGCGGCCCGCGGCGCTCAGGGCCGTGCGGGCTGGCCTTCCGCCCACGCGAAGCCGCTCAGCCAACGCACAACCACGTAGGCGAGGACGCGCCGCCAGCGCGGGACGCCCTCCTGCTCCATCACGCGGCGGAACAGGCGATCGGCCTCGAGGCGGCTGTAGCGGCGCGGTGGCTCGATGGATCCTGGCGGCGGCTCGCCCCGGTAGCGGTAGAGGAAGTCGTGGAGGAGCGGCGCCGCGATCGAGAGCTCGAAGGGGGCGATCAGGCTCCAGAAGGCCCGTGGCACCGAGGCCAGGTCGAACTCGAAGCCCTGCGGCACGCTGATCCGGTGACCGTCATCCGTGTAGGTGTACGGCGCCTCCAGCACCCAGCGCTCGCGGTCGACGAGGTAGCTGACCAGCGGCGGCGGGAGGCGGGATCCCGCGATCGCGACCGGGTGGCGCTGCAGCGCCCGGGCAGAGGGCTTCATCCGCCGGCCTCCTCCGGGCCGTGCGCGGGAGCTGCGCCGCTCTCGCGCTCCCACCGCGCCGACCGGGAGGATCGCTCGTGTCCCCGCCGGGCTGCAACCGATCCGCGGGTCAAGTGGCGCGTGCGGCCCGCCGAAACGGGAGCTGGGCTGGAAGCAGGACGGGGGTCCACCATGCCGCAGGTGCCGTCGATCAAGGGAGGGGTCTTCTCGCTGGCCGTCGATGACGTCCGGAGACTCCTGAAGGAGGGAACGCTCTCCCCCCACCAGGCCGAACGCTGGCTCGATCCTCTCGACTTCGAGGTGCTGGATCGGCCGGTCACCCACGTCGACTGGTACGACGTGCAGATCTACGGGCGGCTCCTCGCCCTGCTGCGCGACGTCGAGGGCAAGGGCAGCAACGGCTACCTGTGCCAACGCGGAGCGCGCTCGGCGGAGCGGCTGCTCGAGGCCGGCCTCTACCAGCAGCTCGAATACCTGAATCGCACCCAGCTCGGCCGCGCCACCGATCCGAAGGCGCGCTACGAGGCCTTCGGCCGGGATCTCCGCCTGCTGACGACGGTCAGCGCGAGCATCCTGAACTTCTCGAAGTGGGCCTCGAAGCCCGACCCCGAGCACGCCGACCGCTACCGGATCGAGGTCTCGGATGCGGAGGCCTTCCCCGAGGGCCTGGTCTGGACCTCCCAGGGCTTCATGAACCGGATGGCCACGCAGCACGGTGAGCCCGACCTCTGGCGCGGCGAGCGCGCGCGGACCGACCTGATCGTCTATCGGATGATCCGCGCGCTCTGAGCCAGCCGTTGGCTGCCGCTCCCCGCTCGCCTCCGGCTCGCCGCATGCGTCATCCGCCCTGGCCCAGCCGCTTCTGCAGGTACACCTGGGCGTGACCCCTCGGATAGCCCTCGGCCCGTCCCACGATCGTGTAGCCCTGCGCGCGGTAGAAATCCGGTGCCTGGAAGCTGTGGCTCGAGACCACGAGCCGGTCGCAGCCGCGCGCCACCGCCTCGGCTTCGGCGGCCGCGAGGAGCCTGCGGCCGAGGCCGCGGCCCCGCTCCGCCTCGCGCACCCACAGGAAGCGCACCTCGCAGCAGCCGCCCCAGGTGTGGCCGGTGAGGCCGGCCCGGAGCGCGCCCGAGGCGTCGCGGAGGAAGACCGCCAACCGACGACCGTCGCGGAAGCCCGTCCGCGCGACGTTGAAGGCGTTGATCCGATCCTCCACGAAGCGGAGCTCGGCCTCGGACGGGTCGTCCCGGATCTCGAGCTCCTCCCGCGCCATGCCTCCCTCCCTGGCGATCCGGTACCGTCCCGAGCCGCATGCCCGACGACAAGCTCCCGCGCGAGTTCTACACCCGCCGCGACGTCGTCGCGGTGGCGCGTGGCCTCCTCGGCCAGCGCCTCGTGGTGCGCGCCCGCGACGGGCGCCGCGTCGCCGGGATCATCGTCGAGACCGAGGCCTACCGCGGCCCGGAGGACCGCGCCTCCCACGCCTTCGGCGGCCGCCGTACCCGCCGCACCGAGATCATGTACCGGATCGGCGGCACCGCCTACGTCTACTTCGTGTACGGCATGCACCACCAGTTCAACGTCGTCACCAACGTGGCGGACGTTCCGCACGCGGTGCTGGTGCGTGCGGTCCAGCCGGTGGAGGGCGTGGAGCGCATGCGGCGGCGCCGCGCCGGACGTCCGGAGCACGAGCTCGCGAGCGGCCCCGGCCGCCTCTGCGCCGCCCTCGGCATCGATCTCCGGCTGGACGGCGCCGATCTCCTGGGCGATCGCGTCTGGCTCGAGCCCGGGCCGCGTCGGATCCGGCCGGGCGAGATCGCCCGTGGCCCGCGGATCGGCATCGCCTACGCCCGGGAGTGGGCGGAGCGGCCGTGGCGGTTCTGGCTCGCGGAGAGCGAGCACGTGAGCCGGGGCGGCGGCCGGCGCAGGGCCTGACGGGGGAGTCTCCGCCGGCCGGTCCGGTCCGCCGGGCGCCCGGATTCTAGCTCGAGGTCTGTCCCGGGGCGGGGTTCCGCGTAGAATGGAGGACCGCCGCAGGTGCGCAGGGCCAGGAGGCAGCGATGGCGCCCGTCCGCTTCGATCCGTTCAGCGAGGAGCATCGGACCGATCCCTATCCCGCGTACGCCGAGCTGCGACGGCATGCGCCCGTCCACCGCATCGAGAAGTCGGGGGCGTGGGCGGTCTCCCGCTACGCGGACGTCTCCTTCGTGCTGCGCCACCCCGAGCTCTTCTCGTCCAGCGCGATGCGCAACATGATGACGACCGGTCTCACGGGCGCATCCGGAGCCACGGGGATGGGGCTCGCCGGCGCCGACGCGCTGCGCCTGGGCGAGCTCTTGCGGACGCTGCCCATGGACGTGATGGAGGTGGTCCGTGCCCGGTCGCTGATCGCCGCGGATCCGCCCGTCCACGGGCCGCTCCGCAACCTGGTGAACCGCGGCTTCACTCCGCGCCGGATCGCGGCCCTCGAGCCGCGCATCCGCGAGATCGCGCAGGCGTCGCTCCAGGGCGTGCAGGAGAAGGGCGAGCTCGACCTGGTGGGGGACTTCTCGATTCCGCTCCCGGTGACGGTGATCGCGGAGCTCCTCGGCGTCGAGCCCGAGCGCAAGGAGGACTTCAAGCGCTGGTCCGACGTCACCGTGGCGGGGACGACGGGAGCGGCCGCCGGACTGCGCCCGGAGACCCTGTTCCAGGCCTTCGCCGAGCTCGGCGACTACGTCACCGGGGTGATCGAGGCCCGTCGCGCCGATCCTCGAGACGATCTCATCTCCACCCTGGTGCGCGCCGAGAGCGGCGAGGCCGCGCTCACGGCCGTCGAGATCGTGATGTTCGTGCTGCTCCTGCTCGTGGCCGGAAACGAGACCACCACGAACCTGCTCGGGAACGCGATGCTGGCGCTTCTCGCCCATCCCGCGGAGCTGGCGAAGGTGCAGCGCGAGCCGAGCCTGATCCCATCGCTGATCGAGGAGGCGCTCCGCTTCGACGGTCCGGTGCAGTTCGTGATGCGGCACGCCACGCAGGAGGTCGAGCTCGGCGGCGTGCGCATCCCGGCCGGCGCGCGAGTGATCCCGCTCCTCGGCTCCGCCAACCGCGACGAGACCCAGTTCGCGGAGGCCGATCGCTTCGACGTCACCCGCAACCCGCAGGGTCACCTGGGCTTCGGCCTGGGGATCCACTTCTGCCTCGGGGCCTCGCTCGCCCGGCTCGAGGCGCGCGTCGCGCTCGAAGAGCTCCTCTCGCGCTTCACGGGCTTCGAGCTCCTGGAGCCGCGGGTCGAGTACATCGATTCGTTCCTGGTGCGCGGGCCGAAGGAGCTGCGGCTTCGGCTCGAGGCCCTCTAGCGGCTAGAGCGAGAGCTCGAGCCCGTCGTACGCCGCTTCCACCGGAAGCTCCGCCACCCGCGCCAGCATGTCCGGGCCCATGTGCGTCACGACGAGCCGCTTGCAGCCGAGCTCGGAGCGGTGGCGCGAGAGCGTGGCGTAGTCGAGGTGCTAGCGCACGGCCTTCTCGTGGAAGTCGGCCTCCGAGACGAAGAGATCAGCGCCGGCCACCGCCGGGATCAGGCGATCCGTCCACTCGGTGTCGCCGGAATGGACGACCGTGCGGCCGTCGAGCTCGACGAAGCGCGTGTCGAGCTTCCGCTGCACGCTGGACGAGCCGGGCGCCAGTCGGGTCCGCGCTCCATCCGGGTGTCAACCAGACCCGCGTCTTTGCGGCCGGGGCTCAAGCAGAGCGACGGGCTCGCCGATCCCGCATCGAAGTCCTGCCGCGCAAAGGGGATCCGCCCATGTCCATCGAGATCGGAGACCGTGCACCGTACTTCGTCGCCCAGACCGGCGACGGCAAGACCGTCTCGCTCGCGGACTTCCGGGGGAAGTACCTGGTTCTCTACTTCTATCCCAAGGCGTTCACGCCGGGCTGCACCAAGGAGGCGCGCCGTTTCCGCGACAACCACGTGGAGATCCAGGAGCTCGGCGCCGACGTGGTCGGCGTGAGCGTCGACGACTCCACGGTCCAGTGCCAGTTCGCGGCGCGCGAGAAGGTCGGCTTCCCCTTGATCGCCGATCACGACCACTCGCTCAGCACGTCCTATGGCGTGATGCGCCGCTTCCTCCCCTTTGCCAAGCGGATCACCTTCGTGATCGATCCCGAGGGCCAGGTGGTCGCGCGCTTCGAGCACGAGCTCCAGGTGAGCAAGCACCTGGACGGCGTCCTGCGCTTCCTGCGCCAGGCGAAGAGCCCACGCTGAGCAGAGGCGAGGAGATCCGCCGGCCGTCATCCCTCGGGTGGGTGCAGGTACTCGTAGTCGACGGGGTGGTCGAAGCCCATGCGCGCGTAGACCGGGCGGCCGAGCTTCGAGGCCTGGAGGCTCGCCTGCCGGCAGCCCAGCTCCACGCCGCCCGCCACGGCCGCCCAGGTGACGGCCCCGCCGTAGCCGCGGCCGCGGTGGCCCTCGAGCGTGCCGACCCAGTAGATCCCGGCCACCGTGCCCGTCGCGATCAGCATCGCGGTGGCAACCACTGCGTCCTCGACGAGCCCGGCGTAGAGGCGTACCTGTGGCAATCCGAGAAGTCCCTCGTTCAGGAACAGCGGCGCCGCCTTCACCGGGTAGCCGAAGGACTGGAATGCGGCCTCACGGTACGCCACGAGCTCCCCCGGCGTCCGCACCTCCTGGATCTTCAGCCCCCGCGGAGGCGCCGGGATCGCCGCGGGCATCGCGAGGGTCATCGTCGGGGTGGGATCGCTCTTCCGCTGCCAGCCGCTCGCTTCGAGTGCACACAGGGCCTCGCGATGATCTCCGCGGAACGCGAGGCGGAAGTCGAGCCGGCGATCGGCGAAGGCGGACCGCACCAAGCCTGCCGTCGCATCGAGGGAATCGTAGGGGGGCTTGAGAAAGCCCCAGTTCAGCTCCGGCACCGGGAGCCCACAGCAGGCGATCGCCACGCTCCGCCGCTCCAGGTACTCGCCGCGTAACGATACGGCCATGAAGATCCGGTTCGCGTCGAGGTAGTTCAGGTCGAACGGCGACAGCTTCACGGTGCACAGCCCTTCGTGGTCGGGCGCGGACGCCCGGCCTCCCGCTCAATCCGTCAGCAGCCAGGAGTATCCCCGGCGCAGCGCCTCACGCCCGCCGCTCTCGAGGACGTCCCCGTGGGCCACCACCACCCGGTCGAAGTCCCACGCGAGGATGCGCTCCAGGCTCCGGCGGGCGGCGCGCCGATCGCGGATCAGCAGCGGATCGAGCTTCGAGGGGCCGAAGCGGCCGTAGCTTCGCAACAGCCGCATCAGGAGCCGTGTGGGCGCCGCCGCGCTCGGACCGAAGTTGAAGGCGAGGTCGCAGAGCACGAGCGTACGGCTCGCGCGGTGCAGGAAGACCACCTCGTTCTCGTAGGGGCGGCCACGAAAGAAGACCTGATCCACCTCGCCGCGCCACTCCGCGGGCGCTTCGTCTCCGAGGATCGCCTCGAAATGCAGGTCCGGCCGCTTGCGCTCGAGCCCCGGCGCGATCCAGAGCTTCGCCTCCGGATAGGCCTCGGCGACTCTTCCGGCGTAGAGGTGATGCACGCGGTTCGGCGCCACGGCGAAGCGGACGCGGCCGAGCGCATCGAGCTCGCCGCGCAGCGCAGCATCGAGCGCCACGGGCGAGTGCAGGAGGAGGCGCCCGCCGGAGAGGCGCATCACGCTCATCCGCGTCCCGACCTCGAGCCCGTAGAAGCGCTGAGGTCGCTCCTCGATCCAGAGGTCCGGTCCGAGCTTCCGCACCGCGCCTCGCTCCCTCCGCCGCACGGCATCCGCTCCTGCTCAACGTACCTCGGCCCTGCGCGCCGTGGCGCTACCAGGCCGGCCGGAAGCGACCAGCGGCCGGGCCCCGCTGCACCTCCTACGGGACCTCGCTCGCGCTACGTCCTGCGGTGTGGACGGCGTGGGCCTCGAGGGCGTCGAGCGCGCGAGCGCCCTGCGGAGCGTGGTCCGCCCGCTGCCGGGGTCGTCGCATCGGATCGCTCGGGTGGAGCTACGGAGCGTTCACGCCCGACTGGCGCGGATCCAGTCGCACCGGCTTGATGGGGGCGAAGAGGAGCATCGCTCGCATCACCCAGTAGCGGCCGCTCCTTCCCTTGCCCATCAGCCTCTCGACCAGATCGATGGCCTCGGGCGTGTCGACCGGTGTCGCGCGATAGGGCTCCACCTTCCCATCGCGGACCAGCTCGACGTCCGGATTCGCTTGCACACGGCGATACCAGCCCTTGAACCAGTGGCCGGACTCGACCCAGAGCTGGTCGTTGTCGTGCAGCAGGCCGAGGACCGTGTCCTTCGAGCGGCCGTTCGCGTCGAAGGTCCGCAGCACCGCCGTGCCGCCGGGATGCGGCTGGAAGAGCCCGATCAAGCCGTCGAAGACGAGCCCCAGTGCGACGTACACCGCAAAGACGATGACGAGGACCCGGATCAGCCTCATGTGACCTCCTCGGCGAGCGCCCGTCCGCAGGCGGCCGGGCGGCGCCGATGGGGGGCCGGAAGCGCTGGTCCGCCCATCGATCGTAGCCCTCACGGACGCCAGGACGCTCGACCCGCCGATCCTCCCCCGGGCCTCGCACGACCGGCTCCCAACCCTGCCTCGAGCCGGAATTTCGCGCGCCGACGGCCCGCGGCGCAAGGCGGTCCCGGCCACATCGACGGGTGTCGAGGAGGCGGTGAATGCGCCGCCCGGCTGGTGGAGCGAGCCGGGGAGGCACGCTCTCCCGCCCCCTACGGCTCCCTCCACCGGATCGTCACCCTCCGCGCGCCCCAGCGGCGGGCGGCCTGGACGTCGGTGCCCATGTAGAGGTCGATCTTCTTCTTCCAGCGGGAGTTCATGCGGTCGGCGACGCGCCATTCGCCGGGCAGGCCTTCGATCTCCAGGTGGACGCCCTGGCGGAGGCCCATCTCGTAGAGGTCGCTCGAGACGGCGACGACTCGCATGCCGGGCTCGAGACGCGTGCCGAAGGCCGTCAGGTCGGGCCGGTCGTCGGTCTGGCCGGGAAGCGAGTTGTAGGCGGTGGCCCAGACCTCCATCTCGTGCTCGCGACCCACGGGGAAGCCGAGGCCGCGCAGGAGGGCGCACGAGGGGAGGAAGGTGAGCGCCACCAAGAAGCCGATCACCGGCGCGATGCCGGCGCGAGGGAGGCGCCGGTGTCGCGCGGGGCTCGACCCGCGTACGCACTCCCGCTCCGTGCAGTGCGACCGCATCATGGAGATCCGCCCCGGACGGTAGCGGCCGGACGCCGCTGCGCCGTGAGCGGGCTCATGCTCGGGTTCGGGCCTTCGCGAGCCGCGAGCGATGGTCGAGGCGCTGCCGCATCAACACGGCGCTCGCGGGGCACTGGCGCGCGAACTCGTCGCTGGTGCGGATCTCCGGAGGAGCCTCGTCGCGCGAGACGACGTCGAAGCCGACCTTGCGCTCGAAGAACGGGGCGGCGGTCTCGGTCAGGAGGTAGAGCTCGCGGAGCCCGTGCTCGACGGCCCAGGAGACCAGCCGGCGGGCGAGCGCCAGACCAAACCCACGCCCCCGCTGGTCCGGCGCCACGACCAGCGAGCGCAACAGGCCGACGTCCCCGTAGCCCTCGATTCCGCCGCAGCCGCACACCCGTCCGGCGTCGTCCATTACCAGGAAGTCGGTGCGGTCGAAGCCCGCGCCCTCGGCCGGGAGGTCCTCGGCGCGCAGGAGCTGGCGCAGGATCGGGAGGTCGTACGCCATGGCCGAGCGGATGCGCGGGCCTTCGCGCTCCCCGGGGCGAAGCTTCCTCAGCGGATCCTCCCGTAGGCCTGGAGCACGGCCAGGGCGTCGATGGTCCAGCGCCCCCGCCACTCGCTGGTGGCGGCGGGCCCCGGCGGATCCCAGAAGATCGGCCAGCCGCCGTCGTGCTGCTGCCGGGCCACGAGATCGTCCAGGTGCGCCTCGATGCACTCGCGCGAGAAGTGGTGGCGCGCGGGCGCGATCGGCGTCGGTGCGAAGTCGAGCGGCGTCAGCCCATAGCGGGTGACCGGCGTCTCCATCACGAACCAGTCCGAGCCTTCGATCTGCGCGGCCACGCCGTCGAAGAGCGCATCGGCGCGCACGCGATCCGGCACGTTGGCCAGGAAGACCAGCGCGGCCTGGATCACGTGGGCGTCGCCGAGCGAGCGCAGGGTCAGGGCTTCGAACGCATTCTCGGTGACGACGTCGAGCCATGGATGATGGATTCCGTAGGCGTGGAGGCGGCCGGCGATGGCGAAGGTCGGATTCCAGGACGGGAGGAGCGCGGTCTCGGAATCCCAGTGCTTCGCGTGGGGATACTCCAGCGCAGAAGGAAAGATCGGCGGCACGCGGCCATCCGGCCCGGCGAGCCGCGCCAGACGATCGGCCAGCGGCTTCAACAGCGAGGCATCGCGAGCTCCCGCCTCGTCGAGGGTGCGCAGGGCAAAGTCCGAGTGGATGGGATGGCTGTCGGGGCCTCGCAGGTCCGGCTCCAGGGCATGGCCATAGCCGCCGTCCGGGTTCCGGTAGGCGCGAAGTGAATCCACCAGCGGCCCGCGCGGGCCGCCCTCGAAGCGGGCCTCGAACAGCCGCCGCTCCAGGAGGCGCGCGTTTCGCCACAGGAAGTCGCGAGCGCGATCCAGGATCCGGGTCAGGCCGCACCTCCCTTCGCGACGGGCTTCTGCCACACGATCGAGTAGCGCCAGAGGAGGTGACGCCGCACCTCCGCGCCCGGCAGGAGCCGGCCGCAGGCGGCGCGAACCTCCGAGAGCCGCAAGTAGCTGTCGGTCTGTCCGTGCTCCTGCCAGGCACGTCGAACCTCGAGCGGATCGCGGAAGCTGCCGCTGTGGAATCGGTGGAGGAGGAGGTCGGCCGGCACCGCCACGAGATCGAGCAACGCGTCGGGGAGGCCCTCGGGCTGGAACAGATCGAGGACGAGGAGCACGCCGCCGGGCCGGAGCGCGCGGGCCATGCGCGCGAGCACGGGCTCGAACGGGAGGTGGTGGAGCGTGGCGATCGACGCCACGCAGTCGTACCCGGCCTCGGGAAGGTCGCCCTCCGCCGCATCCTCCACCCGATAGGTCACGTTCGGGACGTCGAACGAGCGCTCGCGCGCGAGGCGCACCATGACCGGCGAGAGGTCGATGCCCGTCACCGAGCTGCAACGACGCGCCAGGAGCCGCGAGAAGGCTCCCGCTCCGCAGCCGAGCTCCAGGGCCGGGCCGCAGGCCGGCGGAACCGAACGCAGCAGGAAGCCGTGGTAGTGCGCGTTGTGGTCCCAGCGATCGCCGTCCAGGAGCGCGAGCCGGTCGAAGTCCGCGCGCACCTGCCAGGGCGGCGCCAGCGCCGGACTCATGCGCGAGGCGCCTCGTGCCCGAAGGGCACGGAAACCGGGCGGTGTCGGGCGGCGATCTCGAGGCGATCCATGGCCTCGTTCCCGGCAAGGGCCGCACGCGTCCGCCGGGCGTACTCGCGGGGCGGGCGCGGGTCGACTCGGACAGTCTGCCACGACTCGGGTCGGGTTTGCACCCCGTCGAGCCCGGAACGGAGGGTCGGGCGAGGGCTCGGCGGCGACGCGTCGGAGGAGAATTCGCGCCTCCCGACCCTGCGGTTGACGCCCCCGAGAGCCGGGGATAGCCTCCGCGCCGTCGGGAGTCGCCCGTCCCGACCGCGACGCTCGGGCGTGTCGCGCGTTCTGCGCGGAGGTCGAGAATGAGTGCCACCGAGCTCCGGGTCGCCCGTTCGTCGCGTCTTCGCCGGCCCGCGTAGAGCCCCGCCGGACTCGTCTCCGCGCCGCTCCACCCCGCTCCGGCAGCGATCGTCCGCAGGTGCTGCGGCCGCTCGTGGACGCGACCCGCGCGTCCGCGGCGCCTCGCTCCGGTCCTCGCGCCGCCGGACCTCCTTCTCCCCGATGCCGGCCTGCGGGAGCGCGCGCCGACGTCCCCGAGTCGCGAGATGTCTCGAAGCTTCCGACGCGAGCCCGACGAGTTCGGACACCGCCGTCCGCGCCCCGAGGCGAAGGGCCCGACCTTCCGCTGCCAGCACTGTCGCCAGGAGGTGTCGCTCGCGGCGCCCGGCACCGAGCATCGCAACCACTGCCCGCTCTGCTTGTGGAGCGTCCACCGCGACGAGCGGCCCGGCGACCGCGCGTCGGCTTGCGGGGGCGGGATGGAGCCCGTGGCGGTGGCGGTGCGGCCGGGCGGCGAGTGGGCGCTGGTCCACCGCTGCGCGAGCTGCGGCGTGGTGCGCATGAACCGCGTCGCGGGCGACGACGGCGAGTGGGCGCTGCTCTCGCTGGCGGCGCGGCCGATGGCCCGGCCGCCGTTTCCGCTGGAACGCCTCCCGCGCGGAACGGGCTGAGCCCTTGGCGCACCGGCGGCTTCGCCGCCGGGCTGGCGCCCTACGCTCGCCTTCGGCTCGCTGCGCGCTTCGCTTGCGCTCAGGGCTCCGGCATGCCGAGCTTGCGCCGCATCTCGCGGATGTAGGCGAGCGATCGCCGACCCTCGGGAGTGTTCTCGGCGGGAAAGGCCCACGCCAGCAGGCGATCGTACCAGGCGCGGGTGTAGTTCCGGAACCAGAGCTTGCGGATCAGGAACTCCGCCAGCGCCCAGGCGCCGAGCAGCAGGTACGCGCCGACCCCGCTGTAGAGCTTCCAGGCGCGAAGCGGCCCGCTGGCGGCGAGAGAGGCGATCACGAGCGCATTCACCGCGAAGAGGCTCGCCCAGACGATCGTGCTCTTGCGGCAGAAGGGCTCGATGAAGGCCGGCGCCTTGGGATCCACCACCCGGGCGAGCTTGGCGATCAGGCTGCTCCCGCCGCCCAGGCTCGACGCGAAGAGCCAGCACAGGAACGCGTAGACCAGGGCGGGCAGGAAGAGGAGCCACAAGCGATCGTTCGTCACGGCCGCCGCCGCGGCGAGGGCGACGAAGGCGAGCTGGGGCGCGGCGCCGAATCCCAGGTCGATCCCCGCGATCTGTGGCCGCCGGCGCAGGCTCGAGGCCAGGCCCAGCAGGCCCAGCGCCAGGAAGAGCGATGCCACGGTGCGGACGTCGAAGTGCGCAAAGGCCTGGTTCGCCACCAGCGGCGAGAGCAGCACCAGCGCGGCCAGGCCGAGGCCGCGGAAGAGCTGGGAGGGGCGGGGCGACGGCGTCTCGGGCACGGGCTCCTCGCCGGACGGCGCGACGGGCGTCAGACGATCGGCCGCGTGGTCATGAACTCCGAGAGCGGGAGCGGCGTCCGGACCGGCGAATCCGGCTCCACGTCCAGCACGTCGAGCGCCTCGCGGCGGACCACGTTGAAGATGTCGGCGGTCTTCTTGAGCATGGTGCGGCGGCTGCGCGGGAGACCGAGCTCCGCCACGAAGTCGATGTTCTCGAGGCCGTGGGAGTAGCGGCCCTGGTTGCAGCGGTGGTACGCGCCGCGCTCCCAGAGGTTCTTCTCGAGCTCTCGGAACAGCCCGGCGAAGTTCCCGAGGGCCTGGAGCAGGTAGGGCTGCCAGCGGAGCTGCTGCTCCACGAAGCGCTCGTCCAGATACATGTCCTTCATGTAGGCCGCCACCCACAGGTTGTAGTAGCAGCCGATGTCGAGCTCCCACTTCATGCGCATCAGCTCGAAGCTTCCGAGCGTGCCGTAGAGGCCGCGGTAGAGCCGCATCGCCGCCTCGTGGCGGAAGCGCATGAAGCGGTCGTAGAGGCTGGTGCGTTCGGCCAGGGTGTCGGTCGGCTCGCCGGAGTGGTCGCGACGCACGAGGTCGCAGAGGAAGTCGTTCTCGAGCGCCACGAAGTCGATGCCCGGGCTGTAGAGCGGATCGGCGAAGGACGCGGCGTCGCCGATCAGGCCCCAGCGATCGGGATGGAAGAAGCGGCGGGTGCCGTAGGCGAGCTGCGTGAAGCTCTGAACGTCGATCAGCTTGGCGTTCAGCAGGAGCTGCTTCGCCGCGCCGTGGCTCTCCAGGAACGCGCGGAAGCCGGCGTCGGTACGCACGCCGCGATCGAAGAGGTGGCTCTCGCCCACCACGCCCACGCTGGTGATGCCGTTCTTCAGCGGGATGAACCAGATCCAGTAGCCGGGGTAGCAGAGGTGCACCGTCGAGAGGCCACGCGCGGTGTAGCGCACGCGTGCGCGGAAGGCGTCCTCGCCGAGGTCGTCGATGTCGGTCACGCGCTCGAAGCGTCCCCACACCGCGCCGAGCGCGTGCTGCTCCTCGGCCACCCGGAGCCCCTTCTGCTTCGCCACCAGGCTGGTGCGGCCGGTGGCATCCACCACCCAGCGCGCCTCCGCCCGCTGCACGTGGCCCTCCTCCACCACCTCGAAGCGATGGGGCGCGCCCGCCTCGCCGAGCTCCAGCGCCTGCACCCGGGCGCCGGTCCGCACCTCGATCCCCTGCTCCGCGTTCATCGCCAGGAGATCCCGCTCCATGCGTGCGCGGTCGATCTGGAAGGCGGGGTGGTAGGGCAGGCCGTGGGTGCCGACCTCGCTCATGCGGGTGAGCGAGGTCTGCTTCTCCGGCCCGTCGAAGAAGTAGCGCAGGCCGTTCTTCGGCAGATGGTGCTCGTAGAGGTAGCGGGAGAGGGCGAGCCGCCGCACCAGATAGTTTCCGGTGATCTCGACGCTCGATTCGCCGACCTTCCAGCTCCGCTCGGTGGCCTTCTCGAACAGGCCGATGCGCAGGTCGGGGAGCGTCCGGCGCAGCTGCCGGGCCAGGAAGTTGCCGGCCAGGCCTCCGCCCAGGATGGCGACATCGAGCCGGAGCGAGTCCACGGGACCTCCCGGCGGCCCATTCTATGGAAAGCGGCCGCCTTCCGCCGCGGTATCTTGGACGCCGTCTGCGCCGGAGGAAGGGTGCACGAGCCTCGAGCCTGCCGCCTCGCCGCCATCGGGATGGTGAACGCCCTGGGCCGCGATCCTCACGAGATCTGGCCCCGCCTCCTGGCCGGCGACCAGTCGCGCTTCACGCTCGATCGCGAGCGGGTGCCGGGGCGTGCGCTCTGGCTCGGCGCGGTGCAGGGTCCGCTCCCCGCCGTGCCTCGGACGCTCTCTGCCTACGACTGCCGGAACAACGCCATGACGCTCGCGGCGATCGAGCCGATCGAGGATCGGCTGCGCGACGTCGTGCGCACGGTGGGCGCGGCGCGGGTCGGCGTGGTGATGGGGACCAGCACCTCGGGCGTGGCGGACGCGGAGGCGGCGCTCCACCACCAGCGCGTGCACGGCCGGCTCGATCCCCGCTTCGCCTATGCCCAGCTCGAGTTCGGCGGCGTGGCGGGCTTCGTGGCGGAGCTCCTCGAGCTCGGGGGGCCCGCCTACACGCTCTCCACCGCCTGCTCCTCCGGCGCGCGGGCGCTGGCCTCGGCGCGCTCGCTGCTCGCGCTCGGCCTCTGCGACGCCGTGATCGCCGGCGCCACCGACACGCTCTGCGGACTCACCACCAACGGCTTCTCCTCGCTCCAGGCGATCTCCGACGAGCTCGTGAACCCGATGTCGGTGAACCGCAAGGGCCTGACGCTCGGCGAGGGTGCCGCGGTCTTCCTGGTGCTGCGCGAGCCCGGCGGGATCCAGCTCCTCGGCGCCGGCGAGTCGAGCGAGGCGCATCACATGTCGGCGCCGGACCCGGAGGGCCTCGGTGCAGAGACCGCGATGCGCGAGGCGCTGGCCGACGCCGGGGTGACACCCGGCGAGGTCGCCTACCTGAACCTCCACGGCACGGGGACGCCGCTCAACGACGCGATGGAGTCTGCAGCGGTGGCACGCGTCCTCGGGACGGCGCTTCCCTGCAGCTCCACCAAGAGCCTGGTGGGCCACACGCTCGGCGCCGCGGGCGCGATCGAGGCGGGCTTCTGCTGGATGATGCTGGCCGAGGCGGAGCGCGGAGAGATCGCGCTCCCGCCGCACGTCTGGGACGGCCAGCGCGATCCCGCGCTCCCACCGGTCCGCCTGGCGGCGAAGGGCGAGCGGGTGTCCGTGGCGGGACGGGCGCTCGTCCTCACCAACTCCTTCGGCTTCGGCGGCAACAACTGCACGCTGCTCCTCGGCCGCGCGCTCGAGCCCGAGCGCGCTCGCGAGAGCGTCGCATGCTGAGCGTGGCGCTGCGGCGCTGGGCGGCGTGGGCGCCGGGGATCGAGGGGATCGAGGCCTGGCGCGCCTGGTCCGCCGCACCGGCGCCGATCGAGGCCGAGGGGATCCCCGACGCGCGCTTCCTCCCGCCCATGCTGCGGCGGCGCTGCTCGCCGCTCTCCCGCGCCATGCTGAGCGCGGCCTTCGAGGCCTGCCCGGAGGCCGAGCGCGCCGCGGTGCGCACGGTCTTCGCCTCGCGCCACGGCGAGAACAAGGAGTCCTTTCCGCTCTTCGCCGGGATCGCCGCGCGCGAGCCCCTCTCGCCCACCCGCTTCACCATGACGGTGCACAACGTGCAGGCCGGGCTCTTCTCGATCGCCGCGGGGAACCGACAGGCCTCGAGCTCGCTGGCCGCCGAGGAGGACACCTTTCCCGCCGCGTTCCTCGAGGCGCTCGCGCACCTCGAACGCGAGCCCGGGCGGAGCGTCCTGCTGGTGATGGGAGACGTGCCGATCGCGCCGCTCTTCCAGCCGCTCATCTCCGAGCCGCCGGTCTCCTACGCGCTGGCGCTGCTGCTCGCCCGCGACGGGGAAGGCACGAAGCTCGGCTTCGAGCCCGCCGGCGAGCGGCGGGCGCCCGGAGCTGCGCCGCGCCTCGCCTGGCCGCAGGCCCTCGAGCTCGTGCGCTGGCTGCACGGCGACGAGCCGCGACTCGTGCTGGGCGAGCGGAGGAGCTGGCGCTTCGTCCGGCTGTAGAGGGGGGGACGATGGCATTCCTGCGACGCTTCGATTCACCGATCCACGCGCTCTTGCGCATCATCGTGGGCTTCCTCTTCGCGTGTCACGGCGCTTCCAAGGTCCTCGGCGTGCTCGGCGGACCGCCGCCCGGAATGCCGCCGCCGCTGATGTGGTCGAGCGGCCTGATCGAGCTCGTGGGCGGGATCCTGGTGATGCTGGGCCTCTTCGGCGCCGTCGCCGCCTTCGTGTGCGGCGGCGAGATGGCCGTGGCCTACTTCACGCAGCACCAGCCGCGAGCGCTCTTCCCGCTCCAGAACGGAGGCGAGCTCGCGATCCTCTACTGCTGGGCGTTCCTCCTGATCGCGGTGCGCGGCTCGGGGATCTGGAGCGTGGACGCTGCACGCGGCTACGGCGGCCTCGCGGCCGGCGAGGGCGTCGGCTACCTGGAGGTGAGCGAGTCGATCGAGCTCCGCACGCGGGACTGAGGCGTGGCGCGCGTCAGCGCGTCTCCAGGAGCGTCACCGGATCGCCCACCGCCAGCCGTCCCGCGCCGAGGGGCACGGCGTACCAGCCGAAGAGCACTCCCGCCGCCGCGCGGCGATAGCCCGCGAGGGTGCGCAGCGGCTCCTCGCTCGTGCTCGCGCCGCTCTCGGGATCCAGGGTGGTGATCACGCAGCGATCGCAAGGCTTCACCAACGCGAGCTCGACCTCGCCCACGCGAATGCGCAGCCAGCGGTCCTCGGCGTAGGGCTCGCTCCCGCGAAGCCACAGGTTGGCGCGAAACCGCCGGGGATCGAGCCGCTGGCCGACCCGTCGCTCGAGATCGCGCAGCGACGCCTCCGAGAGCAGGTGCAGCGGATAGCCGTCCGTGAAGGCGGTCCAGGCCTCGCCGGGAAAGAAGTCGGGATTCACCCGCCGGGCGTGCTGCGGCGGGATGCGCACCAGCCGGGCGCTCCGCCCGAGGCGTTCGGAGATCCAGCGCGCCGCGGCGTCGCCGGCGTCGAGCGCCGGGCCGCGATGGCGCCACACCACGACCGGGCGAGGCGGGGCGTCCGAGCCGTCCCGGGGAAGCCGGAGCGGCGGCGCCCCCTCGGCATGCAGCACCAGGGCATCCTCCTCCAGCGCCGGCCGGACTCTCGCCAGCGCCCCGCACTCGCGCTGGGTGAGGAAGCGCCCGCTCTCGTCCACCGCCATCCAGGCGCGGTCGGAGGCCAGGCCCCAGCGATCGAGCTCACGCTCCCGGAGCTCGATTCCGGCGCAGGACTTCACGGGATGGATGCACAGCGCGCCGAGCGTGATCACCTAGACGAGCCCGCCGTTCACCGAGATCACCTGGCCCGTCACGTAGGAGGCGCCTTCGGAGAAGAGGAACGCCACCACCGCCGCTACCTCCTCGGGCCGGCCGAGGCGCTGCATCGGCACCCGCCTGCGGATCTCCTCCAGCGGGGCGTCCTCCACCCCCTCGGTCTCGATCAACCCCGGGGCCACGCTGTTCACCGTGATGCGTCGCTTGGCGAGCTCGAGCGCCAGCGCGCGGGTGGCCCCGATCACTCCGGCCTTGGCGGCGCTGTAGTTCACCTGACCGCGGTTTCCGAGCAGCCCCGAGACCGAGGAGAGGGTCACGATGCGCCCTCCGCGGTGGCTTCGGATCATCGGCATGACCAGCGGCCTCACCACGTTGTAGAAGGCGTCCAGGTTGGTGCGGAGCACGCGGTCCCACGCCTCGTCGCTCATGGCGGGGAAGGCCACGTCCTGGTGCTGGCCGGCGTTGCAGACCACGCCGAAGTAGGGGCCGTGCGCCTCCAGATCGGCGAGGAGCGCGCGCGCGCAGGCCTCGCGATCCGCCACGTCGAAGCGCAGGCAGCGGGCGTGGCCGCCCGCGGCGCCGATGGCCGCACGCACCGATTCGGCCGCCGCCTCGTCGCGGAGGTAGTTGACGGTCACGTCGAAGCCGCTGCGCGCCAGGGCCAGCGCGATGGCGCGTCCGATCCCGCGGCTCGCGCCCGTCACCAGAGCGCGTCGGGGAAGCTCGCTGGCGGCCTCGCTCATCCGAGCTCGCCCGGCGGAAGCGCCGTCGGATCGGCCGGCACGAAGACGCCGAGCTGCGCCTCCGCCAGACGCTGGCCGTCGCTCGCCCGCTCCAGGCTGCAGGCGAAGGTGAGGAGGCCGCCGCTCGCGCGCAGCGACTCGGCCCGCACGCGCAGCTCCTGATGCGGAAGGAGCGTGGGGACGGCGAAGCTCGCGCGGCGCGTGCCCACGAAGAAGCCCGGGCGCGGCGGCTCGCCCCGCTCGCGCGCGAGGAGCCCGCCGTGGGCCGCGATGCACTGGGCCATGTACTCGAGCGCCACCCAGGCCGGCAGGCTGTCGTCGGCCGCCCGCAGCAGCGCGCTCGCCGCCGGATCCACCGCACAGGTGGTGACCCGCGCGTCGTGCGACAGGATCCGCGCGAGGAGCGACATCGCCCCGCGCTGGGGCACCACGGCCGCCGGAGGCGGGAAGAGGTCAGCCACCGCGCGCCCCGGGCGACGGCCCTTCGACGCCCGCCCAGAAGTCGAAGAAGTTGAACCACTGATAGGGCGTCTCGAGGCAGCGCTGCTCCAGCATCCGCGCGTAGGCCTCCACCAGCTCCTGGGCGCGCTTCGCCCGCTCCGGCCGCGGCACCACGCCGCCCTCGGCGAAGGGAAGGGCCAGCGCCTGATAGCTGGAAGGACCGGTGCGCAGGCAGAGCGAGAGCAGCATCGGGCAGCCGAGGAGCCCCTGCAGCAGGAAGGGGCCGAGCGGGAAACGAGCCGGCCGGCCGAGGAAGCTCGCCACCGCCGAGCGTTCCCCCTGCCACACCCGATCGCCCAGGATGCCCACGAACTCGCCACGATCGATGCAGGCCTTGATCTCGAAGACCGTCCGCACCGAGGCGGGATCGAGCTGGATCACCCGCACCGTCGAGTCGGGCGAGAGCTTCTCGAAGAACGCGTTGATCTGCACGGCGTGTCGGGTGAACATCACCACGTTCACCATCACGCCCGCCTGAGCCGAGATCAGGCGCAGCATGTCGAAGCTCCCGAGGTGCGCCCCGAGCAGGATTCCGCCGCGGCGCTCGTGCCACAGGCGGAAGAGGTGCTCGCTTCCCCGGTGCTCGATCTCGATCTGGTCGTGCTCGCCGCTCCAGATCACCATGCGATCGAGAATGTTGATCGCGAACTCGAGGACGTGGCGGAAGACGTGCCGCGCGCCGGGCGGCGAGCCGAGGGCCGCGCGGCCTTCCGGTAGCGCCCACACCCGCTCGAGGTAGCTCCGCGACGCCACGCGGAGCTCGCGGTCCTTCAGGAAGAAGTAGCCCGCGACGGGATAGAGCAGCGCCACGGTCGCCCGGCGCCCGAAGGTCCGGTAGAACCAGCGCATGAGGCGGAGCGCGAGAAGAGAGCCGCGCTCGGCCGTCTCGGCCCAGCTCGAGGCGCGGCTCAAGCCGCGCTCCGGCGTCGCGCGAGCAGCCGGGGAGCCCGGCGCAGCATGCCGGCGGCGAGTCGCAGATAGAGCCCCGCGAGCCGCAGGTCGTCCCACACCACGTCGAAGTGCGAGAGCCCGCCCGGCACGTAGCGCACACGGGTCGGCAGGTTCAGCACCGGGACGCCCGCCCAGACCAGGCGCACCGCCAGGTCCGGATCGAAGTCCATGCGATCGCCGAGCCGCGTCCGCTCCATCACGTGCAGCGTGGCCTCGAGCGGGATGCCGCGGAAGCCGCAGAGCGGGTCGCGCACCACGCGCGAGAGCGTCGCCAGCCAGACGCAGCCCACCGAGAGCTTGCGTCCCCAGAGCCGGCTGCGCGGTGCGCTCGCGTCGAAGATGGGCTGGCCGAGGACCAGCGCCTCGGGCCGGCGCGCCATGCACTCGAGGAAGCGGGAGACGTCGGCGGGATCGTGCTGCCCGTCCGCGTCGAGCTGGAGGGCGTGGGTGTAGCCCCGCTTCGCGGCGAGGCGGTAGCCGTGCCGCAGCGCGACGCCCTTGCCCCCGTTCTCCTTCCGATGCTCGACCTCCACCCAGGCGTGACGCTCGGCGAGCCGGTCCAGGACCTCACGGGTGGCTTCGTCGCTGCCGTCGTCCACCACGAAGCAGTGGAGGCCGCATGGGGCGAGGCTCTCCAGCACGCCGGCGATCGCGTCGCGGTGGTTGTAGATCGGGATCAGCAGACAGGCCCTCACGGCAGGCTTCCTTCCTCGCCGCGGGCCAGGCGACAGCGCCCGCTGGCGAAGACGCGGGCGCCGTCCCCCAGGCGGAAGCGGAAGCTCCGGCCGTCGGGTGCCAGCTCCACCACCAGATCGAAGTCCTGGCCCGGGAGGAGGAGCTCGCGGAGCTTGAGCGCCTCGATCTGCGCCACGGCCGGCTCGGCGCCGAGCACGTCCGCCGCCGCGGCCATCACCCAGCGGAGCTGCACCACGCCGGGCACCACCGGGAAGCCCGGGAAGTGACCGGCCAGGAACACCAGATCGTGCGGGACGCGCAGCCGTCGCTCGATCCCGAAGGCGGAGCGGCGCTCGGCCAGGAGCTCGGGCTCGCTGCTGCGCGACTCCTCCTCGGGTGCGGCGAAGAGCTCGCGCAGCGCGCCCAGCGTCGTCTTGCCGCGCGCGTCCACCGGAAGCTCGTTCACGTAGCGCCAGGCGCGAGGGAGCAGCACCCGGTCCCAGAAGGCCTCCAGGTGCTCGGCCAGCGCGAGGCCGATCGGCCGCCGGCCCTGGGCCTGGAGCGCGCGCCGGCCGGCGTCGGAGAGCACGATGGCCGCGCCGATCCGCCCCTCGAAGTTCCCCTTCTCGAGGAGCAGGAGCGCCGCCTCCGACACGAAAGGATGCTCGCGGAGCTGCGACTCCATCTCCGGGAGCGAGAGCCGCTTCTCTCCGACCTTCACCACGCGATCGGCGCGCCCCTCCAGCCGGAAGCGACCGTCACCGAGAAGCGTCACGCGGTCGCCCATCACGAAGCCCTCGGGACCACCCACGCTCACCACCGCCGAGCGGACGCGGGCCCGGCCCTCCCCGGGCTCGCGCTCCACGCGCACGCCCTCGAAGGGCGTCCAGGCCAGATGCTGCGGCCCCGGCGCCTGCCGCCGCCAGGCGACGCCCCCGGTCTCGGTGGAGCCGAAGATCTCGAAGGGCGCGCCGCCCAGCGCCTGCGCCAGGGCGTCGGCCGTCTCCTGGTCCAGCGGGCCGCCCGAGGAGAAGACCGCTCGACACCGATCGGCGACGTTCGCGAGGCCCTCCAGCGCGCGCATCCGGCGCAGGTGGGCCGGCGTGCTCACCAGCGCGCAGGGCCCGTCCTCCACCATGCGAGGCAGGATCTCCTCCGGGTGCAGGTAGCTCTCGGCGCGGAAGCAGCGCCCGGCGCAGAGCGGCCAGAGCACGCGGAAGAGGAGCCCGTAGAGATGCTGATGGGAGGCGGTGGCCAGGATGCGCGCCGGACCCACGAGCGCGCCGAAGCACGCCTCCAGCACCGCCACCTCCCGCTCCAGGTGCCGCAGCGCCTTCGGGACCGCCTTGCCGTCGCCCGTGCTTCCCGAGGTGAAGAGCTCCACCGCCGGCGCATCCGGGCGGAGCGCGACGTGGCGGTGGGGCCGGCCGGGGCCCGGGGCCAGCGGATGCAGCGCGCGCGGACCGGGCGGCGCGGAGAGCAGCTCCTCGCGGTCGGAGACCACGCCGGACGCGTCGATCCCGAGGCGCTCGACGGTTCCCGGCTGCGCGTTCGGCGCGAGCACCGCCACCGCGCCGCGCTGCCAGAGCGCGAGCAGGCCCACCGCGAAGACGTAGGCGTCATCGGCGAGCAGGAGCCAGCGCTCGCGCTCGACGTCTCCCAGCGCCGCCGCGAGACCGGAGACGTCCAGCAGCAGATCGCCCCAGGTGCGCAGGTCGCCGCCGCTCGTCGCCACCGGCACTTCGTCGGGGCGCTCGTTCAGCAGGAGCTGCGTGAGGTGGGAGAAGCTCGCGGACATCGCAGGGCCGGGCGCCGGGCGCCCTCAGGCGTTCCGCCGCTGGAGCTGCGAGCGGAGCCCGTCCACGATGTCCTGCACCGTGCGGACCGAGTTCGCGAGATCGTCGTGGACCACGAGCCCCGTCTCCTCCTCCAGGCGCACCGCCAGCACCGCGGCGTCGAGGCTATCCAGATCGAGGTCCTCGTGCAGGCGGGCCTCGGGGCGCAGGCTCTCCTCCGCCACCTCGAACTCCTTGCACAGGATCTCGCGCATGGTGCGCAGCAGCTCGGCCTCGGTCACCCCCCGGCTCCTCCTCTGGCCGTGACGAAGGCGGCCAGACTTCTGACGGAGGCAAAGATCTCGCGGTTCTGCTCGGGATCGTCCTCGATGCGCACACCGAAGCGCTCCTCCAGGGCCATCGCCAGCTCGAGCGCGTCGATCGAGTCGAGGCCCAGGCCTTCGACGAAGAGCGGGCTCTCGCTGTCGATCTCGGCCGGCGCGATGTCCTCCAGCATGAGCGCCTCGACGATCAGCTCCTTGATCTGTGCTTCCAGGGCCTCAGGGTGCGACAAGGTTCAACCTCTTGCTGAAGAGCTCGCGCAGCTCCGACGTCAGACGGCGCGCCGCGAGCGGCGCCCCGATCCCGGACGTCCGATGGGGCTCGGGCGAGAGAGGATCGAGCACGCAGAGCCGCATCTCTACTGACCGATCGGGTACCTCCCACCAGCGCTGTCCCTTCATCAGGCTGGGCGGATCGCAGGTGATGAAGACCGGGACGAGCGGCCGACCCGTGCGCAGCGCCACGTGCGCGGCCCCTCGGTGGAGGGGACCGAGGCCGCGGCAGGGCGAGCGCGTTCCCTCGGGAAATAGCACGAGCGTGCAGCCCTCGGCGAGGCGCTCGGCGCAATCCCCCACCACCGTGTGACCCTCGCTGCTGCTGAAGACGTAGCCCGCGGCGCGGGCGGCGGGCCCGAGGAAGCGGTTGTCGCGCCATTGGTCCGCCACCACGCAGACCGCGCGCGGCAGCTTCGCGATCAGCAGCACCGCATCGATCAGCGTGGGGTGGTTCGCGACCACGATCTGCGGGGTCGGCCCGGGCAAGCGCTCCAGGCCGGACCAGCTCACCCGGAGCAGGCCGAGCCGCCTCATCAGGCCCTCGAACCCCCGGAAGTGCCAGTGGATCAGCCAGCGCAGCCGCGGCCGCGGATCGCCGGGCCACAGACGCAGGAGCGGGACGGCCACCGTCCACAGCACGAGCGCGCTCGAGAAGAAGACGGCGAAGCAGAAGCCCGTCCGGAGCACACGCCAGAGGGTGGAGATTCGCCGTCGCATCGAGGTCGGATGGATCGGTTCCACGGTAGGGCCCGTCGGGTGTTCTCCCTGGCGCTTGAGATCACTGCTCCGGCCACGCGCGAGCATCTTCCTCGAGCCGACCTACCCGGGCGGAAATCCTGATGAAACCGACGGCCGATCCTATCAGAGCCAAGTCCGCCCTGTAAACGCCGCGCGGCGCGGCGCGGAGCGTTAAGATCCCCCGCGATGGCGGCTCATTCGCTCGCGCCGCGCGACGCCGCACGACGCACGGTGCGCGTCGGCTGCAAACCGCTCGCGCTGGCCGATCTCTGCGATCTCGCTTACGGGCGCGCGAGCGTCGCGCTGGACGACGACCCTTCGTACCGCGCCTTCCTGGCCGCGGGGCCCGCGACCCTGACGGAGCTGCTGGCCAAGGGCCGGCCGGTCTACGGCGTCTCCACCGGCGTCGGCGCATCGGTGGAAAACCGGATCGAGAGGGAGCTCCAGGCCGACCTTCCGGTCAACCTCGTGCGCTTCCACGGCTGCGGCACGGGCCGATTGCTGGACGACGTGGAGGCGGCGGCGGTGGTGGCGGCGCGGCTCGCCTCGCTGGCGCGGGGCTACTCCGGCGTGCGGCCCCTCCTGCTGGAGCGGCTCTGTGACTTTCTGAACCTGCGTCTCCTCCCGCGCATCCCCGCCGAGGGCTCGGTGGGTGCGAGCGGCGATCTGACGCCGCTCTCGTATCTCGCCGCGCTCGTGATCGGCGAGCGCGAGGCGAGTCTCCGCGGCGTGGTCCTCCCAGCGGGCGAGGCGCTGGCGCGGGCCGGCCTGGAGCCGCTGCGCCTCGAGCCGAAGGAGGGCCTCGCCCTGATGAACGGCACCAGCGTGATGGCGGGGCTCGCCGCCCTGGCGCACGCCCGCGCGCGTCGCCTGGCGCGTCTCGCCGCCGCGCTCTCCGCCCTGGCCTGTGACGTCACGCATGGCAACCCCGAGCATTTCGACGTGCGCCTGTTCGAGCTGAAGCCCCATCCGGGCGCGCAGCGCTCTGCGGCCTGGATCCGCGCCGATCTCGCGCGGCCCGCCGGCCGCCCCGCCGCGCGGCCCGCGCGCCTCCAGGACCGCTACTCGATCCGCTGCGCGCCCCACGTGATCGGCGTCCTGCTGGAGGCGGTCGACTTCACCGGCCGCGTGCTCGAGGTCGAGATCAACGGCGTGAACGACAACCCGCTGATCGATCCCGAGCGTGGAGACGTGCTCCACGGGGGCCACTTCTACGGCGGACACGTGGCCTTCGTGATGGACGGGCTAAAGACCGCGCTGGCCGGCGTCGCGGACCTGCTCGACCGGCAGCTCGTGCTGCTCTGCTCCCCGGAGACGAGCGACGGGCTTCCGGCCAACCTGGTGGGAGTGCGCGGGCCGGGTGCGGTGCTGCACCACGGCTTCAAGGCGATGCAGATCACGTCCTCGGCCCTCGCGGCCGAGGCCCAGAAGCTCACGCTCCCGGCCTCCGCCTTCAGCCGCTCCACCGAGTCGCACAACCAGGACAAGGTGAGCATGGGCACGATCGCCGCACGGGACGCCCTGCGTGCGCTCGAGCTGGCGGAGACGGTGGCGGCGATCGAGCTGCTGGCGCTGTGCCAGGCCGCGGACCTTCGCGGCGGCGACGTCGGCGCAGGGGGCCTGGCCCTGCACCAGGCCGTGCGCCGCGCGGTCCCGCCGCTCGCCGCCGATCGCCGGCAGGATCGGGACATCGAGCGCGTGCTCGCGCTCCTCGCCGCCGACGAGCTCGCGCTCGGCGAGGAGTCGCAGCCATGACGCGGCCGCGCCCGGGCCGGAGCGGCGTCCTCGCCGCGCTCGTGCTCGCGTCCGTCCTGGTCGCGGGGCCCGCCGCCCGCGGCGGGGCTCCGGCGGTCGCCGCTCCCGCGCCGGCGCCCGGTGAAGGCCTGAGCCTCGAGACGTTGATGCACCACTTCGCCACCACCAGCGGTGTGCGCGCGGAGTTCCGCGAGGTGAAGGAGATCGCGCTCCTCGACGCGCCGCTGGTGTCGGACGGGGTGCTCTACTTCGTGCCGCCTCGGCGCTTCGCGCGCTTCACCACCCGCCCCGGCGCCTCCTCCTTCGTGATCGACGGGGATCACCTGGCCTTCCGCGACGAGACCGGCGGCGACACGGTCGACCTCTCCTCCAACCGCGTCGCGCGCGCCATCGTCGACAACATGATCGGTCTCTGGAGCGGGGACCTGGCGGCGCTGCGCCAGAACTACGAGGTGGGCTTCGCGGCCGACGGCTCGCGCTGGAAGATCCGGCTGCGCCCGCTCCACGCCCCCGTGGACAAGCTGATCGCGCACATCGTGCTCGAGGGCGACGGAGCGCAGCTCTCACGCATGGAGCTGCTGGAGAAGGGCGGCGATCGCACCATCACCACCTTCCACGACACGCAGGTGGATCGCCGGTTCACGCCGGCCGAGCTGGCGCGGATCTTCCCCAAGGACGGGGTGGCGCCGCGCCCGTGACCGAGCGCCGCCCGCTGCTCCTGCTCGGGGTGGTGCTCCTCGGCTTCTCGCTGGTGGTGGCGACACGGCTGCGCGTCGGATCCAACATCACGAACCTGATGCCGACCGGCACCGAGGGGACGCTGGCCGCGATCTCGCGCCACCTGATGGAGACCGACCTCAGCCGCACCATGGTGCTCTCGATCGGGGGCGACGACCTCGGCCGCGCGCTGGCGGCGGCCCGCGCGCTGGCCGCCGAGCTCTCCGCGCTGCCGCAGGTGGCCTGGGTGCGCACCGGCGTGGGTCCGGACCAGATGGAGGCGGTCTACAAGCTCTACTTCCCGCGCCGCTTCTACTTCGTGTCGGAGGATCCCTCGACGATCCCGGCCCTCACCACCGACGAGGCCCTGCGGGCCCGGGCCGAGGAGGTTCGGCGCGAGCTCGCCTCGCCGGCGGGAACGCTGCTCAAGCGCATCCTGCCGCAGGATCCCCTCGGATTCTTCCCGCGCATCGCGCTCCGCTTTCGCGACGCGCAGCCCGACCTCCGGCTCCAGGACGACCAGTTCGTGAGCCGCGACGGGCGCTTCGCCGTGCTCTTCCTCGGCACCCGCGCCTCCGCCTTCGACGGCGCGGCGCAGGCGACCTTCCTGGCCGAGCTGGAGCGCCGCTTCCAGGCGGTGAACGCGACGCAGGGAGGTGGCCTCGTGCTCGAGTCGAGCGGCGCCAATCGCTTCGCCGTGGCGGCCGAGCGCAGCATCCGCGGCGACGTCCAGTTCGTGTCGCTGCTCTCGGTGGTCGGAGTCTTCGCCCTCTTCCACGCCTGCTTCCGCTCCGGGCGCGCCATCCTGCTGGGCGCGCTGCCGGTGCTGACGGGCATCGTGGTGGCGACGGGGAGCGGGATCCTGGTCTTCGGCGGGCTCGACGGGCTCACTCTCGGCTTCGGTGCGGCGCTGATCGGCGTGGTGATCGACTATCCCACCTTCCTCCTCACCCACGTGGCCTTCGCCGGCCCCGACGTGCCGACCCGTGCGACGGCGCGCGCGGTGGCGCCCTCCATCGCCCTCGGTGCCCTCACCACCATGGGAAGCTTCGCCGGGCTCGGCCTCACCGATTTCCCGGGCTTTCGCGAGATCGCCTTCTTCGCGGTGGTCGGCGTGGGCACCGCTCTGGCGGTGACGCTCTGGGTGCTGCCCGGCCTCGCGGTCCCGGGCGAGCCCGTGCCAGCCCTCGGCCAGCGCCTGGCGAGCCTGCTGGGCGCGGCCGTGATCCGGAGCCTCGGGCACCGGCGTGCGCTCGGCGCGCTCGCGCTCGGTCTCGGACTGCTCTCCCTCCCGCTGATCCCCCGGATCCACTGGGTCGACGACCTCGCGCGGCTGTGGCGCATGGATCCCGCGCTCCAGGCCGAGGATCGACGCGTACGCGAGCGCGTGTCGCAGGTGGACACGAGCCGCTTCGTGATCGCCCTCGCACCGGACCAGACGGAGGCGGTCCGGCTCGACGATCGGGTGCACGAGCGCCTCGAGCGGGCGGTGTCGGCAGGGGCTCTCGACGGGATCCGCTCGCTCCATTCCTTCCTCTGGTCGCGCGAGCTCCAGGAGGCGAACCGCGCCGCCCTCCTCGCCGCGCCGCGCCTGGCGGATCGGGTGCAGCGGATCTTCGGCGAGGCCGGGTTCAAGCCCGAGGCCTTCGCGCCCTTCGCCGCCAGCCTCGCCGCCGATCCGCCGCCGCCGCTCGACTTCGCCGACCTGGCGACGTCGCCCCTCGGCGACGCCGTGCGCCCGCTGCTCTTCCAGCTCGGTCCGAGCGTCGCCGCCGTCACCTATCTGCGGGGGATCCACGACGTGGACGCGGTGCGCCGCGCGATCTCCGACCTGCCGAGCGTCCACTACTTCGACCAGAAGGCGTTCCTGGACGAGATCTACGCCGACTTCCGCGCCACCACGGTGGAGCAGATCTTCGTCGGCAACCTGCTCGTGGTGGCGCTGCTGCTGCTGCGCTACCGCCGGCTGCGGCCGGCCCTCGCGGCGTACTTCCCCTCGGTCCTGGTGGCGCTCCTCCTCCTCGCCTTCTTCGCGGCCACCGGCACGGAGACGAACCTCCTCCACGCGGTGAGCCTGGTGATGGTGACCGGGATGGGCGTGGACTACGGCGTCTTCGTGATCGACACTGCGCGCGACCGACGCGCCATGGGGACCACCATGCTGAGCGTGCTCCTGTGCTGCCTCACGACGGTTCTCACCTTCGGCGTGCTGGCGCTGTCGCAGCATCCGGCGCTGCGGGCGATTGGCGTCACCACCGGCCTCGGGCTGCTGCTCTCCTTCCTGCTCGCGCCGCTGGCCCTGCTGGTGGAGGGCGCGGCGCCGGAGCGAGCCGGCCGTGCGTAGGCTCGGCGCGGCCGGCTGCGCGCTCCTCCTGGCCGGCGCGCTCGCTGGATGCGCCACGCTCTGGAACGCCGGGCTCCATCTCCCCGACGGCGGCCACGATTGCCCCGGCTCGCTGGTCCCCACGGAGTACATCCACGGGGACCTCCTGCTGCGGGAGCAGGTGCGCGTGCGGGGCGACGACACGGACTTCGGCATGTTGATCGCCGCCCGCAAGCGCGGTGACGCGCTCTACCTGGTGGGCCTCGACGGCTTCGGCGCGAAGGTCTTCGAGCTCACCCAGCGCGGGGTCGAGGTCTCCGTGGAGCGGCCCTTCGGAGCTCGCCTCCCCTGGCCGGCCGTGAACCTGCTGCGCGACCTGCATCGCGAGCGCTTCCTGGCGCTCCCGGGGGCGCCGCTGCCGGACGGCCTCCACGAGGGCCAGGTGGCCGGGGCGCGCGTGGAGGAGCGTTGGATCTCCGGGCGTCTCACACAGAGAAGCGTGACACGACCGGGCGCCGAGCCCGTTCAGCTCGAGTTCGATCCCGACGGCCGCACCACCCACGTGCGCAACCCGGCCTGCGGCTACACCGCGACGCTCGTGACTCTGGAGCAGGGGACGCCGCCGGGCGCCTGAGACGGGGCGTGGCTTGCGCTCCGCCGGGCCCTGCCCTACTCCCACCGCGTGGCCCACGCGCAGCCGCGGGAGAGCGCCGCCACCCTCCGTGCCGAGGCGGAGGCCGATGGGAGCCTGCGCCTGCGGATCGCTGGACGCCTCGATGCGCGCAGCACCGGCGGCGCCTGGCGTGCCGCCGAGCGCGCGCTCGAGCAGGCTCGCCCCCGCCGTCTGGTGCTCGACGCGAGCGGCCTCGACTACTGCGACGGCTCCGGCGTCGCCCTGCTCTCCACGCTGCGACGCCGGCAGGAGGCAGCCGGCGCGGGCTTCGAGCTGGTGGCGCTCCGCCCCGAGCTCGCGCCGCTCCTCGAGCTCCTGGACCCGCCGCGGGAGCCCCCGCCGGAGCGCGAGGCGGCGCTCCCGCTGGTGGAGCGGGTGGGCCGCGCCGCCGCCGAGCTCGGCCAGCAAGCCGTGGCCCTGGTGGCCTTCATGGGCGAGTGCACCTCGGCGCTCGGCTGGGCCCTCACGCATCCCCGCCGTGTGCGCTGGGGCGACGCCGCCTTCGTGGCCCAGCGCGTGGGCGCCGAGGCCGCCGGGATCGTCGCGCTGGTGGGCTTCCTGTTCGGGCTCATCCTCTGCTTCCAGTCCGCCAATGCGCTCCAGCGCTTCGGCGCCGAGGTCTTCATGGCGGACGGCCTCTCGATCGCGCTGGTGCGCGAGATGTCCGCCCTCCTCACCGCGATCCTGCTGGCCGGCCGCTCGGGATCCGCCTTCGCCGCCGAGATCGGCACCATGAAGGTGAACGAGGAGGTGGACGCCCTCACCACCATGGGGATCGAGCCCGTACGCTTCCTGGTGGTGGGCCGCGTGCTCGCGGCCGTGGCGATGACGCCGCTCCTCTCCGCGGTCTTCGGCCTCTTCGGCTTCATCGGCGGAGGGCTCGTCTTCACCTCCTTCGGCTACGGCGCCATCACCTTCGTGAACCGCGCGGTGGCCGCCGTCACCCTCGGCGATCTGCTGGGGGGCCTCTTCAAGGCGTTCGTCTTCTCGATCCTGGTCTCGGCCATCGGCTGCCTGCGCGGGCTCCAGACCGGGAGCGGGCCGAGCGCCGTCGGGCTCTCCACCACCCGAGCGGTGGTGAGCGGCATCGTGCTGATCGCCGTGGCCGACGGCATCCTCGCCGTCGTGTACTCCACGCTGGGGATCTGAGGGATGCCGGAGCCGGCGGAGCCGCTGATCCGGGTGCGCGACCTGCGGGCCGGCTTCGGCTCCCGCGTCGTGCTGGACGGCATCTCCTTCGACGTCGCGCGCGGGGAGGTGCTGGTGATCCTGGGCGCCACGGGCTCGGGCAAGACCACGCTGCTCAAGCACATGATCGGACTCCATCGGCCGTTCTCCGGTCACGTCTGGATCGCCGGCGGGGACATCGTGACGGCCACGGGAGAGGACCGCCGCCGGCTCCTTCGACACTTCGGCGTGATGTACCAGGGAGGCGCCCTCTTCGGCTCGATGACGCTCCTCGAGAACGTGCGCCTGCCCCTGGAGGAGTTCACCGACCTCCCGCGCGAAGCGATGGACCTCGTGGCCCGCGTGAAGCTCCGCCTGGTGAACCTGGCGGGGTTCGAGGGCTTCCTGCCCGCCGAGATCAGCGGAGGCATGAACAAGCGCGCGGCGATCGCCCGCGCCATGTCCCTCGACCCGGAGATCCTGTTCCTGGACGAGCCCTCGGCCGGGCTCGATCCGGTGACCGCGGCAGAGCTCGACCAGCTGATCCTCGAGCTCCGCCGCAGCCTCGGCATCACCTTCGTGGTGGTGACCCACGAGCTTCCGAGCATCTACACCATTGCGGATCGAGTGCTGATGCTGGACGCTCGGAAGCAGGGAATCGTGGCCGAGGGCCGTCCCGCCGAGCTCCGGGACCACGCCGTGGATCCCTGGGTCCGTGGCTTCTTCCGGCGCGAGGTGCCGGGCGTGCGCAAGGAGGCCTCGGCATGACCGAACGCGTGCGCTACGTGCGGCTCGGCGTCTTCGTGCTGGTCGGGACCGCGCTCCTCGTGGCCGCCGCCCTGGTGCTCGGCGCGGGGATCTTCTCCCGGGGCGGGATCATGATCGAGACCTACATCGACGAGTCGGTGCAGGGCCTCGACCTCGGCTCTCCCATCAAGCAGCGCGGCGTGAAGATCGGCACGGTGACCGAGATCGGCTTCGTCCGACAGTTCTATCACATCCCGATCGACGACCCGCGCTACGAGACGGTCGGCCGTTACGTGGTGGTGCGCGGCCGCTTCCAGCCGCTGGCGGACAGCCAGCTGTCGAAGCAGGAGGTGGAGGCGGCGCTCACCAAGACGGTCGCGGCCGGACTGCGGCTCAAGCTCGCGACCCAAGGCATCACCGGCACCTCCTACCTCGAGGCGGACTACGTCGACCCGAGGAAGAACCCGCCGCTGATCCCCTCCTGGACGCCGGAGTACTTCTACATCCCGTCCTCACCCAGCACGATCGCGCAGATCGGCGACGCCGCGCAGCGCGTCTTCGACCGGCTCGACCGCCTGGACATCGAGGGTGTGGTGAAGCACCTGGACGAGCTGCTGGTCTCGCTCGACGGCACCGTTCGCCAGGCGAACGTCCCGGCGCTCTCGAAGAACGCCGACAAGCTCCTGGTCGAGCTCCGCGACACCAGTGCGGCGGTGCGACGGGTGGCGGAGGCCACCGACGCGGTGACCCTCCAGCGCAACGCCAACCAGGCCCTGAAGCAGCTCGATCGCACGCTCGCCGACACCAACCAGCTCCTGAGCAGCCGGACGGCGCAGCTCGACGAGACCCTGGAGAGCCTGCGCGAGTCGGCCGCGAACCTCGAGGACGCCACCCGGACGCTGCGGAGCTATCCGTCGCTGCTCCTGCTGGGCGAGCCGCCGCCCCGCTTCGAGCCCCCGAAGAGGTCGGAATGAGGCGCACGCACCAGCTCGCCCTCGCCTGCCTCGGCGCCCTGGTCGCGACGGCGGGCTGTCTCTCGACCTCCCGTCCCTATCCGGAGAAGCATCGCTTCGTCCTGGAGGCGCCGCGCGAGGCCGCCGCGCCGCCCCGTGCCGGGGGCCTCCTGCTCGAGGTGACGCCCTTCGGTGAGGGGCCGCGCCTGGCCGGCCGCGAGTTCGTCTATCGCACGGGCGAGTCGGAGTACGTGGCCGACTTCTACGCGGAGTTCTGGAGCGCACCGGGCCGCCTGCTGGCCGACGTGGCGCGGCGCTGGCTCGCGGGCTCCGGCCTCTTCGCCGGCGTGCCTCAGCCGGGGAGCGTGCTGCGGCCGACGCTCGTCCTCCAGGGCTGGGTCGCCGAGCTGTACGGGGACTACCGAGACCCCGCCGCGCCAAAGGCGGTCCTGGCTCTCCACGTGGTGCTGCTGGACCGGCGCGGCGCCGAGCCCCGCATCCTGCTCCAGCGCGACTACCGGGCCGAGGAGACCGCCGCCGCCGCCACCCCCGAGGCCCTGGTGACGGCCTGGGACACCGGGCTGGGACACGTCCTCGCCGCGCTGGAGGCGGACCTGCGCGCCGCCGTCGGGCCCTGAGGCGGACCATGGACGACCGTTCGCCCCGCGAGATCGCGCGCCACCTCGGCTCGAGAGCGGCATCCAATCCCGTGGTCGCGCTCTTGCGCGAGGTGATCCAGCAGTGGCAGGAGGACCGTGCCGTGGCCCACGGCGCAGCGCTCGCCTACTACACGCTCTTCTCCATGGCGCCGCTGCTGATGCTCGTGATCGCCGTGGTCGGGCTGGTCTTCGGGCGCAAGGCCGCGCAGGGCCAGATCGTGGACCAGATCCAGGGGCTGATGGGAGCCGACGGCGCCCGGGTGATCGAAGGCATGATCGCGAAGGCGGGGCGCCCGGCCTCGGGCATCGTCGCCAGCGTGGTGAGCCTCGTCACGATGCTCTTCGGCGCCTCGGGCGTCTTCGGGCAGCTCCAGAGCTCCCTCAACCTGATCCTGCGTGCGCCGGTCGCGCGGACGCGGGGCGTCAGCGGCGCGGTGCGGCAACGCGTCGCCACCTTCGGCCTGGTGATCGCGATGGCGTTCCTGCTCCTGCTGTCGCTGGTGCTCTCGGCGGCGGTCGCCGCCCTGCATGGCTGGCTCTCGAAGCAGCTCCCGATCCTGTCGATCACGCTGCCCTGGCTCAACCTCGCGCTCTCGTTCCTGGTGGGGACGGCGCTCTTCGCGCTGCTCTACAAGGCGCTCCCCCAGGCGAAGCTGGCGTGGCGTGACGTCTGGCTCGGGGCCGCCGTCACGTCGGTCCTCTTCGGGTTCGGCAAGGGCGCCATCGGCCTCTACCTCGGTCGCGCCGGCGCCCGCTCGGTGTATGGCGCCGCCGGCTCCCTGGTGATCGTGCTGCTCTGGGTCTACTACTCTTCGCAGATCCTCTTCCTGGGTGCCGAGTTCACCGAGGTCTGGTCGCGCCGTCATGGCTCGCGGCGCAGCCCGGCCTGAATCTCCCGCTCGACGTCGAAGCAGGAGCAGAAAGGATGCCCCCAACATGCCTACCGTCTACGGAGCGATCGTCTCGCCCTTCGTCCGCAAGGTCCGCGTCTTCCTGGCCGAGAAGAACGTCCCCTACGAGCTGGACCCCGTGGTCCCCTTCAGCGCGGGGCCCGAGTACCGGAAGATCTCGCCGCTCGGGAAGATCCCGGCCTTCCGGGACGGCGACCGCACGCTGGCCGATTCCTCGGTGATCTGCGCCTACCTCGAGCGCACGCATCCGAGCCCGGCGCTCTATCCCTCCGAGCCCTACGCCTTCGCCCGGGCGCTCTGGTTCGAGGAGTACGCGGACGGCGGGATCTCGCCGGTGTCCGGCGGGAAGATCTTCTTCCCGCGCGTGGTCGGGCCGCGGGTCTTCAAGCAGCAGCCGGACGAGGCCGCCATCCAGAAGGCGATCGACACCGATCTGCCGCCCTTCCTCGCCTATCTCGACGGGGAGATCGGGGACCGGGAGTACCTGGTGGACGGCCGGTTCTCGATCGCCGACATCGGCGTGGCGACGCAGTTCGTGAACCTCCAGCACGCCGGCGTGCGGCCCGACGCCGCGCGCTACCCGAACCTGACCCGCTGGCTCGGGGGCATCCTCTCCCGCCCCTCGTTCAAGGCGGTGATCGAGGAGGAGCGCCGGACCTTCGGGATCAGCTAGACAGCCCGGCGGCGGCGGTCGCCGGCGCGCCCGAGCAGGCGCCGGCGGCCGCTTCCGGGGACGGGCCGCCGGCGTCGTCCCGCCGCGCGACGCGGCGCACCGGCGCACTGCGTCGCGGGCGGCGCGCCTCCGCCGACGCCGTGGCACGCTTCGCGCTTCTCGCCGCGCAGCGCCGGTCGTAGAGTGGACGGCATGCGCAACCGATCCCTCCTCCTGCGTGGGCCGCTCCTCCTCATCCCCCTCCTAGTCGCCGTGCCGCCGCTCGCGCTCGGCAGCGAGGGAAGCGGGGGCCCGCCCGGCGTGAACGGCGCCGGCCCCGGCGGGGCCGGAGCGCCGGGGCTGCTGGAGGGGCTCGGATTGCCGGCGCTCTTTCGCGTCGGCGCCGCCGCGGTCGACGTGACGCCTCCCCTCGCCGGCGCGGCCCCGAATCCCGCCGCCTGCCCCGGCGCCGAGGCCTTCACCGGTCCCCATCTGCTCTCCCTCGAGGAGCCCTACACCGACGTGAACGGCAACGGCCACTACGACGCGGGCGAGCCCTTCCTCGACTGCCCGACCCCGACGGCCGACGGTGGCGTGCTGCCCCCCGATGGGCGCTGGGACGGGTTCTACCTGGGCGGCGGCAACTGCTGCAACCGCCAGCCCACCGCGGTGCTGGACTCGTTGTGGGCCCGCACGCTGGTGGTGCAGAAGGGTGGCACCACGATCTCGCTCACCAGCGTCGACAACGAGGGCGTGTTCAAGGAGATCTGGGACCAGGTGCGGGCGCGCGTGCGCGCTGACGGCGTGACCGGGATCGACGAGATGCTCTTCAGCTCCACCCACGACGAGTCCGCTCCCGACACGATCGGGATCTCCGGCCCGGATGAATTCACGTCGGGCGTCGATCCCTTCTACGTGCAGTTCCTGATCGAGCGCACGGCCGGGAGCATCGAGCAGGCCTACGCGGCGCTTCGCCCGGCGCTGATCCGCTACGGCCAGGTCCGCCCCGACGACCTCGTGACCTGCTGGTCCTCGTATCCCTTCGCCGCCGACGAGCAGATCGGCGTGATGCAGGCGGTGGACCTCCGAGGCAAGCCCGTGGTGACGCTCGTCAACTACGGGATCCACGCCGAGGAGCTCGGCTTCTCGAGCGACGACCAGGACCGGCTGCATCTCTCCTCCGACTGGCCCCACTTCGCGCGCCAGGCGCTGGAGTCGCGCTTCGGCGGGATCGCCATCACGCTGGCCGGCGCGGTGGGCTCGGTGGAAATGCCCCAGGTCTACCCGGGACCGCGGGACCACACCCCGGTCGGTGTCTACAGCTCGCAGGGCAACGGCGGCTGCCGCACGATCTACACCACGGACGACACGCGCGTTCCGTACGGCTACGAGCTCTCGACGCGCGCCCGGGGCGAGCGCATCGCGAGCTGGGCGGCGCGCGCCCTGGAGGACGGGCGCCTCTCGCGCTCGAGCGTGGTGGCGGCCCGGCGCGAGACCCTGCTGATGCCGCTCGACAACGCGTTCTTCGCCTTCGGCTCCCTGATCGGGGTGCTCTCCGGCAAGATCCCGTTCCTGAACGGTGTCGCCCTCACGCGCAACGCGACCGGCGCGATCGATCCGCCGGCGTTGCCCGACGAGCTCCAGACCGACGTGGTCTGGTTCCGGATCGGCGACGCCGAGTTCGTGAGCGCGCCCGGCGAGGTCTTCCCCACCACCTACACCCGCGACTTCGGCGGTCCCGCGGACCAGGCGGTGCCCGACGGCGCCGCGCCGCCGCCCTGGATCCTGGCGCGCCTCGGCCAGCCCTTCCGCTTCGTGGAGGGGCTCGGAGAGGACATGGTCGGATACATCTTCCCGCGCACGAACGCCGTGGGCGTGCCCATCGACCTGGGCGGCGCGAGCGACGTGGATCGCTTCGGCTGCGGCCACTCCGACGACGGGGAAGCAGCGGCCGCGAGCGCGGGAGACGTGGTGGCCGCCGCGCTCCAGTCGCTGCTCCCGCCGCCGGTGGATCCGATCCGCGTCGGCCGCTACGTGGACCGTGACGGTGGCCTGCACCGCAGCCCCCTCGGCGACGGCGGACAAGCCTGCACCGGCCCGGGAAACCTGTTCCAGCCGGTCCCGGGCGGCGAGGCGGTGGCGGTGTCGTTGATGCCGGAGGGAGCCACGAGCTTCGATCCCGCGACGGCGCAGCCGCTGCGGGTGGGCGGGCGCTCGCCCTGGCGCTGGATGGATCTGCGGGGGCAGCCGGAGGAGCACGCGAGCACCCAGACCCGAGGCATCATGGGCCCCGCCGGCCGGCGCATCTGGCTCGACGTCTTCCCGGACGCGACCGCGCCCTGAGGCCGCGGCGAGCCCGCGCGGGGGATCAGCAGGCGGTGCGCGGCGGCGAGGGCCCGAGGCGCCGCCGGCGCCAGCGTCGCAGCAGCCACTCGGCGGCGAAGAGCGCCGCCATGGTCGCGTACGACAGCAGCCCGGTGTAGAGCGTCCAGGCGCCGAGCGGGCCGCGGAACGCGAGCACGGCGATCACGCCGGCGTTCAGCGCCAGGAGCCCCGTCCATGCCGCGGTGGCCTGGCGACAGTGCCACGCCATGCGCTCCTCGAAGGCCTCGCCGTCCCAGGCCCGCGCGATGCGCTCGACGAGGGGCGGTCCGCTGCGCAGCGTGCTCGCGAAGACGCCGGCCGCGGCGGCGCTGGCCAGGGCCGGAAAGAGCAGGAGCGCGCGACGATCGTCCAGGAGGAGCGCCGCGGCCAGCGCCGCGGCCACCGCGCCGTGCTGGACCCCGAGCGCGCGGCGGGCCGCGCCGGCCCGCGGGAGCCGCAGCGCCAGCGAGAGCGCGAGCCCCGCGAGACCCAGCAGGGAGGCGCTGCGCGTGCCGAGATGGAGCAGCGCTGCGTGGGCCAGGAACGGGTAGGCCACCAGGAGCAGCAGCCCCGCCAGGCCCGGCCCGCCGACCAGGCCGGCCGCGTCGCCGCGGCGAGACGCCGGCACCGTCACGCGCGCGGCGCAGCCTCGTCGTCCCAGCGCCGGAGCTTTCCCGTCGCGGTCGTCGGGAGCTCCGCCACGAACGCGATCTCGCGTGGGACCTTGTAGGTCGGGAGCTGGGCGCGGCAGTGGGCGAGGAGCGCCATCCGCTCGGGCGGCCTGGCGCGATCGACCGGCACCACTTCGGCCACCGGGATCTCGCCCAGATGCGGGTGCGAGCGCGAGTGCACCCGCGCGCGCAACACGGCCGGGTGTTGCTCGAGCACTGCCTCCACCTCCTCGGCGAAGAACTTCATGCCGGCCATGTTGATGCGGTTGGTGCGGCGGCCGGCCAGGAACAGGTCGCCCTCGGCGTCGAAGAAGCCCTGGTCGCCGGTGCGAAAGCCGTCGGGCTGGAGCACCACCCGGGCCGGCGTCCACGGCTCGAGGTAGGCGTCGAAGCACCCCGGCCCGCGGATGCAGATCTCGCCGGTCCGCTCCGGCGAGCCCGCTCCTTCGACCGGACGGCCGTCCTCCCCGCGCAGCCACACCTGGTAGCCCGGAAGCGGGCGCCCGAGCGCCTCGGGCTTGCCGGGGGCGCTCGCGAGATTCATCACGGGCAGCCCCACCTCGATCACCCCGAGCGCCTGGACCAGCGGGATCCCGAAGCGTTCGGCGAAGCGGTGTGCCACCTCGGCTCGCAGCCCCTCGGCGGTGGAGACGGCGAGCCGCACGCGGGGGAGGCCGAGGCGCGAGGCGTCCTTGCCCAGGAGGGCGTAGTGGAAGGGCGAGGCGTAGAAGACGGTCGCGCCCTCGCGGTTCGCCAGCTCGAGGACCGCCCGCGCCAGCGAGCTCGCGGGCAGCAGGATGGTGGCGCCGAAGCGCAGGTAGAGCAGGATCGACACCAGGAAGTGATGCGCCATCGGAAGCAGCCAGAGCACGCGGTCGTCGGGACCGATCGCGAGGCCGGCATTCGCGTGCGCGAGGCGCGCCAGGATGGCGCCGTGGCCCACGATCACCCCCTTGCGGCGGCTCGTGGTGCCCGAGGTGAAGCGCAGGTAGGCCGGGCGCAGCTCGCAGAACTCGGCCTCCGCCCGGCCGGGCAGTGGCTCGGGCGGCGGGAGCCGCCGCAGTGCGAAGTCCTGGGATTCCTCCACCAGCGCGTGCAGACGCGCCTCGCGCTGGAAGCGTTCGAGCGCGGGACCCGCCGTGTCGTCCGGGATCGGCACGAAGCAGGCGCCCGCGGCCAGGATCGCGAGCGCCGCCTCGACGAAGCCCGGGCCCTGTCGCGCGAGGAGCCCGCAGCGTTCGGCCGGCTCGAGGCCCGTCGCACGCAGCGCCACGGCGCGCGCCTCCATCCGCGCCGCGAGCTCGGCGTAGGAGATCCGGGCCGTGCCTTCGCGCCCGTCCACCACGAGCGCCGGATGCCCGGGCCGGGCGTCCGCCTGCGCTCGCACCAGATCCACCACATCCGTCACGCCGGCGTCCTCTCCTCCAGCCCGAGGATCGCGCGCCGCACCCGCTCCGGCGAGAGCGCCCGGAGATCGCTGCCGGCGTCCGCCGCGAGGGCGGCGGCCGCGCCCGCCGCCTCGCCGGTGGCGAGCGCCGTACCGATCACGCGCAGCGCTCCGAGGGCCTCGTGGTCCGCGGAGAGGCAGCGTCCGGCGGCAGCCAGGCGCGGGTGGCTCCGGCTCAGCAGCGCGCCGAGGGGCACCGAGCACGCCCCGGCCGGATGCTCGAAGCGCGCGCGGCGATGATCGCTCCAGAGCTCGATCGGCCAGCTCGAGAGACAGACCTCGTCCTCCCGCCGGCGGCCGGCCAGCACGTCCTCGCGCGAGACCGAGGCCACCCCGACGACGCGTCGCCCCTCGCGCAGGCCGAGGCGCCGGGGCCAGGCCAGCAGGCGCGCGCGGGCGAAGGCCGGCTGCGTCGCGCGCAGATGGTCCAGGAGACGCGCCGCGCTCTCGCGCGCCTCGGCCTCGAGCGCGCGCACCTGCGCGGGATCGAGCGGAGCCATCCCCGTCGCCGGCCGCGGCACGTTCAGCGTGAGGTAGGCCTCGCCGATCGCGGCGCCCGGCCGCACCAGCACCGACTCGCAGCCCGCCGGGAGCTTGCCCCGATGCGCCGCACCGGCCACCGCGGCGGTGAGCTGGAGGCGCTTGAAGCCCTGGATGGCCTCCGGCTCCACGCCCTCGAGGCGCACGATGTAGGACGCGCATTGGAGCTCGTGAGGCGCGGCCAGGGCCACCTCGGCGCCGGTCAGCGCCGCAGCGCCGCCATCCCCGCTCGCGTCCACCACGAGCCGCGCCTCGATCTCGTGACGCGCCTCCTCGCGCTCCGCTTCGAGGCTCGCTCCGTCGGACCCGATGCGAGCGGCCACCAGGCGAGCGCCCGTCCAGGTGACGAGCTCCGTGCGCCGCGCGCAGAGCTCCGCGGCGAACCCCTCGAGCACCGGCGGGAAGATCGGCAGCACGTACACCCGGCCGGCCCGCTCCAGCGTGCCGGCGCCGCCGGCCCGCGCGAGGCCCTCGGCGAAGCGACGCGGGAAGCCCGGATTGGCGAAGCGCGGGGGGCCGCTGTCGGCCGGGAGATGGAGCCCGCAGAAGGTGTGCACCAGGGCCTGGGTGGCGTTTCCACCCAGCACCGGCGCCATCTCGAGCAGCAACGTGCGCGCGCCGAGATCCGCCGCGCAGCAGGCGGCGGCCACACCGGCCGTGCCGCCGCCTGCCACCACCACGTCGAAGCGCTCGGGCACGACCGGGCTCAGCCGCCGCGCAGATCGGCCAGCAGCCGCTCGCGCAGGAGCGCGCGCTCGTCGTCCGCGAGGACGCCTTCCTGGTACACGTGGGTGAAGTTCAGACGGCCCTCGCGCAGGCTCATGATCGCGCCGCTCCCCGGCGAGGGCATCACGGCCGGGGCATGGAAGCCGTTCTCGATCGGCGCGCCGAAGAAGCTGGTGGCATCGGGCAGGAAGTCGTTGGTGAAGGCGAAGAAGCAGGAGCCCGCCTCGCCGTGCAGCATCTGCCGCGCCATCCAGGCATAGAAACGCTTCGGTGCGTAACGCGCCAGGTCCATCGCCACCGCCCCGTGCTCCACCAGGCCGGCCTTGATGCTGGCCAGCCGCTGCTCCTTCAGCGCGCCCACCAGACCCGCGAGGTCCTGCGCCTGCTCCGGTCGCACCTGGAACCAGAGGATCGAGACGTGGCTGCGGAAGAGCGCCCCCTTGGCGTGGCCCCTCGGACGCAGGTTCACCGGGAGCGGCACCACGTAGCTTGCGGCCTCGAGTCCGCGCTTGCGGAATACGGCGTCGTGGGCCCGTATCGCCGCGGCCAGGTAGAAGAGCACGGGCGTCAGGAATCCCGCCTGCTCGCGCGCCCGCGTCACCACGCGCACGGTCTCGTCGGGGCCCAGGGTGTCGAGCGTGTAGCGCAGGCGCTGGCGCAGGCGGCGGCGCGGACCGGCGAGCGAGCGCGGCGGGGGCTCGCCGAGCGCCTTCATGCGCGCTTGCCACAGCGTCGCCAGGCGTCCCCGCTCGCGCCACGTCGCCTCCGGAAGACCGTCGCCCGCCGTCTCCGCGGCGCCGAAGGCCTCGTCGGGCGTCAGGTCGTCGGGCCGGCGCTCGCCGCGATGGCAGCGCTCGAGCCACGAGACGAAGCGTTCGCTCCCGGAGCCGTCGCACAGCATGTGGGCCCAGGTCATGGCGAGATCGCTCCGCCCGTCCTCCCAGCGCACGACGTCGAAGCGCAGGAGCTCGCCGCGTCGGAGGCTCATCACCTCGTTCAAGCGCGCGAAGAACACCTCGGGCAGGGGACGCCCGTCGGTGGCGGGCGGCGGCGCCGCCGCCTCGTGGACCAGCACCCGCGGCGGCGCGCAGCGCTCGGCCCGCGCCAGACGGTAGACCGGGGGCGCCACGCCCCAGGGTCGCACGATGGGCGCCCGCACGATCGGGTTCGCCCGCACCGCCTCGGAGAGAACGGTCCGAAACGCCGCTGCGTCGAATCCCGGCCCGAGGCGCAGCACGAGCTGCGAGCAGTGACTCGCGTGGTGCCAGGCGCGCGCCTCGGCGTCGAAGGCCCGCAAGAAGCAGTCGCCCCCGGTCAGGGGAAGATCAGCCGGCGCGGCGGAGCTGCTCATGGACGCAGGCGGCGAGCGTCTCGGCCGACGCCAGGTTCTCGGGCGTGAGGAGGCTCTCGTCGAGCCACACGCCGGTGCGCTCCTCGATCGCGAGCAGGAGCTGCGTCACCGCCAGCGAGTCGAGCCCGCTCTCCACCAGGCTGGAGCGGGGTGTGAACTCCGGCCCCACGCTCAGGAGCTCGTCGCGCAGGATGCGGAACACGAGATCGACCAGCGCCCCCAGCGTCCATTCCCCCATCCCGCGCGCCGTCGCCTCCGCCATCTCGCCTCCGCTCGGGCTGCATACCACAGTCGAGGTCGGACCGCGTAGCTCCGCGCGCGGACCGTACGGCCGTCCCGCGCCCCTTCACGCGCCCGAGGCGCTGGTCTAGCATGCGGCGGCCATGGCACGACGTCGCATCCGCAGCGTCGCCGTCCTGGGAGGCGGCCCGGCCGGCGCGTACCTCGCGGCCGAGCTCGCTCGCGCGGGCCTTCGGGTCGCGCTCTACACCCGCGGCAAGCGCCCGCCGATCATCGTAGGCGAGTCGCTGGTGCCCGCGATCATCCCGTTCCTGAGGCAGCTCGGCGTCGAGGACGAGGTGCGCGGCTTCAGCGTGTACAAGCCGGGCGCCACCTTCACGCTCGACCAGGAAGAGGTCCGGAGCTTCACCTTTGCGGACGTGCGAGGCGCCGTCACCTCCTACTCCTACAACGTGCCGCGCGATCGCTTCGACGCCGCGGTGCTGGAGGCGGCGCTGCGCGCCGGAGCGCGACGCATCGAGCACGGCGCGGCCGTCGAGCGCGACGGCGATGGCGACCGCGTGCGGCTCTCGGAGGCGGCGCTCGCCGCCGCCGGCGACGTGCTGGACGGTCCGCCCGACCTGATCGTGGACGCCGGCGGCCGCGCGCGTCAGATCGCGAACCTGCTCGAGCTCCCCTACGAGACCGGCGCACGCCGCGACTGGGCGCTCCACGCCCACCTGCAGGGCGTGTCGCTGGTGCACGAGGGCGACGTGCACACGGACCGGCTGGAGCGCGGCTGGGCCTGGCGGATCCCGCTGCCCGGCCGCGTCTCGGTGGGTCTGGTGGTGGACGGCGAGCACGTGCGGAAGTTCGGTGACACCGCTGAGGAGCAGTTCGACACGCTCCTGCGCAGCGACCGGATGCTGCGCACCTGGGCCGCGAACGCGCGCCGCCTGACGCCGGTGGTCAAGTACTCGAACTACCAGCTTGCGTCGCTGCGCGGCGTGGGCGAGAACTGGGCGCTGGCGGGCGACGCCTTCGGGTTCGTCGATCCGGTGTTCTCGAGCGGGCTCCTGGTGGCGTTCGATGGGGCGCAGCGACTGGCGGCCGCCATCCAGGATGGCTCGCCCCGGGCCTTCGCGCGCTACGAGGCGCACGTGATCGACCACCTGCGCGCCTGGCGCCGCGTCGTCTCGTACTACTACGACGGCCGGCTCTTCACGCTCTTCAAGATGGCCGACATCGTGCAGCACACGTTGGTGGGACGGCTGCTCAACTGGCACTTCCAGCGCCACCTGCCTCGTGTCTTCACCGGCGAAGCCACCACGCACCGCTACAGCCGCGGACTTCTCGACTTCATGGTCCGCTACGGCTTGGTCGACACCGATCCACGCAAGCTCGAAGTCCACTAGGGGCCGCATGCGGTTTCACCGGGAGTCCCGTCACGAAGCCTACGACGCGATCGTGGTGGGCTCCGGCGTGGGCGGGCTCGCCGCCGGTGCACTGCTGGCCCACGGCGGTCGCAAGGTGCTGGTGGTGGAGCGGCACGATCGCCCCGGCGGCTATGCCCACTCCTTCCGTCGCCGCCGCTACCGCTTCGACTCCGCGGTGCACCTGGTGGGGGGCTGCGCCCCGACGCACTTCGACGGCGGCGGACTGGTGCACCGGGTGCTTCGCGTCCTCGGCGTGGACGGCCTCTGCTCCTTCGAGCTCGCGGATCCCTTCTACACCGCGGTCTACCCGGATCTCACGCTCCGCGTGCCGTCGGGGCTCGAGGAGTTCGTCGAGGCCCACGTGCGGCGCTTCCCGCGCGAGGAGAAGGGCATCCGCCAGGTGGTGCAGCTCTGCCTCGACCTGCGCCTCGAGACGCAGCGAGCTCCCGAGCTGCTCTTCGAGCTCGACTTCGGCCGCATGCGCCGGCTCTTCCCCACGCTGCTGCGCTACCACCGCACCACGCTCGCCGCGGTGCTCGACGAGCACCTGCAGGACCCGCGGCTCAAGGCGGTGCTCGCCACCCTCTGGCCCTATCTCGGCCTGCCGCCGTCCCGGGTCTCGTTCGTGTACTGGGCCACCATGCTGACGAGCTACGCGCTGGACGGGGCCTTCTACTGCAAGGGCACCTTCCAGAAGCTCGCCGACGCGCTGGTGGCGGGGCTCGAGCGGGCGGGGGGCGAGCTCGTGCTCAAGAGCCCGGTGCGCCGGATCGAGGTGCGCGACGGACGGGCCCGCGGCGTGGTGCTGGAGAACGGGCAGCGCATCGCGGCGCCCCTCGTGATCTCGAACGTCGACGCGCGGCAGACCTTCGAGGAGCTCGTCGGCGTGGAGCACCTGCCGACCCCGTTCGTGCGCGAGCTGCGTCGCATGCGACCCTCGATCTCCGCGTTCGTCGTCTACACGGCGACGCGCCTCGATCTGCGCGCGCTCGGCGCGAGCCACGAGACCTTCTTCTACCGCAGCTTCGATCACGAGCGGCACTACGCCGGCCTCGGCGGCGAGATCGAGTGGCTGACCGTGACGGTGCCGACGCTCTACGATCCGACCCTCGCGCCGCCCGGCGAGCACGTCCTCACGGTCACCACGCTGATGCCCTACGACGCCTCTCCGAGCTGGCGGCGCGACAAGGAGAAGCTGGCGGAGCGGCTGGTGCGGCAGGTCGACGTGCACCTACCCGGCTACCGCGACGCCCTGGTCTTCGCCGAGGCGGCCACGCCCCGCACCATGGAGCGTTACACGCGCAACAGCGACGGCGCGATCTACGGCTTCGAGCTCTCGCCCGACCAGGTGGGGCCGACGCGCCTCGCCAACCAGTCGCCGCTCCCGGGACTCGTGCTGGCCGGGCACTGGACGCGGCCGGGCGGCGGGATCTACGGCGTCGTCACCTCCGGCTTCCAGACCGCCCGCATGGTGGAGGGCTTCCCGAGCGCCGCCGCCTACTGGGCGGCGCTGGAGCGCGGCCCCGCGGCCTAGCGCTCGGGCCATGGGGCAGCTCCACCCGGAGATCGATGCAGCGCTCGCCGAGTGGCTCCGCCGGCAGCGCGTCTTCTTCGTCGCCACCGCGCCGCTCGCCGGCGACGGGCACGTGAACCTCTCGCCCAGGGGACTGGACAGCTTCCGCGTCCTGGGGCCGCGCGAGGTGGCCTGGGTCGATCTCACGGGCAGCGGGATCGAGACCATCGCTCACCTGCACGAGAACGGCCGCATCGCGCTCCTCTTCTGCGCGTTCGAGGGTCCGCCGAAGATCGTGCGCCTCCACGGCCGGGGCCACGTGCTCGAGCCCTCGGATCCGCGGTTCGCCGAGCTGCGAGGCGACTTTCCCGAGCTCCTCGGCGTGCGTGCCCTGGTCCGGGTGGAGCTGACGCGCATCTCCGATTCGTGCGGCTTCGGCGTGCCGCGAATGGCCTTCGAGGCCGAGCGCACGCAGCTCCGCGACTGGGCCGAGCGCAAGGGCCCGGCCGGCCTGCGCGAGTATCGCGCCCAGCACAATCGCAGCGTCGACGGTCTGCCGGGCCTGCGAGACGAGGGCTGAGCGCCGGCGCGGTGGCGCCGCGCACGGGTCGACCCGTGCGCGGGGCGGCTACCACTCGTCTTCCGGTCAGCTCGGTCGGGCGGCGGGGGCCAGAAGGGCCGGCTCGGCCAGCCGACGCTCCTCGGCGTAGCGCAGGAGCGCCCGCGAGCCTCCCTTCCAGTGCTGTGCGCGCAGGCCGGCTTGCCGCATGCGCTCGGCCAGGAGCGCGCTCTTGAGCCCGAACTCGCAGACGGCCACGTAGCGGCGCGAGGGATCGAAGCCTGCGCAGGCCTGGAGGGCCGAGGCCAGCTCGACCCGCAGCGCGCCGGGCCAGTGCCAGGCCTCGAAGGCCGCCCGCGAGCGCAGGTCGAGCACCGTGGCGTCGTCGGGCATGACGTCGATCTCGAGATCCGGCGCGCAGCGTGCGTCGGGATCGAGGCCGTGGAGGTCCAGCACCGCGCGCTCCGCCACGAGGCGCGACAGCAGCTCCGGATCGAGCTTCGCCTCCTCCGCCAGCACCGCTTCGAGCCGGGCCTCGGTGGCCGGGCGGCGGGTGGCGAGGGCGCAGTACTCCGCCACGCCCCGCGAGAGGTCGTGGGTGCCGATGCGCTTCGCCGCCTCGATGATCTCGTCCTTGTTGCTGCCGGCGAGCGGGCGGAGGATCGGGAGCTCGCTCGCCCGCGAGATCACCGCCAGGTTCGCGAGGGTCTGAGAGGAGACCTGCCCCACGGCCTCGCCGGTCACGATGGCGAGCGCCCGGCGCTCGCGAGCGATCCGCTCGGCGGCAAGCAGCATGAGCCGCTTCAGCAGCACCTGCCAGTAACGGCGCTCGGTCCGCGCCTGGAGCGCCTCGGCCAGCGGCTGGAAGTCCACGGCGTGCAGCCGCGGGCGGTCGCCGTGACACCAGCGCATGGCGAGGAGGTGGGCCACCCGGAGCACGCCGCGCTCGTGGGCCGCACCGCCGAGATTGCAGAAGACGAAGTCGAGCGCCACGCCCCGCCGCAGCATCTGCCAGGCCGCGACGGCCGAGTCGAAGCCGCCCGAGAGCAGGGCGACGGCGCGACCCTCGACGCCGAGCGGGAGCCCGCCGGGCCCGGCGAGCTGCTCGGTGAAGAAGAAGGCGCGTCCGTCCTGGATCTCCACCCGCGCGGTGAGCTCGGGCCGTTCCAGGTCCACGCCCGCCGCGCGGGGCAGGAGCCTCGCACCGAGCGCCCGCTCCACGTCGCGGCGCTGGAATGGGACGTGGCTGCGCTCGCCCACGATGCGGCAGCGCACGGCGAAGCGCAGGCCACGCACCGCCTCGCCGAAGAGAGCCTCGCCGGCCGCGACCACCGCTTCGACGCTCGGCGCCGGCCGCTCCACCGCGCGCGAGACCGACTGCACGCCGAACACGCGCGCGGCGGCTTCGGCCGCGCCGGGGCCACTCGCTCGCAAGAAGATGCGGCTGCGCGTCGCTTGCACGCGCGCCGGCACGCGCGCCGTCTCCAGGGCGTCGGCCAGGTTGTGGGCGAGGCGCGCCCGGAAGCGCGCCGCCGTGGGGCGCGCCTTCGTCCCGAAGTCGCCGGAGAGCCGCACGAGGAGGAGCTCGCCGGCCGCCTCGGCCGTGGTCGGGTCCATGCTGACCTCGCGCGGAAGGGAGCGGTCCTTCCAAGGCTACCGGAGGGACGATCCCCGCGCCGCGGCGCGCTCGGATACACTGGCGCGCAACCGGGGGAGGTTCCAGATGGCCTGGTGGGCCTGGCTCGTGCTCGGCTTGTTGCTCCTCGGCGGCGAGATGCTGACGCCGGGGGGCTTCTTCCTGCTCTTCTTCGGCATTGGCGCCCTGGTGGTGGGCCTGCTCGAGCTCGGCGGCATGGGCGGGCCGAGCTGGCTCCAGTGGCTGCTCTTCTCGGTGATCTCCCTCGCCACGCTGGTCGGCATCCGGCCTCGTTTGATGGGGCGTCTCGCGCGCCGAGCTGCGGGGGCCGAAGAGGGGGTGACGGGAGAGGTGGCGGTGATCGCGGCGCCGCTCGCTCCCGGCGCCATCGGACGGGCGGAGCTGCGGGGAACCGTCTGGAGCGCGCGAAACGTCGGAGCGGAGCCGCTCGCCGCCGGCGATCGCGCGCGGGTGGAGCGCGTGGAGGGGCTGGTGCTCCTGCTACGCAAGGAGGCGTAGAGCATGCCCGACGGTGGAGCGATCATCGTAGCGCTGGTGGTGGCCGGTCTCGCCATCTTCGTGGTGGCGAAGACCGCTGTGATCGTGCCGCAGCAGAGCGCCTACGTGGTGGAGAGCCTCGGCAAGTACAGCAAGACGCTCCAGGCCGGCTTCCACATCCTGATCCCCTTCGTCGATCGCATCGCCTACCGCCACACTCTGAAGGAGCAGTCGATCGACATTCCGGAGCAGGTCTGCATCACCAAGGACAACGTGCAGGTGGAGGTGGACGGGGTGCTCTATCTCAAGGTGATGGACCCGGAGCGCGCGTCCTACGGCATCGGCAACTACGAGTTCGCGATCCAGCAGCTCGCCCAGACCACGCTCCGCAGCGAGATCGGGAAGATCGACCTCGATCGCACCTTCGAGGAGCGCACCGCGATCAACGCCTCGGTGGTGACCGAGCTCGACAAGGCCTCTGCGCCCTGGGGCGTGAAGGTGCTGCGCTACGAGATCAAGAACATCACGCCACCGAAGGACGTCCTCACGGCCATGGAGAAGCAGATGCGCGCGGAGCGCGAGAAGCGCGCCGTGATCCTGGCCTCCGAGGGCGACCGCGACGCCAAGATCAACCAGGCCGAGGGCGAGAAGCAGCGGGTGATCAAGGAGTCCGAGGCCACGAAGCAGCAGCAGATCAACGAGGCCCAGGGCCAGGCCGAGGCGATCCTCGCGGTGGCCACGGCGACGGCGGAGTCGCTGCGCCGCGTGGCCGAGGCGCTGCGGGTGGAGGGCGGGCCGCGCGCCATGCAGCTCCGCATCGCCGAGGAGTACCTGGTGCAGTTCGGCCAGCTCGCGAAGACCGGCAACACCTTCGTCGTGCCGGCCAACCTGTCGGACCTGGCCTCCATGCTGGCGCTGCTGACCGGCGGCTCGCGTCCGGGAGCGCCGGGCGCGGCCGGCGCCGCGGCGGCGACCGGAGAGGTGCGGGGCTAGAGCCACGGCGCCCCCGGGTGGCCGTCCTGCTCTCGCTCTTCCCTGCTAGCCTGGGCGCATGGCGGCACGCCTGGCGGGCATCGAGCTCGACGCCGTCTGTCTCGATCTCGACGACACCATCCTCGACGACTCCTGGAGCGTGGGTGAGGCCTGGGACGTGGTGTCGGCGCTCGTGAGCGAGCGGCTGCGCGACGTCGGGCAGGCGGCGGTGCGCGCGGAGCTCGCGCTCGCCACCGACTGGTTCTGGGGCGACGACGAGCGGCATCGGCGCGGGCGGCTCGACCTCGTCCAGGCGAGGCGCGAGATCGTGGCGCGGGTGCTGGAGGGGCTCGGCCGGCCGGACCCCCGGATCGCCGACGAGGCGGCGCGGCTCTACACGGATCTGCGTGAGCGCGCGCAGCGTCCGCTGGATGGAGCCCTGGAGGCGCTGGCCGCGCTGCGCGCGGCGCTGCCGCACCTCGCCCTGGTGACCAACGGCGCGGCGGCGCCGCAACGCGCGAAGATCGAGCGCTTCGGTCTCGCATCCTTCTTCGACCACGTGCAGGTCGAGGGCGAGTTCGGGGCGGGCAAGCCCGACGCGGCGGTCTGGGTCCACGTCCTCGGGCGGCTCGGCACCTCCGCGGCCCGGACGCTGATGGTGGGCGACAACTACGAGTGCGACGTGCTCGGGCCCCTGGAGGCGGGGCTCCACGCCGCCTGGCTCGACCCCAGCGGCGGCCGGGTGCCGCCTCGACCGGCGCCGCGTCCGCACCTGCGGCTCCGCTCGCTGGGGGAGCTGGTCTCCTGCCTGGAGCGCTGAAGCCGGTCCACCCCCGCGCTCCCCCTCGGCGGCCCGCGGGCTCGGACGTGACTGAATGAATCATTCACTCATATCCTCCCGGACGTGGTCCGCCCCCGCCCCGAAGACCGCCTGCCCGCCCTCCTCGAGGCCGCCATCCGGGTCTTCTCGAGCCGCGGCTACCGCCGTACGCAGATGGCCGACGTGGCGCGCGAGATGGGGGTCTCCCCGGGCACGCTCTACCGCTACGTCGAGGGCAAGGAGGCCCTCTTCCTGCTGCTGCTGGAGCGGGGCTTCCACGAGGCGGAAGAGCCGTTGGCCACACCGTCGCTTCCCGTGGCGGCGCCGGCGCCGGCCGAGCTCCTGGCCCGACTGCGCGCGCGGCTGGCCGAAGGCGCGCGGCTCCCGGCGCTCGAGGCGGCCCTCGGCCGGCGGCCGCCGCTCGAGGCGCAGGCCGAGATCCGCGGGGTCGTCGGCGAGCTCTACGACCGCATGGAGCGCCACCGCCGTGCGATCGCGCTCCTCGAGCGCTCGGCGGCCGACTGGCCCGAGCTGGCCGAGCTCTACTACCGCGAGATGCGGCGCGGACTGCTCGAGCGCCTCGAACGCTGGATCGTGCGCGGCGCACGCACCGGTCGCCTGCGTCGCGTCCCCCATCCCGGCGCCGCCGCGCGGCTCGTGAACGAGACCGTGGCCTGGTTCGCGCTGCACCGTCACGGCGACCGCGACTCCTCCGGGATCTCCGACGCCGTCGCGCGCGACACGGTGCTGGACGCCCTCGTTCACGCTCTGGCGGCGCCGACCGGGCCAGCGAGCTCGGGAGGCTGAACATGGCATCGATGCGGTCGATCCCTTCTCGACACCCGATGGTGACGGACCGGGTGGGACCCGCGGTCGTGGCGTGCCTGCTGGCGGCACTGCTCGCGGCCTGCGGCGAGCGCGCCGCCGCGCCGGGGCCTCCCGCTGCCGGGCCGGCCGTGGACTGGCAGGCCTGGGGGCGGGACCCCGGTGGCTCGCGCTACTCGCCTCTCGCGGATCTGACAGCGGAGAACGTGCGCTACCTCGAGCCCGCCTGGACCTATCACACCGGCGAGGTGGTGGCGCCGCAACGCGAAGCCTGGAAGAACGCCACCTTCGAGGCCACCCCCATCCTGGTCGACGGCGCGCTCTATCTCTGCACGGGCTTCGATCTCGTGGTGGCCCTCGACCCGGAGACCGGCGCCGAGCGCTGGCGCTTCGACCCGAAGCTCGATCCGCGCGCCGGCCGCGCCGATGCCGCCTGCCGCGGCGTCTCGAGCTGGCTCGATCCGCAGGCGCCCGCGGGCGCCGCCTGCCGCCGCCGCATCTTCCTGGGGACGCTCGACGCCCGTCTCATCGCGCTCGACGCCTCGAGCGGACGACCCTGCCCGGACTTCGGGAGCCACGGAGCCGTCGATCTCACGGCCGGCGTCGGAAACGCGCGGCCCGGTCTCTACGGTGTCACCTCTCCGCCCGCCGTGGTGGACGACCTCGTGGTGGTGGGGTCGGCGGTGGGCGACAACCAGCGGGCGGACGACGCGAGCGGCGTGGTGCGGGCCTACGACGCCCGGACCGGAGTCCGGCGCTGGGCCTGGGATCCGATCCCGCGTGATCCGACGGATCCAGCCGCCGCCACGTGGCGCGAGGGAGCCGCGGCCCGCACCGGAGCCGCGAACGCCTGGGCGCCGCTCTCGGTGGACCCCGAACGCCATCTCGTCTTCGTGCCCACCGGGAGCGCATCGCCCGACTTCTACGGCGGTGAGCGCAAGGGCGCCGATCGCTACGCGGACTCGGTGGTGGCCCTGCGCGCGGCGACCGGCGAGCGCGTCTGGGACTTCCAGGTCGTCCACCACGATCTCTGGGACTACGACGTGCCCGCCCAGCCGACCCTCGTGACGCTCCGGCGGGACGGCAAGGACGTGCCCGCCGTCGCGCAGGCCACGAAGATGGGCCACCTCTTCCTGCTCGATCGTACGACGGGAGCCCCGCTCTTCCCGGTGGAGGAGCGGCCCGTGCCGGCGAGCCACGTGCCCGGCGAGGAGGCGGCGCCGACGCAGCCCGTTCCCACCGCGCCGCCTCCTCTGGTGCCCCAGCGCCTCTCGCCCGACGACGCGTTCGGCCTGACGCCATGGGACCGGGCAAAGTGTCGCGAGCGCATCGCCGCGCTGCGCTCGGACGGGATCTTCACACCGCCGAGCCTGCGCGGGACGGTGATCTTCCCGGGCGACGCGGGCGGAACGGACTGGGGCAGCGTGGCCTTCGATCCCGCCCACGGCCTGCTGGTGCTCAACACCACGCGCGTGGCCCACGTGGTGACGCTGATCCCGCGGGCGGACTTCGACGCGTTCCGCGCGGCGCACCCCGGTCAGGAGGTCTCGCCCATGGCGGGCACGCCCTTCGGAATGCTGCGCGAGGTGCTGCTCTCGCCGCTCGGCATCCCCTGCAACCCGCCGCCCTGGGGCACCCTGCTCGCGGTGGAGCTCGCCACCGGCCGGGTGAAGTGGGAGGTGCCGCTCGGGACCACCCGCGACATCGCTCCGGTGCCGATCGCGCTGCCGTGGGGCACGCCGGGCATGGGCGGACCGATCGTTACCGCCGGGGGCCTCGTCTTCGTGGCGGCGGCGATGGACGACTATCTGCGGGCCTTCGACGTGCAGACGGGCCGCGAGCTCTGGAAGGGCCGGCTCCCGGCCGGCGGCCAGGCCACGCCGATGACCTATCGCGCCCGGGACGGCGGCCGGCAGTACGTCGTGGTGGCCGCGGGCGGGCACGGGCGGCTCGGGACCCGGCGCGGCGATGCGGTGGTGGCCTTCGCCTTGCCCGCCGCTCTGACACGCTGATGCGTCGGGCGCTCGGGGCGGCTCAGCCGCCTCGCGCCGCCGCCGCGAGCGCGTCGTCGAAGCTCGCCCGCTCCCGGATCAGGCGGCGGTAGCCCACCATGAGACGCGCGCGATTCATCCCCACCGCGCCCACCAGGCGCCCGGCGCGGCCGTAGAGCGCGACGAAGCGCCGCTCCGCCAGGCTTCCGTGCCGCACCTCCATTCGATCGTCGCCGCGGGGCCTACCCGCCGCCTGGAGCTTCACCTCGTACTGGTCCGACCAGAAGAAGGGAACGTTCGCATAGGGCTCGCCGGGGCCTTCGCCGGCGAGGAGGCGCCGCGCCGCGTGCGCCCCCTGCTCGACGGCGTTGGCCCAATGCTCGACGCGCATCGACTCGCCGAAGAGCGGGTTCTGCCAGCGCGCCACGTCGCCGGCGGCGGCGACGCCCGGCGCGGCCAGGCAGGTCTCGTCGCAGACCACCCCATCCGCGAGCCGCAGCCCCGAGCCCTCGAGCCAGCCCGTGAGCGGGACCACGCCGATCCCGATCACCACCACGTCGGCGGGGATGCGCGTGCCGTCGGCCAGGCGCACCGCCTCGACGCGACCGGCGCCCTCGATCGCGGCGACGCTCGCGTTGCAGCGCAGATCCACCCCGTGATCCCGGTGGAGCGCGGAGTAGAGAGCGCCGATCTCCGGCCCGAGAGCGCGCCCGAGCGGAAGCGGCAACGCCTCCAGCAGGGTCACCTCGAGCCCCCGTGCGCGACAGCTCGCCGCCACCTCGGCTCCGATGAAGCCCGCGCCCACCACCAGCACCCGCGGCCCCTTCTCCAGCGCCGCACGCAGCGCGAGGCAGTCCTCCAGGGTGCGCAGGCAGTGCAGGCCGGGAAGCGCTGCGAGGCCGGTGAGCGTCCGGGGCGCGGCGCCGGTCGCGATCAGGCAGGCGTCGAAGGGCAGCCGCTCGCCGCCCTCGAGCGCGAGCGTGCGGGCGGCGAGATCGAGCGCGGTCGCTCGCTGGCCGAGCCGCCAGTCGAGCCCGAGGCGCTCGTGGGTCTCCGGCCGGTGCAGACTGGCGCGCGCCGGCTCCCAGCGCCCCTGCAAGATCTCCTTCGAGAGGGGCGGACGATCGTAGGGCAGGTGCGGCTCCGCGCCGACCAACGTGAGCCGACCGTCGTAGCCCGCCGCGCGCAGGGCCTCGGCGCCACGCAGCCCCGCCAGCGACGCCCCCACCACCACGATCGAGCGCAGCGTCATCGCCTCCTCGCAGGGCCCGCCCGCATCCTCGGCGAGTGGCCGCCACGGCGCCACCCTGGAAACCCGCGCGCTCCAGTGTCACTCTAGGCCGCCGCCGACGCGGCCCCGTCCCGCGCGGTCTCGAAAAGGAGCCTTCATGGCCCGCTCTCCGGTCCGCTTCGCCTCGTTCCTCGTCCTCGTCGGCCTCTGCGTCTCCCTCGCGGCCTGCGGCGACAGCCGCGAGGAGAAGCTGCGCAAGGCCAGCGAGGCGCTCCAGTCCGCGCGCCAGGAGGTGCGCAAGCTGCGCGAGGACGTGAAGACGAAGGAGGAGAAGCAGATCGCGGCGGAGCAGGAGCTGATGGCCGCGCGAAAGAGCCTGAACGAGGCCGAGAGCCAGCTCTCCGAAGCCGAGTCCAAGGTCGACCTGAAGGCCACCGACGAGTTCATCTTCCGCACGGTGCAGAAGCGGCTGCTCGAGGACAAGAAGCTTCGCGACACCGCCATCAGCGCCACCGTCGACCGCGGCATCGTGACGCTCCACGGAAGGGTGAGCGACGAGAAGCTGGTGAAGTACGCCATGGATCTGACGCGCGAGACACCCGGCGTCGCCGGGGTGGAGAGCGAGATCGAGCTGGCGCCCGAGAAGCCGGCCTCCTGAGCCGGGCCTCGCCCGCTCTTCACTCCCAGAGGCCGACGGCGCAGCCGTCCTTGCGCCGGTCGCTCGCACCGACCAGCGTCCCGTCGGCCTCGCGGGCCACCGCCTGGCCGCCACCGAAGCGGTCCGCCATCACCGGGGACGGACGCAGCACGGTGTGACCGCGGGCGGCGAGCGCCGTCTCCAGCCGGTCCCCCTCGCGCACGCGAGCGTCCGGTGTCTCGATCTCCACCTGCGTTCCCGAGACCCAGCGAAAGCGCGGACGGTCGAGCGCCTCCTGGAGGTTCAGGCCGAAGTCCACGAGGTTCGAGACGAACGCCAGGTGGGCTTGCGGCTGCACGTCGCCGCCCATGATCCCGAAGGCCGTCCAGGGCGCGCCCCCACGCAGCAGCATGCCCGGGAGGAGGGTGTGGAGCGGCCGCTTACGCGGGGCGAGCGCGTTCGGGTGGTGGGGATCGAGGCGGAAGCCCGCGCCGCGGTTCTGCAGCAGGATGCCGCTGTCGCCGCACGCGATTCCCGAGCCGAAGCCCCCGAACAGGCTCTGGATCAACGAGACCAGGTTGCCCTCGGCGTCGGCGGCGCAGACGTAGGTGGTGTCGCCGCGCGGGATGGCCGAGGCGAGGCCCGGCTGCGCGCGCTCTCCGATCCCCCGTGCGCGCTCGCGGGCGAAGCCGGGGTCGAGCATGCGCTCGACGGGAACACTCGCGTGCTCGGGGTCGGCCACGTGGGCGTCGCGCTCGGCGAAGGCGAGCTTCACGACCTCGATCTTCCGGTGCCAGTCGAGGGCGGAGTCGGGCGGCGCTTCGGCGGGATCGAGGGTCTCGAGCAGGTTCAGCGCCAGGAGCGCGGTCACGCCCTGGCCGTTCGGCGGGAGCTCGGCGACGGTGACACCGCGATAGGTCGTCCGGAGGGGCTCGACCCAGCTCGAGGTGTGAGCGGCCAGGTCGTCGACGTCGAGGATCCCGCCTTCTCGGCGCACGGTGTCGGCGATCGCCTGCGCGAGCCTGCCCTGGTAGAAGACGGCGGCGCCGCCCTCCGCCACCGCCCGGAGCGTCCGCGCGAGCCCCGGGCTGCGGTGCCAGCCACCCGCCGCCGGGGTGCGACCCCCGGGAGCGAAGCTCGCGCGGGCGGCCTCGTTGCGGAGCGCGCCAGCGGCGTGGAGGAGATACCAGTAGTGCGCCACGAGCTCGCTCACCGCGAAGCCGTCCGTCGCGGCGCGGATCGCGGGCTCCAGCACCTGGTCCAGCGGGAGCCGGCCGTAGCGCCGCGAGAGCGACTCCCAGCCGTGTAAGGCGCCCGGCACCGTGATCGAGAGCGCGCCGTGCGCCGGCATCGCGTCGAGCCCCCGCGCGCGGTACGCCTCCAGGCTGGCGGCCGCGGGCGCCCGCCCGCTCCCGTTCAGGCCCACGAGCCGCTCCTCGCGCGCCGACCAGAGCAGCGCGAAGAGGTCGCCGCCGAGCCCGGTCTGCATCGGCTCCACCACGCAGAGAGCCGCCGCCGCGCCGAGCGCCGCATCGACCGCATTGCCGCCGCGGCGCAGGAGCTCGACTCCGGCGGCCGCGGCCAGGGGGACGCTGGCGCAGACCATGCCGCGCCGCGCCAGCACGCAGGAGCGCTCGCTCCGCAGCGCGGAGTCGCTGCGGCCTCGCTGGCTCGGGAGCATGCGCCCCATGCTACCCGCTCGCTCCGGGCGGCGGCGGCGCCACGTCAAGCGCGGCTGCGGGCCGGCCGATCCCTCCGGCCGGAGGCGTCGGGAGCCATGGACGAGCCCGAGATCGGCGCCGAGCCCGCCCCCGAGGCGGCTCACGAGGACGAGAAGGAGGTTCCCTCCCGTTACCGGGTGCACCTCCTGTGCGACGCCAAGCCGACCGAGCGCGGCGTGCTCTACCGGCGGGCCGGCCAGCGCTTCCTCCTGGCCTGGAGCCGGGTGCAGCGCGTGCTCGCCGCGGAGGTGGGCGAGCCGGAGGGCGTGCGCACCGTGGTGTTCGATCTCCTGGTGACGCTGCGCGGTCCGGAGGCGGTGGCGTGCCGCCTGGACGCGGAGCCCGGCGACGCCGCCGCAGCGCTCGCGCGGGCGCTCGAGCTCGGCGTGGGCCGCGAGCGCTGCTCGCCCTCGCTCCACGCGGCGGCGACGGACGGCGTGCCGACGCGCTGGTATCCCGACCTCGAGTCCTTCGGCGAGGCCAACCTCGAGTCGGTGCGCTTCGGCTGACCGCGTCGAGCACGGGCTGCTACCGTGCGCGGCCATGGCCGGACGCCTGGAGCTGCGACGCGAGGGACGGCTCGGCTGGATCGTCTTCGATCATCCCGAGCGTCGCAACGCGCTCTCCCTCGAGATGTGGCGCGCGATCCCGGATGCCGTCGCGACGCTCGAACGCGACGCCGAGGTGCGCATGCTCGGGCTGCGCGGCGCGGGTGACGTGGCATTCGTGTCGGGGGCCGACATCTCGCAGTTCGCCCAGGCGCGAAGCGGCGCCGAAGCCGCGGACTACGATCGCGTCACCGCCCGCGCCTTCGACGCCCTGGCCCGCTGCGAGAAGCCCGTGCTGGCGCTGATCCACGGCTTCTGCGTGGGCGGCGGCTGCGCCGTCGCCCTGACCGCCGATCTCCGCTACGCGGCCGACGACGCAGTGTTCGCCATCCCGGCCGCGCGCCTCGGGCTCGGCTACGGACCGCCGTTGCTCGAGACGCTGGTGCGGCTGGTGGGCCCGGCCTTCGCCAAGGAGATGGTCTTCAGCGCGCGGCGATTCTCGGCACCGGAGGCGCTGCGGATGGGGCTCGTGAACCAGGTGTTTCCCAAGCGGGAGCTCGAGGGGCGGGTGCGCGAGCTGGCCGAGGGGATCGCGGAGAACGCTCCCCTCACCCTGCGCAGCGCGAAGCTCGTGGTGCGCGAGCTCGCACGCGAGGCCGCCGCGCGCGACACGGCGGCGATCACGGAGTCGATCCGCGCCTGCTACGAGAGCGAGGACTACCAGGAGGGCGTTCGCGCCTTCCTGGAGAAGCGTCCTCCCGCCTTCCGCGGCCGCTGACGCGGCCCTGCGTCACGCTCGGGTGTCGGCTGCCGCGCCCGGGCGGAGGGCCTCCACCCGGCGGCGCGCGTCCCGCCGCTCGCTGCGCGCGAAGAGCCGCCGCTCCAGCCAGCCGCGTGGCCCCGGGGCCGGGCGCAGCGCGCCGCCGATCCCGCGGGCCAGGAGCCCGATCAGCGCCGCGGCGGCTCCGTCCGGGGCCCCGAGCCCCTCGAGCTCCCGGCGCGCCCGGCCCGCCCGCTCGTAGGCGTCACCGGCCGCATGGAGCGCGGCCTCGCGGCGGGCCTCGTCGGACGCCGCGGCGGCCCGCGCGCGGGCGAGCTCCGTCGCGGCCAGATGAAGCGCGAGGTCGCGCCGCTCGCGCGCGACGCCTCGGAGCCAGCCCCCCGACGCACCGCCGTGGAGGGCGACTCGCGCCAGAGCGGCGCCTGCGCAGACGAAGAGCAGGGGCAGCGGCGCCGCCCGAGCTAGCAGCAGCACACCGAGGCCCGCCGCCGGAGCGAGCCGCGGCAGGCGTGCGGCCAGGATCAGCGCGCCGCACAGCGCCAGCAGCGCGGCCGCCACCACCCTTCCGGCCGCTGCGTCACCGGCCCGCTCGAACGCGAGTGGCGCCACGCCGAGCCCGAGCCAGCCGAGGCCGAGCCCGAGGCGCAGCCCCGCCTCGGCGCCAAGAACGGCCGCCGCGAGCGGAGGTGCATCCTCGTACACGAGGTCGCGCGGCTCCGGGGCATCCGGGGGCGAGGGCTCCACGCTGCGCATCATGGACGGACTCGTCGTCGTGGTCGAGGGGCGGGCGATTCGCTATCCGATGGGCTCCGGGGCCGTAGCCCCGGTGCTCCAGGAGTCGCCCATGCCCCAGAGCCCGCGCCGCCGGGTCGCCGTGGTCGGCGCCACCGGTGTGGCCGGTCAGCAGTTCCTGGTCTCCCTGGACCGCCATCCCTGGTTCGAGGTGGTGGCCCTCGCCGCGAGCAGCCGCAGCGGCGGCAAGCCCTATCGCGAGGCCATCACGGACGAGCGCGGGCATGCGAAGTGGGGCTGCGAGGAGCCCCTTCCCGGCGCCTTCGCGGAGCAGCGGGTGGTGGACGCGGAGACGCTGGATCTCTCCGGCGTCGATCTGGTCTTCTCCGCGGTGGAGAGCGGCGCGGCCCGGGCGCTCGAGGCGCGCATGGCGCCGCGGGTGCCGGTGATCTCGACCTCGTCGGCCTTCCGCTACGAGCCCGACGTGCCGATCCTGGTGCCGGGCGTGAACGCGGATCATGCGGCGCTGGTGAAGCGGCAGCAGCGGGAGCGCGGCTGGCGCGGCTTCGTGGCCCCGATCCCGAACTGCACCACCACCGGGCTGGTCTCGGCGTTGGCGCCGCTCCACCGCGCCTTCGGCCTCCGCGCGGTGATCATGACGTCGATGCAGGCGCTCTCCGGCGCGGGCCGCAGCCCGGGTGTGGTGGGACTGGACATCCTCGACAACGTGATCCCCTTCATTCCGAAGGAGGAGGAGAAGGTCCAGACGGAGACCCAGAAGATCCTGGGACGACTCGAGGGCGAGAGCCTGCGGCCCCTGGAGCTCCCGGTGTCTGCGACCTGCACGCGCGTGAACGTGCGCGACGGGCACACCGAGGCGGTCTACGCCGGACTCGGCCGGCGGGCCGGGCTGGCGGAGGTGGCGGAGGTGATGCGCGCCTTCGGCCGTGAGTTCACGGACCTCGGGCTTCCCTCGTCCCCTCCGGAGCTGATCCAGGTGAGCGACGATCCCTTCCGCCCGCAGCCTCGCATCGACCGCCGGGTGAACGACGGCATGACGACCGTGGTGGGGCGGCTGCGCGAGGACGGCGTCCTGCCGAACGGCATCAAGTTCGTCCTGCTCTCGCACAACACGAAGATGGGCGCGGCCAAGGGAGCGCTGCTGGTGGCGGAGCACCTGGTCCATCAGGGGCTCGCGTAGAGCGACGTTGGGCGCACCTGCGTCGGGCGGGCCCGGGGACCCCGCCGGCCCGCGGCCGGACGCCCCGGCGACACGCCGCGGAGGCGCGGGACGCAGTTCCCCCTTGACTTGCCGCGGCCGGCGCGGAACCTATCGCCGCACATCGAATCTTGGGCGCGCCGGCCTGCCGGCGCGCGATCGAACGGGCGGGTGGACCGCCCGTCCTTCGACGCTTTCAGCAGGAAGGGGAGGTCCCGGGGGACCACATGGTGAAGCGATCGCTCGTCCGTGTCGGAGTCGTTTCCGTAGCCGCCTTGGCGCTGGCGGCTACCGGCTGCGCCACCAGCCAGCCGAAGGAGAGCACGCCCTCCTCCACGACCTCGCACGGGTTCCAGGAGAGTGCACCTTCGCCCGAGAGCACGGGCCCGATGCGGGTGCCGGAGCTCAAGACCGTGTACTTCGACTTCGACAAGTCCGAGATCCGCTCGGATCAGCGCGGCACGATGAAGGCCAACGCGGACGCGATCATGAAGCACAGCGAGTGGAAGCTGGTCACGATCCAGGGCCACACCGATGAGCGTGGCACCGAGGAGTACAACCTGGCGCTCGGCGAGCGCCGGGCGGACTCGGGCAAGCGGTACCTCGAGAACCTGGGCGTTCCGGCCGCGCGCATCGTGACGGTGAGCCTCGGCGAGAGCCAGCCGGCGGTGCAGGGTCACGACGAATCGGCCTGGAAGTTCAACCGGCGGGACGAGTTCCTCGTCTCTCGCTGAGCTCCCGGCGCAGTCTCGACGAGGGCGGTCGCCGATGCGGCGCCGCCCTCGTCTCTTCTCGGGCCCCGTCGCGGGCGCCGCACCGGCTCGTTGACCGCCCCGCGCGGCGGCTGATACCCTCGCTCGAACCCACTCCGAGCGAGGTCTCCCATGCCCGTCCACGGCGGCAAGCTCGCGGCCCGCGCTCTCAAGCGCGCGGGCGTCGAAGTCCTGTTCACGCTCTCCGGCGGCCACATCATGCCGATCTACGACGGCTGCCTGGACGAGGGCATCCGCATCATCGACGTGCGTCACGAGCAGGCGGCCGTCCACGCCGCCGACGCCTGGGCGCGCTGCAATCCCGGGAAGATCGGCGTCGCGGCCATCACCGCGGGACCGGGCGTGACGGATGGCGTGACCGGCGTGGCCAACGCCTGGCGCGCCAACTCGCCGATCCTGGTCTTCGGCGGCCAGGGCCCGTTCGCCAACCTTCGCCGCGGATCGCTCCAGGAGATGGACCACGTCGGGGTGATGAAGCCCATCACCAAGTGGGCGGACGCCTGCTACGACACGAAGCGGATCCCCGAGTACATCGAGCTCGCGATCCGCCACGCGGTCTCGGGCATCCCCGGCCCGGCGTTCCTCGAGATCCCGATGGACGTCTTCATGGGCCAGGCGGAATGGGAGCAGGCGCCGATCCCGCCGATCCGCACGGCGCCGCCGCGGCTCTCCCCGGACCGCGCCGACGTGCGGGCGGCGCTCGAACTGCTGCGCCAGTCGCGGAGGCCGATGCTGATGGCGGGCACCAGCGTGAAGTGGTCGCTCGCGAGCGCGGCGATGAACGCGTTCCTCGACGAGACCCGCATGCCGGCCTACACCAACGGCATGGGGCGCGGCACGATCCCGCCGAGCTCGCCCCAGTACCTGAACCGCTCGCGCCGCGAGGCGATGAAGCAGATCGACGCGATCGTGCTGGCGGGCTCGCTCCTCGACTTCCGGCTGGCGTTCGGCAAGACGATCCCGCCGGGCGCGAAGATCATCCAGCTCGACATGGACGCCACGCTGATCGGAATGAACCGTCCGGCGGACGTGGGCCTGGTGGGCAACCTCGCCTGCACCTTCGAGCTGCTGCTGGAGGAGATGAAGAACTCCGGCACCCGGCTCGACTTCAGCGCCTGGCGCGACGAGCTGCGCGGCATCGAGGTCGCCGCCGAGAAGAAGGTGGAGGCGGCGCTCCAGAGCGATGCGGTGCCGGTGGACCCGATGCGCCTGTGCCGCGAGATCCGCGACTGGCTCCCGACTCTCGGCGAGAGCGTGGTGATCGGCGACGGGGGCGACATCGTGGCGACCGCCGCGAAGATCATCCCGGTGCCGCGGGAAGGCGCCTGGATGGATCCCGGCCCGCTCGGCACGCTCGGGGTCGGGATGCCGTTCGCGCTGGCGGCGCAGCTCGCCAACCCCGACAAGCGCGTGGTGATCGTCTACGGGGACGGCTCCTTCGGCCTGAACGGCTTCGAGTACGACACCGCCGTGCGTTTCAATCTGCCGGTCGTGGGGATCGTCGGGAACGACGCGGCCTGGGGTCAGATGATGCGGCCGCAGGGCGCGGTCTACGGCTGGGATCGGCTGGCGGGAACGCTCCTCCACTACACCCGGTACGACAAGGTGGTAGAGGCGCTCGGCGGGCACGGTGAGCACGTGACGCGCCCCGAGGAGATTCGCCCGGCGCTGGAGCGCGCCGCAGCGTCGGGCAAGCCCGCCCTGGTGAACGTGGAGATCCGCCAGGACCGCGAGTACAAGGGCGGAGTCTACGTCTAGCGCGGCGGAGCCGCTGCATTGCGAGCGGCACGAGCCGGGCGAGCTCGGCCTCGACGCTGCGAGCCTCGGAGCGCTCGCACGGGCGGTGGGGCCCCTGGCGCTGCTGGACCTCGAGACCACGGGGCTGGCCGAGGATCCCGCCTCCGAGCCGATCGAGGTGGGCGCGGTCCTGGTGGAGCCGGGCGAGAGCGCCGTCACCACCCTGTGGAGCCTGGTGCGCGCCACACGGCCCCTGCCGCGAGCCATCCAGCGTCTGACGGGGCTCGCCGACGCCGACCTGATCGGCGCCCCCAGCCTGGCCGAGCTCGCGGCGCCGCTCGCCCGGCGTCTGGGCGGGCGTGCCCTGGTGGCCCACAACGCGGCCTTCGAGCGCGCGTTCCTCGCGCGCTGCGTGGACCCCGCGCTGGCCTCCGCGCGCTACCTCGACACCCAGGACCTGCTGGCGGTCACGCATCCCGACGCTCCGGACCTGCGCCTGGAGACGTTCGTGCGCGCCGAGCTCGGGCGCGAGGAGCGACACCGCGCCCTCGAGGACGCGCTCGACGCCGGGCGGCTGCTCTCCTGCGCCGGGCGCGGCGCCCGGGCCGGGGAGGCGCGCTACGTCCACGCCGCACGGGCCCTCGGGACCTACGCTCCCGACTCGCCGTGGCTCGCGATCCTGGACAAGCCCGAGGCCGGCGCGACGTCGGAGCCCCCGACCCATCTGACGATCGGTCCGAGCGAGGAGACGCCCGTCGCCTTCGACGAGGAGGCGATCGCCGCCGTCCTGGCGGACGCCGAGCGGGGGCGGCGACACTTTCCCGGCTATCGCGTGCGCGCGGCGCAGATCCTCCTGGCGCGCCACTTCGTGCGCACGCTGCGCGATGGCGGCGTGGCGCTCCTCGAGGGCGGCACGGGCGTCGGGAAGTCGCTGGCGTACCTCGCGGCGGCGATCCCGTTCGCCATGGAGCGGGCCGCGCGCGGCGCGAGCGGACCGCTCGTGATCTCCACCCGCACGCGACTGCTGCAGGACCAGCTCCTCGGCCACGACATCGGCGCCGCCGCGCGCTTCCTCGGTTGGCCGGGCCTGCGAGCCATGTCGATCAAGGGCCGCGGGAACTACACCTGTGCGCGTCGCCTGGCCACGGTCCTGGAGGAGGGGCTGGAGCCGCGCATCTTCGCCGAGGACCGGCTGGCCTTCGCGGTGCTGGCCGCCTGTGCGCGCACCCGACCCTGGGGCGAGGTGGGCTCGGTGCCGGCGGCGCTGCTGCGTCGCTTCCCGCCGCTCCGCGAGCTCCTGCGCCGCTCGGTGGCGGAGCGGGCGGAGCAGTGCTCGCGCGAGCAATGCATGGCGCACTCCGGCTGCGCGCTGGGCCGCCGCCGCGCGGCGCTGGCCGACGCGCACCTGGTGGTGGCGAACCACGACCTGCTGCTGCGCTGGCCGGCCGACTATCCGGACTTCGTCCACGCCGTGGTCGACGAGGCTCACGAGCTGGCGGGCGTGGCCGACGAGGTCTTCGCCCTCGAGGTGGGACCGGAGGCGCTCGTCGGTCGTTTCGACGACGTGTTCGGCCGCCCCGACGAGGCCGGGAGCGGCCGCCGCGGGAGGCGGCCGCCCGCCGCGGGCGTCGTGCGAGGCCGGCCCGCCGCGCGCGAGGCGCGCGCCTGGCGGCGCAGCGTGCAGCCGGATCTGGTGACGCTCGGCCGCGCGCTCGCGGAGCTCGCCGGTCCCTTCGGCGAGGTCCAGGTGCCGGAGGTGCCGGGACCGGAGCTCGCGGTCGCAGCGGAGCAGGTGGAGCATGCCGGCGCGACCCTGGACGGTGTCTCCGACACGCTGGAGCGCCTCTTCCCGGGTCCCCAGGAGGAGTCGGTGCGGGCGGTGGCGCGTCTGGCGCAGGAGCTCCGCGCCGCGTCCTCCGCGCTGCGCGCTGCCCTCGCGGGCGCAGGCAGCGACGCCGTGGCCTCCTTCGTGGGCCTGGAGCCTCCCTACGATCGCTGGCGGCTGCTGCTGCGCCCGGTTTCGCCGGCCGACGCCTTCCACGAGCGCTTCCTGCAGCGCCTCCGCGCCTTCGCCGGCGTCTCGGCGAGCCTCTTCGTGGCGGGGGACGCGTTCGCCGCGCTGGGCGAGCTCGAGCTCGAGGCCCGGGCGGGCGAGCGCCTGGTCCGGGTCTCGGCGCCGAGCCCCTTTCCCTACGCCGACCACATGCGGGTGGTGGCCTTGCGCGAGGGCAGGGATCTGGTTCGCGAGACCTGCGAGGTGATCGCGGAGCTGGCCCTCCGGCTGGGCGGCCGCACCCTCGGCCTCTTCACCAATCTGCGCCGCATGAACGACGTGGCAGAGCTGCTCGACGCGCGGCTGCGGGCGCAGGGCCTCGAGGTGCTGGCGCCCCGGCGGGCGAGCGACGACCCGTCGGCCCTGGTGGAGCGCTTCCGGCGCGGCGGTGCGGTGCTCCTCGGTGCGCGCACCTTCTGGCAGGGCGTCGACATCCCCGGAAGCGACCTCCAGGCCGTGGTGATCGAGAAGCTCCCCTTCGAGGTGCCGACGGAGCTGCGGCGGCGTCGAGAGCTCCGGCTACGGCGGGCCGGAGTGGACGCCTTCTCGCGTTACACGCTCGGGAAGATGCTCCTGCACCTGAAGCAGATGGTGGGCCGATTGATTCGTACGGAGGACGACCGGGGGCTGGTGGTGATCGTGGAGGGACGGACCGACCGGCCCTATTTTGCACGCCTCGCGGAGGCGCTTCCCCCCGGCGCCCGAGTCAGCGCAGCCGCGCGGCGCGACCTGCCGGACCTGCTGGCGGAGGTGGGAATCGCTACAAAGCCCGCGCCCGCCGAGTAGAGGCGTCCGCGGAGCGCGACGCCGGGGCCGAGGAGGAACGGAGTTGGATCACGAGGTCGCGCGCGCATCCACCACGGCGGGGCTCCCGGTGGCCCCGACGCTCTCGCCCTCGCTCGAGGCCGCGGGAGTCGGGCGCGGCAGCACGCTGGTGGATCGGCGCTCGCTCCTGATCTGTCTCCTCGCGCTGCCGATCGGCGCGGCCGCCGGCCTGGTGGCGCGAGTCTTGACGGCGCTCATCTATGCCGTCACCAACCTCTCCTTCTACGGTCGCCTCTCGTTCGGCTTCGCCACGCCGTGGGAGAACGCCCTCGGTCTCGGCGTGATCGTGATCCCGGTGATCGGGGGCCTGATCGTCGGGGTGATGGCCCGCTACGGCTCCGCGGCGATCCGCGGCCATGGCATCCCCGAGGCCATGGAGCAGGTGCTCCTGAACGAGAGCCGCATTCCGCCGCGCATCACCTTCCTGAAGCCCGTCTCGGCCGCGATCGCGATCGGCACCGGCGGTCCGTTCGGCGCCGAGGGGCCGATCATCGCCACGGGCGGCGCGATGGGCTCGGTGCTGGGGCAGGTGGTGCGGGTCACGGCGAAGGAGCGCAAGACGCTGCTCGCGGCCGGCGCCGCCGCCGGCATGGCGGCGACCTTCGGCAGCCCGATCTCCGCGGTGCTGCTCGCCGTGGAGCTCCTGCTCTTCGAGCTGCGGCCGGCCTCCGTGGTCCCGGTGGCCTTCGCGAGCGCGGTGGCGGCCGGCATCCGCGCGCTCTGGTACGACGCCGCGCCCATCTTCGCCATGCCGGCGGTGGCGCCCCCGGGGATGGAGGCGCTCGCGAGCTACGCGGCGGTGGGCGCCGTGGCGGGGCTCGCCTCGGTGGGGCTCACCTGGGCGGTGTACGCCATGGAGGACGCCTTCGACCGCCTGCCGGTGCACTGGATGTGGTGGCCGGCGATCGGCGCGCTGGCGGTGGGCGTGGTGGGCTACTTCGTGCCGCGCACCCTCGGCGTGGGCTACGAGAACATCTCCGACATCCTCTCGGCAAAGCTCGCCCTCGGCGCCGTGATCACGCTCTGTGCGTTCAAGTTCGTGTCGTGGTGCATTGCGCTCGGAAGCGGTACCTCCGGCGGAACGCTGGCGCCGATCTTCACCATCGGCGGCGGCCTCGGTGCGGCCCTCGGCGCGGTCGCGGCGGCCCTGCTGCCCCACGCCGGCATCGATCCCCGCGTCGCCGCCGTGGTGGGGATGGCGGCGCTCTTCGCCGGCGCCTCGCGCGCCTTCCTCGCCTCCGTGGTCTTCGCCTTCGAGACCACCCACCAGATCCACGCGCTGCTGCCGCTCCTGGCCGGCGGAGCGGCGGCGTACCTGGTCTCCGCGCTCCTCATGCGCAACACCATCATGACGGAGAAGATCGCGCGCCGCGGCGTGCGCGTGCCCGAGGAGTACGCGGCCGACTACCTGGACGGCGTGCTGGTGCGCGACGGGCACTCACACAACGTGGTGTCGATCCGCGCCGACGATCCGGTGGACGTGGCGCGGAGCTGGCTCGCCTCCGACGCTCCGGGGACTCGACACCAGGGGTTCCCGGTGCTGGACGCGGCGGGGGAGCTGGTCGGCGTGATCACCGCCCGCGAGATCGCGATCGCGCCCGATCCGGCCGCGCCCGTACGCTCGCTGGTGAAGCGACCGCCCGTCGTGGTCTTCGAGGACGAATCGCTGCGCGAGGCGACGGACCGCATGGTCGAGGCGGACGTGGGCCGGCTGCCGGTGGTGAAGCGCGGCGCGTCGCGCCACGTGGTCGGGATGATCACGCGCAGCGACGTGGTGGGAGCCCACCGCCGACGGCTGCGCGAGGACCGGCTCGACTGAGGCCGATTCGTGAGGCGTGTCGGCGACGCTTCGGCGAGGGGAGGCCAGATGACCACGCGAAGGGCGACGACGGCGCGGAAGGGGGCGCGGCGCACCGAGGCTGCGCGCGGCCGCGGGGCCGGGACGCTGCGAGCGGTGCCGCGCAAGCCGAGCGAGGCCCGCACCGCGGGAGCGCAGGTCTCGGCCTGGGAGGACGACCCGCTCTCGGGCGCTGCCCCGGTGCGGCGGCCGGTGCCGCAGCTCTCCACCCGACCGTTCCCGCTCGCCATCGCGGGCGAGCGGCCGGCCGCGAAGATCCATCCGCGCGGAAGCGCGGGCTTCCGCTACTGGACGGCGGCGGAGGCGCTGCGCCGCGCCGCCGACTTCTGGGGGCGTCACGTGCCGGCCGGCACCACCTGGCAGCCGGGCGATCCGCTGCGCGTGCACCTGGACCGCGGGGTGGACCTCAATGCCTACTACGACCGCAGGGGTCTCTCCTTCTTCCACGACACTGTCTCGCGTAGCACCGTTTACTCGGGCGAGAGCCCGGACGTGCTGTGCCACGAGCTCGGGCACGCGGTGCTGGACGCGCTCCGGCCCCAGCTCTGGGACGCCATGTCCGACGAGGTGGCCGCGTTCCACGAGTCCTTCGGCGACGTGAGCGCGCTCCTCTCGGGGCTCCAGCTCCGTTCGCTGCGAAGCGCCGTGCTGACCGAGACGAGCGGCCGTCTCCATCGCGCGTCGCGTCTTTCGCGGCTGGCGGAGCAGCTCGGGTGGGCCATCCGCCAGGGGCGTCCCGACCTGGTCGAGCCGGACTGCCTGCGCAACGCCGTGAACTCGTTCTTCTACCGCTCGCCGATGTCGCTCCCGCCGTCCGGTCCGGCCTCGTCGCTGAGCTCGGAGCCCCACTCCTTCTCTCGCGTCTTCACCGGCGGCTTCTACGAGGCGCTGGCCAACATGGTGGCGGTCCTCGGCGCCCCGCCGCGGGAGGCGGACCTGGAGCAGGCGAGCCACGACGCGGCGGCGCTCCTGGTGGACGCGGTGCTCGCCGCGCCGATCGTCCCCGACTACACCAGCCAGGTGGCGGCTCACCTGCTGGAGGCGGACGCGGATCGCTTCGACGGGAAGTACGCCGAGGCGCTGCGCAGCGCCTTCGTGCGGCGCGGCATCCTGAGCCTGCGCAGCGCCGCTGCCGTGCGACGCTCCGCCGGGGCCGGACGCGCGGAGCGCGGCCGCGGCTCGCGCGGTCGCATCCGCGAATCGCGGGCGGCCGCTCCGCCCGCGCTCCCGCGCTTGAGCCTCGCCGGCGCGGAGTTCGGGCTCGGCGAGCGTGCGCTCCTGGTGCAGGCCGCCGGCGAGACACCGCGCATGCCCGTCGCATCGGCCGCCGTGCACCTCGGTCCTGCGCCCGCGCCGAGCGATCAGGATGCGGCGCGTTCCTTCGTCGAGTACCTTTTCCGTCGCGGACGCGTGGACCTCGGCCGTCACGGCGACGCGACCACGCGCGTCGAGCACCGCACGGTGCGAAAGACGCACGAGCTGCGCGAGCAGCCGGAGGGGCTGCACCTGGCGCGGCGGAGCTTCGACTGCGGCTTCGACTGAGCCGAGGCGATCCGCGCGACGCCGCAGGCGTGCCCGGATGCGTGGCGTCGCAGGAGGTCGGATGAAGGCTCGGACGCGAGCGAAGCCTCGAGCGAAGCCCGCGAAGGCCGGGGCTCCGGAGGCGCGCGAGAAGCCGAAGGCCGGCAAGGGCGCGAGCGCAGGCCGTCCCTCGCAGAAGGAAGCGGAGCGACACTTCGTGCGCGGCGTCCTGATCCGCGGCGAAGCCGCGAAGACGCGGCGCGGCAAGCTCCCGCCGGGTGCGACCCACGAGATCGTGGAGGAGCCCGAGACGCAGGCGGAGCTGCCGAAGATCCGGCGCCGCCGCTTCTCGCTGGCTTGACGCGGCGCGCCGACGCCTGTGCGAGCCCTGTGAAAGCCCTGTGAAAACCGCGCGCTCCCGGGTTCCTGGCGGTCTCGTCTCCGCTACCCGTCTTGTGTCGGGGCGGAGGGTCGCCTAGCGTACGACCGGGGTTAAAAGTGACCCTGAGTCAGAATTTGCACGTTGGATCGTGCCGCAGGAGGGGGGGTGGAGCGGACGTTCTCCAGCGATCGATGGGCCGTGATCCTCGGCGGATCGAGCGGCTTCGGCCTGGCGACGGCCCGCAAGCTCGCCGCCCACGGCATGAGCCTCTGTCTCGTGCACCGTGATCGCCGCGGTGCCATGGCGCGGATCACGCCGGAGTTCGAGAAGCTCCGTGCCCAGGGCGTGGAGCTTCTCACCTTCAACGCCGACGCCCTCGACTCCGAGGTTCGCGCGCGCATCCTGGACGAGCTCGCGCTCGCGCTCGGCACCGCGGGACGCGTTCGCGTGCTCCTCCACTCGATCGCGTTCGGCAACCTGAAGCTCCTGGCGCCGGAGGCGCGGTCGCCGCGAACCGCGGGTCTCGATGCGCTCGCGAGCGCCCTCGGCCTCGAGCGGGCGCGTCTCGCCGAGGCGGCGGACCGGCTCTTCGCCGAGGGGCACGACGAGCTCCACGGTCTGGCCTCGCCGCCGAGCTACGGTGCGAAGAGCTTCCTCGACGAGGACGATTTCGCGCGCACCATCCACGCCATGGGGACGAGCCTCCTCGGCTGGACCCAGGGTCTCCTCGAGCGTGAGCTCTTCGCCAGCGATGCCCGCGTCTTCGGGCTCACCAGCGAGGGCAACGAGATCGCGTGGAAGGGCTATGCCGCCGTGGCGGCGGCGAAGGTGGCGCTCGAGTCGCTCTCGCGCTCGATGGCCCTCGAGCTCGCGCCCCGCGGCATCCGCTCCAACGTGATCCAGGCCGGGATCACCGACACACCGGCGCTCCAGGCCATCCCCGGCAGCGACCACATGAAGGCGGGCGCGCGGCTGCGCAACCCCTTCGGCCGTCTCACCACGCCGGAGGACGTGGCCAACGTGATCTACCTGCTCTCCCTCGACGAGGCCGCCTGGATCAACGGGACGGTGATCCGCGTGGATGGCGGCGAGCACATCTCGGGGGCCGGCCGGTGAGCTTCCATCTGCTCGGCCTCGGCCACTTCCATCCCGAGAACGAGATCACCAACCGCTTCCTGGAGGAGCTCGACATCGGGACGAGCGACGAGTGGATCATGGAGCGGGTGGGAATCCGCTCGCGCCGCACCGTGCTGTCGCTCGACTACATCCGCACCACCCGGAATCGGGATCCTCGCGGTGCGGTGGAGGCCGCGCGCTACACCCATGCGGAGATGGGACGGCGCGCGGCCGAGCTCGCGCTGGCGCGCGCCGGAATCGCGAAGCAGGAGGTGGGGCTGGTGATCGCCGGCAACTCCTGCCCGGACTGGGCCTCGCCGGCCGACGCCTGTCCCATCGCCGCCGCCCTCGGCCTGGAGGTCCCGGCGCTCGACGTGCACTCCGCCTGCACCAGCCTCTTCGCGCAGCTCTGGCTGCTCTCCTGCATGCGCGAGGACGCCCTCCCCGACGTGGTGCTGCTGGTGGCACCGGAGAGCCTGACGCAGGTGGTGGACTACACGGATCGCTCGGGCGCCGTGATCTGGGGCGACGGCGTCGCCGCTGCGGTGGTGTCGCTGCGCCGCCCCGGTCGCGCACGGGTGCTCGGCAGCACGCTCGAGTCGAGTCCGGCGGGCGCGGACAAGGTGGTCGTCCCGCGCCTCGGGCACTTCTCGCAGCAGGGCCGGCAGGTGCAGATGTTCGCCATCAAGAGGACGATCGGCCTGCTGCAGGGTCTTCAGGCCAGCTTCGCCGATCCCGACCGGCGCCTGCACTTCGTCGGCCACCAGGCCAACCTGCGCATGCTCCAGGCGGTGTGTCGCGCCTGCGACGTCCCGCCGGAGCGGCACCATTCGAACGTCGAGAACTTCGGCAACACCGCCGCCGCGAGCGCGGCCTCCGTGGTCTCCATGCTGTGGGAGAAGTGGCAGCCCGGCGACGATGTGGCACTCGTCGGTGTCGGATCGGGCCTCACCTGGTCGAGCTGTCTCCTGCGCTTCGGGGAGGCGGCGTGAAGTACGCCGACTTCCTGGCGCGCTCGAGCTTCTCGCTGGAGGACCTGCTGGCCTTCGGCCACGGCAGCCTGGTGGAGGATCCGCCGCCGGGGTTCCGTGCCCGCCTGCCGGTACCGCCGATGCTGATGATCGACCGCATCGTCGAGATCCGGCGCGATGGCCACCGCGGCCGCGTGGTGGCGGAGCAGGAGGTGCGGCTCGACGCGTGGTTCTTCCAGTGCCACTTCCTGGGCGATCCCGTGCAGCCGGGATGCCTCGGGCTCGATGCCGTGTGGCAGCTGGTGGGCTTCTTCTGCGTCTGGGCCGGTGGCCTCGGTGCCGGTCGCGCCCTCGGCGTGGGCGAGGTGGAGTTCAGCGGGCAGATCCGGCCCCGCGACGCGCTGGTGCGCTACGAGCTCGACGTGGTGCGCTTCTCGCGCCTCCCGGCCTCGGGCGCGGCCATCGCCGTGGCCGACGCCAGCGTGCTGGTGGACGGCGAGCCCATCTACGCCGTGAAACGCGCCAAGTCCGGCACGTTCCTCGAGATCGACTACCCCGACTATCCGAGCGCGTCGGCGCGCTCGCGCGGCGGGAGGATCGAGCGATGAGCGACGCGGCGCAGCGCGTGGCGCTCGTCACGGGCGGCGGCACCGGGATCGGCGCCGCCTGCTGTCGCGCGCTCGCACGCGAGGGGTTCCGCGTGGGGATCCACTACCGCTCGAGCGCCGAGGGCGCGCGCAAGCTCGCGGGGGAGCTGCCCCAGGCGTTCCTGCTCCAGGGCGATCTCGCCAGCCCCGGGGACGTGGAGCGGATGGTGGGCGAGCTCAAGGAGCAGGCGGGGCGCCTCGACGTCCTGGTGAACAACGCCGGCCTCAACCGGAACGCTCCCATGCTCACCATGAAGCTCGAGGATTACGACGCCGTCACAGGGGTGGCGCGCGGCACCTGGTACCTGACCAAGCTGGCGCTGCGTCGGTTCATGTTCCGTGCCGGCGAGGGACGCATCATCACCATCTCCTCGGTGGTGGGGCATACCGGCAATCCAGGCCAGGTTCCGTACACCATGTCGAAGGCGGCGCTCGACGCGATGACGAAGTCGCTGGCGCAGGAACTCGGGGACCGTGGGATCCTGGTGAACTCGGTGGCGCCCGGCTTCATCGAGACCGAGATGACCGCGGAGCTCCCGGCTGAGGTGCAGCAGGCGATCCTGGCACGGATTCCGCTCAAGCGGATGGGCTCGGCGGACGAGGTGGCCGAGGTGGTGGCCTTCCTGGCCACGCGGGGGCGCTACGTGCACGGCACGGTGATCCACGTGAACGGAGGGATGTTCGGTGGCTGACGCCGCGCGCGGCCGGCGCCTCTCGCCGTCGGAAGTGCTGGCCGCGCTCCCCCAGCAGCCGCCCTTCCGCTTCATCGACGAGATCCTGGAGATCGACGAGGATCACGTGGTGGCGGCCTACCGCTTCCGACCGGACGCGGACTTCTATCGCGGGCACTTCCCCGGCCACCCCGTGACGCCCGGCGTGCTCTTGATCGAGGCCATGGCCCAGGCCGGCGTGGTGGCCCAGGGGATCTTCCTGCTGGCGCAGGAGGCGGGCCGGGAGGAGACGGAGAAGCTGCTCACGGTCTTCACCGACGCGAACGTCGAGTTCACCGGCATGGTGCGGCCGGGCGAGCGCGTGCTCGTCACCGGGCGCAAGGAGTTCTTCCGCCGGCGCAAGCTCCGCTCGCAGGTGGAGATGCGGCTGGAGGACGGAGCCCTCGTCTGCTCGGGAACGCTCGCCGGGATCGGGGTCCTGCGATGAGCCGACGGGTGGTCGTGACCGGCCTCGGCGTGATCGCGCCGAACGGCAACGGGCTGGCGGAGTTCGAGCTCGCGCTGCGGAAGGGCCGCTCGGGCATCCGCAGCGTGGAGCGCATGGCCGAGCTCGGGTTCGGCTGCCGGGTGGCGGGCGTGCCGCAGGGCGTGGACGAGCTCGCGAGCGCCGCCTTTCGCGAGGACGAGCTCCTCGCCATGAACTCGAACCACCGCTACGCCTGCCTCGCCGCGCTCGAAGCCTGGGCGGACGCCGGCCTCGCACGCCCGGCGCCCGACGACGAGCGGGTGGACTGGCAGAGCGGCGCCGTGCTCGGCACGGGGATCGGCGGAATGGACACCATCGGCGAGAAGGTGGTGCCCCTCACCGACGCGGGAAAGGTGAGGCGCCTCGGCTCCACGACGGTGGAGCAGGTGATGGCCAGCGGGATCTCGGCCCGCGTGGGAGGGCTCCTCGCCCTCGGCAACCAGGTGACGACCAACTCGAGCGCCTGCGCCACCGGGCTCGAGGCCGTGGTGATGGGCGCGGAGCGCATCCGCGCGGGGCTGGCCGAGCGCATGCTCTGCGGCGGCTCCGAGGGCGCGAGCCCCTACATCTGGGCGGGCTTCGACGCCATGCGCGTCCTCTGCCGCACCCACAACGACGCGGCCGAGCGCGCTTCGCGCCCGCTCTCGGCCTCCGCGGCGGGCTTCGTGCCGGCGGCCGGAGCGGGCGCGCTGGTGCTGGAGAGCCTGGAGCACGCGCAGGCGCGCGGCGCCCGGATCTACGCCGAGGTGGCGGGCGCGGCCTCCAACTGCGGCGGGCATCGAGCCGGCGGCAGCATGACCGCGCCCAATCCGGAGGGCGTGCGGCGCTGCATCGCCGCGGCGCTCGCGGCCGCGGGCCTCTCGGGACGCGACGTGGACGTGGTGAACGGACACTGGACGGCGACGGGGGCCGATCCGCGGGAGGTGCGGGCGTGGTCCGAAGCGCTCGGTCGGGCTCCGGCGGAGTTTCCCTGGATGGTCGCGACCAAGTCCATGATCGGCCACACGCTCGGCGCCGCCGGCGCCATCGAGTCGGTCGCCACGCTCCTGATGCTGCAGGGCGGCTTCGTCCATCCGTGCCTGAACTGCGAGGACGTGCATCCGGAGATCGCGGAGTTCGCCGGCGCGATTCCTCGCTCCGCCCGGGAGGTCTCCGGGCTGCGGGTCGCGGCCAAGGCGGGCTTCGGCTTCGGCGACGTGAATTCGTGCGTGATCTATCGACGCTGGGACGAGTGATCCGGCGTCCGGAGGAGGCAGCGTGCAAGAGTCGGAAGTGTTCCAGCGGGTCGTGAAGATCATCTCCCCGTTCGCCAAGAACCAGGCGGCGCTCGCGGACGTGAGTGCCAAGACCCACATCCTCGACGAGCTCAAGGTCAATTCGGCGCGGCTGGTGGACGTGGTGCTCGCCTTCGAGGACGAGTTCGGCATCGAGATCGCCGACGAGGACGTGGACGAGGTGAACACGGTCGGCGACGCGGTGCGCCTGATCTGCGCGAAGCTCGTCTGACCGCGGCAGGGTGTGGCCGAGCTGTCGCGCCGCGCGCGCCTCTCGCTGGCCGTCCAGCTCGCGGTGGGGCGGCTGCTGGCGCCACTCTGGGTTCCGCTGTCCGCGGCGTTGATGCGCTGCGTGATGGGATGGCGAGTGGAAGGGGTCGAGCGCGCCCGCGCCGAGTACCGGAGGGTCCGGGCCGCGTCGCGCGAGCCGCTCCTGATCTGTGCCAATCACCTGACGATGCTGGACTCGGCCCTGGTGGCGTGGGCCCTGGGCTCGCCGGGCTGGTACCTGCTGCACCCGGCCGCATTGCCCTGGAACCTGCCCGATCGCGAGAACTTCACCTCGAGCTGGTGGGCGCGGCTCCTGGTGTACGTGATGAAGTGTCTACCGATTCCGCGGGGAGGCGACCGGGGCGAGGTGTCGGGGGTGCTGGTCCGCGTGGCCTGGCTGCTGCGCCGCGGCGAGACGGCGCTGGTCTTTCCGGAAGGCGGACGCAGTCGGAGCGGCCGCGTCGAGCAGGAGTCGCAGACCTGGGGCGTGGGTCGGATCCTCGGCGCGGTGCCGGGCTGTCGTGTCCTGTGCGTGTACCTGAGGGGCGAGAGGCAGGAGAGCTGGTCCCGGCTTCCCGCGCGCGGCGACCGGTTTCGGGCCCGGCTCTCGCTGCTCGAGCCCCGCTCGACGGCCTCGGGCCTGCGGCGCTCGCTCGATCTCTCGCGGCAGGTGCTGGCCGGTCTGGCCGCGCTCGAGGAGGAGCACTTCCGTGATCGGGGATGACGTGGTGGACCTGGCGGATCCGGAGACCGCGGAGGGGGCGCCCCATTCGCGCTTCGACGTGCGGGTCTTCCACGAGGAGGAGCGTGAAAGGATCGCCCGAGCGACCGATCCGCGGGCCGCGCGCTGGGCCTGCTGGGCGGCGAAGGAAGCGGCCTACAAGCTCGCGTGCCGGATCGACCCGGTGTTGCGCTTCGCGCCGCACCGCTATCGGGTGATCCTCGACGTGCCGGACCGCGCCCGGGTGGAGGGTGCCGGCCGTCACTTCGACGTGTCACTGATCCGGGAGGCCGACGCGCTCCAGGCGGTGGCGCGCCTCGCCGGCACGGACGGTGGGCGCGTGCTCCGGGCCGCGGCGCGGCTCGTCCCCGGCGAGGCACCGGGAGGTGCGGCCCGCGCGCTGGCCCTGCGGGTCCTGGCGCCGCAGCTCGACGCGTCGCCGGAAGAGCTGGTGATCGAGAAGCGCGGTCGCCTGCCCGAGCTGCGCCGCCACGGCGAGCCGCTCCCGCTCTCGCTCTCCCACCACGGGAGCTTCGTCTCCTTCGCCTGCTGGCTGCCCCCGCGAGCGGAGGCCGCATGAGCCTCGGCCGCCCGATTCGCCGGCTCGGCATCGTGAATCGCGGCGAGGCGGCGCTCCGCTGCATCCGTGCGGTGAAGGCGTTGCGCGCGGTGGAGGGCGCGACGCTCGAGGCGGTGGCCCTCTACACCGACGTCGATCGGGACGCGCCCTTCGTGCGGCATGCGGATCTCGCCCTCGCGCTCCCCGCGCGCTTCGGGCCGGTCGCGGCCTATCTCGACCACGACGGCCTGCTGGAGACCCTGACGCGGGCCGGCGCCGACGCGGTCTGGCCGGGCTGGGGATTCGTGGCCGAGGACCCGGTCTTCGCCGATCGGGTGGCCGACGCCGGCCTCCTCTTCCTGGGGCCGACGGGCGACGTGATGCGCGCCCTCGGCGACAAGATCGCGGCCAAGCGCCTGGCCGAGCAGGCCGGCGTGCCGGTGACCGAGTGGAGCGGCGAGGCCGTGCCCCACGAGGAGGCGGCGCTCAAGCACGCGCAACGCATCGGGCTCCCGCTGGTGGTGAAGGCCTCGGCGGGCGGTGGTGGACGCGGCATCCGCGTGGTCGAGAGCCTGGACGGCCTCGCCGCCGCCGTGCGCTCCGCCGCGGCCGAGGCGCGCGCGGCGTTCGGCGACGACCGCCTCTTCCTGGAGCGAAAGGTCCACGGCGGCCGGCACGTGGAGATCCAGATCGCCGCCGACCTGCATGGGCGCGTGCTGGCCCTCGGCGCCCGCGACTGCTCCGTCCAGCGCCGACACCAGAAGCTGATCGAGGAGGCGCCGCCGCCCGATCTCTCGCCGCTCCTCCTCGCGGGGATGGAGGGTGCCGCCGTCGAGCTGGCCCGGCGCGTCGGCTACCGCGGCGTCGGCACGGTCGAGTTCCTGGTCGAGGGCGAGCGCTTCTACTTCCTCGAGATGAACCCGCGGCTCCAGGTGGAGCATGGGATCACCGAGGAGACCACCGGCCTCGACCTGGTGCAGCTCCAGCTCCGCATCGCGCGTGGCGAGCGCCTGCCGCAGCAGGCGCCGCCCGCGCGCGGCGTGGCGATCGAGGCGCGGGTCTGCGCCGAGGACCCGGACCAGGGCTTCCTGCCCGCGCCCGGCCGGATCGCCCGCTTCGACCCCGCGCTCGGCCCCCGGGTGCGGGTCGACGCCGGCGTGGCCGCGGGAAGCCGCGTGCCGGCGGAGTTCGACTCGCTGGTGGCGAAGGTGATCGCCACCGGGGAGACCCGGGCCGAAGCGCTCTCGCGCCTCGCCTGCTCGCTGCGCGACTTCGAGCTCGTGATCGAGGGCGGGGCCAGCAACAAGGGCCTGCTGATCGATCTCCTGGAGTCGCCCGCGCTGCGCGCGGGTGCCGTCGACACCGGCTGGCTCGACGGCTTCGTGGCGGAGGCCCCGGCCGCGACCGAGTACGCGGTCGAGGCGCTGATCGCGGCGGCGATCCTCACCTACCAGCGCCGGCGACACGTGGCGCGCACCAACTTCTACGCCGACACCGCGAACGTGTCGCCCGGAAAGGTGCCGCCCTCGCTGGGGCAGCAGATCGATCTCGCCTGGCGCGGCGCGGCCTACCGGCTCCAGGTCTTCGCCGTGGGCTCCTGGCGCTACCGCGTGCACCTCGACGGCTGCGTGGTGTCGGCCACCCTGCGGGAGGAGGGGCCGCACACCGCGCGCTTGTTGCTGCGCGAGCGGACGCTCCGGGTGCTCCACGACGCGTCCGACACGGGGCTGCGTCTCGAGGTCGAGGGTCGACCCCATCGCTTCGGCTGGCAGGGCGCGGGCGAGGTGCGCGCCGGGACGCCGGCCATGGTGGTGGCGCTCCAGGTGGCGGCCGGCGACCGCGTGGAAGCCGGCCAGCCCCTCGGGCTCCTCGAGGCCATGAAGATGGAGATCGCGTTCAGCGCGCCGGTCGGAGGCGTGGTGACCGAGGTCTGCGCGCGTCGCGGCCAGCAGGTGGCGGCGGGCGATCTCCTGCTGGTGATCGATCCCGCGCGGGGCGAGGCGGCGGGTCCGGGACCGAGCGCGCGGCTGCGCCTCGTGCCGGAGCCGGATCCGCTGGCGCCGCTCTTCACGACCGAGCCCGACGCCGTCCTCGGCGAGCCGGACCTCGCCGGCCTGGCGCGCCTCGGCGCGGAGGAGCGACGGGCCGCCATGGGAGCGGTGCGAGAGGAGATCCGGCGCGTGGTCCTCGGCTACGACGCCGACGCGGAGCGTGGCAAGAAGCTGGTCGCGTTCCTCGAGGCGCCGATCCCGCCGGATCTCGCGCCGGAGCTGCTGCGCGAGCTCGGGGAGATCCGCGCCGAGCTCGTGACCTTCGCCGACGTGGAGCAGCTCTTCATCCGCACGCCTCGCGCCTCGGTCTCGGGCGAGCTCGGCCCCTCCAACAACGCCCGCCTGCGCATGTACATCCGCCGCATGCGCGCAAGCGGCGCCGGCATCGCCGAGGAGTTCCTGGCGCTGCTCCGCGAGGCCCTCGCTCACTACGGGCTCGGCGAGATCCAGCACTCCGATGCGCTGGAGCGCGCGGTGCTACGCCTGTTCGCGTCACAACGCAATCCCGAGCTGCGCCGCCGCCTGGTGCTCGGCCTGCTGCGCCGGACGGTCGCGCTGGCCGACGCGGGGCTCGCGCCGGCCGAGGACGCCCGGCTCCAGCGCACGCTGGAGCGCATCGCCAGCATGCGCGGGCTGGTCTCCGACGCCCTGGCGGACGCCGCGATCGAGGCCAGCGACGCGCTCTTCCGCCGTCCGGAGCTCGAGCGCGACGCCGCCCGCGCGCGGCGGGAGGTGGAGGCCTGGCTCGCCGCCGCCGAGGAGACGCCGACGGCGCCGCCGGGCGACGTGCTGGCGCACCTGGCGGCCGCGCCCCGCGAGGTCTTCGACCGGGTCGGCCGCTGGCTCTCGGACCCCGATCCGCGCCGGCGCGGGATCGCGCTGTCCGCCCATCTGCGCCGCCTCTACGCCGGCGTGGTGCCCCGTCGGCATGCCTCGAGCCGGCGAGCGGGCTTCGCGATCGATCGCCTGGAGCTCCCGGACGGGCGCGTGGTGTTTGGCGCCGCGGCAGAGCCGGTGACGCTCCAGGCGGCGGCGGAGGCGTTGCTCGGTGCCGCGGCGGCGGAGACGCCGCGCGGCGGCCGTGGGCCGGCGCTCGACCTCCTGGTGCCGTGCGCCGAGGCGCCGGTGCGTGCCCGCCTGGTGGCCGCGCTCTCGCCGCTCCTCCCGGCCCGGCTCCCGGCGGAGCGCCTGACCCTCGGCTTCGTCGAGCCGGACGGCGGCGCCTTTCATCACACGTTCGTGTCGGGCCTCGAAGGCCCCCGCGAGCTCCCGGGGCTGCACGGGCTCCATCCCGAGCTCGCCGCGCGGATCGACCTCGAGCGGCTCTCGGGCTTCGATCTGCGGCGCGTCGAGGGCGCCGACGGCGTGGTGAGCTTCCACGGACGTAGCCGCGAGATCCCCGGAGACGAGCGCATCTTCGTGCTGGCCGACGTGCGCGGCCGCTCGCCTGCGGAGCGCGACGCCAGCGCGCTGGAGATCGCGGCCTTCGAGCGCGCGTTCCACGAGGCCACCCGCACCCTGCGCGGGATGCTGGGGGAGCGCGACCCGCGCCGCCGCCTGCAGTGGAACCGCATCTCGCTCTTCGTCTCGCCCGCGGTTCAGATCGGCCCGGACCTGGTGGAGCGGCTGGCGCGCCGGCTCGCGCCGGCCACGCGTCACCTCGGGCTCGAGAAGGTGGTGGTACGGCTCGAGGTGACGGAGGAGCAGGGAGGACCGCCGCGCCCGGTCGAGATCGTGATCTCGGACCCGACCGGGAGCCGGATGGAGCTCCTGTGGCGCGAGCCGCATCACGACCCGCTACGCCCGGCCAGCGCCTACGAGCGCAAGGTGGTCGAGGCCAGGCGACGCCGGCTGGTGTATCCATACGAGGTCGTCCGCATGCTGACCGGGCCCGGCCCCGGCGGCCTCCGGCAGCCGACGGGCGCGGCCGACCTCCCGGGCGGGACCTTCGAGGAGTGGGACCTGGATCCGGCCTCGGCGAGCCCGCTCGCGCGCTGCGTGGACGGCCGTCCGCCGGGCTCGAACCGAAGCTCCGTCGTCTTCGGCATCCTCTCGACCCCGAGCGAGACCGTGCCGGAGGGCGTTCGCCGCGTGCTGATCCTGTCCGATCCCACGCTCGGCATGGGATCGCTCGCCGCCCCCGAATGCGATCGGCTGGTGGCGGCGATCGACCTGGCCGAGCGCCTGGGGCTTCCGGTCGAGTGGGTGCCGATCTCCAGCGGCGCGAAGATCGCCCTCGACAGCGGCACCGAGAACCTGGACGCCACCGCCCGCGTGGTCCGGCGCATCGTCACCTTCACCGAGGCCGGCGGCACGATCCACCTGATCGTGCACGGCGTGAACGTGGGCGCCCAGAGCTACTTCGACGCGCTCGCCACCATGCTCATGCACACCCGGGGTGTGCTGGTGATGACACCCGGTGGCTCCATGGTGCTGACGGGTCGCGCCGCCCTCCTGGCGTCGGGCGGCGTCGCCGCCGAGGACGAGGTCGGGATCGGCGGCTACGAGCGGATCATGGGTCCGAACGGTGAAGCCCAGTACTATGCCCGCGACCTGGCGGACGCCTTCCGCCTCCTGCAGCGGCACTACGACTACACCCACGTGGTTCCCGGCGAGCCCGCGCCGCGCCGCCGCACCAGCAGCGACCCGAGCGAGCGCTCGATCGTGGAGTTCCCCTACGAGGAGGAGAACGGCGAGGGCTTCCGCACCGTGGGCGAGATCTTCGACGCCACCTGCAACGAAGGGCGCAAGCGTCCGTTCTCCATGCGCGCGGTGATGCGTGCCGTGATCGATCAGGACGGCGGGCACCTGGAGCGCTGGCGCGGCTGGGTGGGCGCCGAGACCGCCATCGTCTGGGACGCGCGCCTCGGCGGAGCCTCCGCCTGCCTGATCGGAATCGAGAGCCGGAACCTTCCGCGCGAGGGCTATCGGCCGCTCGACGGCCCCTCGAGCTGGAGCGGGGGCACGCTCTTCCCGCTCTCGTCGAAGAAGATCGCCCGTGCTCTCAACGCCGCGAGCGGAAACCGCCCCGTGGTGGTGCTCGCGAACCTCTCCGGCTTCGACGGCTCGCCCGAGTCCATGCGCAAGCTCCAGCTCGAGTACGGCGCGGAGATCGCCCGCGCCGTGGTGCGCTTCCAGGGTCCGCTGGTCTTTCTGGTGGTCTCCCGCTATCACGGCGGCGCCTACGTCGTGTTCTCGCGGGCGCTGAATCCTCGACTGCGCGCCGGCGCGGTGGCAGGCTCCTATGCCTCGGTGATTGGCGGCGGACCCGCGGCGGCGGTGGTCTTCGCGCGCGAGGTGCGCGAGCGCGCGGCACGCGATCCGCGGCTCGCGCGCCGCAGGCTCTCCCTCGGCCCGCATCCGAGCGCCGAGGAGCGGGCGTCCTACGAGCAGGCCTTCCAGGAGCGGCTGCTCGAGACCCAGGCCGAGCTCGCCGCGGAGTTCGACGCGATCCACACCGTGGAGCGCGCCCTCGCCGTGGGCTCGCTCGAGGAGATCATCCCCGCCTCGGCGATCCGGCCCTGGCTGGTGCGACACATGGTCGGGAGCTGAGCCGGCGCCGGCAGCCGCCGGCCGTCCAGCGCGACCTTCGCCCGCGAGCTCACTCCCAGCGCGGGACCATCCCCTCCGGGTAGCGCTCGCCAGCCGCCGCGCCCCGCGGCAGCAGGGAATCGAGCTCCGCGAGCTCGTCGGGCGTGAAGCGGATTCCGATCGCGCCCGCGTTCTCCTCCAGGCGCGCGCGGCTCTTGGTGCCCGGGATCGGCACCACCTCGGGTGCCTGGGCCAGGAGCCACGCCAGGGAGAGCTGCGCCAGCGTGCAGCCCTTGCGTCGCGCCACGCCCGCCGCGCGCTCCACCAGCTCCACGTTGCGCTCGAAGGCGCCCGGGGCGAAGCGCGGGCTGTACTGCCGGTAGTCGTCCGGCGTGAAGTCCGCGCGCGCGCGAAAGCGGCCGGTGAGGAGGCCCCGCCCGAGCGGGCTGTAGGCGAGGAAGCCCACGCCCAGCTCGCGACAGGCGGGCAGCACCTCCGGCTCGGCGTCCCGAGTGAGGAGCGAGTACTCCGTCTGGAGCGATGCGATGGGATGGACCTTCGCCGCGCGGCGAAGGGTCTCGGGTCCGGCCTCCGAGAGGCCGATGGCTCGCGCCTTCCCCACGCGGACCAGCTCGGCCATCGCGCCCACGCTCTCCTCGATCGGGACCTTCGGGTCCACGCGGTGGAGCTGGTAGAGATCCACGTGATCCACGCCGAGCCGACGCAGACTCGCGTCGCAGGCCTGGCGGATGTAGTCGGGCCGGCCGTTCAGCGCGCGCACGGTGCGCCGCGCGGGATCGCGCACGATCCCGCACTTGGTGGCGAGCACCACGTCGGCCCGTCGGCCGCGGATCGCCCGCCCCACCAGCTCCTCGTTGGTGAAGGGGCCGTACATGTCGGCGGTGTCGAGGAGCGTGATGCCGAGCTCGAGCGCCCGGTGGATGGTGGCGATGGCCTCCGCTTCGTCGATCGGGCCGTAGAACTCGCTCATCCCCATGCAGCCGAGTCCGAGCGCGGGAACGGTGAGGGGACCGAGGCGGCGCGTCTCCATGGGCGGACCTCCGCGGGAAGAGGGGATCAGAGCAGCGAGAGCACGGTGTCGAGGGCCGGCCAGAGGTCGTCCTCCGGCACGTTCAATGCGGGGAAGAGCCGCAGCACCCGGCCCTGGGTGACGTTCACCAGCACGCCCGCGGCGAGCGCGCGCTCCGGGAGCGTGGCGGCGCGCTCGGCGTCGCGCAGCTCGAGGCCGACCAGCAGGCCCCGGCCGCGAGCCTCCGTTGCCAGGTCGGGCCGCTCGGCCGCGACGCGCCGGACGCGGTCCAGCAGGCGGGCGCCGAGCTCCGCCGCGCGCTGGTGGAGCTTCTCCTCCCGGATCACGTCGAGCACGGCGTTGGCGGCGGCGCAGGCCAGCGGGTTCCCGGCGTAGGTCCCGCCGTGATCGCCGATCTGCACCGTGCGCGCAACCGCCTCTGTACACAGGAATGCGGCGACGGGGAAGCCTCCGCCCAGGCACTTGCCGAGAGTCAGCACGTCGGGCACCACGCCTTCGTGCTCGAGGGCCAGCCAGCGCCCGGTCCGGCCGATCCCGGTCTGGATCTCGTCCAGGACGAGCAGCGCGCCATGGCGATCGCAGAGCTCGCGCAGCCCGCGCAGATAGCCCTCGCGCGGCACGTTCACCCCGCCCTCGCCCTGCACCGGCTCCACCACGAAGGCGGCGGTCTCGTCGTCGATCGCCTCCGCCGCCGCGTCGAGATCGTCGAAGGGCACCACGTGGGCGGGCGGCAGCAGCCCGCGGTAGGGGTCGCGGTGCTTCGGCTGCCCGCTCACCCGGAGCGCGGCGAGGGTCCGACCGTGGAACGAGTTCCGCGTGGAGACGAAGCGCGCGCGGCCGGTGGCGCGGTGGGCGAGCTTGATCGCCCCGTCCATCGCCTCCGTGCCCGAGCTCACGACGAAGCTGCGCGTGATGGCCGGCGGGGCGATCGCCGCCAGCCGCTCGATCAGGTCGAGCTGCGGCAGCGTGTAGAAGAGATTGGTGGTCTGCATCAGCAGCCCCGCCTGGCGCCGGATCGCCTCCACCAGGGCCGGATGGCAGTGGCCGATCGAGGTCACCCCCCAGCCCGCCGTGAGATCGACGTACTCGCGCCCGGCCACGTCGCGCACGCGCGCCCCGCATCCCTCCACCAGCGCCACCGGCAGCCGCTTCACCACCGGCAGGAAATGGGCCGCCTCGCGGGCTCGCACCGTCTCCAGGTCCATTCGCGCGCTCGCCTCCTCGGTCGGCAGGGTCGAGCGTCGTCGGGCGCCAGTCAAGCCATCGCCGGGGGGGCGCCGGCTGCGCCCCCCCGGTACCCTTCCGCCATGGCGCTGGTCCCCCCGACCCCGGGCGTTCCCCTGCTGGAGGATCGCTTCGGCCGGCGCATCGAGAGCCTCCGCATCTCGGTGACGGATCGCTGCGATCTGCGCTGCCTCTACTGCATCCCCGAGGACATCGAGTGGCTGCCGCGAAAGGATCTGCTCTCCCTGGAGGAGATCGCGCGCCTGGCCCGGCTCGCCGTGGCGAGCGGGGTGCGCAAGATCCGGCTGACGGGCGGCGAGCCCCTGCTGCGGCGCGACCTCACGAGCCTGATCGCGATGCTCCGGGAGATTCCGGACCTCGAGGATCTGGCTCTCACGACCAACGGAACGCAGCTCGTCCGGCTGGCCGAGAAGCTGCGGCGAGCCGGTCTCCTGCGCGTGAACGTGAGCCTGGACTCGCTCGATCCCGGCACCTTCAAGCGTCTCGCCCAGCGCGACGCCTTCGAGCAGGTCTGGGCGGGGATCGAGGCGGCCGATGCCGCAAGCCTTCGCCCCGTGCGCCTGAACGTGGTGCCGATCCGCGGGCTCAACGATCACGAGGTGGTGGACTTCGCACGGCTCGCGCGCGAGCGCGGCTTCCAGGTGCGCTTCATCGAGTTCATGCCTCTCGAGCACGGGACGCGCTGGGGCCACGACGTCCTGGTTCCGGGCCACGAGAGCCGAGCGCGCATCGAGGCGGTGTATCCGCTGATCCCGCGCCCCGACCAGGACCCTCATGCACCGAGCCGCGACTGGCTCTTCGCAGACGGCGCGCCCGGCCTGGTGGGCTTCATCGACTCGGTGACCCGGCCCTTCTGCGGCGCCTGCAACCGGATCCGGCTCACGGCCGATGGCAAGCTCCGCACCTGTCTCTTCTCCGTGCGCGAGCACGACCTGCGCGGTCCGTTGCGCGCGGGCGCCAGCGAAGAGGAGATGCGCGCGCTCCTGCACCAGGCGGTCGCCACCAAGGAGAAGAAGCACCACATCACCGACGGCCTCTTCGTGAAGCCCGAGCGGACCATGTCGCGGATCGGGGGCTGAGCCGTGCCGGTGCGCGACGTGATCCTGCTCGAAGGCATCCAGCTCCCGGCGGCCCTCGGTGTGAGCGCGGCGGAGCGGCGGATGCGCCGGCCGGTCCTCCTCGACCTGGAGGTGGAGCGCGACCTGCGGAGCGCCGCGCGCAGCGACCGCATCGGACAGACGCTGCACTACGCGCGGATCTTCGAGCTGGTGGCGGACGTGGCCGGGAACCAGGAGCACAAGCTGGTGGAGGCCCTCGGCGAGCGCATCGCTCGGGCGCTCCTCGAAAAGTTCGATTGCGACGCGGTCACGGTGACGGTCCGCAAGCCGAAGCCGATCGCGGGGGTGCTGGACCACGCGGGAGTGCGGATCCGCCGCAGCCGCGAGGACCTCGGCGGCGGCTGAGCCGGGGTCGCCCGGCTCGGGTTCGGAAACGGGCTGGCGGACGCTGGCCCTCCGACCTCCTCTGTGTATCATGCTCGCACCGATTCGTCCGGCTTCACTCGCCACCGGGCTCGAGGAAGCAGATGGCCGAGCTCTCCCAGATCGATCCCGAGGTCGTCCTCTACTCCTACTACCGCGACGCGGAGCTGCGGGGGGCGAACCTCTTGTTCCGCCTGCTCCGCCTGGTGGACGACCCCGAGGCGCAGATGAACCTGACGGAGCACCTGGCGGACGAGGTGCGGCACGCCGCCCTCTGGACCGGCCGGATCCGGGAGCTCGGCGGCCATCCCATCCCCGTGGAGGACGGCTACCAGGTGCGAATCGGCAAGCTCGCGGGAGTGCCCCGGAACGTGGTCGATCTCTTCGCGCTGACCGTGGTGGTCGAGCAGCGGGCCCTGCGCCGCTACAACGAGCACCTGCGTCGAGCCGACGTTCCCGACCGTACGCGAGAGGTGCTCCACGCCGTCACCAAGGACGAGGCCTGGCACATCGACTGGATCCGCAAGAAGGCGCGGGAGCTCGCCGAGCGGGCGGGCGAGCCGGACCGGATGGATCGTGCTCTGGCCCGCTTCCGCGAGATCGACCGCGCGGTGATGGCGGACCTCGACGCCAAGGAGCGCGCGCTCGGGATCTCGGCGGGCGCCGCCCGGGTCTGACGCATGATCCCGAGCCGGCGCCCGCCCCGGGCGCCAGGGGCGGATTCGCCGGGCCGCGCCGGGCGCGCGAAGGTCACGAGGCGCTCCTGGCCCATCCTGCTGGTCGACTGGCTCGTGGTGGCGGGGGTCCGGATGCTGCGCCGGCTCCTGCGCGCCCTGCCGCTCGAGCGCTCGCTGGTCCTGGCCGCCGCGGGAGGTCGCCTCTTCGCCCGCGCCTCGGAGAGCCGAGCCGTGGTGGCGCGGATGAACCTGCGGCTGGTCTTCCCCGACTGGAGCGACGCCGAGCGGGAGCGGGTGCGTGTGGCGGCGCTCGAGAACCTGGGACGCATGGTGGCCGAGACCGCGCGGCTTCCGGATCTCACGCTCCAGGAGGTACAGGAGCGGATCCGGGTCGAAGGCCTGGACCACCTGGAGGCGGCTCGGCGCTCCTCTCCCACCCGCGGCGCCATCGTGCTGACGGCCCACTTCGGATCCTGGGAGCTCTGCGCCGCCGCGATGGCGCTCCACGGCCTCCCGCTCGCGATCGTGCACCGCATGAATGCGAATCGGTTCGCAGATCGACTGGTGAGGGAGTGGCGGGAGGGAGCGGGGATCGAGGTCCTCGCCCGAGGCTCGGCGGCCCGCGAGGCGATCGACGCGCTCCGCAAGGGCCGCTTGCTGGTGGCGCCGCTGGACCAGAACGCGAAGCGCCAGGAGGGGATCTTCGCGCCCTTCTTCGGAACGCCCGCGTGCACCCGGGACGCTCCCGCACGGCTGGCGATGCGGCTCCAGGTCCCTGTGGTGCCCGCGGCGATGTTCCGGGTGGGCGGAGGCTCGCACCACGTCCTCCGGATCTGGCCGGCCCTCGATCTCGTAGCCGAGGGCCGCGACCGCGCAAACGCGGTCTACGAGAACGTGGTGCGCATGAACCGCGCGCTGGAGGAGATGGTCCGCCAGGGGCCGGAGCTCTGGATCTGGCACCACCGACGCTTCCGGACCCGCCCGGAGGGCGAGGCCCGCCTGTATCCCTCCAAGCACCGCACGTCGTGACGGCGGCTCCGCCAGGGCCGCCAATTATACTGTAAATAAATAGGAAATTGGCGGCGGATACCCAAGTTCTCTACGCTAGTTTCCCGATCGCCCCAGCCGAGGAGACCCCGCCCGATGGCGCGAGACGCCGCGTCGAAGCCTGCCGTCACGCTGGTGAACGCCGACCTCTCCCAGATGTCGAAGAACGAGCGCATCAAGGTGGAGAGCAAGGGGCTCTTCTTCGTGAGCGACGGGAAGGAGGTCCACACCTTCGCCCGGGAGGTGGAGGCGCTCAGCCGTGGCGAGACCCCGACCCTCTCGGGCGAGGCCAAGGAGCTCTCGAAGTTCTTCGGGATCTACAAGCAGCAGGCGCGGGGAGCGCGCGGCGCCAGGACCGACGACACCTTCTTCATGGTGCGCATCAAGTGTCCGGCCGGCGGCGAGCTCGGCCCCGGGCAATGGGCCGCCCTCGACGACGCCGCCGATCGCTTCGGCGACGGCACGCTGCGCCTGACCAGCCGCCAGGGCATCCAGTACCACCACGTCTACGGTCCGAAGCTCGCACCCCTGGTGCGACACCTGAACCGTCACTACCGCCGAGACGGGACGCTCTCGGCCTGCGGCGACGTGAACCGCAACGTCATGCTCTCCCCGGTCGATGGCCTGGACCCGCTGCACGAGAGCCGCGGCTGGGAGCTCGCCTACGCCATCGCCGAGGAGCTCGCGCCGCGCAGCAGCGCCTACTTCCAGATCTGGCTCTCGGACGACGAGGGGCACAAGCAGTCCCCGATCGGCTTCGACGAGCCGGTCTACGGCAGCCACTACCTCCCGCGCAAGTTCAAGGTCGCGATCGCGCACCCGGAGGACAACTCCGTGGACGTGCTCACCAACGACGTGGGCTTCGTGCCGGTGGTGCAGGGCGGACGCAGCGACGGCCGCCTGTGGGACCTGTGGAGCGGGGGTGGCATGGGCCTCACCCACAACAACCCCGAGACCGCACCGCTGCTCGGGCTCTACCTCGGCCGCATCCGGCGCGACCAGGTGGTCGACGCGACGCGCGCCATCGCGATCCTCCAGAAGGAGCAGGGCGAGCGCAAGGATCGCCGCATGGCCCGCTGGAAGTACACCATTCGGCGTCTCGGGCTCGAGACGGTGAAGGCGGAGCTGCGAAGCCGCTTCGGGATCGATCTGGCCGAGGCCGAGCCGCAGCCGCTGCCCCCGATCCGCCTCCACCTCGGCTGGCACGAGGGGCCGGGCGGGCTCGGCTACTACGGCCTCCCGGTGGAGAGCGGACGCTTGCACCCGGACCAGCGCTGCGGGATCCGCGCCGTGGTGGAGGAGCTCGGGCTCGGCGTCCGGATCACGCCGCAGCAGGATCTCCTGCTCTGCAACGTGAGCGACCGCGTGGCGCTCGAGCGCCTGCTCGACCGACACCGCGTGAAGCGTCCCGAGAGCGTGTCGCGCCTGCGACGGAGCGCCATGGCCTGTCCCGCCAAGCCGACTTGCGGGCTCGCCATGACCGACGCCGAGAACGTCCTCCCCCAGTGGCTCGAGGCGGTCGAGTCCGCGGGCTATGGCGACGTCGACGCGCTGATCCGCATGACGGGCTGCCCGAACGGCTGCGCGCGCCCGCCGACGGCGGAGATCGGGATCTACGGCTACGGGAAGAACGACCACGTGATCCTGGTCGGGGGATCGCGCGAGGGAACCCGGCTCGCGCACGTGCTCTACCAGCGCATCCCGGCCGAGCAGATGGCGCCCGCGCTGGTGGGTCTCTTCCGCGCGATCCGCGAGCGCAACGCCGAGGGGCTCCCCGTCGGCGACTTCTTGCACCGGACGGATCCCGCGCAGCTCCGCGCATGGATCGGCCTCAGGGACGCGGTGGCATAGGCTCCCCTCCGGCCGTATGCTGGCCGGGCCGCCACCACCGGGGCCGATCCCGCGAGGAGCGAGCTGCGTGAGCCCCTCCGATCCCATCGCTCCGCTCCCCAGCACCCCGCTCGGGCTGGACGAGGCCGAGGCGCTGCTGCGCGAGGCCGTCGAGAGCGGCCGGCTGGAGCGGGGCGCGGCGGAGCGCCTGGGGCACGGGCTCGCCGATCCGCGGCTTCACGCCGCCCTCCTCGAGGCCGCCCTCGAGAGTCGCCGCCGCGGCAAGGGCGACGTCGTCACCGTCTCGCGCAACGTCTTCATACCGCTGACCAACCTCTGCCGCGATCGCTGCGCCTACTGCACGTTCGCGAAGCCGCCCGACTCGCCCGAGGCCCGCACCTACACCCTCGAGGAGGTGGCCGAGGTGGTGCGCGGCGGCGTCGCCACGGGCTGCATCGAGGCGCTCTTCTGTCTGGGCGACAAGCCCGAGCTGGCGTACCGGCCCTACAAGGCCTGGCTCGCCGAGCGCGGCTTTGCCTCCACCGCCGAGTACCTGGCGGCCGGCTGCCGCGTCGCGCTCGAGGGCGGGATGCTCCCCCACACCAACGCGGGTGTGCTCTCGCAGGAGGAGATGGCGGCACTCCGACCCTGGAACGCGTCCATGGGACTGATGCTCGAGTCCACGAGCCCGCGCCTGCGCCAGCGCGGAGGCCCGCACTTCCACGCGCCGGACAAGGAGCCGGGCTTGCGGCTCCGCATGCACGCCGAGGCCGGCGAGCTCGGCATCCCCTTCACCAGCGGGATCCTGCTCGGGATCGGCGAGACGGTGGCCGAGCGCGTGGACACGCTGCTCGCGATCCGCGAGCTCTCCGATCGCTACGGACACATCCAGGAGACGATCGTCCAGCCGTTCCATCCGAAGCCGGGAACGCCGATGCGCGCGAGCTCCGCCCTCGGCGACGCGGAGGTGGCGGGCTGGGTGGCGCTGGCTCGCCTCGTGCTCGGCCCGACGATGAACGTGCAGGCACCGCCGAACCTCGCGCCCGACGTGCTCGAGCTCCTGCTGCGCGCCGGCGCGAACGACTGGGGAGGGGTCTCGCCTCTCACGCTCGACTTCATCAACCCCGAGGCGCCCTGGCCGACGCTGGCCGAGCTGCGGCGTCGCACCGAGGCCGCCGGCTTCGTGCTGCGCGAGCGCCTGCCGGTGTATCCCGAGCACCTGCTCGGGCGCCCCGAGCTCTTCGATCCCCGGACGCGCGAGGCGATCCTTCGCTTCGCCGACCCCTCGGGCTACGCGCGGCCCCGCGCCGCCGGCGCCCTCACCCAGGCTGGACTGGAGGCCGCATGACGCTCTCGCGACTGCTCGGCGACGTCACCCCCGAGATCGCAGGGATCCTCGAGCGGGCGCTGGAGGGCCGCGAGCTCGGCACCGTCGACGCGGCGGCTCTGCTCCGGGCGCAGGGCGCCGACCTGCACGTGCTGCTGCGCGCCGCCGACCTCGCGCGCAAGGAGGACGCGGGCGACGACGTCAGCTTCGTGGTGAACCGCAACATCAACTTCACCAACGTCTGCTACGTCGGATGCTCGTTCTGCGGCTTCTCCCGGCACAAAGACGACGCGGACGCCTACGACCGCCCGATGCAGGAGATCCTGGAGAAGTGCCGCGACGCGGTGGAGCGCGGCGCCAGCGAGGTCTGCATCCAGGGCGGGATCCATCCCAGCAAGGACCACACCCACTACCGGGAGATCCTGGTCTCGATCAAGCGCGAGTTCCCGGAGCTCCACATCCACGCCTTCTCGCCCGAGGAGATCGACTTCGGCCACCGCAAGAGCGGGATGCCGCTCGACGACTACCTGCGTTGGCTGAAGGAGGCGGGGCTCGGCACGATCCCCGGCACCGCCGCCGAGATCCTGGACGACTCCGTGCGGCAGGTCCTGTCGCCCCACAAGATCCGCAAGGACCGTTGGGTCGAGATCATCCGCGCGGCCCACCGTGTGGGCTTCCGCACCACCTCCACGCTCATGTACGGCCACATCGAGAACGTGCAGCACGTGGCCGAGCACCTGGCGCTGCTGCGCGACCTTCAGCGCGAGACCGGCGGCTTCACGGAGTTCGTGCCGCTCGGCTTCATCCACGAGCGCAACCTGCTGTTCCGTCACCTGGGCGCGCGGCCCGGCTCGTCCATGGCCGAGGACCTGCGGCTGGTGGCGGTGGCGCGGCTCTTCCTGCGCCCCTGGATCCGCAACGTGCAGGTCTCGTGGGTGAAGATGGGGCCGAAGCTCGCGCAGATGGGGCTTCTCGCCGGCGCCAACGACTTCGGCGGCACGCTGATGGAGGAGTCCATCAGCCGCGAGTCGGGCTCGCAGTACGGCGAGAACCTCCCGCCCGAGGACATCCGTCGGCTGATCCGCGAGGTCGGGCGCACGCCCGTCGAGCGCAGCACCACCTACGCCGTGCTGCGGCGCTTCGAGGAGCCCGCCCTCGAGCCGCGGTCGCTGGAGCCGGAGCGGCGCGCGCCGCTGGCCGGCCCCGGGCGCTGGCGCGAGCCGCGCGGCGGCCGCAGCCCGCTCCCGATCGTCGCGGCCTAAGCCCTGCGGGCCGGGGCGGCGTCAGCGCGGCGCGCACGCCCCCCGGCCCGCCGCCGGCGCCGCCATCGCGTCGAGGCGCGCCGACAGGGCCTCCACCTGGTAACGGAGCGGAGCGCGCTCCAGGATCGCGCGTTCCACCACCCCGATCGCATGGCTCACCGCCGGATGTTCCCGGCCGAGGGCGTCGCCGATGCGCTGCAGCGAGGCGTCCGAGTAGCGGCGGCAGAGGTACATGGCGAGCTGGCGCGGGACCACGACGTCCCGGCGCCGCGACCGCGAGGAGAGAGCGGCCGGCGTGGTCTTGAAGAAGCCCGCCACCACCGTGATCACCGCTTCGGGGCCGAGGCGCGTGACCCGCGCGCTCCCCGGAGCCACCTTCTGCAACGCCGCCTCCGTCAGCTCGAGGTCGATCGGGCGCTTCAAGAGCGATGCGCTGGCCACGAGCTGGATCAAGGCTCCCTCGAGATCGCGCACGCTGCCGCGCACCCGGTCGACCAGTCGCTCCAGGCATTCGTCCGGCAGGCGAACGCCGCCCGCCGCGGCCTTGGAGCGCAGGATCCGCCGACGCACTTCGGCGTCGGGTGAATCCATCTCCGCGACGAGGCCGCTCGCGAGCTGCGAGCGCAGCCGCTCGTCGAGCTCCGGGATCGCCTTCGGCATCCGGTCGGCGCTCAGCACGACCTTGGCGCCGGCGTCGAGCAGGTGCTCGACGGTGTGGAAGAGCTCGAGCTGGGTGGCGCTCTTGCCCCGCAGGAACTGCACGTCCTCCAGCACCAGGAGGTCGCATTCCTGGCGGAAGCGCCGCTTGAAGGCGGCCATGCGATTGGCTCGGAGCGCCGTCATGAGCTCGCTGGTGAAGGATTCGGCCGAGGCGTAGTACACGCGCTCGAGTCCGGCGGAGCGCGTCTCGAGCACGATGGCGCGCGCGAGATGGGTCTTGCCGAGACCCGGCTCCGCGGCGAGGAAGAGCGGGCTCACGCCGAGCTGGCGACCGTGGGCGAGGGCGAACGCGGCCTCGCGCGCGAGCGCGTTGCAGGGTCCGACCACGAAGGACTCGAAGCTCTGCGGGACCGGTCGGCGCTGGGCGGTGAGCGCCGCAGCGACGGGAGCCGGCGCTCCCGTGAGCCTCCCCGGCGCATCGGCCGGCCGGGCGTCGCTGCATTCTCGCGTCGCAGGTCCGTGGCTCGGCAGCGGCTGCGTCGCGGCCCTTCCGACGCTGAGCTCCACCCGGACGGGACGCCCTGCTGCGTCGGCCGCGCAGGCGGCGATCGTCTCCAGGTAGCGGCCGCGCAGGCGCTCGCGATGGAAGGGGCTCGGGCAGACCAGCTGCAGGGCGTCGCCCTCGTGCTGGACCACCAGCGGGTGGACCCAGGCCTCCACCGCGAAGGCCGGCATCTTTCCATCGAGACGGCGCAGAACGCCGTCCCAGATCGGGGGGTGGTTCATCCATTTTTCCCGGAGGTTTTCGACCTATTCCGGCGTTTTCTGCCAGGGACGCCCGAAAACTGCGGGAGTAGAGCATGCCGCGCCGGAGTGCGGCAACGTCGATTCACGGCGGTCGTGTACACCAGTGCGAGCGGCCCTGGTGGCGTCGCAGACGCTCCACCACCGTCGGAGAACCAGCGTTTGCATCCGGGATCGCGGTTCGATTCCGAGGACTTCGCCGCGTGCCGTCAGAGGGCTTCCTTCGCATGGCGCCGCGCGCCGGGCGGCCTCGAGGCCGCGTCCCGCGCACGACGCGAACTCGCGATTTCTCGCTCGTTCTCACTCTTTCGAGATCTTTTGCGCTCTTTCTCGTGGCGGATCAATGGCGGGTCAGGGCGCCGCCCGCGCGCCCCGGGAGCTCCGCCAGGCGGAAGTGGAGCACCGCCGCGAGGCCCTCGCAGCGCGCCGCCACGCCCTCGGCCTCGAGCAAACCCTGCTTCTCGGACGGCGGAAGCTCCATGAGCTGGCAGAGCGTATTCACGAAGGTCGCGTCGTCGATCTCGGCCAGCAGATCCGGTGAGAGCTCGTGCGCGCGCTCCGGGGCGAGCGCGCGCACCAGCTCGGAGAAGAGCTGGCTCACCCGGGCTCGCAGCGCAGCGACCCGCGGAGCGCTCGCCGCATCCCACGGATCGGCGAGCCGCCGAACTCGCGCCACCCGATAGAGGCGAGACACGGGGCGCGGCGCCTCGCTCACCACGCGGAAGCGCTGCTCGCCGAGCAGAACGATGTTGTAGCGGCCACCGGGGAGCGACTCGTGAGCGAGGATCCGACCGGTGCAGCCCACGTCGAAGAGCGGCGGATCGCCCGCCATCTCGAGCGCGTGCTCCGGCCGCACGGCGATCATTCCGATGCGGTGCTCGCCGGCCAGCGCGTCGGCCGTCAGCGCGCGATAGCGCGGCTCGAAGACGTGGAGCGGAACCCGCAGACCCGGGAACAGAACGACGTTCGAGAGCGGGAAGAGGGGAATCTCCTCCAGGATCGCCGCATCGTGCACCGAGCCAGCATATCACGCGACGGTGACCCGCCCTTGACTCGGCCGGCCGGGGACCGGAGACTCCGCCGGCGGGATGTCACGGGACATCTTCCGCGCACTGATCGAGCAGCTCAACCGCGACGCCGAACGCATCGCTGCCCGCTTCCTGCTCCGCTACGCGTCGATCGAGCCCGAGCGAGCGGGCGTGCGCCGCCGCTACGGCATCTGCTACTCGGACGGACGCATCCGCATCCGCCTGCGGCACGCGGTGACCGGCGAGCCGCTCCGCTACTCGAGCCTGGTGAACACGCTCTGCCACGAGCTCGCGCACCTCCGGCACTTCGACCACGGGCCACGCTTCAAGGCCTTCTACCTGGAGGTGCTGGAGCACGCGCGCTCGATCGGGATCTACCGGCCCGGCGATCGCAGCGCACCCCCCGCGAGCGCCGGTCCGTCGCGCCGCCGGGGCGCGGAGGTTCCCCCCAGCGCGACCCTGGCGGGCCCGACACAGCTCGCGCTCTTCGCGTCCTCTTCGGATGGATTCGCAGGAGTGGAGGCGAACGACCGCGCTAGGAGCTCGCCTGCTGCTGGTCGTACTCCTCGAGGGTATTCGGCCCCTCGATCACCTTGACCCGGATGTCGTCGCAAGCGATGGCCTTGTCGAGGATCTGCTCGATCAGCCTCTCGACGGTGAGCTCGTCGTATTCCGCGAGCGCATCCTCGAGCCCAGCCTCGCTGACGTTGAACTCGAGGCTGAGCTTGATCTTGGTCGACATGCGTCCCCTGTCTTTGCCGAGCGGAGCTCTTCCGAGCCAAGCCTTACCGAGCTAACCTCCCGAGAAATCGAGAGTTTCGGCAATGACGGGCAAGGATAACGCACGCCCTGGGGGGCGGCTATGGAATCACCTGGATTTTTTTCAGGTCCTCCCGGGCGTGGAGGACGGCCAGACCGAGGGCGCCGACGGCCGTCGCGCCATAGAGGCCGACCGACGCCGCGTGGAGCCCGGCGAAGCGGGCGCGCAGCTCCGGGGTGGCCGTCGCCTCCCGCAACCGGGGGCGCAGCGCATGGATGCGCGGCGCCAGCACGAGCTGCGAGCAGGCGCAGAATGCTGCGAGAATGCAGGGGATCAGGACGGCGAGGCGGCCCCGGCCGAGCCAGCGGCCGAGGATTGCCAGCCAGACGCCGGCCACGATTCCATAGCCGTGCAGGACGGGCACGATGCCGCCGACCAGATCTCCGGCGAGCTCACGGCTCGGGAGCATCCGGAAGGCGGTGGGCGCGACGACCCCGCCGAAGAGGACGAGCGCGCCCAGCCAGCCGCCGAGGGGGAGCCAGAGCGCGAGGGGAAGCAGGGGCCGCAGGCGCTCGTGCACGGCCGCATTCTCCGCAACGCCGACGGCTCGAGCAAGCCGGTCCCGTCGGCGGCAACGGCAGGGAGGCAGGGAGGTCGCGATGGGTCTGCGCAGCTGGCTGGTCGATCGCCTGGTGGACTGGCTCACCACGCCGCTCGCGCGCTACGAGCAGCGGGCCTCCAACGACCCCGACGCGCTCAAGCGTCACATCCAGAAGGGCGACGTGCTGCTGGTCGAGGGCGACCAGCGCGTCTCGTACGTGATCAAGGTCCTGACCCAGAGCTCCTGGTCCCACTCGGCGCTCTACATCGGCGACGAGCTGCTGCGGCGCGGCGGCGCGATCCGCGAGCGCGCCCTGGCGAGCTTCGGGAGCGACGCCGAGCATCTGATCGTCGAGGCGTTGATGCCGGGGGTGGTGGCTTCGCCGCTCACGAAGTACGTGGATCTCAACGTCCGGATCTGCCGGCCCCACCGGCTGCGGCCGGAGCATCTGCGCCAGATCCTGGACGACGCGGTGGCGGCGATCGGCTGGCGCTATGACCTGCGCAACGTGTTCGATCTCACGCGCTATCTCCTGCCGGTGTCGATGGTGCCGCAGCGCTGGCGCCAGGCGGCGCTCCACTTCGGGAGCGGAGCACCGACCGAGGTGATCTGCTCGAGCCTTCTGGGTCAGGTCTTCGGCAAGGTGCGCTTCCCGATCGTGCCCGAGGAGGAGTCACGCATTGCGGCGCCGCCGCCAGCCCGCGGCTGGATCGGCCGCCTGCTCGGCCCGGGGCGGCCGGCCTACGTCCGGCGCTTCCGGATGCGCCATCCGACCCTCCTGACACCCCGGGACTTCGACCTCTCGCCGTACTTCGAGATCGTGAAGTTCAACGTGATCGCCGACGGCGACTTCGATTACCAGCGCATGCGCTGGGACGACGAGGCTCCCGCCGGCGCGAGCGCCGGCGCCACGGAGTCGATCTCCGAGCCTCGTCGGGCCGGCGGCTAGGTCCGGCGGGCTCCGTCGCCCCGGCCCCGATTCGGCAAGCCCAGGCATTCCAGGGGCTTGCGCGGAGGGCGCGAGTTGCACGCGCATCCGGCGGCATCGGGCCGGCAAAAAGGGCTCAAGTTCCCCGGCGAGGCACCGAAACGGTGGGTGAATCCGAACTCATCCTGGGGGGGAGGAGGTTCGGACGCGGCGCCCCGGCGGCCCGAA
>JAWOLJ010000111.1:0-4753 GCA_033853555.1 Myxococcota bacterium
GCCCCGTCGCGGTGCTGGACTCGCTCCGCTTCGGGCCGCTCGACCGCGACCGGCAGCGCTACCTGATGAAGGGCGTGGTGCGCGGCATCGGCGACTACGGCAACTGCGTGGGCGTCCCGACCGTGGGTGGAGACGTCGCCTTCGAGACCGCCTACGAGGGCAATCCGCTGGTCAACGCGATGTGCGTGGGACTGCTGCGCGAGGACGAGCTCATCCGCGCGCGCGCCGCGGGCCCCGGCAACCCGATCATCGCCGTCGGCTCGCGCACCGGCCGCGACGGCATCCACGGCGCCTCGTTCGCCTCCGAGGAGCTGTCGGAGAAGAGCGAGGCCCGGCGCCCGCAGGTTCAGGTCGGGGACCCGTTCACCGAGAAGCTGCTGATCGAGGCCTCGCTTGAGCTGATCCGCTCCGGGCACATCGTCGCGATCCAGGACATGGGCGCGGCGGGCCTGGTGTCGAGCTCGGCCGAGATGGCGGCGCGGGGCGGCGTGGGCGTCGAGATCGACGCGAAGCTGATGCCGGTGCGCGAGGAGGCGATGACGCCGTACGAGATCCTTCTCTCGGAGTCGCAGGAAAGGATGCTGGTGGTGGCCCAGCGCGGCAGGGAGCGCGAGGTGGACGACATCTGCCGCCGCTGGGAGCTGGGAAGCGCCGTGATCGGGACCGTGACCGACGACGGGATGTACCGGGTGCGCTGGGGCGCCGAGGTGGTCGCGGAAATCCCCGGCCGGTCCCTGGTCGAGGCGCCGGTCTACCGCCCCGAGGGGCGCGAGAGCCCGGAGTCGGCCGCGCGCCGCGCGCGCCCCGTGCCCTCCCCCGCTCCGGACCTCGACCTCAACGGCGTGCTCGAGCGGCTCCTCGATCTGCCGACGATCGCCTCCAAGCGCTGGGTATTCGAGCAGTACGACACGTCGGTGCAGACCAACACCGTCGCGGGGCCCGGCGGCGACGCGGCAGTGCTCCGGGTGCGGGACACCTCCCTGGGCATCGCGCTCTCCAGCGGTGGCAGCGGCCGGTACGTCTGGCTCGATCCCTACGAGGGCGGCAAGGCGGTGGTGGCGGAAGCGGCCCGCAACATCGCCGCGACGGGGGCGCGCCCGCTGGGGATCACCGACTGCCTCAACTTCGGCAATCCCGGGCGGCCGGAGGTGTTCTTCCAGTTCCGCGAAGCGTGCCGCGGCATTGCCGACGCCTGCCGCGCGCTCGGCACGCCGGTCACCGGTGGCAACGTGTCCTTCTACAACGAGAGCCCGGGTGGAGGGGTGCTCCCCACGCCCGTGATCGGGATGGTCGGGGCCCTTGCGGACATCGAGTGCCGCCTCGGCGCCGCGTTCCGCGCTCCGGGTGACGCGATCATCGTCCTGGGCGAGACGCGGGGCGCCCTGGGCGGCTCCCAGTACCTCTCGCTCGCGACCGGCGATGTCTTCGGCGCGCCTCCGCCGGTGGACCTCGCGGCCGAGAAGGCGCTGGTCGAATGCCTCGCCCTCGGCGCCGAAGAGCGGCTGCTCGCGTCGGCCCACGACGTCTCGGAGGGCGGCCTGGCCGTCGCGCTGGTCGAGAGCGCGGTGCTGGCGGCGGGCGTGCTCGGATGCGAGGCGGACCTCACGGCGCTCGCCGGAGCGCTCGCGCCGGCCACCGTGCTGTTCGCCGAGGACCAGGGCCGGGCGGTCGTGAGCGCCGCGCCGGAGCGCGCCCAGGCCGTCCTGGACCTCGCGCGCCGCTGCGGCGTACGGGCGCGCATCGTGGGCACCGTCGGCGGCGGCGATGGCTCCGTGCGGCTCACGGTGGGCCGCAGCAAGGTGGACCTGCCGGCCGCGCGCCTGCGCCGGATCTATGAGAACGCCATACCTCGCCGGCTCGACGGAGCCGACGGCACGCAGCTTGCTCGGGGAGGGTAGCGCGAAATGTGCGGGATCATCGGCGTAGCGAACCACCCCGAGGCGGCCCGGCTCGCGTATCTGGGGCTCTACTCGCTCCAGCACCGCGGCCAGGAGTCCGCGGGCATCGTCTCGGTGGACGACGCCGGCGTGGCGCGCACCCACCGCGGCATGGGCCTGGTGTCGGACGTGTTCTCCGAGGGCGTGCTGGAGAGCTTCGAGGGCTCGACGGCGATCGGGCACACGCGGTACAGCACCGCCGGCTCGAGCGTCCTGATCAACTCGCAGCCGGTGCTGGTGCGCTATCGCAGCGGCACGCTCGCGCTCGGTCACAACGGCAACCTCACCAACGCCGCCGAGCTGCGCCGCGAGCTGGTGGACGCCGGCAGCATCTTCCAGTCCACCATGGACTCGGAGATCCTGGTCCACCTGATCGCGCGCTCGCAGCGGAAGGACCCCGCCGACCAGATCCGGGAGGCGCTGCTCCGCGTGGAGGGGGCGTATTCGCTCGTCATCACCGTCAACCAGGTGATGTTCGCGATCGTGGACCCGCGCGGGTTCCGCCCGTTGATGCTCGGCAAGGTGGGCGACGCGCCGGTGGTCGCCTCCGAGAGCTGCGCGCTGGACATCGTCGGCGCGCGGTCGGTGTGCGAGCTGGAGCCCGGCACCGTGCTGCGCCTCGAGGGCGCGAAGATCGACTACCTCGACCCCCTGCCCCCGCAGCCGGCGAAGCACTGCGTGTTCGAGCTGGTCTATTTCTCGCGGCCCGACAGTCTCATCTTCGGCGAGAGCGTGGACCAGTACCGCCGCGCCCTGGGCCGCCGGCTGGCGCAGGAGCAGCCGGCGCCCGGCGCCGATTGCGTGTTCTCCGTGCCCGACTCGTCCAACGCGGCGGCACTCGGCTTCTCGGAGGCATCCGGCGTCCCGCTCGAGCATGCGCTCATCCGCAACCACTACGTGGGGCGGACGTTCATCCATCCGGCCCAGGCGGGGCGCGACGCGAAGGTGAAGATCAAGTACAACGCGGTGCGCGAGGTCGTCGCCGGCAGGAAGGTCGTGGTCGTGGACGACTCGATCGTGCGCGGCACCACGAGCCGGGGCCTCGTCTCGATGATCCGCAACGCGGGAGCGCGGGAGGTGCATTTCCGGGTCGCCTCCCCGCCCATCGTCGGGCCATGCTACTACGGCATCGACACGCCGACCCGGGAGGAGCTCATCGCCGCGTCCCATTCGGTCGAGGAGATCGCGGCCTATCTGGGCGTGGACTCGCTCGGGTACCTCTCGCTCGAAGGGATGGTCAACGCGAGCGCGGGAGACCCGACCCGCTTCTGCCACGCCTGTTTTTCCAACCAGTACCCCACGCCCATCCCCTCCGACGCCGCGAAGCTCCGCTTCGAGTCGGAGGCCGCGAGGGCAACGAAGGGCTAGGATGAAGCGCTACGTCTACTTCTTCGGCGGCGGCCATGCCGACGGCACGGCCAAGATGAAGACCGTGCTCGGCGGCAAGGGCGCCAACCTCGCCGAGATGACCAACCTCGGCATCCCCGTCCCCCCGGGCTTCACGATCAGCGCCGACCTGTGCAACGCATACATCAGCACCAAGCGCTATCCGAAGGAGCTCAAGGCCGAGGTCGAGAAGAACCTGGCGAAGGTCGAGAAGGAGATGGGCCGGAAGTTCGGCGCCACCACCAAGCCGCTGCTCGTCTCCGTCCGCTCGGGCGCCGCGGTCTCGATGCCCGGAATGATGGACACGATCCTGAATCTGGGGCTCAACGACAAGGTCGCGGCGGCGCTGGCCGAGGAGACGGGCAATCCGCAGTTCGCGTACGACGCCTACCGCCGGTTCGTGCAGATGTACGGCGACGTGGTGCTGGGGCTGAAGGGGAGCAGGAGCCCGTTCGAGCCGCTGCTCCACGCCAAGAAGAAGGCCCGCGGCGTCGAGCGCGACATCGATCTGCCCGCCGAGGACCTCAAGGCCCTCGTGGGCGAGTACAAGGCGGCCCTCAAGAAGCTGCTCCCGCAGGGATTCCCGGAGGAGCCCGAGGCCCAGCTGTGGGGCGCGATCGAAGCGGTGTGGCGCTCCTGGATGGGCGACCGCGCGGTGGCCTACCGGCGGATCCATCACGTGCCGGAGACGCTCGGCACCGCGGTGAGCGTGGTCGCGATGGTGTTCGGCAACTTCGGCGAGGACTCCGGCACCGGTGTTGCCTTCACGCGCGACCCGTCCACCGGCGAGAAGCGGTTCTTCGGCGAGTTCCTCGTCAACGCGCAGGGCGAGGATGTCGTGGCGGGCATCCGCACTCCCGAGCCGATCGAGGTGATGGCGAAGCGGTTCCCGCCGGCCTACAAGGAGCTGGTGAACACCTACCAGCGGCTGGAGAAGCACTTCCGGGACATGCAGGACCTCGAGTTCACGGTCGAGCGGGGCAAGCTGTTCCTGCTCCAGACCCGCAACGCCAAGCGCACCGGCGCCGCGGCGGTCCGCGCGGCCGTCGAGATGGTGGACGAGAAGTTGATCTCGGAGGAGGAGGCGCTGCAGCGGGTCACGCCCGAGGCGCTGGACCAGCTGCTCCACCCGATGGTGGACCCGCACGCCCAGTGCACCGTCCTCGCGACGGGGCTCCCGGCTTCACCGGGGGCGGCCGCAGGCCAGGTGGTCTTCGACGCGGCCGAGGCCTTCGCCTGGGCGAAGGACGGCAAGGCCGTCGTGCTGGTCCGCGCCGAGACCTCGCCCGAGGACATCAAGGGAATGGCGGCCGCCAAGGGCATTCTCACGGCCCGCGGCGGGATGACCTCGCACGCGGCGGTGGTGGCGCGCGGGATGGGCAAGTGCTGCGTGGTGGGCGCCAAGGCCGTGGAGGTGGACGAGCACTCGG
>JAWOLJ010000112.1:0-3259 GCA_033853555.1 Myxococcota bacterium
CGCCGCATCCGGTCGGTGGTGATCTGCGCCGTGAGCTCGAGCGAAGGGCAGGTCCTCGGGCTGCTCGAGGTGCTGGCCCGCGGGTCCGAGCACTTCTCGCCCAGCGCGCTCGCCCTGGTGGCGCTGCTCGGCGACCTGTGCGGCGGCGTGCTGGAGCGCGCGGAGCGCATCGAGAAGCTGGTGTTCATCGACCCCCTCACCGCCATCTACAACCGCTCCTACTTCGACCTGCAGCTCCGCAACGAGATGGCGCGCGCCCGGCGCGAGCGGAGCTCGATGGCGCTGTGCATCGCCGACATCGACGACTTCAAGTCCTTCAACAGCGCCTACGGCTTCGCCGCCGCCAACCGCGTGCTGGTGCAGGTCGCGCACGCCCTGCAGCACGGTGTGCGCCCCTTCGACACCGTCGCCCGCTGGGGCGGCGAGGAGTTCGCCATCCTGCTCACGGCCCCGGTCCACGCCCACGACGTGCTCGCCGTGTCGGAGCGCCTGCGGGCGCTGGTCGAGCACCTCGTCGTCGAGGTGGAGGACCTGGAGCGCCGCCGGCACCACGTGGGGGTCACGGTGAGCATGGGGGTCTCGCTCTTCCCCGACCACGCTCTCGGTGCCGAGGATCTGTGGCGCGCCGCCAACCAGGCGCTGCTGCGGGCCAAGCGCCCGCCCAAGAACAAGGTCGTGTTCTACAGCGAGGGCCCGGCGCCCCAGGCCGAGCGGAGCTGACCGGCCGGGCCGCCGCGCGGCGGCGCGGTCGGGATCCTAGGCGCGCGCGGGCTCCGGGGCCGCGACGGAGAAGCGGAACTCGCCCGCCGCGAAATCCACGCGGACGACCTGCCCCGGCTGGAACTCGCCCTGGAGCAGCCGCAGGGCCAGGGGATTCTGCACCCGGCGCTGCAGCGTGCGCTTGAGCGGCCGGGCGCCGAACTGCGGGTCGTAGCCCTCCTCGGCCAGGGCAGCGCGCGCCGCGTCGGTGAGATCCAGGCGGAGGTCGCGATCGGCGAGCATCTTGCGCAGCGACTCGGCGTGCAGATCCACGATCCGGCGCAGCTCGTCGCGCGAGAGCGCGTGGAACACGACGATCTCGTCCACCCGGTTCAGGAACTCGGGCCGGAAGTGGGCGCGGAGCGCGCGCTCGACCCGGCGCTCCATCTCGGCCTGGAGCCGCGCGGCCTCCTCGGGGGTGCCCCCGGCGCCCAGCTCGAGGATGTCCTGAGAGCCCAGGTTCGAGGTCATGATGACGAGCGTGTTGCGGAAGTCCACCGTGCGGCCGTGGCCGTCCGTCAGGCGGCCGTCGTCCAGGAGCTGCAGCAGGACGTTCAGGACCTCGGGGTGCGCCTTCTCGACCTCGTCCAGCAGGATGACCGCGTACGGGCGCCGCCGCACCGCCTCGGTCAGGCGGCCGCCCTCCTCGTAGCCGATGTAGCCGGGCGGCGCGCCGATGAGCCGGGCGACCGTGTGCTTCTCCTGGAACTCCGACATGTCGATGCGCACCATGGCCCGCTCGTCGTCGAACAGGAACTCGGCCAGAGCCCGCGCCAGCTCGGTCTTCCCCACGCCGGTGGGTCCCAGGAAGAGGAACGAGCCGGCCGGGCGCCTGGGGTCCTGGAGCCCCGCGCGAGCGCGGCGCACGGCCTCCGAGACGAGGCGCACCGCCTCGTCCTGCCCGATCACGCGACGATGCAGGCGCTCCTCCATCCTCACCAGCTTCTCGACTTCGCCCTCCATGAGCCGGGCGACCGGAATCCCGGTCCACTTCGCCACGACCTCCGCGATGTCCTCCTCGTCGACCTCCTCCTTGAGCATGCGGCGATCGCGCTGGACCTGGGCGAGCCGGGCGTTCTCCTGCTCGAGCTGGCGCTCGATCTGCAGGAGCTGGCCGTAGCACAGCTCGGCCACGCGCGCCAGGTCGCTCACCCGCTCGGCCTTCTGCTCCTCGATCTTGATGCGCTCGCGCTCGGCGTTCAGCGCCCGGATGCGCCCCACGACCTCCTTCTCCTTCTTCCAATGCTCCTCGAGGCCGGCGCGCTCGTCGCGCAGGCGCCCCAGCTCCTCGTCGAGGCGGCGCAGCCGCTCGCGGGTCCCCGCGTCGGTCTCCTTGGTGAGTGCCTGGCGCTCCACCTCGAGCTGGCGCTCGCGACGCGTCAGCTCGTCCAGCTCGACGGGCATCGAGTCGATCTCCATGCGCAGGCGCGAGGCCGCCTCGTCCACCAGATCCACGGCCTTGTCGGGCAGCTTGCGATCGGCGATGTAGCGGGACGAGAGCATGGCGGCCGCCACCAGGGCGGAGTCCCGGATGCGAATGCCGTGGTGGACCTCGTAGCGCTCCTTGAGCCCGCGCAGGATGGCGATCGTGTCCTCCACGCTCGGCTCGCCCACGAACACCGGCTGGAACCGCCGCTCCAGCGCCGCGTCCTTCTCGACGTGCTCGCGGTACTCGTCGAGCGTGGTGGCGCCCACGCAGTGCAGCTCGCCCCGGGCCAGAGCCGGCTTGAGCAGGTTCGAGGCGTCCACCGCCCCCTCGGCCCCGCCCGCCCCCACGAGCGTGTGCAGCTCGTCGATGAACAGGATGACCTGGGCGCCCGCGGCCGTGACCTCCTTGAGCACCGCCTTGAGCCGGTCCTCGAACTCGCCCCGGAACTTGCTGCCGGCGATCAAGGACCCCAGATCGAGCGCGATCACCCGCCGCCCCCGCAGGCTCTCGGGCACGTCCCCCGAGACGATGCGCTGCGCCAACCCCTCGACGATCGCCGTCTTGCCGACCCCCGGATCGCCGATCAGCACCGGGTTGTTCTTCGTGCGGCGAGCCAGGACCTGGATCACGCGGCGGATCTCGTCGTCGCGCCCGATCACCGGATCCAGCTTGCCCTGGCGCGCCAGCGCCGTGAGGTCGCGGCCGTACTTCGCCAGCGCCTGGTACTTGTCCTCGGGGTTCTCGTCGGTGACCCGCTGGCCGCCGCGCACCTGCGCCAGCGCCTTGAGCAGCGCGTCCGACGTCACGCCGGCCTTCTCGATCAGGCGCTGAGCCGCGCTCGAGCCGCCGGCGGCCGACGCCGGCTCGGGCGCGGCGAGCGCGATGAGCAGATGCTCGACGCTCACATAGTCGTCCTTGAGCCGATCCGCGGCCTGCTCCGCCGCCTCGAGCGCGCGCCGCAGGCCCTCGCCGAGGTAGAGCGAGCCGGACCCCGATCCGCTCACCCTCGGCAGCCGCTCGAGCGCCTCGTCGGCCTGCCCCCGCAGGCGTTCGCGCGGCACGCCGAGCTTC
>JAWOLJ010000113.1:0-14796 GCA_033853555.1 Myxococcota bacterium
ATGATGCCGGAAACGATATGATCGTCGTGGTTTCGGCCATGTCCGGCGAGACCAACAAGCTCGTCGCGTTGGCCAACGATATCTGCGAATTTCCGGACTTGCGGGAGTACGATGTCCTTGTGGCGTCGGGCGAACAGGTCTCCATCGCCCTTCTTGCCATCTGCCTCAAGTCGATGGGATACAAGGCCAAATCGTATCACGGCTGGCAGGTGCCGATCATCACCGACAGCGTTGCCAGTAAGGCGCGCATTGAGGAGATCCCGGACGAAAAGGTCCGCGCCGACCTGAAGAACGGCGAGATCATTATCGTTGCCGGCTTCCAGGGGATCGACCGGGAGGGGAACGTGACGACCCTCGGCCGCGGCGGCTCCGACACCTCGGCGGTGGCGGTCGCGGCGGCGCTCCAGGCGGACGTCTGCGAGATCTACACGGACGTGGACGGCGTCTACACCACGGACCCGAACCTGGTGCCCGCCGCCCGCAAGCTCGCGCGGATCTCCTTCGACGAGATGCTCGAGATGGCGAGCCTCGGTGCGAAGGTGCTTCAGATCCGCTCGGTCAAGTTCGCGAAGCAGTACGGGGTTCCGATCCACGTGCGGTCGTCCTTCTCGGACGTCGAGGGCACCTGGGTCACGCGCGAGGAGGACGTCGTGGAGCAGCTCGTGGTCTCGGGCGTCACCTACAACCGCAACGAGGCCAAGATCCGCGTGCGGGGAGTGAAGGACCAGCCGGGGATCGCCGCCCGGCTCTTCTCCCCGCTCGGAGAGGCGGGGATCGTGGTCGACATGATCATCCAGAACATGAGCCAGGACGGCACCACCGACATGACCTTCACGGTGCCGAAGGCCGACTACCGCCGCGCCCTCTCGATCGCCCGCGAAGCGGGACAGGAGATCGGTGCCAGCGCGGTCGAAGGCGACGAGGGCGTGGCCAAGGTCTCGATCGTGGGGCTCGGCATGAAGGACCACGCCGGGGTGGCGTCGCGCATGTTCCGCACGCTGGCCGACGAGGGGATCAACATCCAGCTCATCTCCACCAGCGAGATCAAGATCTCGGTGGTGATCGAGGAGAAGTACACCGAGCTCGCGGTGCGTGCGCTCCACGCGGCCTTCGTGGAGCAGGGCGCGGCCGAGCCGGCGGCCGAGGCCTGAGTGGCGTCCCGGGCCGCAGGGGCGGGCGGGAGCCCGGCGCTGTGGCTCGCGGCCGCGCTCTTCGCGGCGGCCCTTCCCCGCGGGCTTCCCAGCGCGCCGGCTTGCCCGGTCCCGAGGGGTCAGCCGGATCCGAGCGGCCATACCCGCACCGTGACCTGCGCGGGTGTCGGCGCCGCCCGCGTCGAGGGCCCCGCGCGCCTGCTCTTCGGGCTCGCAATCGATCCCAACCGCGCGGATCGCCTCACTCTGGAGGCTCTTCCGGGCCTCGGCCCGACGCGAGCGGCGGCCCTGCTCGCGGCGCGCCCGTTCCGAAGCCTGGCGGAGCTCCAGCGCGTGCCGGGTGTCGGCCCACGGACTATCGCTCGGCTGGCGCCGTCCCTCATGATGGGGGATCTGTCGCACGACACCGGCGCGCGACCACACTTCGGGGATTTACTTCCTCCGAATCGCCGCTAGCTTGGAGCCGACGGTGCGGCCTTCGCCGCGGTGTAGGAGGGACTCGTGACGCTGACACGTGTTACTGCGCTCGGCCTGTTGGCCGTGTTCTCTACGGCTTGCGCCTCCGGCAGGGCGCCAAATCCCTGGGTCTGCGCTGCGGCGCTCGCAGTGCCGGCCGGCGTCGGGGGTGGCTTCATCGGCGCCGAGAACCACCACCACAATGATCTCGGTGCTGCGTCGCTGGGTGCGGGCGTCGGCGCCCTCGCCGGCGCCATCGTCGGCTACACGGCGTGCAAGTTGATCGGCCACGAGAAGCCGGTCGCGCAAGCGGCCCCGCCGCCCGCTCCGGCGCCGGCTCCGGCTCCCGCTCCCGCGCCGACGCGTGAGAAGATCGTGCTCCGTGGCGTGAACTTCGACTTCAACAAGGCGAACATCCGGCCCGACGCGGCCGTGATCCTCGACGAGGCGGCGAACATCCTGAACCGCAATCCGGGCGTGCGGGTGAGCGTCGAGGGCCACACGGACAGCATCGGCACCGACGCCTACAACCAGAAGCTGTCGGAGCGGCGCGCCAAGTCGGTGGCGGACTACCTGGCCAGCAAGGGTGTGGCGGCGGATCGCCTGACGACCAAGGGCTGGGGCGAGTCGAAGCCGATCGCCTCGAACAACACCGAAGAGGGTCGCTCCCTGAACCGGCGGGTGGAGCTGCAGATCCTCGAGTAGACCGGAGTCTCGGGCTTCGGGGCCCGCGACGCCTTGCGCGCCGCGGGCCCCCTTCTTGCGCTAGCCTGCGCAGGTCCCGGCTGGGGCCTCCATGCGCATCTACCTCGACCACAACGCCACGACGCCGCTTCGCGAGGCCGTTGCGGAGGCGATCGCCACCGCGCTGCGCGCGCCCTTCGGCAATCCCTCGAGCGTGCACGCCGAGGGAGCGGCGGCCCGGGCGGTCCTGGAGCGGGCGCGGGCCCGGGTGGCGGCGCTCTTCGGCGCCTCGGCGGAGGAGGTGATCTTCACCTCGGGGGCGAGCGAGGCCAACAATCTCGCGCTCCAGGGCTTTCTGCGCGGCCCTGCCGCGCGCGGCCGGCACGTCGTGAGCTCGAATGCCGAGCACCCCTCGGTGGCGGAGCCGTTGGCGGCCCTCGAGCGCGAGGGCTGGAGGGTGACGCGCGTTCCGGTGGACGCGGACGGGCTCCTCGATCCCGAGCGTCTGGCGGCGGCCCTCACACCCGAGACGGCCCTGGTGAGCCTGCTCTGGGCCAACAACGAGACCGGCGTGGTGCAGCCCCTGGAGCGGCTGCTGTCGCCGCTCGTGGAGCGCGGCGTGGTGGTGCACGTGGATGCGACGCAGGCGGCCGGGAAGCTCCCGATCGACCTGCACCGACTGCCGGTGCATCTCCTCTCGGCTTCGGCGCACAAGCTGAACGGACCAAAGGGCGTGGGCTGCCTGGTGGCGCGGAGCGCGGTCGCGCTCGAGCCCTGGGTGCGCGGAGGGCCGCAGGAGCGGCGCCGGCGCGGCGGAACGGAGAACGTCCCGGGCACCGTGGGGTTCGGCCTGGCCTGCGAGCTCGCGGCCGTCGACCTGGCCGAGCGGAGCGGCCGACTCGCCGCCCTGCGCGATCGGCTGTGGGACGGGATCGCCTCGAAGATCCCGCGCGTGCACCGCAACGGCGCACCTCGCGCGCTCCTCCCCAACACGCTGAACGTCGAGTTCGAGGGCGCCGACGGCGAGGCGCTGCTCCAGGCGCTCGACCTCGAGGGCGTGGCGGTCTCGGCCGGCGCGGCCTGCGCATCGGGCTCGGTCGAGCCCTCCCACGTGCTCCTCGCGATGGGGCGGAGCCCCGCGCAGGCCCGCGGCTCGCTGCGCTTCAGCCTGGGACTCGGCGTCGACGAGGCCCAGGTCGACAGCGTCCTCGGCCTGCTGCCCCGACTGGTGGCCCGCGCCCGGGAGGCGGCCGCGCGGTGAGGGAGCGGGTGGTGGTCGCGATGTCGGGCGGCGTCGACTCCTCGGTGGCGGCGGCGCTCCTGGTGGAGCAGGGCTGCGAGGTGATCGGCGTGACGATGCGCCTCGCCGGCGCAGGCTCCCGCTGCTGCTCGCTCGAGGACGCGGACGACGCACGCCGCGTGGCGGAGCGGCTCGGCATCCCGTTCTACGTCGCGAACTGGGCCGAGCGCTTCCGCGCCGAAGTGATCGAGCCCTTCGCCGACGCCTACCTCGCGGGCCGCACGCCCATCCCCTGCGTGGCCTGCAATCGGCGCTTCAAGTTCCATCATCTGCTGGCGCGGGCCGAGGCGCTCGGCGCGCATCGGGTGGCGACGGGCCACTACGCGCGGATCGCCCGCGATCCCGACACCGGATCCTGTCGCCTGCTGCGCGCGCGCGACGAGGGGAAGGACCAGTCCTACTTCCTCTTCGATCTCGCGCCCGAGCAGCTCGCGCGGATCGAGTTTCCGCTGGGTGAGCTCCGGAAGAGCGAGGTGCGCGCCCGCGCGCGCGCGCTCGGCCTCGCCACGGCCGAGAAGCCCGAGAGCCAGGAGATCTGCGTCGTTCCGGACGGTGACTACGCGGCGGTGGTCGCGGCGCTCCGGCCCGATCGGCTCCCCGGCGAGGGCGAGATCGTGGACCGTGCGGGCCGCGTCCTCGGGCGACACGCCGGCGTGCAGCACTTCACGGTGGGTCAGCGCCGGGGCCTCGGGCTTTCGGCGCAGCGGCGGCTCTACGTGACGGCGCTCGATGCGGCTCGCAATCGCGTGGTGGTGGGCGCCGAGGAGGAGCTCGCGGCGACGGGCGCCGCGCTCGAAGGCGTCTCGTGGGTCGGGGGCCGGCCTCCCGGATCTTCGCTGCGGGTGCGCGTCCGGGTGCGCTACCGCCACGACGGGGCGCCGGCCACGGTCACGCCCGGCCCGGCGCAGCGCGCGGAGGCGCGCTTCGACCAGCCGGTGCGAGCGGTGGCTCCCGGCCAGGCGGCGGTCTTCTACGCCGGCGACGAGGTGCTCGGGGGCGGCTGGATCGCCGCATCCCTCGCGTGAGCGCAGCCCTGCGCGCGTCCCTGGCCGAGCTCGAGCGCGCTCTCGGGCACGGCTTCGCCCGGCCCGCTCTTCTCGAGTCGGCGCTCACGCATCCCTCGTTCGCCTACGAGATCGACGGCTCGCGTGGGAACGAGCGTCTCGAGTTCCTGGGCGACGCGGTGCTCGGTCTCGTGGTGGCGCAGCTCCTCTACGAGGCGCATCCCGTCTGGAGCGAAGGCCTCCTGACACGGGCGCGTGGCGCGCTGGTGAACGAGCGCGCGCTGGCCGAGCGCGCGCGGCTCCTCGGCCTCGGACCGCTCGCGCGCCTCGGGCGAAGCGAGCAGCGCACGGGCGGCGCGGAGAAGGACTCGATCCTGGCCGATCTGTTCGAGGCGGTGCTCGGCGCGCTCTACCTGGACGGCGGTCTCGCTCCGGTCTTCTCGCTGGTGCGACGCCTCTTCGCGGAGGCCCTGGTGCAGGGGGCCGCCCCGGTGCAGCGCGACGCCAAGACGCGCCTCAACGAGTGGGCGCAGGCGCAGCGGCGCACCACGCCGAGCTATCGCGTGCGCTCGGACAGCGGCCAGGACGGCGATGCCGGTCGCTTCGTCGTGGAGGTGTGCGTGGCCGAGGAGGTGCTCGGCGAGGGTCGGGGTCGCACCAAGCGCGGAGCGGAGCAGGCGGCGGCCGAGGCCGCCCTCGCGCGACTCGGGGAGCCCGTTGGCTGAGGCCGCTCACCGCTGTGGCGTGGTGGCGATCCTCGGCCTCCCGAACGCGGGCAAGTCGACGCTGCTGAATCGTCTGCTCGGCGAGAAGCTCGCGATCGTCACCCCGAAGCCCCAGACCACACGCAGCCGGCTCCTGGGCGTGCTCACGCTTCCCGGCGCGCAGATCCTGCTGCTCGATACGCCGGGCCTTCACCACGGCGCGACGGCCCTGCACCGCGCGATGCAGGAGGCCACCGAGGCGGCGCTCCAGGACTGCGATCTCGCGCTCGTGCTGGTGGACGCGGCGCGCGGCTGGGAGCCGCCCCACCAGGCGCTGCTCGAGCGCCTCCAGGCGCTGCGCAAGCCCTTCCTGCTGGTGGAGACCCAGGCCGACCGGCCGGCGGGCGGCGCGCCGATCCCGGGAGCCGCGCTCGAGCGCGCGGCCGCGCGGCTGCGCGTCTCGGCGCTGCGCGACGAGGGCCTGGGCGCGCTCCTCTCGGCGATCCTGGCCCGGCTTCCGGAGGCGCCGCCCCTCTACCCGGCGGACGAGCTCACGGATCGCCCGCTCCGCTTCCTGGCGGCGGAGCTGGTGCGGGAGGCCGCATTCCAGGTCCTGGGACAGGAGCTCCCCTACCAGCTCGGGGTGGAGATCCGCGCCTTCGACGAGAGCCGGCCGGATCTCACGCGGATCGCGGCGGATCTGCTGGTGGAACGCGCGTCCCAGAAACGGATCGTGGTGGGGGCGGCCGGCTCGCGCATCAAGGAGATCGGTGTGCGCGCGCGCGCCGAGATCGAGGCGCTGCTCGGTCGCCACGTCCACCTCGAGCTCTGGGTGAAGGTGGAGCCGCACTGGACGCGCAGCCGCCCGCGCATCGAGCAGCTCGGCTATCGCTGACCGCGAGTCGCCAAGCGCGGGGCCGCAGCGCCCGCGCCGCCCGCCGGCGTTTGACGCCACGCGCGAGGCTCGTGTAGCCTGCGCCGACCGGCGCGCAGTCGGCGCGGGAGCGTCCGCTCCAGGGACCTGCGCGACCTTCGAGCGCTTCAAGGCCACCCACGGGGCGGGGCAGGGCAGAGGGCAACAGGGGTGCAGAGGACGGGCTCGAGCGAGGCCGTCCGGCCCCTGCGGACCCCACCCCCGAGCAGCCAGGAGAACCCATGAGCCAGCAGGACGTCGTCATCGCCGGCGCGGCGCGCACGCCCGTCGGAAGCTTCCAGGGCGCCCTCGCGTCGCTGACGGCGCCGGAGCTTGGCGCCGTCGCCATCCGCGAGGCGCTGAAGCGAGCGGGAGCCACCGCGGAGCAGGTGGACCGCGTGATCATGGGCTGTGTGCTCTCGGGCGGCGTCGGCCAGGCGCCCGCGCGCCAGGCGACGATCAAGGCCGGCCTTCCGGTCTCGACCGGCGCCATCACGGTGAACAAGGTCTGCGGCTCGGGGCTGCAGGCGGTGATGTTCGCGCGCCGCGAGATCCTGGTGGGCGACGCCGAGGTGATCGTGGCCGGCGGCATGGAGTCGATGTCGAACGCGCCCTACCTGCTCCCGAACGCCCGCACCGGCTATCGCATGGGCAACGGGACGATCGTCGACTCGATGATCCACGACGGCCTCTGGGACCCCTACGACCAGGTGCACATGGGGAACTGCGGCGATCTCGTGGCCAGGAAGTACGGCTTCACGCGCGAGGCGCAGGACGCCTTCGCGCGCCGCAGCTTCGAGCGCGCGCTCCAGGCCCAGAAGGCCGGGAAGTTCAAGGCCGAGATCGTGCCCGTCCCGGTGCCGCAGAAGAAGGGCGAGCCGCTCCTCGTGGACGAGGACGAGGGGCCGAAGAAGGCGCAGCTCGACAAGATGCCGTCGCTCAAGCCCGCCTTCGCGAAGGACGGCACCGTCACGGCGGCCAACGCCTCGAGCATCAACGACGGCGGCGCCGCGCTGGTGGTCACCTCCGCCGAGGTGGCGAAGAGCCGAGGCTACGGCGTGCTGGCGCGCATCGTCGCCGACTCGACGGCGGCGGTGGAGCCCAAGTGGTTCACCATCGCGCCGGTCGAGGCGCTGCGGCGCCTGTACCAGAAGACCGGCACGCGCCCGCTCGACTGGGACCTCTACGAGATCAACGAGGCCTTCTCGGGCGTCACCATGGCGGCGATGCAGGAGCACGGCCTCGATGCGGAGCGCGTGAACGTGCACGGCGGCGCGGTCTCGATCGGGCATCCGATCGGCTGCTCCGGCGCCCGCATCCTGGTGACGCTGCTCCACGCGCTCCGCGATCGCGGACAGCGCAAGGGCGTGGCGACGCTCTGCATTGGCGGCGGCGAGGCGGTCGCGCTCGCGGTCGAGCTCGTCTGAGCCGGCCGGAGGTCGAGGGAGTGATCGACATGAAGGTGATCGGCGTGATCGGCACGGGCACCATGGGGAGCGGGATCACCCAGGTGGCTGCACAGGCAGGCTACGAGGTCCTGTACCAGAACCGGCGGCAGGAGTCGGTGGACCGGGGCCTCGCGAGCATCCGCAAGACGCTCGAGCGGCTGGTCGCGAAGGAGCGCCTGACGGGCGCCCAGCGCGACGAGGCCCTGGCTCGCATCCGGGGCGTGGTGCCGCTCTCCGAGCTCAAGCAGTGCGACATCGTGATCGAGTCGGCGCCCGAGGATCTGGCGGTGAAGCAGCAGATCCTGGAGGCGCTCGACGACACGCTCTCGGACGACACCATCATCGCGTCCAACACCTCGAGCCTCTCCATCACCAAGCTCGGCGCCTTCACCAAGCGGCCGGGGCACTTCTGCGGCATGCACTTCTTCAACCCGGTGCCGGCGATGAAGCTCGTGGAGGTGGTGCGGGGCCTGAACACCTCGGACTCGACCGCCGAGCGGGTGCGCAAGCTCGCCGAGTCGCTCGGCAAGATCCCGATCGACGTGCGGGACTTCCCGGGCTTCGTGGTGAACCGCGTGGTGATGCCGATGATCAACGAGGCGGCGCTGGCCCTGATGCAGGGCGTGGCGGACGCCAAGGGGATCGACGAGTGCATGAAGCTCGGCTGCAACCACCCGATGGGCCCTCTCGCGCTGGCGGACCTGGTGGGGCTCGACGTGGTGCAGGCGATCCTGGAGAGCCTCTACCGCGAGTTCGGCGATCCGCGCTACCAGCCCTGCACGCTGATCCGGAAGCGGGTCGAAGCGGGCTGGCTCGGCGTGAAGACCGGACGCGGGTTCTACAGCTACGAGAAATGAAGTGGAGGCCGGCGGCGGGCCCGACGTCGTGATCTACGAGGTCGGCCCGCGGGACGGGCTGCAGAACGAGCCCGACCCGGTCCCGACCGAGGCCAAGCTCGAGCTGGTGTCGCGCCTCGCGCGCTCGGGGCTGCGACGGATCGAGCTCACCTCCTTCGTCTCGCCGAAGTGGATCCCCCAGCTCGCCGATTCCGACGAGCTGGCGCGTCGGGCGCCGCGCCCGCCCGGGGTGACCTGGAGCGCGCTGGTCCCGAACGAGCGCGGCTACGAGCGCCTGCGCGCGGCCGGAATCCCGGTGGCGGCGCTCTTCCTCTCGGCGAGCGAGAGCCACAACCGCAAGAACGTGAACTGCTCGGTGGCGGAGGCGCTGGAGCGCTTCCGGCCGGTGGCGGAGCGCGCTCGCGCCGATGGCGTGCGGCTGCGCGCCTACGTCTCCACGGTCTGTGGCTGCCCCTACGAGGGGGCGGTCGCGCCGGCTGCGGTGGTGGCGCTGGTGGAGCGCCTGCGCGCCCTCGGCGTGGAGGAGATCTCGCTCGGCGACACCATCGGGGTGGGGCGCCCGCGGCAGGTGGCGGAGCTCGTGCGGGCGATCGCGGGCGTGGCACCCCTGGCCGGCGTGGCCCTCCACCTCCACGACACCTACGGCCGTGCCCTCGCCAACGTGCAGGCGGGCCACGAGGCGGGGATCCGGATCTTCGACACCTCGCTCGGCGGGCTCGGCGGCTGCCCCTACGCCCCGGGGGCCTCCGGCAACGTCGCGACCGAGGACGTGGTGGACCTCTTCGAGGGCGCGGGCGTGCGCACCGGCGTGGATCTGGAGGCGCTGGTGGACACCACGGCCTGGCTCGAGCGGGAGGTGCTGAAGCGTCGCCTGCCGGGCCGGGTCTTCCGCGCCCGCCTCGGGGCCCGCGAGCGGGCCCGGCTTGAGCCCGGCGCCGGGCCGTGATATCCACTTGACGTGAACTGGCAAGCCCGTGTAGGCGAAGCGAAAGCGGAACCTTCCCCGGGGCACCCGGAGAGCCTCTCCGACCCCTCGCGTCGGGACGGCCTCTCGATCGGCGAGCTCTGCGCGCGCACCGGCCTCTCGCCCCGGACCGTCCGCTACTACGAGGAGCAGGGCCTCCTCCCCAACGTGCGGCGCCGCGCCGGCGGCCGGCGGGTCTACGGGGAGGACGAGCTCGAGCGGCTGCGCTTCATCCGGCGCCTGAAGGCCCTCGGCCTCTCCCTGGCCGAGATCCGCGAGCTCAACGCCGTGCACGCGATCGCCGGCTCGACCGAGGCGCTCCTCGAGCGCCTCGGTGGGCTCCTCGGGCGGCGCGAGGCCGAGCTCGAGGTGCGCATCGCCGAGCTCGGAGGCCTGCGCGACGAGATCAGCCGCTACCGCGCCCACGTCGCGGGGCGGATCGAGCGCCTGCGTCGCGGGCCCCGGAGGAACCCATGAGCTCGGCCCCCGCCCCGACGCCGCTCCACCGCCCGCCGACGCGCGTGCGGGTCGTGACGGCGGCCTCGATCTTCGACGGGCACGACGCGTCCATCAACATCATTCGCCGCATCCTCCAGTCGCTCGGCGCCGAGGTGATCCACCTCGGCCACGACCGGGGCGTGGACGAGATCGTCGAGGCCGTGCTCCAGGAGGACGCCCACGCGGTCGCGATCTCCTCCTACCAGGGCGGCCACATGGAGTTCTTCCGCTACCTGGTGGACCGTCTGCGTACGCTCGGCGCCTCACACGTCCGGGTGTATGGCGGCGGCGGCGGCGTGATCGTGCCCGAGGAGATCGAGGCGCTCCAGGCCCACGGCGTGGCGCGGATCTTCAGCCCCGAGGACGGGCGGCGCCTCGGTCTCGAGGGGATGGTTCGCACCATCGTCGAGGAGTGCAATCGGCGCACCATCGAGCGGCCGGGCGACGAGCTCGCGCGGCTCTCGCCGCAGGATCCCGTCGCGGTGGCCCGGCTGGTGACCTGGCTCGAGGAGGAGGGGCCCCAGGGCGGACCCGGCGTCGCGCGGCTGCGGGCGGAGCTCGAGGCGCGCCGCAGCGGACCGCGCGCGCCGGTGATCGGCTTCACCGGAACGGGCGGCGCCGGCAAGTCGAGCGTGGTGGACGAGATGGTGCGGCGCCTGCGGCGCGACTTCCCCGAGCGCACGATCGGCGTCCTGCTGGTGGATCCGACGCGCCGCCGCTCGGGCGGCGCGCTCCTCGGCGACCGGATCCGCATGAACGCGATCCACGGCCCCGGGATCTTCGTGCGCTCGCTGGCGACCCGGCAGGCGAACCTCGCGCTCTCGCAAGCCGTGCGGGACGCGGTGGGCGTGCTCCAGGCGGCGGGCTTCGACCTGGTCCTGGTGGAGACGGCCGGGATCGGTCAGAGCGACTCGGAGATCGTGGATCTCGCCGACGTCTCGGCCTACGTGATGACACCGGAGTACGGCGCTCCCTCCCAGCTCGAGAAGATCGACATGCTGGAGCTCGCCGACCTGGTGGTGCTGAACAAGTTCGATCGCAGCGGCGCAGAGGACGCGCTGCGCGACGTGCGCAAGCAGTGGCGGCGCAACCATGCGCGCTTCGACGGAGCGGACGAATCGCTCCCGGTCTTTCCGACCATCGCGAGCCGCTGGAACGATCCCGGGACCGAACGCTGCTACGCGGCGCTGGTGGAGCGGGCGGCCGAGAAGACCGGGGTCTCGCTGCGTGCGCCGGAGGGCTCCGCGCGCGCCGTTCCCGAGCGCCCGCGCCCGCTGGTGCCGCCGGCCCGCGGCCGCTACCTGGCCGAGATCGCCGAGACGGTGCGGGGCTGGCGCGCGCAGACCGAGGAGCGCGCCGAGCGGGCGAGCGACGCCTGGGCGCTGGCGCGAGCGCTCCGCGCCCTCGGCGACGAGCCGTCGGCGGAGCTCGCGCCCTGGGGCCCGGCGGCCTGCGCGGAGGGCGCGGCGGATCCCGCGCGCCTCGCGCTGCGGCGCCGCTACGACGCGGCGCTGGCCGCGCTCGATCCGGCGGAGCGCGCGGCCCTCGCGGCCTGGCCGGCCACGCGCGCCCGCTACCGCGCGGCGACGCAAGAATATGTGGTCCGCGAGCGTCCGATCCGCGTGGAGAACTTCGTCGAATCCCTGGCCCGCACGGCCGTGCCGAAGGTGGCGCTCCCGCGCCAGGAGAGCTGGGGCGATCTCCTGCGCTACCTGCGGCTCGAGAACCTCCCCGGCGCCTTCCCCTTCACCGCCGGCGTCTTCCCGTTCAAGCGCGAGAGCGAGGACCCGACGCGCATGTTCGCGGGGGAGGGGACGCCCGAGCGCACGAACCGCCGCTTCCACCTCCTGGCACGCGGCCAGCGCGGCGCCCGGCTCTCCACGGCCTTCGACAGCGTGACCCTCTACGGGCGCGATCCCGAGGAGCGCCCCGACGTCTACGGCAAGGTCGGAAACTCCGGGGTCTCGGTCTGCACGGTGGACGACGCGAAGAAGCTCTACTCGGGCTTCGATCTCTGCGATCCCGCGACCTCCGTCTCCATGACGATCAACGGTCCGGCGCCCATCGTCCTTGCCTTCTTCCTGAACGCGTCCATCGACCAGCAGGTGGAGCGCCACCTGCGCGAGACCGGGCGGCTCGACGGACTGCGCGGGCGCCTGGCCGACCGGGGGCTCCCGACCTACGCCGGCGCCCCGCCGGACGGACACGATGGGCTCGGCCTCGGCCTTCTCGGGATCGCCGGCGACGAGGCGGTGGACGCGGAGACCTACGCCCGCATCCGCGCCGACGTGCTGCGGACGGTGCGCGGGACGGTGCAGGCCGACATCCTGAAGGAGGATCAGGCGCAGAACACCTGCATCTTCTCGACGGAGTTCGCGCTCCGCGCCATGGGCGACATCCAGGAGTACTTCGTCGCGAACCAGGTGGGGAACTTCTACTCGGTCTCGATCTCCGGCTACCACATCGCGGAGGCCGGAGCGAATCCCATCACGCAGCTCGCCTTCACGCTCGCCAACGCCTTCACCTACGTCGAGTACTACCTCGCCCGCGGGATGCGGATCGACGGCTTCGCGCCGAACTTCTCCTTCTTCTTCTCGAACGGGCTCGATCCCGAGTACTCGGTGATCGGCCGCGTCGCGCGGCGCATCTGGGCGCTCGCGATGCGCGAGCGCTACGGCGCATCGGAGCGCAGCCAGAAGCTCAAGTATCACGTCCAGACCTCGGGCCGCTCGCTCCACGCCCAGGAGATGGCCTTCAACGACATCCGCACCACGCTGCAGGCGCTGACCGCGCTCCAGGACCACTGCAACAGCCTGCACACCAACGCCTACGACGAGGCGGTCACCACGCCCAGCGAGGAGTCGGTGCGCCGCGCTCTCGCGATCCAGCTCATCATCAACCGCGAGCTCGGCCTCGCGCGCAACGAGAATCCGCTGCAGGGCGCCTACGTGATCGAGGAGCTCACCGAGCGGGTGGAGGAGGCGGTGCTGGCGGAGTTCGAGCGGCTCTCGCAGCGCGGCGGGGTGCTGGGCGCCATGGAGACGCTCTACCAGCGCGGCAAGATCCAGGAGGAGAGCCTCCACTACGAATCGCTCAAGCACTCGGGCGAGCTCCCGATCGTGGGCGTCAACACCTTCGAGAACCCGCTCCCCGAGCAGGCGCCCCGGCCGGTGGCGCTCATGCGCTCGAGCGAGGCCGAGAAGCAGGCGCAGCTCGCGAGCCTTCGCGCCTTCCAGGCCCGCCATGCGGCGCGCGCGCCGGCGGCGCTGGCGCGACTGCGCGAGGTGGCCCTCGGCGGCGGGAACGTCTTCGCAGAGCTGATGGAGACGGTCAAGGTGGCGAGCCTGGGCCAGATCACCCAGGCGCTCTTCGACGTGGGTGGGCGCTACCGTCGCTCGATGTGAGCGCGGGATGCGGGCGGACGGGCCCTCGCTAGGTTGAACGCGTTCGGGCCCGGCTCGGGCCGCAGGGGAGAGCACGATGGCGGTGGGAACGGATCGGAAGCAGCGCGCGGACGTGGCGGCCTGGCGGGAGGCCGCGCGGCAGGAGCTGCGCGGCAAGGATCCCGAGACGCTGGCCTGGGAGACGCCGGAGGGGCTCCGTGTGAAGCCCCTCTACACCGCGGCGGACCTGGAGGAGCTCGAGTCCACCGACACCTTGCCCGGTCTCTGGCCGTACCTGCGCGGTCCGCGGGCCACGATGTACGCCAACCGGCCGTGGACCATCCGCCAGTACGCCGGCTACTCGACGGCCGAGGAGTCGAACGCCTTCTACCGGCGCAATCTGGCGGCCGGGCAGAAGGGGCTCTCGGTGGCGTTCGACCTCGCCACGCACCGCGGCTACGACTCGGACCACCCGCGGGTCGTGGGCGACGTCGGCAAGGCGGGCGTCGCGATCGATTCCGTCCTCGACGTGAAGATCCTCTTCGACGGCATACCGCTGGACCGGATCTCGGTCTCCATGACCATGAACGGTGCGGTGCTGCCGGTCCTGGCTCTTTATATTGTCGCTGCGGAAGAGCAGGGGGTGCCGGCGGCCAAATTGTCGGGCACCATCCAGAACGACATCCTCAAAGAATTCATGGTGCGCAATACCTACATCTATCCGCCGAAGCCGTCGCTGCGCATCATCTCCGACATCTTCGCCTACACCTCGGCGCACATGCCGAAATTCAATTCCATCTCGATCTCGGGCTATCACATGCAGGAGGCCGGCGCGTCGGCCGATCTCGAGCTTGCCTATACGCTTGCCGACGGCGTCGAATATGTGCGCGCCGGCCTTGCAGCCCAGCTCGACGTCGACCGTTTCGCGCCGCGGCTGTCCTTCTTCTTCGGCATCGGCATGAACTTCTTCATGGAGGTAGCGAAGCTCCGCGCCGCGCGTGCGCTGTGGGCGAAACTGATGAAGGAGTTCAACCCGCGCGACGCCCGTTCGCTCTCGCTGCGCACGCATTGCCAGACGTCAGGCTGGTCGCTGTCCGCACAGGATGTTTTCAACAATGTCGCGCGCACCTGCATCGAGGCGATGGCGGCGACGCAAGGCGGCACGCAATCGCTGCACACCAACGCGCTCGACGAGGCGCTGGCGCTGCCGACCGACTTCTCCGCCCGCATCGCGCGCAACACTCAGATCGTCCTGCAGCGCGAGAGCGGAACCACCCGCACGATCGATCCGTGGGGCGGCTCGTACTATGTCGAGCGGCTGACGCACGATCTGGCGTCGAAAGCCTGGGCGCATATCCGCGAGGTCGAGGAACTGGGCGGCATGACGCGGGCGATCGAGGCGTCGCTGCCCAAGCTTCGCATCGAAGAGTCGGC
>JAWOLJ010000114.1:0-2591 GCA_033853555.1 Myxococcota bacterium
CGCATCGCCAAGGAGAAGAACGACGAGGACCTCGCCCGCGTGCGGGCGGCCGGCACGACCGAGGTGCACGTCCCCACCCCCGCCGAGCGCCGCGCCTTCGAGCGGGCGCTCCTTCCCGTCCACGCGCAGATGGCGGAGCGGATCGGGCCCGAGCTCATCCGCTCCATCTATCGCGCCACCGGCTTCGCCCCCGACCGCCCGTGACCGCCGCGCCCGCCCGCCTTCAGGCCCCCCGGCCCGCGTCCGCCGCCCACGGCTGGCAGTGGTACGCGCCGCGCGTCGCCATCGGCCTCTTCGTGCTGGCGCTCCTCGGGCTGCTCTGGGTCCTCCACCGCCAGGAGCTGGAGGAGAAGCGGGGTGCCGTCATCCGCGACATCCTCTGGGTCGAGCAGAACGTGCGCTTCGGCCTGGCGCGCGACCTGGAGCAGCTCGGGCAGCTCGGGCGCGACTCCGCCGACCTCGATCGGGCGGAGATCGAGATCCGGGCCGCCTACCTCCTGCAGAACAGCCCCGGGCTCGTGCGGATCGCCGTGCTCGACGCGGAGGGCCGCCTGCGCGCCAGCGCGCCGGCGCCGGCCCGGCCGGGCAGCGCCTGGGTGACGCCCACGAGCCAGGCGGCGCACGACCTCGCCCGCCGCACCGGCAACCCGGCCTACACGCCGCCCTATCGCTCCGACGGCGAGCAGGTGTTCGACGTCTTCGTCCCGTACTACCGCTCGGGCCGCCTGGCGGGCACCGTGGCGGGCGTGTACGGGCTGCGCGCCATGCTCGCCGCGCTCGTCCCCTGGTGGCTCGCCGAGAAGCACCTCGTCACGATCCGGGACGCGAGCGGTGCGGTGCTGGCGGCCAAGTCCAACGTGGAGGCTCGCCAGCCCGAGCTCTCGCATCAGGTCGCGCTCGACCCGCCGGGGCACGGCCTCCTCCTGCACCTCGAGTCCTACCGGGGCGAGACGCAGCTGCTCCCCAACGTGCTCACGGCGGTGATCGTGACCCTCGCCGTCGCCGTGCTGTGGAACCTGTGGGCGCTGCGGCGCCACGTGCGGCGGCGGCTCGCCACCGAGGAGGCGCTCCAGTCCGAGCACGCGTTCCGCAAGGCCATGGAGGACTCGCTCCACACCGGCATGCGCGCGGTGGACATGCAGGGGCGCGTGATCTACGTGAACCCGGCCTTCTGCAAGATGGTCGGGTACGGGGCGGCCGAGCTGATCGGCTCGCCCGGCCCGCAGCCGTACTGGCCGCCCGAGGAGCAGGAGGCCATCGAGGCGGCGCTGCGGGCCGCCCGCGAGCCGGGCGCGCCGCGCGCCGGCATCGAGATGAGGCTGGTGCGCCGCGGCGGCGAGCGCTTCGACGCGCTCCTCTACGAGGCGCCCCTCATCGACGCGGAGGGCCGGCAGACCGGCTGGATGGGGTCCGTGCTCGACATCACCGAGCGGAAGCGCGCCCGCGAGCTCGCGCGCCAGCAGGAGGAGAAGCTCGCCACCACCGCGCGCCTCGTCACCATGGGCGAGATGGCGAGCACCATCGCGCACGAGCTGAACCAGCCGCTCTCGGCCATCGCGGGCTACACCACGGGGTGCCTGAACCTCCTGGAGGAGGGGGAGCCGCGCCGGGCCGAGCTCCAGGAGGCGCTGCGCAAGACCGCCCAGCAGACGCAGCGCGCGGGCCGCATCATCCGCCGGGTCCACGACTTCGTGCGGAAGAGCGAGCCCACCCGCGCCTCGGTCCGCATGCGGGCGGTGGTGGAGGAGGCCGTCGGCTTCGCGGACGTGGAGGCCCGCAAGCGCAAGGTCCGCATCAGCGCGCGGCTCGCCGACGACGATCGCGAGCTGCAGGCGGACCCCCTGCTCCTGCAGCAGGTGGTCCTGAACCTGCTCCGGAACGCCATGGACGCCATGAGCGCGACGCCGGCGGAGCACCGCGAGATCCTGGTCACCTCCCGCAGCGCGCCCTCGAGCGTCACCGTCTCCATCGCGGATCGCGGCTGCGGGATCCCGCCCGAGGTGCGCGAGCAGCTGTTCCAGCCGTTCTTCTCCACCAAGGCGGAGGGCATGGGCATGGGGCTCAACATCTGCCGCTCCATCATCGAGTTCCACCGCGGCCGCGTCTGGGCGGAGCCGAACCCGGAGGGCGGCTCCATCTTCTCGTTCACGCTGCCCGTGGACGAGGCCTCCCGGGCGGTCTCGTGACCCACGCGCCCGCCGCGCCCGAGCCCACCGTCCACGTCGTCGACGACGACGACGCGATCCGGGACGCCCTGGCCTGGCTCCTGCGCTCCCGCGGCGTCCTCGCGCGGTCCTGGCCCTCGGCCGAGGCGTTCCTGGCGGAGTGGTCCGAGGCGATGCGCGGCTGCCTCGTGCTCGACGTCCGCATGGGGGGGATGAGCGGCGTGGAGCTCTTCGACCGCCTCCTCTCCCGGTGCTGCCGGCTGCCGGTGATCTTCCTCACCGGCCACGGCGACGTCCCGCTCGCGGTGGGCGCCCTGAAGAAGGGCGCCTTCGACTTCGTCGAGAAGCCCTTCAACGACAACCTGCTCGTCGACCGCGTCCTGGAGGCGATCCGGCTCGACGCGATGGTGCGGCAGCAGCGCCAGG
>JAWOLJ010000115.1:0-26329 GCA_033853555.1 Myxococcota bacterium
GCGGCCGGGCCGCCCGGTCCCATCCGGCCGCGGCCCATGCCCGGCCCGGGCCCGCGTCCGCGCGGCGGGCCACAGAGCGTCTGCCCGCGCTTGGCCGCGCGCGCCTCGAGCTCCGCTCGCCACTCGTTTCGCAGCGCCTCTCGCTCCTCGGGCGTCGTCAGGCTCTGCATCTTGGCGCGATGCGCCTGCATCTCCTGGTGGCTCACCAGGTCGCGCGGACGCAGGCACGGGGCCGTCCCCGGGCCGCCGGGCGGCGGTGCGGCCTGGCCGCCCGCGGGCGGAGTCGTCGGCTGGGGCTGCTCGGCGAAGCCGAGCCCCGGAATCAGGAACATGCAGGCGGCGAGACAGATGATGGGAACGAGGCGCGGCATGGCTCCTCCTTTCACGCTCCCGCAGCCCGCCCGGCTCAGGCTCGCGGCCGCGGCGCTCACCGGGAGCTCCCGCGCGCCGCGCATTCGTCGAGCTGCGGCTCTGCCACACGGTAGCGGGGCCGCCTCGCGTCGGTCACGCACCCGGACGCTCTCTCGCGCGCGCCGGCTGCCGGCGCGGGAGGCGGCAGGAGATTCGCTATCCTCCGTCGATCCGATGACCTCCTTCCCGACGGCTGCACTTCGTCTCGGCGCAGCCTGCTCCGCGCCGTGAGACCGACCACCTCCCCCTCGCGTCGGCGGCCCCGCCGCGTCCGGCGCGTCGACGCCGCTCCGGCCCCCCGGCGCGCGCATCCGGCGCCCGCCGTGCATTTGTGCTCCGTTCGCGGGCCCGTTCCGCCGATCTCTCCTCCGACCATGGAACGCGAGATCGTCGTCGCCACCTACAACGTGCACCGCTGGACGGGCCTGAACGGCCGGAGCGAGCCGGATCCCGCGCGCGCGGGCTTCGTGATCTCGGAGCTCCGCGCCGACGTGATCGCGCTCCAGGAGGTGCTGCGCCCGCTCGACGGACCGGATCCGTTGGAGCGCCTCGCCGACGCCCTCGGGCTCCACCTGGCCTTCGCCGCCACGCGCGTGCACCGGCGCGGCGGCGAGATCGGCAACGCCATCCTCGCGCGCTGGCCGATCCAGAGCGTCTCCACGCTGGATCTCTCGTTCTCGCGGCTCGAGCGCCGCGTGGCGGTGGCCGCGCGCGTGAGCGGGAGCTCGGCCTCGCTCGCCGTGGTCGCGACGCACCTCGCGCTGGTGGACCGCACGCGGCGCCGCCAGGTCCGCTCGCTGCTCGAGCATCCCGAGCTGAACAGCGGACCGGCGATCCTCCTCGGCGACATGAATGCGTGGCGCCGCTGCGCGGCCACCCGCACCCTCGACCGGGAGCTCCGCGCGCACGAGGGCGAGGAGTGGCCTGCGAGCTTCCCGGCGGCCCGGCCGCTCCTGGCCCTCGATCGCGTCTACGCCCGCGGCGCGCGGATCCTCGAGCTGCGCGCCCACGAGACGCTGGCCGCCCGCCGCGCCTCCGACCACCTCCCGGTGGTGGCGCGCGTCGAGCTTCCTGCGCCGCACTGAGATCCCGCGGCGGCCCTCGGCTCGCCCTGAGCCGCGGGCGCTAGATCCGCACCGTGCGCCACGCGCCGGAGCGGAAGCGCAGCGTGAGCGCGCTGCCGAGGGCGATCACGTAGCCGCACTCGCCGAACCAGGCGCCGAGCACGCCGCCGCCGAGCGCCACCGCGAGGGTCCAGGCCAGCGGAAGCCGCAGGGTCCACGCGAGCGTGGTCTGCACCAGGAAGGGCCAGCGCGTGTCTCCGGCGCCGCGCAGGGTGCCCCCGGCGATGATCCCGATGGCGTCGAAGAGCTGGAACGCCGCGCCGAGGGCCAGGAGGGGCCGCCCGAGCTCGATCAGCGCGGCATCGTCGGTGTAGATGCGCAGGAGCAGGCCCGGTGTCGCCACGAAGAGCGTCGCGACCGCGGCGGCCAGGACGAAGCCGAGCCGGAGCGCCGAGCGGTAGGCGCGCTCCGCCGACGCCGGGTCGCCGGCGCCCTTGTAGCGGCCGACCAGGGTCGCCGCCGCCAGGCCGACGCCGATCGCCTGCATGAACGAGAGCGAGAGCAGGCTCAGCATGGCCTGGCTCGCCGCCATCGAACGGTCGCCCATGCGCGCGATCAGGGTGTTGAAGAGCGCGAAGGCGCTCATGTCGAGGAGCCACTGCCCGCCGATCGGCGCGCCGGTGCGGAGGAAGCGCGCGATCTCCCGCCGCCGCGGCGCCACGGGGCGCGTCGCGTACTCGCGGTCGAGCGGACGCGAGAGGAAGGCGACGGCGAGCCAGAGGGCGCCGATCCACTCCGCGATCGAGGTGGCGAGCCCGGCCCCCGCGATCCCGAGCCGGGGAAGGCCCAGGTGGCCGAAGACCAGCGCCCAGTCCAGGACGGCGTTCACGCCGTTGGCGGCCAGCGTCGCGCGCAGCGGCGTGCGGGTGTCGCCGAGGCCCCGGAAGAAGGAGGCCAGCACCATCCAGAGCGCCACGCCCGTGAGACCCGGCGGCCGCATCCGCACATACGCGAGAACGTGTCGCTGTAGCTCGGGCGAAGGGCCGAGCAGGCGCAGCAGGGGCTCGGCTCCCAGGTAGGTCAACAGCGAGAGCGCGAGCGCGGCGGCGGGCACCACGGCCCAGGCCGCCTGCCAGGTCCAGCGCCCGCAATCCAGTGAGCGACCCGCGCCGTGCGCCTGCGAGACGAACGTCTGCACGCCCGAGGCGCAGCCGTAGAACACGCAGAAGGCGGTCCAGAGCCAGATCCCGCCGAAGCCGAGGGCGCCGAGCTCGGTGGCGCCGAGGCGCCCCACGAAGGCGCTGTCCACCAGACCCATCACCGTGTAGGAGAGCTGGGTCAGGACGATCGGATAGGCGAGGTCGGCCACCTCGCGCACGTCGCCCGGGCGACGTGCGGCGCGCGAGAAGATCGAGGGCAGGAGATCCGACACCATGAGAGCTCCCAGAACGTCGGAGGCCGCGAACGCCTTCGCGTCCGCGGCCTCCGACGAGCCGCTCGAGCTCGCGGATCAGAGGGCTGGGACGCTCGGCACCAGGAAGCCGCCGGAGCGAGGTCCGGCGGATCGAGTGGTTCGGGTCGTCTCGCGATCGGGACGAGGGCCTGCCATCGCGCGCTTGGATACCACCCGGACGAGGCCGGGGCAAGCGTCCGGTCGTTGTTGCCGGCGGCCCAACGGCCGGGTACAAGGCAGGCATGCGCCGTGGGTGGCTCGGCCTCGCGTTCGCCGGCCTCTGGCTCCTCGGGGGCTGCGCCTCCCTGGAGGGAGCTCGCCTCTATACCCGTGGCACTCGGGCGATGGACGAAGGGCGGATCGCCGAGGCCATCGACGACCTCGCGCGGGCGGCCACCCTGATGCCGGACTCCTCGCCGATCCAGAACCACCTGGGCCTGGCCTATGCACGCGCCGGGCGCGACCCGGAGGCGCTGGCCGCCTTCCAGCGCGCGGTGCGCCTCGACTGCTCCAACCTCGCGGCCGCCGAGAACCTGGCCGCCGCCAAGCGGCGACTCTCGCTCCAGACGCGCGCGCCCGACACCGCGGAGACGTCGCCGTGAGTCGGGAGGACGAGCGCGACCGCGACGAGCGACGGAAGCTCAGCTTCAGCGAGCGCGATCGGCTGCTCCGCGAGCGCGGTCGGGGCGCGGGGGACCGGCGCCCGCGCGGCGCGGTGCAGGAGGAGCGCTCCCGTGTCGCCACCAATCGATACAAGAAGCAGCTCGACGCGGCGCTCTTCGGCAAGGGCCGGCGCGTCAGCGAGAGCGACGCGGCGGCCCGTGCGGTGCGGGACGCCCACGGCACCCCGGGTCTCGCCGCCGCCTGCCGCGCCTACCGCGAGGCCCACGGGCTGCCCGAGGACACTGCGCTGCTCCAGCTCTTCCTCGACGCGCGAGAGCCGGAGATCGTGGAGGCGGCGCTCGGCGCGCTGGAGGAGCTGCGAGCGGAGGGTCGCCTCGCGGCGTCGAGCGGGCTGCGCAGCCAGCTCCGGCTCCTGGCCCAGGAGCCCGACGACGCGGTGGCCGAGGCGGCCGAGTCGCTCCTCGCGCGACTTTGAGGCAACGAAGCGCGCAGCCCGACGGCGCTTGCTTGAACTCGCCCGGGCCTTCGATTAGGGTCGCTCCATGCCCCATGACCTCGAGCGCGAGGCGCTGACCCGCTACCTCGAGGATCATCGGCTGAAGCAGACCCGGCAGCGCGAGGCGATCCTCGAGATCTTCCTCGAGTCGACCGGCCACGTGACGGGCGACGAGCTCTTCCAGCGCGTGCGCGAGCGGCACCCGAACATCGGCTTCACCACCGTCTATCGCACGATGAAGCTGCTCTGCGAGGCCGGCCTCGCCAACGAGCGACATTTCGACGACGGCGTCACGCGCTACGAGATCCAGCACGAGCATCACGACCACCTGGTGTGCACCAAGTGTGGGAAGATCGTGGAGTTCGAGTGCTCGATGATCGAGGCCGCCCAGGACGAGATCGCCGCCAAGTACGGCTTCCGCCTGCTGCGCCATCGCCACGAGCTCTACGGACACTGTCCCGAGTGCCGCGCGCGCGAGAAGTGAGGCTCCTCGCCGGGCTGGCGCTGCTGCTGCTGGCCGCGGGTCCGGCCCGTGCGGAAGCGTCGCCCGCCGCCGCGCCCGGCTCGATCCGCCTCGTGCTCTTGATCGCGGTCGACCAGCTCCGCGCCGACCGCCTGGATCCCCGCCTGCCCGGCGGGCTGGGGCGGATCGCCCGCGAGGGGCGGGTCTTCACTCGAGCCGCGCTGGAGCACGCCGACACCGAGACGTGTCCGGGCCATGCCACCATGCTGACGGGTCACGACCCCGGGCCGGCCGGCGTCCCCGGGAACGAGTTCATCGAGCGCGCCACCGGACGCAAGGTCTACTGCGTGGAGGATCCGGCGGCGCCGACCCTGGGAGGGAAGCTCGGCCGCTCGCCTCGCCTGATGCGCGTCACGACCCTGGGCGACTGGATGAAGTCGGCCTGGCCCGAGAGCCGCGTCTACGCGGTCTCGGCCAAGGACCGCGCGGCCATCACGCTCGGCGGCCAGCACCCCGATGCCGCGTGGTGGCTCGACCTGTCGGACGTGCACGGCTTCACCACCAGCCGCTACTACCGGAGCGCGCTCCCCGACTGGGTGCGTCGCTTCGACGGAGGAGATCCGCCGCGCGACGGGTTCCTGGCCCGGGTGCCCGAGCGCTGGGAGCATCCCACCGACGCTCCGGCGAACGGCGCGGCCCCCGACGACTTTCCCGGCGAGTCCACGCGCTTCTCGCGCACGAGCCCCCATCCGATCCGCGACCCCGATCTCTCGACCTTCGTCGGGAACTTCTTCTTCACGCCGTTCGTCGACCAGGCAACCCTCGACTTCGCGCGCACGCTGATGCAGCAGGAGAAGCTGGGACGGGGGCCGCGGCCGGACCTCCTGGCGATCTCCCTCTCCGCCACCGACACCGTGGGCCACCTCTACGGGCCCGAGAGCCAGGAGGCCCGCGACGCACTGCTGCGTCTCGATGCCTGGCTCGACGACTTCCTGCGCTTCGTGGAGGGGCAGGTGGGCGGCCCCCAGCACCTGCTGCTGGCGCTCACCGCCGACCACGGCGTGCTCCCCCTGCCCGAGTGGCTGGAGCGGGAGGGCCGCGATGCCTGCCCCGTGCCCGGTGGCCGGGTGAGCGTGCGTCGGCTCGGCTTCGAGCTGCTGGCGAAGCTCCACCTCGCGTTCTCGCCGTTCTCCTGGCCGAAGCCGTGGATCCTGATCGCGGGCTACCAGCTCACGGTGAACCGCACGCTCGCCGCCGCCCATGGCGTCTCCCCGGAGGCCGTGGCCGCCGAGGCCAGGGCCTTCCTCCAACATCGCCCCGGCGTGGAGCGGATCTGGACCGCCCAGGAGATGGCCCGCGGAGCCGGCCCGGAGCCTTTCGCGAGCCTCTACCACGACTCGTACGACCCCGAGCGCAGCGGGGATCTGGCGCTCCAGCCGGCGGAGGACTGCCTCTTCTCCAGCTACGACACCGGCACCTCCCACGGCACCCCCTGGCCCTACGACCGGGCGGTACCGCTGGTGCTGGTCGGGCCGGGCATCAGCCCCGGCGCCACCACCGAGCGGGCGGCCCCCGTGGACCTCGCGCCGACCCTGGCCGCCCGGCTGGGCCTCGCGGTCCCGGCCGGCCTGGACGGCCAGCCCCTCTCGCTCGGTCCCCCCGAGCCGGTCGAGCCGCGGTCCCGGCGCTGAAGGGGCTTGCCCCCGGCCCTGCGATCGACCCTCGGCCGGTGGCTCCGGCTCCTGCTCACCCATCACGAAGAGCGCCGCCGCCCCGCCGTCCGAGGGCGCCGCGGCGGCCAGCCGGGCGAGCCCGCCCCGACGCAGAGGCCTACGCCCCCTCCTCGACCCAGGCCTCGAGGTCGGCGGGGATGCCCTGGGGATCGTCGGCCAGGCGCCCGAGACCGGGTCCCACCAGGCGCGCGAACATCTCCTCGAAGTGCGCCTCGATGCGCGGGCTGAAGAGGCCGATGGTGCGGAGGGTCGGGATCACGAAGCCGCGCACCGGGCCGCGCCGTCCGCCGCTGCGCTGGAGCGACGCCAGCAGCGCCTCGCGCTCCTTCGCCAGCTCGGCGACGGCCTGGGCCGGATCGACGCCCGCGGCGCGCCAGATCCCCATCACCGAGTCGCGCATCGAGACGCCCGCCCGCGAGTCGAGCAGCAGCCGCGCCGACTCGAAGGCGAAGTCCTCGAGGCGCGCCACCTCGCGCTCGGAGAGCGTCGGCACCACCGCCGAGAGATACTGGATGCCGTAGCCCGTGTGGCGCGCCTCGTCGCGCGAGACGTAGGTCAGGAGCTGCTTCAGCAGCGGCTCCCGCGTCTGGTTGCGCATGTCGCGGAAGGCGTAGAGCGCGAGCCCCTCGGTCACGATCTGCATGCCCACCGCCTTCTCGAGCCAGCTCTCGGCCGCGAGCACGCCGTCCAGGAGCTTCTTCAGGCCCGGCGCGATCGGCACCACCACGTCGAGCTTGCGGATGTAGGCCGCGAACACCTCGACGTGTCGCGCCTCGTCCAGCGTCTGGGTGGCGGCGTAGAACTTCCCGTCCATGTGGGGCACGGCGTTCACGAGCTGCGCCGCCACCATCAAGGCCCCCTGCTCGCCGTGCAGGAAGTTCGAGAGCATGAAGGCGGCGGTGCGGCGCGAGGCCTCCCAGCGTGTCGCGAGCGGGAGTCCCTGCCAGAAGCGCGTCTCCTGGATCGGGATGCCACCCACCGAGAAGGTCTGAGAGAAGGCCTCACGATCGATCTCGCGCTCCCAGTCGAGGTCGCGGAGCGCGATCCACTGGCGCTCCAGCGCATTGGCGTAGAGCGTGCGGAGACCGTCGATCTCGCTGGCGTAGTTCCAGTTGTAGAGCGCGGTGAGGGCGGCCTGCACGGCGTCGCCGTCCCGAGGGTGTCGGGTGGAAAGCGTGGGGTCGGGGTCCATCGTTCCTCCGGGGACGGGAGCCGCCTGCGCGCCGGTGCTCAGTCCTCCAGCACCACGGGATTCGGGAGCTCGTTCACCTCGCGCGCGGCGGCGGGCAGGCGCCGGGCCAGGAGCTCCCCACAGCGTCGCACCGCGGCCAGCAGGCCGTCCACCGCGTTTCCCCCGCGCAGGCCCGCCACGATCGGCCTCACGACCTCGTCCCAGCTCTCGTCGGGCCCGAGGGCGGAATGGATGCCTTCGTCCGCCAACACCACGGCGCGTCGCTCGAAGAGCGCCACGAAGAGGAGGATACCGCTCCGCCCCGCGGTGCGCGCGAGGCCCCGTTCGGCGAAGGCTCGACGCGCGCGCTCGGCGACGCGGTGCTCGCGGAGCGGGTGCGAGACGAAGAGGCGGCGCACCGGGTCGAGCCGCGCCAGGGCGTGACCGAGCCCGAGTGCCCCGAGCTCCGCCAGGAAGAGGGCGGAGATCAGGTGACCCTCCAGCCACGGCACGGGAGAGCGCGCATGGAGCTCCGCCAACGCCAGGAAGGCGGCGCCGGCGAGGAGGACGCCGCAGCGCCAGCCCGCGCTGCCGTACTCATCGCAGGCGCGCACCACGTTCACCACGATCTCGCCGGAGGTCGCGCGCTCGGCCTCGATCACCGCGCTCTCGAGTCGGATCCGCGCCGCCGGGTCGATGACACGCGAGGGGGTCACGTCACCAGCTCCCCGAGGCCCCGCCGCCGCCGAAGCCTCCGCCTCCGCCCGAGAATCCGCCCCCGAAGCCGCCGCCGCCGCTCCAGCCGCCCCAGGGCCCGCCGAAGCCGCGCCGCCCGCGACCCCCCGGGCCGGCCGCCGGCCCGATGGCACCCGCGACCCCGCCGAAGAACGCCGACAGGGGAGTCCAGGGCCAGAGCCCGAGCAGCAGCCACGTCACGCCGACCGCGACGATCGCGCCGATCAATCCTCCGAGCGCCCGTCGGCCCAGGGCGATGAAGGGGGCGCCGAAGAAGAGCGCCGCCATCGCGGACGCGAAGAGGGCGGTGAGCGGGTCCGCGACGTCGTCGTGGCGAGCCGCATGGGGTCGGCGCTCGGCCGGGATCTCCTCGCCGCGCGCCGCCGCCATCACCGCGTCGAGCCCCGCCTCGATCCCGTCGGCCATGCGTCCCTCTGCGAAGAGTGGCGTCATGCGCTCGCGGATGATGCGCGAGGCGATGGCGTCGGGGATCACGCCCTCGAGCCCGTAGCCCACCTCGATCCGCACCCTCCGCTCGTGGGGCGCCACCAGCACGATCACGCCGTTGTCGAGCCCCGTGTGGCCGATCTTCCAGGCCTCGGCCACGCGCATCGAGAAGTCCTCGATCTCCTCGCCGCCGAGCGAGGGCACGGTGAGGAGCACCACCTGATGCGAGGTCTCGCGCTCGAAGGCCTCGAGCTTGCGCTCGAGGGCCGCCGCGCGTGCGGGAGGGAGGAGACCCGCGAGGTCGTTCACGCGGCCGGTGAGCGGCGGCACCGGGACCTCGGCCCGCGCCGGCAGCGCCGTCACGGCCAGCGCGACGAGTGCGACCGCGAGGAGCGCCCGCCGGCACGGCCGCTCCCGGCTCGGCCCGCGGCTCCGCGTCAGAACTTCACCTCGGGCGGCTTCTCCGCGCCCTCGCGCGCCTCGAAGGTGGGACGCACCTGCGCGCCCAGCAGGAAGCGCGCCGTCAGGTTGGTCGGGAACGAGCGCACCAGCGCGTTGTACTCCGCGACCGCATCGATGTAGCGCTTGCGCGCCACCGCGATCCGGTTCTCCGTGCCCTCGAGCTGCGCCTGGAGGTCGCGGAAGTTCTGGTTCGCCTTGAGATCCGGATAGCGCTCCACGGTGACGAGGAGCCGCGACAGCGCGCTCGAGAGCTCGCCCTGCGCCGCCTCGAACTTCTTGAACGCTTCCGGATCGTTCACGAGCTCGGGAGTCGCCTGGATGCTGGTGGCCTTGGCGCGCGCCTGGACCACCGCCTCGAGCGTGCTCTTCTCGAAGTCCGCCGCGCCCTTCACGGTCGCCACCAGGTTCGGCACCAGGTCCGCGCGCCGCTGGTACTGGTTCCCGACCTCGGCCCAGGCGGCCTTCACCCGCTCGTCGGCCACCTGGATGCGGTTGTAGCCGCAGCCTCCGCCGGCGAGCGCGAGCGCCAGGAGCAGGACGCTCGCTCCTCGGTGCTGCCAGCCCCTCCCGGATCGACGCCACCGACCCTCTCCCATGCTTCCTCCTTCCCGGCGTGCGACGCGCCGTGCGCGCAGGGTACCAGCCCGGCCCGCCGCTGGAGCAGCGCCCGCCCCGGGCCGGTCCCGGCCCGGCGGCCTCAAGCGCGAGTGCCGCCGCTCCGATCCCGGAGGTGATGCCGCCGAGCGAACCGTCCTGCCCGCTCTGCGATGCGGACCTCGTCCTCGCGGGGGACGAGCGCTCCGGCGACCGGGTGTTCTGTACCTACTGTGGCGCCCCCTTCGTGCTCACCGCCCGCAAGGACGACGAGTCCGGCTGGGACGTGGAGGAGGACGAGTGAGAGGGACGCCCTAGGGCCTTCGATCCTCCCTTGCCGAAGGCCCCCGTTTGCGTGGATCATGGGCTCGCCCTCCCCCCCCAAGACGATGTGAATCGAGGACGGCCACGGCGCCAGAGAGGCGTCGGACGGCCGGCGCACGGCCCGGGCCCTGGAGGTCACGGTGCGACGCCACTCCGCGAGCGAGGCGAGGAGCGATCCGGAATTCGAGACGAGGCTCGACGCGCGCTCCTTCCAGGAGGCGATCCAGAACCACGTCCGCTACTCGCTCGGCAAGCGCTGGCAAGCGCTCACGCGCCACGAGCTCTTCATGGCGGTGGCCCTCGCGGTGCGCGACCGCCTGGTGGACGGGATGCTCGCCACCGAGGAGCGTTACGAGCGGCGCGGGGCGAAGCGGCTCTACTACCTCTCGATGGAGTTCCTGATCGGGACCTCCCTCGGAAACAACCTGCGCAACCTCGGGCTCTACGAGGCCTGCAACGAGGCGGTGGCGCGGCTCGGCACCAGCCTCCAGGAGCTCGAGGAGGCCGAGGCCGACGCGGCGCTGGGAAACGGCGGCCTGGGGCGCCTCGCGGCCTGCTTCCTGGACTCCCTCGCGACGCTCGGGATGCCGGGCTTCGGCTACGGCATCAACTACGAGTACGGCCTCTTCAAGCAGGTGATCGACGACGGCGGACAGCACGAGCAGCCGGACGCCTGGCGCAGCCTGGGCACGCCGTGGCTGATCGAGCGCCCGGACCTGGCGGTGACGGTGCCGGTCTACGGCCGGCTGCTCCACGAGCCAGGGCCCGACGGGACGCCGCGCTCGCGCTGGGTGGATGCGCGGCACCTGGTGGGCGTGCCCCACGACATGCCGATCGTGGGCTACGCCGGCCACACCGTGAACCACCTGCGCCTCTACTCGGCCCGCGCCTCGGACGAGTTCGACATCCAGACCTTCAACCGCGGCGACTACGTGAAGGCGGTGGAGCAGAAGATCGCGACCGAGACGATCTCGAAGGTGCTCTACCCGCCGGCCCACTCCGACGCGGGGAAGGAGCTGCGGCTGCTCCAGGAGTACTTCTTCGTGGCGTGCGCGCTGCGCGACATCGTGGGGCGTCACCTGCGCGAGCATCGAGGCTTCGACGACTTTCCGGCCAAGGTGGCGATCCAGCTGAACGACACCCATCCCGCGCTGGCGGTGGCGGAGCTGGTACGCAGCCTGGTGGACGATCACGGCCTCCCGTTCCGGCGCGCCTTCGAGATCACGCGCAACACCCTGGCCTACACCAATCACACGCTCATGCCCGAGGCGCTCGAGAAGTGGTCGCTCCCGCTGCTCGGACGCGTGCTGCCGCGCCACCTGGAGGTGATCGAGGAGATCAATCACCGCTTCCTGGAGGAGGTGTCGGCGCGCTGGCCGGGCGACGTGGAGCGACTCCGCCGCATCTCCATCATCGAGGAGGGCTGGCCCAAGCAGGTTCGCATGGCGCACCTCGCCATCGTCGGGAGCCATTCGGTGAACGGCGTGGCCCGGATCCACTCGGAGCTGGTGAAGCGGGTGCTGGTGCCGGACTTCCACGAGCTCTGGCCCGAGCGCTTCAGCAACAAGACCAACGGCATCACGCCGCGGCGCTGGCTCCTCCACGCGAACCCCGGCCTGGCGCGTCTCGTGACCCGGCGCATCGGCGACGGCTGGGTGCTGGACCTCGACCGGCTGCGGGAGCTCGAGCCCCACGTCGCGGACCCGGAGCTGCGCGCGGACTTCCGCGCGGTCAAGCGGGCCAGCAAGGAGGCCCTCGCGCGCATCGTGCGCGAGGGGACGGGCGTGTCGGTGGACCCCGGATCGCTCTACGACGTGCACGTGAAGCGCCTCCACGAGTACAAGCGACAGCTCCTGGCGGCGATGCACGTGATCCATCGCTACCTCTCGATCGTCGAGGACGGGCGCCTGCCCGACACGCCGCGGACCTTCGTCTTCGCGGGCAAGGCCGCGCCCGACTACGCGATGGCCAAGCTGATCCTGCGCCTGATCCAGGCCGTGGCGGCCACGGTGAACGCCGACCCGGCGGCGGAGGGATGGCTGCGCGTGGCCTTCGTGCCGGACTACCGCGTGGCCGTGGCGGAGCGGATCATCCCGGCGGCCGATCTGTCGGAGCAGATCTCGACGGCGGGCATGGAGGCGTCCGGGACCAGCAACATGAAGTTCGCGCTGAACGGTGCCCTCACCGTCGGCACGCTCGACGGGGCGAACATCGAGATCCGCGAGGCGGTCGGGGAGGAGAACCTCTACATCTTCGGCCTGCGCGCCGAGGAGGTGCGTTCGCTGCGGGAGACGGGGGCCTACCATCCCCGCGCGATCTACCAGACCGATCCGCTGGCCCGGCGCGTGATGGACGCGATCGCCTCGGGTCGCTTCTCGCCCGACGAGCCCGACCGCTTCCGTCCGATCTTCCAGAGCGTCGTCGAGAACGGAGACCCCTACTGCCACCTGGCGGATCTCGGCTCCTATCTCGAGACCCACGAGCGCGCCGGGCGCGACTTCCGGGAGGCCGACGGCTGGTCGCGGCGGGCGCTCCTGAACGTGGCGCGCATCGGTCGCTTCTCGAGCGATCGCACGATCCGCGAGTACGCCGAGGGAATCTGGAGCTTGAAGAGCGTGCTCTGAGGCTCAGGGGCCGGCGCCGAGGAGCGAGAGGATCCCGCGCAGCGGGAGCCGCACCCAGTCGGGCCGGTGGTCGAGCTCGTAGCCGAGCTCGTAGAGCGCCTTCTCCAGCAGCAGCACCCGCAGCAGCAGGGACAGGTCCTCGCGACGCGGCGGGAGCAGCGCCGAGCCGTCGAGCTGCGTGAGGTAGGAGCGCAGGAAGGACGAGCTCACCCACTCGCGCCAGTAGCGCGCCCAGGGCTCCAGCAGCACCACGTCCTCGGGGCGCACCACGGCTCGGTGGGCGTCGGCGAAGAGCGCGCCGTTCACGGCGTAGTCGAAGGAGCGCAGCATCCCCGCGACGTCCCGAAGCGGCGAGCGCTTGAGCCGCCGCTCGGCCAGCGAGCGCGCCGGCTCTCCCTCGAAGTCGATGATCACGAAATCGGAGCCGGTGTGCAGGATCTGCCCGAGATGGAAGTCGCCGTGGCAGCGGATTCGCTGCCCGCCGAGCGAGCGGCCGACGATGCCGTGACAGGCGCGGAGCACGTCGCTCTCGAGCGCCAGCACGGCCTGTGCCTCGCCGCGCGCATCCTCGCGCAGCGAGGCCAGGCGATCGCGCAGATTCAGGAAGACGCGGCCAGCCAGGTTCCGCACCGACTGGTAGAGCGAGCGCTGGTGGAGCGAGCCGAGCGGCTCGGGCGCGAAGGCCGGGTCCTCGAGATCCGAGGCCAGGGCCTGGTGCAGCTCACCGGTGCGCCGTCCCAGCAGACGGACCGACTCGAGGGTGCCGCCCAGGAGCTCGAGCAGGAGCGGCGGCGGCTCCGCCTCGATCAGCTCCACCAGCGGCCGGGCCGGGACCGGCACCTCCGCCGCCCTCTCGTGCCGCACCAGCGCGCGCTCGAAGTACTGGTGGATCTGATCCAGCGTGTAGGTCCAGGCGTCGCCCTCGTTCGGCACGTACTGCTGCAGCACCGCGAGGGTGATCGGCTCGCGCCGCGGTGCCGACAGCTCGATCGAGCCAGCCACCGCCGCCACGTGGGCGAATCGCGTGCGCTCGGTCAGGAAGCGGCCGAGCTCGAGGTCGGGATTGGTGCCCTCCGAGAGCCGGCGGTAGAGCTTCAGCACCAGCCGGTCTCCGTAGGCCACGCTGGTGTTGCTCTGCTCGCTCCGGAGCACGCTCGGCCGGAGCCCCTCGCCCGCCGCGCCGCGCAGGCGCCGGAACGCGCCGGTGGGGAGGGCCACCAGCTCGCCCGCGGCGCTGGGGATGCGGCGGCGCCGTTCGATCAGCTCGAGCAGCGTGCTGCAGAAGCGCGGGTCCTCCATCGCGTCACAGACGAGCGCGCTCTGGCTGCCGTCACGTCCCATGATCTCGAGCTCGATCAGCACCGACTGGGGCTTCTCCCGCCGGATCTCGTGCGCGCGCGGCTCCGGCGCAAGCACCACGGGCAAGGCGTAGGTCTCCGACGGCCCGCGCTCGAAGTCGACCCGCGCGAGCAGCAGGTGAGCCGCCGTCTCGCCGCTCTCGAGGGCGATGGCGTCGTCCAGGTGGACCGCGCGGATCGCTGCGGACCTCCCGGCGAACCAGCGGCGATGCGCGAGCACGCGGGGCAGCACGGCCTCCAGCGCGCCGCGCCGCTCCCGCGCCAGCAGGCGTTCGAAGGATCCCTCGACCCGCAGGCGGGGGGCTTGCGCCTCCTCCCGCGCCTCCCGCTCGCCCGCGGCGCCGCGGGATTCGAGCGAGAACCAGTAGAAGGAGTGCGGACCGAGCGTCAGCAGGTAGGGCAGCTCGCCGATCGGCGGGAAGGGCTTCCGGCTGAACAGCTCCACCGCCACCATCCCGCGATAGAGGCCGAGGTCGAGCTCCACGTACTCCACGAAGCGCGAGAGGTTCGCCACCACCAGGATCCGCTCGTCGCCGAAGGCCCGCACGAAGGCCAGCACCTTGCGGTTGCTCGGCGAGAGGAACTCGATCGATCCGCGCCCGAAGGAGCGATGGCGCTTGCGCAGCGCGATCAGCCGCTTCATCCACAGCAGCAGCGAGTGGGGATTGTCCTGCTGCGCCTCGACGTTCACGCTCTCGTAGTGGTAGGTCGGGTCGATGATCACCGGCAGGTACAGGCGCTGGGCGTTCGCGCGCGAGAAGCCGGCGTTGCGGTCGGAGCTCCACTGCATGGGCGTTCGCACGCCGTCGCGGTCGCCGAGGTAGAAGTTGTCGCCCATCCCGATCTCGTCGCCGTAGTAGATCACCGGCGTGCCGGGCAGCGAGAAGAGCAGGGCGTTCATCAGCTCGATCCGCCGGCGGTCGTTTCCGAGCAGCGGGGCCAGCCGGCGCCGGATCCCGAGGTTGATGCGGGCCTGCGCGTCGTGGGCGTAGACCCGGTACATGTAGTCCCGCTCCTCGTCCGTCACCATCTCCAGCGTGAGCTCGTCGTGGTTGCGCAGGAAGAGCGCCCACTGGCAGGCGTCGGGGATCGCCGGCGTCTGGTTCAGGATGTCGATGACGGGGAAGCGGTCCTCCATGTGCATCGCCATGAAGAGGCGCGGCATCAACGGAAAGTGGAACGCCATGTGGCACTCGTCGCCCTTCCCGAAGTAGGCGACGGCGTCCTCCGGCCACTGGTTGGCCTCGGCCAGCAGCATCCGGCCGGAGAAGCGGCGATCCACGTGGCGGCGCAGCGCCTGCAGGAACTGGTGGGTCTCGGGCAGGTTCTCGCAGTTCGTTCCCTCGCGCTCGATCAGGTACGGGATCGCGTCGAGGCGCAGCCCGTCGACGCCGAGCCCGAGCCAGAAGTCGAGCACGCGCAGCACTTCGCGGCGCACGTCCGGGGAATCGAAGTTCAGGTCGGGCTGATGGGCGTAGAAGCGATGCCAGTAGTAGGCCGCGGCCAGCGGATCCCAGGTCCAGTTCGAGTGCTCGAAGTCCTTGAAGATGATGCGGGCCTCGGCGTAGCGGGACGGCGTGTCGCTCCACACGTAGTAGTTGCGCCAGCGGCTCTGCGGCGGCGAGCGGCGCGCCCGCTGGAACCAGGGATGCTGGTCGGAGGTGTGGTTGATCACCAGCTCCGTCACCACCCGCAGGCCCCGGCGATGGGCTTCGCGCAGGAAGAGCTTGAAGTCCTCGATGCTGCCGCTGTCGGAATGCACGCTCGTGTAATCGGAGATGTCGTAGCCGTCGTCCCGCAGGGGCGAGGGGTAGAACGGCAGCAGCCAGAGGGCCGTCACGCCGAGATCGCGCAGGTAGTCGAGCCGCTCGGTGATGCCCCGGAAGTCGCCGACACCGTCGGCGTCGCTGTCCTGGAAGGCCCCGACGCGGAGCTCGTAGAAGATCGCGTCCTTGTACCAGGAGGGATCGCCGTCGGGCAGCGCCCGTCGGCGCGAGCCCGCACGCGCGCTTCGGCGGGGGACCTTCGGGTCGACCACGATCCGACCCTAGCGGCCGCGCCCGGGCTCGCAACGCCCGGCGGCGAGAGCGTCCGAGCGGCGCTCGAGCCGACGCAGCAGCGGCGCGAGCGCTCGCTCCGAGTCGGGATCGCGCGCGCGGAGCGCGAGCCCGAGGCAGTGAGGGAGATCGAGGGCGCGCCCGCTCGCCAGCCGCTCCGGGAGGACCCGCTCCCAGTCGGGCGGGACGCGCTGGGTCCAGTTCTCGATCGAGCGGATGCCGGGCCGGTTGTAGGGCTCGCTCGAACCGACGAGGTCCGTGAAGAAGATCATCACGTTGCGGGCGGGGCCGAGGAAGAGCTCGGCGACGGCGGCATGGGCCAGGAGCGCCGGCTCTCGCCGCAGCCGCGCGGCCAGCGCCTCCCGCCGCCCGGGCCGGGGCTCGAGCCGCTGCGCCAGCCGCGCGGCGCGGGCGGGCGCGGCGGCGTCCGACGCCCAGCGCGGAAGCAGGGACCACAGTGTCGGGGTGTCGTGGTTGCCCACCATCACCCAGTCCGGAGCGGTGGCGTTCTCCGGATGGTAGGAGTCGGCATCGTCGGTCGGATCGGCTTTCTGTGTCACGCGGAAGCGACCGAGGCCGTGACGCTCGAGCACCCGGCGCAGCGGATGCGGGCAGGTGCTGAGCACCTCGCAGGGCAGGTCGGCGGGCTCGCGGCCGTGCCGCCGCGCCGCCGCCACGATCACGTCGAAGGAGCGTGCGTAGCGTTCGAGCTGCTCCGGCTCGAGCGACACCACCCAGTCATCGGCATGGCGCGGCGTGCGGGGATCGGGATTGAGCTGCTCCCGACGCACGATCGCGTAGCGAGCGAGCGCCGGATGGTCCGGCAGGTCGGGCGAGGCGAAGAGCCGGGCGCCATGCTGCACCGCCTGGAGCGGATCCGCTGCATCGGCGCGATAGACCCAGGGGCAGACCCAGCCGTGCGGATGGTCGATGCGCACGCCGTCGAACTCCGAGAAGAGCTTGTCCATGCGCGCGGCCAGGAGCGCGAGCGCGGCCTCGCCGCCCGCGGGATCGAGCAGGCGGTAGCCCCAGGCCTGACCCTCCGGGTTGGTGCGGCTCGGCGGAGCCCCGAGCCGGTAACCCTCCAGCAGGAGCGCCTGCCAGCTCCAGACGTCGCGGTGGGCGAGCCCGATCTGGAGGTCGCCGAACAGGCGCAGGCCGATCTCGCCGCCGAGCCGCTGCAACGCCCGATGCTGCTCGTGGGCCACGAACTGCGCGAAGCGCGCCAGCGTCACGCGCGCGGCCTGTCGCGCCAGCAGCGCCGCGCGACGCGCCCGGCAGGCGGTCTCCTCGCCCGGACCCGGCGCGAAGAGCCGCGGATCGAGGGCCGCCTCCGCGCCGTCGGCCCAGCGCCGCCAGTCCTCGTGCCCGTGCTGCGTCCGCGCGGCCTCGAACACCAGGTGCCGCTCCAGCCACCACGCCTGCTCGCGCTCGAAGAGCGCGAGCGCGTCCAGCAGGGGTCCGCGGGCATCGCCCCTCGCGTGCCGAGCCTCGAGCGCGCGCCACGCCTCGTCCAACGCGCGATGCACCGCCCGGAGCGCCGAATCATGACACGCGCGCGTTTCGCTTCCGGCCGGACGCGCGGCCGCCAGGGCCGCCAGCGTCTCCCGCCGCAGCAGCCCCTGCCAGGCCTCGCCGGCGAGGGGCCCGAGGGCGATTGCGGCCTCGCTTCGCGCGAACAGCGCCGACTCGTAGGGCGAGGGCGCCTCGCCGGAGGCGAGGCCCTGGGGTCCGAGCTGGAGGCCGTTGAAGCCGACGGCGCGCGCGAAGCGGAAGAAGCGCTCGGAGCTCGGGGCGCCGGGCGCGCCGTATCCCACGTCCTCGTCCGGCTCGGCGGGAAGGCTCGCGTCGTGCACGCCGAGGATCAGGTTCCGCACCCCGAGGATCCGGAGCGCCTCTTCGACGCAGCCCGCGTCGTCGCCCGACGGATCGGCCGGGGACGCCGTTCCGGGGACGCGCGCCCGCAACCCCGGCACCCCTAGCGCGCGGGCGTGCGGGCCCGAGGCGCCACGGACCCGGCGGCGCGCAGCCGCTCGGCGAAGGCCCGCACGCCCTCCCGCCAGGGGGGAAGCCGCAGCGGCGGCGTCTGCAGCGAGGCCAGCACGGCGTAGCGCGGGCGTGGCGCCTCGAGCGGGTAGTCCGCCGTGGCGATCGGGTGCACGGGCGTCGCGATCCCGAGCTCCTGGTAGAGTGCGCGGGCGAGCTCGTACCAGCTCGCGCCTCCGCTCCCGGCGAGGTGCCAGGTCCCGAAGCTGCGGCTCTCGATCAGGCGCGCCAGGGCCTCCGCCAGGTGCGGCGCGTAGGTCGGCGAGCCGTACTGGTCCGACACCACCCGCACCTCGGGCCGTGCCGCGAGGTCGCGCATCGTGAGCGCGAAGTTCTTTCCCCACGGCGCGTACAGCCACGCGGTACGCACCACGTAGTGTCGCGGGTTCAGGCTGCGCACGGCCTCCTCGCCCGCGAGCTTGCTCCGGCCGTAGACCGCGCGCGGATTCGGCGCGTCGAACTCGTGGTAGGGCCGCGAGGACTCGCCGTCGAATACGTAGTCCGTCGAGACGTGGAGCAGCGGGATCCCGGCCTCGGCGGTCGCCAGCGCCAGGTTGCGCGGGCCGAGGGCGTTCACGCGAAACGCGGCGTCGACTTCGCGCTCGGCGGCATCCACCGCGGTGTAGGCCGACGCGTTCAAGAGGAGCTCCGGGCGGACGCGCGCGACGGTGTCGCGGCTCTGCGCGAGATCCGTGACGTCGAACTCCGGCAGGTCCACGCCGGTCACCTGGTGCTGCGAGAGCGCCTCCAGCAGCGCGCGGGCGAGCTGCCCGCCGGATCCGACCAGCAGGATCCTCACGGACGGCCCTCGTAGCGCGGGAGCCGCTCCATCACCTCGCGCAGCCGTGGCGCCCGGCGGTCCTTCTCCGAGAGCACCGGGGCGCGCAGCGGCCAGGGGATCGCGAGCTCCGGATCGTCCCACGCCACGCCGAGCTCGTCGGCCGGCGCGTAGAACTCCGTGCACTTGTACTCGACCTGAGCGCTGGCGGAGACCACGCAGAAGCCGTGGAGGAAGCCCGGCGGAACCCAGAGCTGGCGGAAGTTCTCGGCCGAGAGCGTCACGCCGACGTGTCGGCCGAAGGTCGGCGATCCGCGCCGCACGTCCACCGCCACGTCCCACACCTCGCCTTCGATCACCCGCACCAGCTTGCCCTGGGCGTGGGGCGCCTGCTGCGAGTGCAGTCCGCGCAGGGTGTCGCGCCCGGATCGCGAATGGTTGTCCTGCACGAATCCGGCGGGGATGCCGCCCTCGGCCCAGCGTCGCGCGTGCCAGGTCTCCAGGAAGAAGCCGCGGTCGTCGCGAAAGACCTGCGGCTCGACGAGGATCACCTCGGGGACCTCCGTCGACAGGAACTTCAAGGCGCCTCCTCCTTGGCGAGCCGCGTCAGGTAGCTTCCGTACTCGTTGTTGCGCAGCTCCTGGGCCAGGCGCAGCAGGTCCTCGCGCGCGATCCAGCCCTTGCGGAAGGCGATCTCCTCCAGGCAGGCGACCTTCAGCCCCTGCCGGTCCTGGATCGCCTGGATGAAGTTCGCGGCCTGCTGGAGCGACTCGTGGGTGCCGGTGTCGAGCCACGCCACGCCGCGTCCGAGGAGCTCGACCCGCAGCTCGCCCGCGTGCAGGTACGCCAGGTTCACGTCGGTGATCTCGAGCTCGCCGCGCGCGGACGGGCGCAGACCCGCGGCGATCTCCAGCACGCGGTTGTCGTAGAAGTAGAGCCCCGTCACCGCGTAGTGGGAGCGCGGCACCCTGGGCTTCTCCTCCAGATCGACGGCGCGCCCCGCCCCGTCGAACTCCACCACGCCGTAGCGCTCGGGATCCTTCACCCAGTAGCCGAAGACGGTGGCGCCGCTCGCCCGCGCCGCCGCGCGCTCCAGCAGATCCGGAAAGCCGTGGCCGTAGAAGACGTTGTCGCCGAGCGCCAGCGCCACGCGCTCGCGCCCCACGAACTCGCGCCCGATCAGGAACGCCTGGGCAAGGCCCTCGGGCCGCGGCTGCGCCGCATAGCGCAGCGAGAGGCCGAAGCGGCTGCCGTCGCCGAGCAGCCGCTCGAAGTTCGGCAGGTCCTGCGGCGTGGAGATCACCAGGATCTCGCGGATGCCGGCCAGCATCAGGCTCGAGATCGGGTAGTAGACCATCGGCTTGTCGTAGATCGGGAGCAGCTGCTTGCTCACGCCGCGCGTGATCGGATGCAGCCGAGTGCCGGAGCCGCCGGCGAGCACGATGCCCTTCATCGGGCCTCCCGCGCCGCGCCGGTCAGGCCGAGCCGCTCGCGGCCGTAGCGACCGGACTGGACCGCCTGGCACCAATCGCGGTGATCGAGGTACCAGCGCACCGTCCGCTCGAGCCCCTGCTCGAAGTCGTGTCGCGGCCGCCAGCCGAGCTCGCGCTCGATCCGGGTCGAGTCGATGGCGTAGCGACGGTCGTGGCCCGGCCGGTCGGCGACGAAGCGCTTGAGCTCGGCGTAGCGGCCGATTCCCTGGGACGCGAGCAGCGGGTTGTCGCGCCCGGGCAGGATGCGCTCCAGGATCTCGCACAGGCGGTCCACGATCTGGAGGTTGGTGCGCTCGGCGCCGCCGCCGAGGTTGTACTTCGTCCCGGGCTCCCCCCGCTCGAGCGCGAGCAGGAGGCCCTCGCAGTGGTCCTCCACGTAGAGCCAGTCCCGCACGTTCCCGCCGTCGCCGTAGATCGGGAGCGGACGGCCCTCGATCGCGTTCAGGATCATGAGCGGGATCAGCTTCTCGGGGAACTGGTACGGGCCGTAGTTGTTCGAGCAGTTGGTCAGGAGCGTGGGCAGGCCGAAGGTCTCGTGATACGCGCGCACCAGGTGGTCGGCGCCGGCCTTCGAGGCGGCGTAGGGGGAGTTCGGTGCATAGGGCGTGTCCTCGTGGAAGCGGCCGGTCGGCCCCAGCGTCCCGTAGACCTCGTCGGTCGACACGTGGAGAAACCGGAAGGCCGCGCGCTCGGCCTCGGCGAGCTCGCTCCAGTGCCGGCGCGCCGCCTCCAGCAGCTCGAAGGTGCCCAACAAATTGGTCTCGACGAACGCGCGCGGCCCGTCGATCGAGCGATCCACGTGGGTCTCGGCCGCGAAGTTCAGGATCGCCGCCGGCCGATGCTCGCGCAGGAGCTGCGCCATCGCGCGCGCGTCGCCGATGTCGGCCTTCACGAAGGTGAGCCGCGGATCGTCGAGGAGCCCGTCCAGGTTGAGGAGGCTCCCTGCGTAGGTCAGCTTGTCCACCACCACCACGGCGGCATCGCTTCGAGCCAGTGCCAGCCGCACGAAGTTGGAGCCGATGAAGCCGGCCCCTCCCGTCACCAGGAGGGCTCCTGCGCCAAGCTCCGGCATGCGTCGCTCCTTCCGGCGGGCACACCCCGGGACCAGGGGGCCCTCGGGTGAGTGCCCCGCTCCACCCGCGGGTGGCGGCCTTTCTAGCACCCGCCCCCCGGCGGGGCGATCGAAGGGTGGCAGCTTCCGGGGCTAGGCGCCCGCACCGGCAGGGGCGGCGCGATAGGGGAAGTAGCGGGCGAGGCGCAGGCACGGCGACTCGATCAGTCGCCAGCTCGCCGCGGCCAGCAGGTAGGACACCAGGAGCGAGAGCACCCAGAAGGTCCCCTGGGCCACCAGGAAGGATCCCTGGTAGCGAGCGGGGTCGAAGGAGTTGAGCGCGAGCTCCGCCCCGAGGACGTGCAGGAGATAGAGGGCGTACGAATAGCGACCGACGCGCACCACCGGTGTCAGCTCCAGGAAGCGCACCCAGGCACTGCCCGCTCCGGCGGAGAGCGTGCGCACCAGGAGCGCCGCGAAGCCGAGCGCCAGCAGGGAGTAGCCCACGGTCTGGAGCAGCGGGCTCACCGTGAACGCCAGGGCCGGCGGTATGCCGAGGCGTTCCGGCCCGGCGCTCCGGAGGAGGAGCGCGAGGCGAAGCCCCAGCAGGAGCGCCAGATAGCCGCCTCCGGCCACCGGCAGCACCACGCGGGCAGCGCGCTCCAGCCAGGCCAGGCCCAGCCGCTCCTGCGACAGCGCCGCCACCAGCGCTCCGACCGCGAGGGTGTCGATCCGCGTCAGCGTGAAGTTGTAGGTGAAGAGCGGCGGGAGCGAGGTGAAGCCTGCGATCCCGACGCGCAGCAGGAAGGCCCCGGCCACGATCGCGCCGCAGATGCGGATCAACGTCCGCCGCGAGCAGCTCCACACCACGAGCGGCCAGCACAGATAGAACTGCTCCTCGATCGCGAGCGTCCACGTGATCTCGAGGAAATGGTGGTGGTAGCGGCCGGTGAACGCCGCCTGGAGGTTCGAGAGGTAGGTCCAGTACCAGAAGGTCGCGTGGCTCCCGCCCTCCATCCAGAACCGCTCCGCCTGGGGCGTGAGGCGCGGCAGCACCACCAGGAAGAGCAGCAGCACCGCGTAGTAGAGCGGGAAGATCCGGAGGAAGCGGCGGGCGTAGAAGGTGCGGAAGCGCCCCGGCGCCTCGCGCTGACGCAGCAGGATCCCGGTGATCAGGAAGCCCGAGAGCACGAAGAAGAGATCCACGCCTGCCCAGCCGGAGGCCACGAGGGTGAGCAGGGCCTCGGCGGCGGTGCCGTGGGGCTGGTCGTAGCGGCCGAGGTGATAGAGGAACACCGAGACGATGGCGAGGGCGCGCAGGCCATCGAGGCGCGCCGCCCGGCCCTGCGTCACGTCGCGCCAGGCGCCGCGCGTCGGCTCCGCCGCGGCCGGCCCGGTCACGGCAAGAAGCGCTCGGGATGCTCGAGCTTGCGAGGCAGGTATTCCTCGATCACGTAGTTCAGGCCCCACTTGGCCAGGGCCTGCTGCTCCGCGCGCACACCCATCCGCATCAGCTGGTCGATCGCCTTCTGCCACTCCTTGTGGGTCTGGAAGAACGGATCGTTCTTGAGCGCGTCCTTGGCCCGCTTCACGTCCACCTCCTGGAGCGGATGGGTGGGGAGGCGGTAGTCCACGATGTCCTGCGGTGTCACCCCCAGGTAGCGGGCGCTCGGCACGCAGAAGAACTGCGAGAGGTGCGCGGCGTTGCCCGACCCCACCTTGAGCGTGCGGTAGATGTTCGAGATCCCGTAGGGATCGCAGTCCACGAAGGCGTAGACCGGGAGCTTGCACTCGTCGGAGAGCTTGCGGATGAAGCGTCGCGTGGCGCGCGTCGGCACGCCTGCCATCGAGACCAGGATGCAGTTCGCCGTCTGCCAGTACTTGTGGCTCTGCAGCCGCTGGAACACGCCGCCGGTCTCGATGGCAAGGATGAACTTCGCGTCGGTCTCGAAGGAGAGATGCTCCACGGTGGAGGGGATGGAGTAGGCGCCCGAGCCGAACCGGGTGCAGTCGATGCGCTCCACGCGTCCCGTCTCGCGATCGGGATCGAGCACGATCAGGTTCCCGGCCACGGCGCCGCCGTGCTCGTCGGGCACGAAGCGGAGCTGCTCGCGCGACACCCCGCGCACCGAGAACAGCGCCTCGATGTCGTCCATCACGGTGTCGGACTCGGTCTGCTCGTCGAAGCGCGCCTCCTCCCAGTTCTTGCTCTGGTAGTAGGCGTCCCGCTTGGTGGCGAAGTCGTTGTTCTCGACCAGCTCCTTCGAGAGCCCCATCATGCGCAGGGTCTGGGCGAAGCTCCTCACCGTGTTCACGGTGAGGGTGCGCACCTTCTTCTGGCGCCCGATCTCGAAGTAGCCCTTGCGGCTGGAGTAGCTCACGTTCCCGAGCGCTCGCACGGGGAACGCCAGGTCGGGCTTGTGCCGGCGCAGGATCTCGCCGTGCACCTGCTGCGCCGCGCTGCGGATCAGCTCCACGGTGGTGCGGTCCAGCGCCTTGTTGCGTGCGGCCACGGCGTCGTCCGGCGCCGCGGGCGCCGACGGCTTCGCCGGCTTCTTCGGCTTCGCGCTCTTCCTGGCCGCCATCAGAGCCTCCGGCTGCGCTCGAGCACGTCCTTCAGCGTCTCCACCACACGGCGGCGCTCCGTGTCGTCGAATCCGAGGATCTGCTGCAGGCCGATCGCGAGCTGCGGGATGTACTGGTCGATGTAGGCCCGCTTCTTGGCCTCGTCGGCCTCGCGGCGCCGCCGGCTGATGAAGTGGGAGACCTTGCGCCCGCACTCCTGGAGGCCGAGGCGGATCTCCTTCACGATCTCCGGGTAGTGGGCGATCGCCTCCTTGCTCTCGGAGGTGAAGGGCACCCAGACGCTCGCGATGTGCACCATCAGCACCATGGGCCCGATCGGGAGCGCGCCCTTCGGCTGCTGCATGTGGTAGGCCTTCCAGTCCGTGCTGGTCACGGCACGCGTGATGGCGCAGGCGCCCTGCTGGTACTGGAGCGGCACCCGGTTGGCGAAGCGGTACAGCGAGATCGGCTCCTCCGCCGGAAGGTCGCCGCCGTAGGCCAGCGCCACCTCGACCAGGAAGGGGTTCCCGCGGTACACCGTTGGACGTCGCGTCACGGCGGCGACGAAGTCGCTCTTCGCGTCCGCCGCGAGCGCGCGCTCGAGCAGCGCCTCGCCGATCGGCGCGATGCAGTCGGTGGGCGGGGCCAGGATCTTCGTGGCCTGGATCGCGGCGTGGATGCGCTCGGCCTCCTCGCGCGTGATCTCGCTCGGGCGGCGCGTGGTCGCGACCTTCGCCCGCTGGCAGATCTCGTCGGCCACGCGAGGCGACACGCGCGAGAAGTCCTCGCACAGGCAGCCACGCAGGTTGCGCGCGCGGGTGTCGCGGAACATCTGCATCAGCACGCCGAGCTCGACGCCGTAGGGGTGCGGCTCGATCTCCGCCGTTGCGGGCGGGAGCTCGTCGCCCACCCGCGCAAAACGCTGCTCGCCTCCACCCTCGCCGGTCCTGGGAGCGCGGTACTCGATCTGGGCGTGGGGGTTCGCGAGCGAGACCTGACGCAGATAGGCGTCTACCGACTGGCGCCCGCCGCGGTAGGCCGCCTCGAGCTCGATCTCCACCCGGGTGCCGTGAGGCCGGTCCCAGTCCACCTCGGCGTCGCGGATGACCTTGGGCTCGTTGCGCTGGGTGTCGATCACGAGCTCGAGGTGGTGCGCCTTGCGGCGCGCGTCGGTGCGCGTGGTGATCACCACCGGCTTCCCGGTGGTGAGGAGCCCGTACATGCCGGCGGCGCTGATGCCGATGCCCTGCTGTCCGCGGCTCTGCCGCAGCCGGTGGAACTTCGAGCCGTAGAGCAGGCGCCCGAAGACCTTCGGCACCTGTGCGCGCACGATCCCCGGGCCGTTGTCCTCCACCGCCACCCGGAAGCGCGTCTCGCCGAGCTGCTCGATCTCGACCCGGAGATCCGGGAGGAGGCCCGCCTCCTCGCAGGCGTCGAGGGCGTTGTCGACCGCCTCCTTCACCGTGGTGAGGAGGGCCTTCGAGGGATTGTCGAAGCCGAGGAGGTGGCGGTTCTTCGCGAAGAACTCGGAGACCGAGATCTCGCGCTGCTTCTGGGCGAGCGACTCGGCCGTCGCCCGCGGCGCTGATGCCGATGCCTTGCTGCCCGCGGCTCTGGCGCAAGCGGTGGACCTTCGATCCGTAGAGGAGCTTGGCAAAGATCTTCGGAATCTGCGGCTTGACGATGCCCGGGCCGTTGTCCTCGATGATCACGCGGAAGCGCGACTCGGCGATGACCTTCTTCGTCTCGCCCTCCACGGGCGCGCCGCCTCCGCCGCCGAGATCGACGATTTCGACGAGGAGCTCGGGGAGGATGCCTGCCTCTTCGCAAGCGTCGAGCGAGTTGTCGACGGCCTCTTTGATCGTCGTGAGGAGCGCCTTCGCCGGGTTGTCGAACCCGAGGAGGTGGCGGTTCTTCGTGAAGAACTCGGAGACCGAGATGTCGCGCTGCTTCGCGCCCATCGCCTCGGCGGTCGTACGGCGCGCAGGCTTTTCCTTGGGTTCGGTCACGTTAGTTGACGCCTATCCCGTTCAGTGAACGCATGTCAAGCTCGGGCGGAACGGTGATAGCGTGCGGGCGCCCATGATCCGCCGCCCCGCGTTCATCCTCGCGATCCTCACGGGGCTCAACCTCCTCAATTACGTCGATCGGTCCGTGCTCGCGGCCGTGCTCCCGAGCATCCAGGACGCGCTCCGGCTCGACGATTTCAAAGGCGGCGCGCTCGCGACCGCGTTCCTCGTCGGTTACTTCGCGACGAGCCCGCTCTTCGGGACGCTCGCCGATCGCGCGCCGCGGCTTCGAACGCGCTTCATGACCGTGGGCGTCCTCGTCTGGAGCCTGGCGACGTTCCTCTCCGGCCATGCCACGGGGTTCTGGTCGA
>JAWOLJ010000116.1:0-62828 GCA_033853555.1 Myxococcota bacterium
GCACGGTCTCGCCCAGCTCCGCCGCCACGGCCTGGGCGGCCTCGCCGTTGATGTCCGCGGCCACGATTCCGCGGGCGCCCTCGGCGGCGAAGCGGCGCACGAGCGCCCGCCCGATGCCCGAGCCACCGCCGGTGACCACCGCGACCTTGTCGCGCAGCTCCATCGCTCAGCTCCGAGCCGGGCTCTGGGCCCGGGCCGCGGCGCGCCCGTCCTCGTGCGCCGGGAAGTGCTTGCGCAGCTCCTGACGCGCGATCGACAGCTTGTGCACCTCGTCGGGCCCGTCGGCCAGGCGCAGCGTGCGCTGCATGGCGTACATGCGCGCGAGGCCGAAGTCGTCGGTCACGCCGGCGCCGCCGAAGGCCTGGATCGCCCGGTCGATCACGCGCAGCGTCACGTTCGGCACCGCCACCTTGATCATGGCGATCTCCTGCCGGGCCACCTTGTTCCCGACGGTGTCCATCATGTGGGCGGCCTTCAGCACCAGGAGGCGTGCCTCGTCGATCTCGATTCGCGAGTCGGCGATCCGCTCCAGCGTCACCGTCTGCTCCGCGAGCGGACGCCCGAAGGCGACGCGGGTCTGGGCGCGCCGGCACATCAGCTCGAGCGCGCGCTCGGCCACGCCGATCGAGCGCATGCAGTGGTGGATCCGGCCCGGGCCGAGGCGGCCCTGGGCGATCTCGAAGCCCGCTCCCTCGCGCAGGATCATGTTGGAGGCCGGGACGCGCACGTCCTTGAACAGCACCTCGGCGTGCCCGTGCGGCGCATCGTCGTAGCCGAAGACCGGGAGCCAGCGCACGATCTCGACCCCGGCCGTGTCCTTCGGCACCAGGATCTGCGATTGCTGCTCGTGCTTCGGACCGTCGGGGTTGGTCTTCCCCATCACGATGAAGATCTTGCAGCGCGGATCGTGGGCGCCCGACGAGAACCACTTGCGGCCGTTCAGGACGTAGGAGTCGCCGTCGCGCCGTATCGAGAGCTCGATGTTGGTGGCGTCCGACGACGCGACCGCCGGCTCCGTCATGCAGAAGGTGGAGCGGATCTTCCCCTCGAGCAGCGGCTCCAGCCATTGCTTCTTCTGCTCCGCCGTCCCGTAGCGGACCAGCACCTCCATGTTTCCGGTGTCGGGCGCCGAGCAGTTGAAGACCTCGGGCGCGATGGGCGAGCGCCCCATGATCTCGCAGAGCGGCGCGTACTCCAGGTTGGTGAGCCCCGCGCCGTACTCCGACTCGGGCAGGAAGAGGTTCCAGAGGCCGCGCGCCTTCGCCTTCGCCTTGAGCTCCTCCAGGACCGGCGGGATCTGCCAGCGGGTCTTCCCTTCGGCGAGCTGTCGCTCGAAGGTGGACTCGTTCGGGTAGACGTGCTCCTCCATGAACTCGGCGATCTGCTTGCGCAGGTACTGGACCTTCTCGGAGTAGTCGAAGTTCATGGAGGGTCTCCTGGCGGGCGCCGCCCGAGGGAGTGTGCGAGGCGTCCCGAGCATCCTAGCCTCGGGGGCGGGGCGATGCCCGACGCGGCGTCGCCTTTCGGAGGCCCCGATGTCCATCCACCGCACTCTCGGCCCCACGGTCTCGGCGCGCGTGGCCTGGCTGCTCGGGCTGCTCTGCCTCCTCGGCGGCTGCGAGGCCCTCGGCATCCGGCAGCGCGGCGGGCTGCCGGGCGCCTCCTGGCCGGCCCACGTGGTCTCGGCGGTGCCTCGCGACGGCTACCTCGACGCGACGATCGCGGTCTGGGACCAGAAGCTGCGCTTCTTCTTCCCTTCCGACGAAGACTGCGCGGCGGTGCTCCGGCCGGAGGCCGCGATCGAGTGGGTGGAGGTCGGGCTGTTCGGCCGCACCCGCCTGGGCAAGGAGGAGTGCGACGCCGTGGGCGTGCTCTCGCTCGCCGAGTGGCGGGATCGGCGGCCGCGCCCCCCCGTGAGGCCGATGCCACGCGGTCCGGCGTACTACGCCGTGGTGGACCAGGACGCCGAGCTCGCACTGCTGCGGGGGCGCTTCCCGCTGACCGGCCTGGTCGGGATCCCCGGCGGGATCGACCTGGTGGCGGTGGTGCCGAAGGTCCCGCTCTGCCAGGGCCCGCTCCGCCGCACCACCTCCACCCTCACCTACAGCGACACCGCGGACGCGCCCTATGCGTTCATGTCCGACACCGGCCTGTGCCCGATCCTCGGCTTCGCCCTGCCGCTCTCCCGCACCTCCCCGGCGCCGGCGCGTTGACAATCCCCCGGGCGGGAGCGAAAAGGGAGCGCGGGCGGCGGGAGCCGCTCGCGGGGGATCCGCGCGATGACCTGGCACGAGCCCTCCCACGAGCCGCTCCACCTGCGCTCGCCCGACCCGTCCCATCCCCCCTTCTACGTCCGGCTGGGCGCGCAGGACGCGTCCTTCCTGGGCCTCGAGGACGCGAACAACCCGATGCACGTCGGCGCGGTGCTGCTCTTCGACGAGGCCGCCCTGCGCGGGCCCGACGGCAGCCTCGAGATGGAGCGCATCCGCCAGCGCATCGCCGCGCGATTGCATCGCGTGCCGCGCTTCCGGCAGAGGCTCGCCTGGGTGCCGGGCGAGGGGCACCCCGTCTGGGTCGACGACGACCGCTTCAACGTCGCGTACCACGTGCGTCACTCGGCGCTGCCTCGCCCGGGCGACACCGCGGCGCTGGAGCGACTGGTCGGCCGCATCATGTCGCAGCAGCTCGACCGCGGGAAGCCGCTTTGGGAGATGTGGTTCGTGGAGGGGCTGGCCGGCGACCGGCTCGCGCTGATCTCCAAGACCCACCATTGCATGATCGACGGCGTCGCGGGAGCGGAGCTGATCTCGGTGATCCTCGATCTCGAGCCCGAGGCGCCGATCGAGGAGTCGCCGCCTTGGCGCCCGCGGCCGGCGCCGAGCGGAGCTCGGCTCGTGGCCGACGCGCTGCGGACGCGCGCCGGCCAGCCGCTGCGCGCGCTGCGCGCGCTCGGCGCCGCGCTGCGCGATCCCCTGGACGCCGCCTCGCGCGTGGGCGAGGCCGCTGCGGGCGTGGCGGAGGCGCTCGCTCCGAGCTTCCGGTCCGCCAGCCCGACACCGCTCAACGTCGCTTTCGGCCCGCACCGGCGCTACTCCATGCTGGAGCACCGGGTGGCCGCCTACAAGCGCGTGAAGGACGCGCTCGGCGGAACGCTGAACGACGTGGTGCTGGCCAGCGTCGCCGGGGCCCTGCGCGAGTTCTTCCAGGAGCGTGGCCTCGAGACCCGTGGCCTCGAGGTGCGGGCCATGGTGCCGGTGAGCGTGCGGCCGAGAGGTGGCGACGGGAAGCTCGGCAACCGCATCACGCAGATGGTGGCCGAGCTCCCGGTGGGGCTCGCGGATCCGCTCGAGCGGCTCAAGTCCGTGCGCGAGATCATGGGTGAGCTGAAGCAGAGCCGGCAGGCCCTGGGCGGCCGGGTGCTGACGCAGATCAGCGAATGGACGGTGCCGAACGTGCTGGTGCAGGCGGTTCGGCTCTCCGTGCGCTCGCGGCCCTACAATCTCGTGGTGACGAACGTGCCCGGCCCGCAGATCCCGCTCTACTTCCTCGGCGCCCGGATGCGCGCGTCCCACCCGGTGGCGCCGCTCTCGCCGGGCCAGGCGCTGAACGTCGCGCTCTTCAGCTACGACGGGGGCCTCTACTGGGGCCTGAACGCCGACTGGGACGCGTTGCCGGACCTGGAGCGGCTGACCCGCCAGCTCGACGCGGCCTTCGGAGAGCTCGAACGCGCGGCGGGGGTGGCGTTACCCTCCGCGCCGGCCCGGCCGCGGGCCCGCACCCGACGCTCGTCCTCGGAGGAGACCGCATGATCCTGAACCGCTTCCGACTGACCGACCAGGTGGCGATCGTGACCGGCGCCGGGCGCGGGATCGGCCGCGCCTGCGCGCTGGCCCTGGCCGAGGCCGGCGCCGACGTCGTGTGCGCGGCCCGCACCCTGGCGCAGGTGGAGGAGGTGGCGGAGCAGATCCGCGGCCTCGGGCGCGGCGCACTGGCCGTGTCCTGCGACGTGAACCGGGGCGAGCAGCTCGACGCGCTGGCGGCGCGCACGCTCGACGCCTTCGGGCGCATCGACGTGGTGGTGAACAATGCCGGCGGGACGCCGCCCACGCCGATGCTCCAGCTCACCGACGACGCCTTCGAGGCGGCGTTCCACTTCAACGTCACCTCCGCCATGCGCCTCTCGCGGGCTGCGATCCCCCCCATGCTGAAGAGCGGCGGCGGCGCCATCGTGAACATCTCCTCGGCGCTCTCCCACATGGTGGAGTCGGGCTTCGTGGCCTACGGCACCGCCAAGGCCGCGCTCTCGCACCTGACGCGCCTCATGGCCTGCGAGTTCGCACCCCGGGTGCGCGTGAACGCGCTCGCCGTGGGCGCCACCGTCACCGACGCCCTGGCGCCGTTCCTCAAGGCAGGCGACCTGCAGCAGCAGATGGAGGCGCTGACGCCCATGGCCCGGCTCGGCACCCCCGAGGACATCGCGTGCGCGGCGCTGTACCTGGCCTCCCCGGCGTCGAGCTGGGTCACGGGCAAGGTGTTCGAGGTGGACGGCGGAACCGTGGACTCGAACTGGCCGCTCAAGATCCCTGGATACTGAGCGCGAGGGGTCTCTCGGGCGCCCTCGGATGTGGTATCCCTGCCACCGCCCGGAACGGGGAGGGGCCGATGCTGCGACGACTCCTGCCGAGGCGGGAGACCTTCTTCCAGCTCTTCTCGCGTCACGCCGCGCTCTGCGTGCAGGGCGCGGAGCTCCTGCGGACGCAGATCCGCGAGCTGCGGGCCGCCGGAGCCGAGGAGCGCGCGGGGCGCGTGCACGCCGTGGAGCACGAGGCCGACGCCGTCTGCCAGGAGACCGTGGAGCGGGTCCACGGCACCTTCGTGACGCCGATCGAGCGCGGCGACATCCACGACCTGGCGAGTCGCCTCGACGACATCATGGACCACATCGAGGCCGTCTCGCAGCGTCTCTGGCTCTACGAGATCCAGCAGCCGACGCCCGAGATCGGCGACATGGCGGGAAACCTGGTGGACGCGGTCAAGGCGATGAAGGTGATGGTGGACGCCCTGGCCGAGACGCGCGATCCGGAGCGGATGCGAGCCCTCAGCACGGCCGTGAAGGCGGTGGAGAAGAGCAACGATCGGCTGCTGCGCCGGGCCACCGCACGACTCTTCAAGGAGGAGCAGGATCCGAAGACGCTCATCAAGTGGAAGGAGGTCTACGAGAACGTCGAGGACGCCATCGACCGCTGCGAGGACGTGGCGAACCTGATCGAGGGCGTGGCGCTCGAGAACGCCTGATGGATCCCGTGCTGCTGGCGGTCGTCGGGACCGCGCTCTTCTTCGACTACACCAACGGATTCCACGACGCGGCCAACGCGGTGGCCACGTCGATCTCGACCCGCGCCGTGCCGCCGAACCTCGCCCTCGGCGCGGCGGCAGCGCTGAACGTGGTGGGGGCCGTGGTCTCGACCCACGTGGCCGCCACGCTGGCCACGGGGATCGTCGCGCCCACGGCCGTGACGGCGCCCGTGATGCTCGGCGGGCTGCTCGGCGCCATCGCCTGGAACCTCCTCACCTGGTGGTGGGCGCTCCCCTCGAGCTCGTCCCACTGCCTGATCGGGGGCGTGGCGGGCGCGGTCCTGGTGACGGCGGGCTCCGACAGCGTGCAGTGGCGCGGGATCGTCGACAAGGTGCTGATCCCCACGGTGACCGCGCCGCTGGTCGGATTCGTGGTCGGGATCGGCCTCATGATCGCGATCTTCTGGCTGTTCCGGAACGCGCATCCCGGGCGGACCATGCGACGCTTCCGCGTGGCGCAGCTCGCGTCGGCGTCGCTCATGGCCTTCAGCCACGGCTCGAACGACGCACAGAAGACGATGGGCGTGATCACGCTGGCCCTCTTTGCCGGCGGCGCGCTGCCGAATCTCGAGGTGCCGCTCTGGGTGAAGCTCGCCTCCGCCCTCACCATGGGGATCGGCACCTACGCCGGCGGCAAGCGCATCATCCGCACCCTGGGAATGCGTCTGGTGAAGCTCACGCCCGCCCACGGCTTCGCCGCCGAGACCGCCTCCTCCGCGGTCCTCCTCACCACCGCCGCGCTCGGAAACCCGATCTCCACCACCCACGTCATCGCCGCCAGCGTGATGGGCGTCGGCGCCACGGAGCGCCTCTCCGCCGTGAAGTGGGGCCTGACGCGAGACATCGTGGTGGGCTGGCTCCTCACGCTGCCCGCCGCGGGCGGCGTCGGCGGCCTCTGCGCCTGGCTCGCGGTGCGTCTGGTGGGCGGCTAGAAGCGACGGCGGCGGGCGCGCCCGCTCGACGAGCGTCGCGCGCTACAGCGTCGGAAGCGTCCGGGGCCGCGGGCCGCGCGGGAAGCTCGCATCGAGGCGCGCCAGGTCCGCCTTGCGCAGCCGGAGCTCCCCCGCGCCCGCGTTCTCCGCCACGTGCTCCGCGCGCGCGGCCTTGGGGATCACGAAGAGCGAGGGCCGCCGCACCAGGAACCGAAGCGCGACCTGCCGTGGTGTCGCCCCGTGCGCCTCGGCGATCTCCGCCAGCACGCGTCCGCCCCGCGAGCGGGGTCCGGGGAAGTGGCCCGAGCCGAAGGGGCTGTAGGCGACCACCGCCACCCCGTGTCGCTCGCACCAGGGGAGCACGGCGTGCTCGATGCCCCGCTCGCCCAGGTGATAGAGCACCTGGTTGCAGGCGATCCGGCCGTCGCCCGCGATCGCGCGGGCCTCCTCGAGGTCGTCGACGTCGAAGTTGCTGACGCCCCAGGACAGGATCTTCCCGTCCTGCTGGAGCTTCTCCAGGGCGACGATCGTCTCCTCGAGGGGATGTCCTCCCCGCCAGTGCAGCAGGTAGCCGTCGAGCCGATCCGTGCGCAGCCGCCGGAGCGAGCGCTCGCAGGCCGACCGCACCCCGGTGCGCGTGGCGTTCCCGGGCAGGACCTTCGAGACGACGAAGACGCCGTCCCGTCGCCCGGCCAACGCCTCCGCGACGATCTCCTCGGCGACGCCGGCCCCATACATCTCGGCGGTGTCGAGGTGCGTCATCCCGAGATCGAGGCCCCGGCGCAGCGCGGCCACCGCCGCGGACCGTTCGCCGCGCTCGATCTCCCAGGTTCCCTGGCCGATCACCGCCACCGCGCGCCCGGTGGGGCCGAAGGGACGTCGCTCCATGCGCTCCTCCTGCGTCAGCCCGGGCGCCCCGCGAGCACCTGCTTGGCCGCGTCGTTCAGGAGCGAGCCGGCCAGCGCGCAGGCCACGACGACGCCGACGGCCGCCAGCGGGACCGGCGCGAGCCCGGGCAAGCCGACGCTGCACGCCACGGCGCCGAGCAGGCCGTCGCCGAGGGCCGCCGCCAGCAGCATCGCGCTCGGCCGCGAGCTCCAGAGCCATCCGCGCTCGCGGACGACGAACACCGTGCAGATCCCGAAGTAGAACAGGATCGCGAAGCCGACGGTGGCGAGCCGTTCGTCGGCCGTCGAGCCCGGCACCAGGGCCTCCACCGCCCGCAGCGCGCCCAGCGACTCCAGCACGCAGAGCGAGCCGAGGGCGACTCCCAGCCGGGTCAGGCGCGCGACCCTCCACCTCGCCGGCGCAGCGCGCGGTCGCACCCGATCCGTGGCCAGGGACAACGTCACGAAGTCGACCAGGAACAGGAGCAGCACCATTCCCGAGGTCGAGACGACGAAGCGTCCGGTCGCGAGGAACGCCACCACCACGAAGACGACGGTCTGGAACGTCTTCACGAGCTTGTTGAGGATCCAGGTGCGGATCCGCTCGTGCACGCGGCGGCCGGCCCTCACCAGCTCGGGGATGGCGGCGAGGCCCTCGACCGTCAGCACGGCGCTCGCGGCGGCCTTCGCGACGTCCGTCGCATTGCTGACCGCGATCCCGACCTCGGCCTGGCGGAGCGCCGGCGCATCGTTCACGCCGTCCCCCGTCATGGCGACCCGATGGCCGCGCTGCTGCAAGCGGCGCACGATCTCGTACTTGTCCTCCGGATAGACCTCGGCCAGGCCGACCATCGCCTCGGCCGGATCGGGCCCGGACGAGCCCGCGGGGGGCGCGCGCCGCTTCCAGCTCGCAGCGGACTCGATGCTTCCGACGAGTCCGACGGCCCGCGCGACCTGGCTCGCGACGGGCAGCGCGTCGCCGGTCAGCATCTTGACCTCGATGCCGAGGTCCCGAAGCTCCGCGACGAGCGCTCGCGCCTCCGGGCGCGGAGCGTCCGAGAGCCCGATCACGCCCATCGCATGCCAGGCCCCGCCTTCGGTTCGCGCGACGGCGATCACGCGGTAGCCCTGCGCGCTCAGCGCGGTCGCCGCCGCTTCGAGCGGGCTCGCGGAAGCAGCCCCTGCGGCCGACGCCACGGCCGTGGTCGCGCCCTTCATCGCCTGGAACTCGTCGGTGTCGTGGACGATCCGAGCCTCGGTGCGCCGCGTGGCGGGATCGAAGGGGACGAACGAGGCCCGTTGGTACGAGGGGTCGAGCAGGCCGCGCGAACGGGCGGCCCGCAGGAAGGCGAGATCGATGGGATCTCGATTCGCCTCCTCCGAGGCGAGCGCGCCGCAGCGCAGGACGTCCTCCGCGCGGTAGGGTGGCAGCGGGGAGAGGGCCGCGACCTCGAGCTCGTTGGTCGTGAGCGTTCCGGTCTTGTCGATGCAGAGGACGTCCGTCGAGGCCGCGTCCTCGGTCGCGTTCAGCCGTGTGACGAGCGCGCCGCGTCGGGCCAGCTCGGTCGCGCCGATCGCCATCGTGACCGTGAACATCGCGGGCAGCGCCACCGGGATCGCGGAGACCAGGAGGAGCAGCAGCAACGGCAGGAGCTGCACCAGCGCGATCCCGCGCCCGGCGGCCACCAGCGCCGCCAGCGCGAGGAGCGCCGCGACCATGGCGAGCAGGAACGCCACCACCCGGCCGATCACGCGCTCCGCGTGGAGCTTCGGGCGCGCGATCTCCACGAGCTCCACGGTGCGCCCGAACCGGGTTTGCGGGCCCGTCGCGATCACGATGGCCTCGACCTCGCCGTGTCGCAGCACGGACCCCGAACGCAACACCGCGTCGCTGGCCTTCGAGAGGCCCGCCGACTCGCCGGTGAGCGCGGACTCGTCGACCTCGGCCACGCCGGAGACGATCTTCAGATCCGCCGGAACGAAATCCCCCGCGCGCAGCCGCAGGACGTCGCCGGGCACGAGCTCCCGCGCCGCGATCAGCGACCAGCGACCCGAGCGCAGGACGCGGGAGCGGATCCGCAGCCGCTCCTTCAGAGCCTCCACCGCTCTCGAGGCCCGGTCCTCCTGGACGAAGCCGAGGGCCGCGTTGAAGACGAGCAGGAGCCCGATGATGACGGCGTCGAGGGTGTTGCGGAGGAAGAGCGCCAGGGCGGCGGTGAGCTCGAGCATGAAGGGCGTCGGTCCGAGGAAGCGCCGCAGCAGCCGGACGTAGCCCGCTGTCCCGTGCTGGGCGGTCTCGTTGTACCCGAAGCGCTCGAGACGCCGCGCCACCTCGTCGGGCTCGAGGCCCCGCTCCGGATCGACACCGAGCCGGCCCGTCGCCTCTCGCCACGACGAGGCTTCGAGCGACCCCGGCTCGGCCGTCACCCCTCCGCCCGGACCACGATCACGGGGCAGGGAGCGTGACGCAGCACGCCGTCGGCGACGCTCCCGAGCACGACCCGCGCGACCCCGCCGCGGCCGTGGCTGCCGATCACGATCAGGTCCGCGGGCCACTCGCGCGCCGCCTTGACGACCTCCGACGCCGGTCTTCCCACCGGAACGAACTCCAGCGGGGCGGGCTGCGACCTCGCGCGCTGGCGGAATCCGGCGAGGAGCTTGCGTCCCTCCTGCGTCGCGAACGCGATCAGCTCGGCCGAGGAGGCACCGCCCCCGGGCGCGATGGCGAGATCCGGATCGATCGCGTGGACGAATGCGACCTCGCCCGCGAGCGCGCGCGCGAGCTCGATGCCCACCTCGGCCGCATGGGCGGCGATCGGGCTCGAGTCGACCGCGACCAGGATCCTCTGGAATCTCATCGGCCCCGCTCCTGTCCGCCGGCGCCGGCGCACCGCGGCCCGCTGCCGGTCCTCAACCCCCGAGCAGCTCCGCCGCGATCTGCCGCGCCAGGTTCCCGTCCACCTCGCCCTTGTGAGCCTTCATGAGCGCGCCCATCACGCGGCCGAGGTCGCCGGCCTTGCCGGCGCCGCTGGCGGCGATGGCCTCCTGGACCCAGACGCGGGTGCGGGCCTCGTCGGCGAGGCGAGGCAGGAACTCCTCGATCACCGCGAGCTCGGCGCGCTCCTCGGCGGCGCGATCCGGGCGCTTCGCAGCCTCGAAGGCCTCGATGCTCTCGCGGCGCTGCTTCTCCAGGCGACGCAGCGCGGCGACACAGGCCTCGTCGGAGAGCGTGGTCGAGCCGTCCTTCTTCATCTCCACCAGGAAGGCCGCGCGGATGTTGCGCAGCGCGGCGGTGCGCGGAGCGTCCTTGGCCTTCATGGCCGCGGTCATCCGAGCGCTCACGTCCTCGACCATGCCCATGGCGCGTCCTCCGGCGTCGTTCCGCTCAGGATGCCACAGTGGCGGACGCGGTCACGGCCCGGTCTCGTGCGAGGCTCCGACCGCCGACACCCGACCGTTTCGGTCGAAGAGGATCATCAGGGAATCCTGGAGGTTTCGCTCGCGATCGTAGTCGAAGGACGCGCCGAAGAAGGCGAGCCGCAGGTCGGCGCCGCGCTGCGTGGCATAGTAGTAGACGAAGGCGCTGCCCTGCGAGAGCGGTGCCACCTCGTCGGGCGGACCCAGCCGCTCGAGCACCGCGGTCTTCGGCATGCCGGGCCGCACGGCGGACACGTCGGAGTCGGCGAGCCGAGCGCCGTCCTGGAGGCGCGAGATCGTGCAGCCGGACGCCGCGCAGGCCAGCAGGGAGAGGCCGAGCGCCCACGCGATCCCCCGGCGCTGCCGGTCGGCGGCACTCGCTGCGCAGGACGTCACGGCTCCCTCCGCCCGTCGCGGCCGCGGTAGGCCACGCCGGCCAGCCGATCCTCGCGATCGAAGACCAGCACCAGACGGTCCTCTCCGCGGCGTCCCCACTCGAACGTGAGCCGGAGATTCGAGAGCGCGGTCGCGGCCACGTTCGAGATCGGAAGCAGCTCGAGCATGCGCGAGGGATCGAGGCCGACCCGCTCGTAGGCGTAGCCGCGAGCGCGGTAGACCAGTGCGAGCCCCTCGGGCTGGCGCCAGGCCTCGAGGGGCGGGCCGCAGGAGGCGAGCACGTCGCGCAGCGCCATGCCCTGGCTGAGCTCGTGCACCGCGGCCGGGCTCGGAAACGAGCCCTCGTCGGTGCGCGACAGCGTGACACACGCCGGGAGCAGCACGGCCAAGGCGATGGCCGTCGTGAGGCGGGCCGCCCCGCGGCTCGGTGCCGCAGCCATCACATCCCCTGCGTTCCCTGGATCACGCCGACGCCCGCGACCTTGCCGCCCGCATCGAAGAAGAACGCGACGCGATCGGATCGATCCACGCTCTGGACGTAGTTGAAGAGCAGAAGGAGGACGGCGGTCCGGTTCACGCGCCGGTACTCGTAGACGAAGATGTCGTTGAAGAGCGCGGGATCGAGCCGCAACGTCAGGTTGTCGCCCTGGTAGCGGGCGGCGAGCGACGACACCACGCCTTCGAGCTCGCGACGCTGCACCGAGCTGGGAGGGCCGAAGAGCGAGAGGATCTCTCCGCGTGTCGTGGTGCCGACCTTCACCTGCGCGAGCTTGTCGAGGGGCAGCGGCACGCCGTCGTACTGGCGCCCGAGCGAGACGCAGCCCGGGAGGGAGAAGAGCAGGAGCGCGACGAAGATCGGGCGAATCCATGACCGCTGGTGCGACATCGAGGGCTCCCTGTGGGGCGGAGTTGGCGCGGAGCCGAGGCTATCACGCCGCCTGACGGCCCGACCCGCGAGATCCCACCAACCCGCGGTCGGCTCCCACATTGACCTTACGAGGCGTGCCGTCGTACCTGAATCTGACGTGAAGAACCGCTACACATCACGGGAAATCATCCAACCGGGATGCGGTCGCTGACCGAGAAACGCCTTTTGGTCAGCAGTTTTCGTTGTGGGGGGCTGGAGGATGGGGAATCCTCGCGCCCGGCAGGGACGGTGAGACCGGTCTTCCAGGTCGGGGGGCGTGGAGGGCGTCTTGGAAATGATCCGGCTCCTGGTGGGGACGCTCTGGCTGCGTCCCTACGTCTTCGTGTTCCTCGCGACATTCCTGGTGGTGGCGCTGGCCGAGATCGGCCCGCTGCGCACGCTGGTCTGGATGCTCGTGGGCTACACCGTTGCGTTTCTCTGCGAGTATTCCTCCACGCGCAACGGCTTCCCGTTCGGTCTCTACCACTACCACGAGGCGGCCACGCATGGACGCGAGCTCTGGATCGGAAACGTCCCCTTCATGGACTCGCTCTCCTTCGTCTTCCTCTCCTTCGTGAGCTGGGCGACCGCGGAGCGCGTGCTCGGCCGTCCGCCCGACCCGGCGGGTCGCATCCGCTCGAGCGCCGGCTCCCTCGTCCTGGGCGCGGTGCTGATGGTGGCGATCGATCTGGTCTGCGATCCGGTGTCGCTGCGCGGCGATCGCTGGTTCCTGGGCGACCTCTACCACTACGAGCAGGCGGGAGCCTTCTTCGGCGTGCCGCTCAGCAACTTCCTGGGCTGGGGCTTCGTCGCGGCGGCGATCCTCGCGCTGCTGATGACGCTCGAGCGTGTCGGCTGGCTCGGCGGCATGCCGAGCTACCGGCTCCCGGCGCCGATGCTGGTGGCCCCGGCCTTCTGGGCCGGCATCGTGCTCTTCAACGTCGGGCTCGCCTTCTGGGTCGGGCTCGCGGTCCTGGGCTGGCTCGGGCTCGCATTCCTGGGGGCGATGGGCCTCGCCCTGGCCTTCCGGCTGGCGAGCGGCGTCGCGCAGCCAGGCCTCGAGCAGGCGAGCTGAGATGCGCGCGCAGGCCGGCATGCGGATGGCCAGTCGAACGCCTGCGGCGAGCCGGGCGAACGGCTGCCGCAGCGCCGCGCGCAGGCCGTCGGCCCCCACCGGGAGCCCGTCCTCGGCGCCGTCGAGCACCACCCGGGCCGCGCCCGCCGGGATCCCGCGGGCCGCGAGCCCCGCGGCCAGCGTCGCGCTCTCCATGTCGACGGCGATGGCGCCGCAGGCCCCGTGCAGTCGGCGCTTGGCCTCGGGCGTCGCGAGCATGCGAGCGACGCTCACCAGCGGCCCGCGCCGGCAGGCGAGGCCCGCCCCGCGCGCCGCGCGCTCGAGCGCGTCCGCCAGCGGCACCGGCTGCGGGTTCCCCGCCTCGTCCAGCAGCGGATCCGCCACCACGATGGCGCCGGCCGGGAGGTCCGGCACGAGCGCGCCCGCGAAGCCGCCGAGGAGCGCGGACTGCACCGGAACCCGCGCCAGCCGCTCGATGCAGCGACGTGCCGCCGTCGGCCCCACGCCGGTGCGAACGCGGACGAGCGTCGGCGTCGCGACGGGAGCGAGCGCTTCGGGGCGGATCGTGGTGACCCGCCATCCCTCCACGCGCGCGGACGCCACCTCGAGGGCCAGGGCATGAAACGCGATCCGGAGCGCAGCCGCGGGGGCGAGCCCGTTCACCGCAAGGCCGTCACGCGCGAGCGTATCCTGCGCGCCGCGATGGAGCTCTTCGTCGCCAAGGGCTTCGAGCGTACCACGATCGATCGGGTGGCCGTGCGCGCGGGGGTGAGCCGCGCCGCCATCTTCTGGCATTTCACGGACAAGCAGACCCTCTTCCTCGAGGCCTGCGCCCAGCTCCTCGCGCCCTTCCGCACCGCGCTCGAGGAGAGCCTGAGCCACCTCGATCCGGAGAAGCGGCTCACCGAGATGTTCGATGCCTACGAGCGCTTCGTGGCCGAGCACCGGGACACGATCCAGGCCTTCCTGCGCTTCATGATCGAGTCCCCGGAGCTCCGCGAGTCGCTGAACGCGACCCTGCTGGCCCTCCAGACGACGTTCACCCAGGACATCCACGACACGCTGCGCGAGCTCTTGCCGCCGGCCCACGACCCGGGGGCGCTGGCGTCGGGCCTCACCGCGCTGCTCGACGGCACCCTCGTGCTCGGGCTCCTCGAGCCGCACGCCTCGCGCGAGCTCAGACGAGCCGGCCTGCAGGCCATCCTCAAACTGATTCCCCACCGACCGGAGCGAACCTGATGCGATTTCCCCTGCGACTACAGATCGACCTCTTCCGCTACATCGCGCGCCAGAAGCGTGCGGGCAACCCGCACTATCCGCTGGTGCTGATGCTCGAGCCACTCCACGCCTGCAACCTGGCGTGCGCGGGCTGCGGGCGCATCGTCGAGTACGAGGACACGTACTACGACAAGATGGCGCTGGAGGAGTGCCTCGGGGCGGTGGACGAGTGTGGCGCGCCGATCGTCTCCGTCTGCGGCGGCGAGCCCCTGATCTACAAGCCCTACGCCGAGCTGCTGCAGGGCTGCTTCGAGCGCAAGAAGCACGTGCAGCTCTGCACCAACGCGATCCTGCTGGATCGCTTCATGGAGAAGGTCCCGCCGCACCCGAACCTGACGATCCAGGTGCACCTCGACGGGATGCGCGAGACCCACGACCGCTCGGTCTGCAAGGAGGGCGTCTTCGACACCGTGATTCCGCAGATGGAGCGGGCGGTGCGGCGCGGCTACCGCGTGTGCACCAACACCACCATCTTCAAGGACACCTCGGACGAGGAGCTGGAGGAGCTCTTCACCATGCTCGACCGCATGGGGGTTCACGGCTTCCTCATCACTCCCGGCTACGCGTACGAGGTGCTGGGCAACGACATCTACCTGGCGAAGGAAGAGGTCCACCAGCGCTTCCGCCGCATCTCCGAGATCGCGCGCCGCCACAAGGTGCTGTCGACTCCGCGTTACCTGGAGTTCCTGACCGGCGACCGCGATCTCTCCTGCTCTCCGTGGGCCAACGTGACGCGCAATCCGCGCGGCTGGAAGGGTCCCTGCTACCTGATCACCGACGCCCACTACACCACCTACCGGGAGCTGATGGAGAACACGGACTGGGAGTTCTTCCGGGAGCGTCGCGACAAGCGCTGCGAGAACTGCAAGCTCCACTCGGGCTTCGAGGCGAGCGCGGCGCAGGAGGTGGCCTCGAATCCGCGCGACATGCTGCAGTTCGCGCGCTGGGTGGTCCGCTAGTGGCCCGGCCGGAGGGGATCGCGGAGCCGGCCGACCTGCGGCGTCTCCCGCGCGAGGCGCTGCCCGCCGTGGCGGACGATCTGCGCCGCGAGCTGATCGGGCTCGGCGCGGAGATCGGCGGGCACTTCGCGGGGAGTCTCGGCGCCGTCGAGCTCACCGTGGGGCTGCACTGGGTCTTCGACACGCCGCGGGATCGGCTGGTGTGGGACATCGGCCACCAGGCCTACGCGCACAAGATGCTGACCGGCCGGCGCGACGTGCTGAAACGCATCAAGCGCTCGGATGGGCCGAGCGGCTTCCTGCGCCGCAGCGAGAGCCCGTTCGACGTCTTCGGCGCCGGCCACGCCGGGACCTCGGTGTCGGCGGGCCTCGGGCTCGCCGAGGCGCTGCGTCGTCAGGGGCGTCGCGCCCGCGTGGTGGTGGTGCTGGGCGACGGCGGCGCCACCGCCGGCATGAGCTTCGAGGCGCTGAACCACGCCGGCCACCTGGGGAGCGACCTGCGCGTGGTCTTCAACGACAACGGCATGTCGATCGCTCCGAGCGTGGGCGGCCTCGCCCGCGCGGCCTCGCCGCGGCCGTACTTCGAGACGCTCGGCCTGCGGGTGCTGGGTCCGGTGAACGGCCACGACCTGGCGGAGCTGCTCCCGGCGCTGGAGGCCCTGCGCGACGCCATGGGCCCGACCGTCCTGCACGTGAAGACGCGCAAGGGCCAGGGCTATCCGCCGGCCGAGGCCGACCCGTTCCGCTGGCACGCCACGACGCCCTTCGAGCCCGCCACCGGGAAGCGTCGGGCGTCCAGCGCCGGCGCGCCGAGCTGGACCGCCTGCTTCGCCGAGGCGCTGGGGCGCCTCGCCGATCGCGATCCGCGGCTCGTGGCGCTCACCGCCGCGATGCCCGACGGCACCGGGCTCGATGTCTTCGCGCGCCGTCACCCGGACCGCGTCTACGACACCGGCATCGCCGAGCAGCACACCGTCACCTTCGCGGCGGGGCTCGCGCTCGAGGGCCTGCGTCCGGTGTGCGCGATCTACTCCACCTTCCTGCAGCGCGCCTTCGATCAGGTGGTGCACGACGTCTGCCTGCAGGGGATCCCGGTGGTGTTCGCGCTCGATCGCGCGGGGCTGGTGGGCGGCGACGGTCCTACGCACCACGGTGTGTTCGACCTGGCCTATCTGCGCGCGATCCCGGGCATGGTGATCGCCGCGCCGCGCGACGAGAACGAGCTCCAGCACCTGCTCGCGACGGCGCTCGAGTCGGACGCACCGTTCGCGCTGCGCTTCCCGCGCGGCCCGGCGCGGGGCGTGCCCCTCGATCCCGACCCCAAGCCGGTGCCGGTCGGGCGCGCGGAGCAGCTTCGCAACGGGGACGACGTGGCGCTGATCGGCCTCGGCAGCACGGTGGCGGCGGTCCAGGAGGCGGCGGAGCAGCTCGCCGCCGAGGGCATCGAGGCCAGCGTGATCGACGCCCGCTTCGTGAAGCCCCTCGACGTGCACCTGCTCACCGAGGTGGCCCGGCGCTGCGAGCGGGTGGTGACGGTGGAGGATCACGCCGCGACGGGAGGCCTCGGCAGCGCGGTGCTGGAGCTCCTCGCCGAGCACGCGCCCGGCACGCCGGTGATGGTGCGCGGAGTCGCCGATCGGTTCTGCGAGCACGGCGACGTCACGGAGCAGTGGCGCGAGGCCGGGATCGATGCCGAGTCCGTGGCGCGCGGCGTTCGCGAATGGCTGGGAGGGTCGAGGTGACGGAGCTGATCCAGATCGAGGGCGCCGGCCGCGAGGACACCGGCTCGATTGCCTGCCCGCCGGGGCTCGAGCACGTGGCGGAGGCGATCGCGCACGCCCAGGACGCGATGTTCAAGCAGCAGCGCGACGACGGGCACTGGGTGTATCCGCTCGAGGCGGACGCCACGATCACGGCGGAGTACGTGATCTTCCGCCGGCTGATGGGATTCCCGGTGGATCAGCGCGACCGCCGGGCGGCGGAGTTCCTGCTGGCGACCCAGCGCGAGGACGGTGGCTGGTCGCGCTTCGAGGGCGCACCGAGCCACCTCTCGCTGGCCATCGAGGCCTACTTCGCGCTGAAGCTCGTGGGCTTCCCGGCCGACGATCCGAGGCTGGTGCGGGCGCGCGACTTCGTGCGCGCCCACGGCGGCGTGGCGAAGGCCGGCGTCTTCACGCGGATCTGGCTCTCGTTCTTCGGCGAGTTCCCGGCGCGCGGCATTCCGGTGATGCCCGTCGAGATCGTGCTGCTGCCGAACGGCTTCCCGCTCAGCATCTACGAGATGTCGTCGTGGGCCCGCGGCACCGTGGTGCCGCTCACTCTGCTCCAGGCCCTCGACTTCCGCGTGGCCTCGCCCGGCGAGCGCGGGGTGCGCGAGCTGTGGTGCGAAGCTCCCGAGCAGGCGGACCTCTCCTTCTCCGCCGGACGCGGTCTCCTGACCTGGCGCCGCTTCTTCGTCTGGCTCGATCGCACGCTCCACTTCCTGGGGAACCGGACGGTGCGCCGACCGCTGCGCGCGCGCGCGATCCGCGAGGCCGAGCGCTGGATCCGCGAGCGCCAGGACCGCAACGGCGGCTGGGGCGGGATCGTCCCCGCGATGCTGAACTCCACGCTGGCTCTGCGCGCGCTGCGCGGGCCCGAGGACGACGCCGTGGTCCGCGGGCTCCAGGCAATCGAGGACTTCACCCACGAGGATCCGCGGGGGCTCATGTTCCAGCCCTGCGTGTCGCCGGCCTGGGACACCGTGCTGACGGTGAAGGCCTTGCTCGATTCCGGCGCGCGAGCGGACGACCCGCGACTCGTGCGGGCCGGCGAGTGGCTGCTGGAGCGCCAGGTGCGGGGCGTGCGCGGCGACTGGGCGCTCAAGCGTCCCGACTCGAAGCCCGGCGGCTGGGTCTTCGAGTACGAGAACGTCCACTACCCCGACGTCGACGACACGGTGGCCGTCTGCACCACGCTGGACCGCCTCGAGCTGCCGGACGCCGCGCGCCAGCGCGACGCCGTGCAGCGCGGCCTGCGCTGGATGCTGAACATGCAGAGTCGCAACGGCGGCTGGGCCGCCTTCGACGTGGACAACGTGCGCGAGATCTGGAACGAGATCCCGTTTGCGGACATGAAGGCCATGCTGGATCTCCCGACCGCCGACCTCACGGGCCGGGCGCTCGAGATCCTGGGCCACTTCGGCTACTCGCTCGCCTCGCGCCAGGCCGAGCAGGGCCTGGCCTTCGTGACGCAGCGCCAGGAGCCGGACGGCTCCTGGTGGGGCCGCTGGGGCGTCAACTATCTCTACGGTACCTGGTCGGTGCTGACCGGCCTGGGGCGCATGGGCTTCCGCGATACCGACACGCGGGTGCGTCGCGGTGCGGACTGGCTCGAGTCGCGCCAGAACCCGGACGGCGGCTTCGGCGAGTCGCCCGCCAGCTACGACGAGCCGTCCGCTCGCGGCCGCGGGCCCTCGACGCCGTCGCAGACCGCCTGGGGGCTGATGGGACTGCTGGCCGCCGGGCGCGGCGACGGCGAGGCCGCGCGACGTGCGGTCGAGTACCTCCTCGCGCGCCGCGGGCCCGACGGCAGCTGGCCGGAGGCGGAGTGGACGGGCACCGGCTTCCCCGGGCACTTCTACCTGCGCTACCACGGCTATCCGCGCTACTTCCCGCTCTCGGCCCTCGGGCTCTGGCTGCGCGACCGGGCCGAGGCCAGCCGGACCGGCCGCGCGAGCGCGGCGGAGGGACGTTGAGCGCGGCGGTGCAGCCGGCGCTCACCTGCGCCGCCGCGGGAGCGGGGGACCGGGAGGACCTGGCCGCCTGCGCCACGCTGGCGCGCGCCCACTACGAGAACTTCGCCATCGGCTCGCTGCTGCTGCCGCGCCGGCTGCGGCTCCCGCTGGCCGCGGTCTACGCCGTGGTGCGGATCGCCGACGACCTGGCCGACGAGGGCGCCGGTGGCCCCGCGGCGTCGGCCGCGATCGACGCCTGGGAGCGCGGCCTCGAGCGCGCCGTGGCCGGCGAGGCGGTCGAGCACTTCGCGCTGCGCGCCTGCGCCGCCGTGATCCGCCAGCACGCCCTTCCCCTCGAAGCCTTCCGCGCGCTCTTTCGGGCCTTCCGGCGCGACACCGTGCAGAGCCGCTACGCCAGCTACGAGGAGCTCCTCGGCTACTGCCGCGATTCGGCCGATCCGGTGGGGCGTCTGGTGCTCGGCCTCTTCGGCGTGCGGGACGCCCGGCTCTTCGCGGCGAGCGACGCCATCTGCAGCGGTCTCCAGCTGGTGAACCACTGGCAGGACGTGGCGGCGGACGCGCGGCGCGGGCGGATCTACCTGCCGCTCGAGGATCTCGCCCGCTTCGGCGTGTCCGCGGAGGACGTGCTGGAGGGTCGCGACGGGCCCGCGCTGCGGGCGCTGCTGCGCTTCGAGACGGCGCGCGCTCGCGAGCTCCTGGAGCGCGGGGCCGAGCTGGTGGGCGCGACGCACGGCCGCCTGCGCCTCGAGATCGCGCTGTTCCGTCGCGGCGGGCTCGCCGCCTGCGACGCGCTCGAGCGCGCGGGCTACGCCGTCCTCGGTGGTCCGCCGCGCCTGGCGCCGGCAGACCGCGCGCGGATCCTGTTCCGCGGGCTCCTCGACTTTGCGACCGGCGCGCGACGCGACGCCCTCGTTCCCCGGGTTGCGGCGTGACCCCCGAGCTCGCCGCCGCCTACGCCCATTGCCGCGAGGTCACGCGGCGCAGCGGCTCGAGCTTCGCTGCCGCGTTCTGGATGCTGCCCGCGCCCCGCCGCCGCGCGCTCCACGCGATCTACGCCTTCTGCCGGCTGGCCGACGACATCGCCGACGATCCGGCGGTCCGGGAGGACCGCAGCCTGCTGATGGGGCGCTGGCGCGACGAGCTGGAGAACGCCTACCTCGGCAAGTCGCGCCATCCGGTGGGGATGGCCCTCGGTGACGCGGTCCACCGCTACCGACTGCCGCAGTGGATCTTCCTGGAGCTCCTGCGCGGCGTGGAGTCCGATCTGAACGGCGCGCGGATGCACAGCGTCGCCGACCTCGAGCGCTATTGCTTCCGCGTCGCCTCCACGGTGGGCCTCCTGGTGGTGGAGCTCCTCGGCTGCTCGAGCCCGGCCACGCGGGAGTGGGCGGAGGCGATGGGGATCGCCGTCCAGCTCACCAACGTGCTGCGCGACGTGGGCGCCGACGCCGCCGCCGGCCGGGTCTACCTTCCCGCGGAGGAGCTTCGTCGCTTCGATGTGTCGCGAGAGGACGTGCTGGAGCGGCGCTCGAGCGAGGGGCTGCGGCTCCTCATGGCCTGTCACGCGGAGCGCGCGCGGCTGCACTTCGAGCGAGCCGACGCGCTGCTTCCGCGGGAGGCGCGACGCCGGCTGCGCGCAGCCGAGGCCATGGGCCGGATCTACCGCCGCCTGCTGGCCGAGCTCCACGCCCGGAGCTTCCCGTGCCTGGGCGAGCCGCTCCGGCTGTCGAAGCGGCGCCGGCTGGCGATCGCCGCCGCGGTCTGGCTGGGCGCGGGAGGGCGCGCATGAGCGGCGTGCTCGTGGTGGGCGGCGGCGTGGCCGGAGTCGCCGCGGCCAGCGCGCTCGCCGAACGCGGCGTACGCGTGACGCTGCTCGAGGCCGCGCCCGCGCTGGGCGGGCGCGCGCGGTCCTTCGTGGATCGCACCACGCGTGACTCGGTGGACAACGGGCAGCACGCGCTGATGGGCGCCTACGTGGAGTTCCTGCACCTGCTGCAGCGCGTGGGCCGGCGCGAGGCCCTGGTGGAGCGCGACCTCCAGGTGCCGTTCTGGGACGCGGAGCGGGGCATGCGCAGCCTCTCCTGTCCGGCGCTCCCGGCGCCGCTCCACTTCGCCGCTGGCCTGCTCCGCTACGGGCATCTGCCGCTCGCGGCCCGGCTCTCGGCGCTCCTCGCCGGCCAACGCCTGGTGCGTCGCTACGGCGGACCCGACTCGCAACACGATGACGTGACGGTGGCGGGCGCTCTCTCCGCGCTGGGCCAGGGCCCTGTCGCCCGGCGGGCGCTCTGGGATCCCCTCACCTGGGCCACGCTGAACGCGGACCCCGAGCGGGCGAGCGCGCGGCTCCTGGCGGCGGTGGTGGAGCGCGCGCTCCTCGGCACGCGCGAGGCGAGCCGATTCCTGCTGCCCGCCGTTCCGCTCTCCGAGCTCTACGCCGAGCCCGGACGCAAGTACGTGGAAGGCCATGGCGGGACGGTGCGTTGCCGGGCCCCGGTGGAGGAGCTGCTGCTGGAGGGCCGACGCGCGGTGGCCGTCCGCGTGGGAGCCGAGCGGATCGAGGCCGGCGCGGTGATCCTGGCCGTGCCCCCGGCGGCGCTGCGCCGGCTCGCGCCGGCGGATCTCGCGCCACCCGAGGCGCTGCTCGCGGCGACGCCCATCGTCTCGGTGACGCTCTGGTTCGATCGCCCGGTGGAGGGCCCGGACTTCCTCGGCCTGCTCGGCAGCGAGACGCAATGGGTCTTCCACGTGGGACGCCTGCATCGCGAGCCCGAGACGGCGCCGGCCCGGCTCGCCTGCGTGCGCAGCGGCGCCGGCGCCTGGCTCGACCGCTCGCCGCGTGAGATCGTGACGCTCGTACAGAGGGAAGTGTCGGAGGCGCTGCCCGGCGTGGCCCGCGCGCGGCTGGTGAACGCGCTCGTCGTGAAGGAGGTCGCCGCCACGTTGGCGCCCGACCCCGCGCTCCAGCCGCTTCGCCCGGGGCTCGAGACGCCGCTCCAGAACGTCTTCCGTGCCGGCGACTGGATCGACACCGGCCTGCCGGCCACGATCGAGAGCGCGGCCCTCTCGGGCCATCGCGCGGCGGCGGCCGCCGCGGCGAGCCTGGCATGAGCGAGATCCTCTCCCGCAAGGACTCGCACCTCGCGCTCTGCGTGGGCGAGGACGTGGAGCACCGGCGCACGACCCTCCTCGAGGAGGTGGAGCTGCTGCACGACGCGCTGCCCGAGCTCGCCCTCGAGCAGGTGGATCTCTCGACGCGGCTCTTCGGGAGGGCGCTCGCGGCACCGCTCCTGATCGCGGGGATGACCGGCGGGACGCCAGAGGCGGCGGCGGTGAACCGCGACCTCGCGGCAGCGGCCCAGAAGTGCGGCCTCGGCATGGGCCTCGGCTCCCAGCGTGCGATGCTGCTGCGCCCCGAGACCGTCGCCAGCTATCGCGTGCGCGACGTGGCGCCCGAGATCCTGCTCCTCGCCAACATCGGCGCGGTACAGGCCCGCGAGAGCGGCGTGGCTCGCGTGGCCGAGCTGGTCGAAGCCGTGGGCGCCGACGCCCTCTGCGTGCACCTGAATCCCGCGCAGGAGCTGGTGCAGGCCCAGGGCGACCGCGACTTCCGGGGAACGCTGGAGACGCTGGCGGTGCTCTCCGCGGAGCTGAGCGTGCCGGTGATCGCCAAGGAGACGGGCTGCGGATTCGCTCCTCGCGCGCTGGAGCGGCTGCGCGACGCCGGGATCGAGTGGGTGGACGTTTCCGGCGCCGGGGGCACCAGCTGGACGGGCGTCGAGTCGCTGCGAGGCCCGGACACCCAGCGTGCCCTCGGCGAGGAGCTGCGCGAGTGGGGCATTCCCACCGCCGCCTCCGTGGCCTACGCCCGCCGCGCCGGGCTCTCGGTGATCGCCTCCGGCGGCATCCGCGGCGGCCTCGACGCCGCCCGGGCGCTGGCGCTCGGGGCGGAGGCTGCGGCGGCCGCGCTGCCCTTCCTGCGCGCTCGCGCCGCGGGAGGCGTGGACGGTGTGCTCGCCGCGGCCGAGCGCTTCGTGACGGCGCTGCGCGCGGTGACGCTACTCACCGGCTCTCGCAACGTCGCCGAGCTGCGTCGGGCGCGCCATCGGGTCGGCCCGCGGCTGCGCGCGTGGCTCGAATGAGCGCGGAGCGCGCCCGATGCCTGGCCTGAGCCGTCGCGCGCCCCTCGCGGGCCGCGTGGCGCTGGTGAGCGGCGCCTCGGGTGGCATCGGGTCGGCGCTGGCGCGGGCCCTCGCCGCGCGCGGCATGCGGCTCGCGCTCCTGGCCCGACGCGTCGACGCCCTGGAAGAGCTCGCTGCGAAGCTCGCCGCCGGGGGCACCAGCGCCACCGTGCATCCATGCGACGTGGCCGACCGGAGCGCCACCCGAGCGGCGGTGGCGGCGGCGGCCAAGGCCCACGGTCGGCTGGATCTGGTCGCGACCTGTGCCGGTGTCGGGTATCACGGGCGTTTCGGAGAGCATTCGCCGGAGGAAGTCGAGGCGCTCCTGCTGGTGAACCTTCACGGTGTCATACACGTGCTCCAGGCGGCGCTCCCCCACCTGGAGGGGGCGGGCGGAGGCTTCGTGGTGAACGTCTCCTCGGTGGCCGGGCGCCTGGCCCAGCCCGACGAGGCGATCTACTCGGCCTCGAAGTTTGCGGTGACCGGGCTGTCGGAGGCCCTGGCGATCGAGCTGGCGCCGCGAGGGATCCACGTCCTCGCGGTACATCCCGGCCTGGTCAGCACGGGGTTCGTGTCCCAGGCGGAGCTGGCGCGGGTGCCGGAGTCGGTGCGACGCCGCGCGATCGCCCCCGAGGCGGTCGCCGGCGCGATCGTCGCGGCCCTCGACCGGGGTCGCCACGAGGTCACCGTGCCCGCCTATGCGGCGGGTGGCTACCTGCTGCACACGCTCGCGCCCGGCCTGTTCCGGCGCATCCTGACCCGCGTGCGCGCCGGCGCGGTGCCGGAGCTTCGCCCGCCGCGCCGCGCCTGAGTCGCGCGAGACGCCGCGCTCCCGCCCATCCGCCGCCGATGCGGGCGGCCGCAGGCTGCGGCACCCTGGAGCGGCCCCGCCCCGCGAGGAGGCGCATGTCCGCCCCCGCTGCGCTGCGTCGGATCGGTCCCTCGCTCTACGAGCTCGCGCCGGACTTCCGGCCGGGCATGCGAGTGCCCGTCCGCGTCTTCGCCAGCGAGAAGCTCGTGGCCGAGATGGACGACCAGGTGTTCCTGCAGGCGGCCAACGTGGCGACGCTTCCGGGTGTCGTGGGGGCGAGCTTCTGCATGCCGGACGCCCACTGGGGCTACGGCTTCCCGATCGGAGGCGTGGCGGCGATGGATCCCGAGAGCGGCGTGATCTCGCCGGGCGGGATCGGCTTCGACATCAACTGCGGCATGCGGCTGGTGCGTACGGACCTCTGCGCCGAGGAGGTCCGGCCCCGCCTGCGGGAGCTGGTGGACGCGTTGGCCGAGCGCGTCCCCGCCGGCGTGGGATCGAGGGGCTTCGTGCGGCTCACCGACGAGGAGTTCGACGAGGTGCTGCGCGAGGGTGCCGGCTGGGCGCTCGGCCGCGGCTTCGGGGTCGCCGAGGACCTGGCCCGCACGGAGGCGGGCGGGCGCTTCGCCGCGGCCGACCCCGTCTGCGTGAGCGCCCACGCCCGGGAACGCGGACTGCACCAGATCGGCACGCTCGGCTCGGGGAACCACTACCTGGAGATCCAGGTGGCCTCGAGCACCGGGATCTTCGACGCCGAGCTCGCGCGGAGCTTCGGCATCGACCGCGCGGACCAGATCGTCGTGATGTTCCACTGCGGGAGCCGCGGCTTCGGGCATCAGGTGGCCACGGACTATCTCCATGCCTTCCTGCGCGCCATGCCGACGAAGTTCGGTCTCGAGGTGATCGATCGCGAGCTCGCCTGCGCACCCTTCTCCTCCCGGGAAGGACGCGACTATTACGCCGCGATGTGTTGCGCCGCGAACATGTCCTTCGCCAACCGGCAGGTGATCCTCCACCGCATCCGCGAGGTCTTCTCCGACGTCTTCGGGCGCGACCCCGAGGCGCTCGGCATCCACCAGGTCTACGACGTCGCGCACAACACCGCGAAGCTGGAGGAGCACGAGGTGGAGGGGCGGCGGCGCCGCCTGCTGGTGCATCGCAAGGGCGCCACGCGGGCCTTCCCGCCCGGGCACCCCGAGCTCCCGCCGGAGCTGCGCGCCACGGGCCAACCGGTGATCCTGGGCGGCAGCATGGAGACCGGCTCCTACCTGCTGGCAGGCGTCGAGAGCGGAGCGGCGAGCTTCTACAGCACTGCCCATGGAAGCGGTCGTACCATGAGCCGCACGCGCGCGCGCAAGCTCGTGCGCGGCCGCGCGCTCCAGGACCAGATGGCGGCCCACGGGATCGTGGTCCGCGCGGCGTCCATGGCCGGGCTCGCCGAGGAGGCGGGCTTCGCCTACAAGAGCGTGGACGAGGTGGCGGAGGCGACGGAATCCGCGGGCCTCTCCCGTCGCGTGGCCCATCTCGTGCCGATCGGGAACGTGAAGGGATGAGCGCGCGTGGGCCGGCCGGATCCGCTCCGCGGGAGCGGTCGGGCGGGAGCTTCGAGTTCGTCGAAGGCCCCACCAGCGACCTCGCACTCCTCCTGCGCGGCCCGACGCTCGAGGCGCTCTTCACCGCGCTGGCGGAAGGCCTGCTCGCGGCCACCGTCGAGGATCCCGCTGCCGTCCGGCCCGTGCTCCAGCGCGAGCTTCGCCTGGAGGAGCCGGATCTCGAGCTCCTGCTGCTGCGCTTCGCGAACGAGCTGGTCTGGCTGCGCGACGCGGGCGAGCTCCTGCTGCGGCCCGAGCGGCTGGAGCTGGCCCGCGACGGCGCCGCCCGCCTGCACGCCGTCCTCTCCGGCGAGACCATCGATCGCGCGCGCCACACGCTGCGCTCCGACGTGAAGGCCGCCACCGCACACGGCCTCGGCATCCGCCCCGTCGACGACGGCTACGAGGCGACCCTCACCCTCGACGTCTGAGCCGGCGAGCGCTCACCGCCCGCTCCATCTCACTCCCGGAACGTCAGCTCGTCGTTCGGCCTGCAGTCGTGCGCGTCGATGGCGCTCTTGACCTGGAGGTAGCCCGGCCAGCCGTAGAGCGGGATGAAGCCGAGCCAGAACTTCTTCTGCGGGCACTTCCCGAAGTCTCCGAATCCCTTCAGGTAGTACTCGCCGACGCCCGGATGGGCGATCGAGTACCACATCGCCGCCGTGCGCGACCTGCCGTTCGCGCAATGCAGGGAGCCGTTCTCGTGGGGGGTCGACTTGCTGGCTGCGCGGGCGGGGACCGACGCCAACACGAGGCCCGCGAGGGCGAGGAGAGACACGAATCGACGCATGGAGCCTCCTTCCTCGAGGAGCCCCGATTATGCGCGAGCCCCCGCGCTCGCGCAGCCGCCCCGTCGCTCTCCTGCGCCTCTCGCTTCGGTGGGGGTGCGTCCGTCGGGGCGCTACGCCAGCGCGATCCTGGGCCCGCGTGGCCCGCCGGGACGCGGCTTCGCGGCGGCGCGCTCGCTCTCGAGCAGGCGCTCCACCACGCGCCACTCGTCGTGGCCGAGGCGCGCTCGGGAGGCTCCCCACAGCACCGCCAGGAGCGCGTCCTGGTGGCGCTCCACTTCCGTGCGTCGCAGGTCGCGAGGGCTGCCGCGGGGGGCCGCACGCCAGCGCGCGATGGCGGCCCGCAGCGCGCGCAGCGCTGCGCTCATCTGGAGCAGGAAGTCCGCCTCCTCGGCCGCGCAGGCGGGGTGGCCGCTCGCCGCCTCGACGCGCAGCGGTGCCCGCAGACCTCGCACTTGCGCGGCATCCTGCTGCCCGCCCGCGCGGGCGGCGGCCGCCGCCCCCTCGAGCAGGAGGACGGGCCTTGCCGCGGGCACCGCGCCAGACGATCGACCCGGCTCCTGGAACGTGCTGCTCATGATCTCTCCTCTCCTGCCGCCACCTGGCGGCTGCCCAAGCCACGTCGCGTGTGACGCTCATGCGTGTAGGACCGCTGCCCCGCGCCGGCTCGCGGCGAAGGCAGGCCGAGCAGTCGGGCCAGCGGCCGCCCACGCTCCACCAGGTCCGCGAGCGTGTAGCGGTCGAGCACTCCCAGAAAGGCGGCCAGCGCCTCGTCCAACACTCCGTGCAGCCGGCAAGCGGGTGCGATCACACAGCGGTCGTCCCGAGCGAAGCACTCCACCAGAGCGAGGTTGTCCTCGGTGGACCGGAAGACGTCGCCGAGCCGGATCTCCGCCGCTGGACGCCCGAGGCGCAGGCCGCCGCGACGTCCCCGAGCGGTCTCGACGAAGCCCCTGCTTCCGAGTCGGTGCACGACCTTCACCAGGTGCGCCCTCGACACGCGGTAGCGCTGCGAGATCTCGTCGATCGTGCTGCGCTCCTGCGGCCGCAGCGCCAGATGCATCAAGACGCGAAGCGCGTAGTCGCTGAACCGGGTGACCTGCATCGCGCCTCCGAGCGCGGGCTCGCGAATAAGATATATCATATTTACTACTTTTAAAGGGGGCAGGAGGCGGACGCCCGCCCGGACCGCGCGCCTTCAGGCGGCGCGGACCAGCACCACCGCGAGCACCACGAACGCGCAGACGGCGCAGGTCAGCAGGAAGAAGCTCAGGGGACGCAGGGCCTTCCTCCCGGCAGGAGCCTCCACGCTCCGGGGGCTCGAATGGCCCGAGGATGCAGGATCGCTGCGTCGGCTCCGGTCGTCCCGGGGACGCGATCGCATCCCCGTGGGGGCTTGTGGCGCGGCCAGCACTCCGCTAGAAATAGAACCGATGCGTACTAGTCCCTCCAGCCGTGGGCAGCGGCGCCGGCGCAGCGCCCGGCCGCCGCGGGGCTCCCACGACGGCGCGCGCCAGCCCGACGCCCGGGAGCGCCTGGTGGCCGCCGCCGCCGACGTCTTCCGGGAGTACGGCTATCGCGCCGCGCCGCTGGACGAGGTGCTGCGCCGGAGCGGCGTGGCGAAGAGCAATCTCTACTACCACTTCCCGGGCAAGCTCGAGCTCGCCTGCGCGGCCGTGGACGCCTGGCGCGCGTCGCCGGGCGCCGAGGCCCTGGTGGCGGCCGTTTCGGACGAGGGCCGGAGCGGGCTCGAGCGCCTCCGGGCCTACATCCGGCAGTTCGTCGCGAACTCGACGCCGTCGAACCCGACCTGGTGCGGCTGCCCGTTCGGCATGCTCGCCACCGAGGACGATCTGGACGAGGTGCTGCGGCTGCGGGTCGAGCAGTCGCTCGGCCGCGTGCGCGACCTGCTCCAGGCCGCGGTCCGCGCCGCGATCCGCGAGGGGTCCCTGCGTCCGGACGTGGATCCCGAGCGCTTCAGCCTGGCCCTCTCCGCCGCGCTCCAGGGCGGGGGGGTCCTGGGGCGGGCCTATCGGAAGCCGGAGCTGATCCAGGCCTCGGCGGAGGCGGTCCTCCGCCTGGCTCTGGTCCCCGGCCGAGACGCCTCGCCGGCCTGAACGCGATCCCGTTCGCAGATCTCCCGGGAAGCCCCCTTGCGCTTAGGACGAACAAGTACTATTCAGTCGATTTAGGACGGACTGGTCTTATCCATTCAGCTCATCGGGAGGATCTCGACATGACCGGCATCGCATTCTTCGCCCTCGCGCTGCTCGCGGCCCTGGTGGTGGGAGGCGGCCGTCGCCAGGCGCTCGCGAGCGGCTGGAGGCGCGGTCCGGAGCGGAGCCCGGCCGCGTCTCCGGCGCTCGCGAGCGCTTCGTTCCCCCCGCGCGCAGGCTGCACCGCCGGCCCGAGCCCTCGCGGCGAGCGAGCGCGGCGCGTCGCTGAGGCCGCCTGAGCCCGTCCGCGAGCGCCGCGGGACGGCCGGCCCGGTGGCCTTGCGGCTGGCGGAAGGGCGGGCCGACGTGGGACGCTTCCGACGGGCTCGCCGCGCGGCCGCGCCTGCGGTGCGGCCGCCGGCCGGCCCGGTCATGCGGCTCGCGCCGCGCGAGACCGCGCCGAGGCGCGGTGGGGGAGGGAGGCGTGGAGGGGAGGGGACGCTTCGCGCATCGGCTGGCGGGCGGGCTGCTGCTCGCGGGCTGGCTCGTGGCCTGCGGATCGCGCGTGGATCAGGCCCACTTCGATCGGATCGAGGACGGGATGGAGCAGTCGCGGGTGGTCGAGCTCCTGGGCGAGCCGACCCGCTCGTCGAGCGTCGCGATCGGCGCCTTCTCCGGGACCTCCTCCGTCTGGAAGTCCGGCGATACCACGATCACGATCACCTTCGTGAACGGCAAGGTGGCGTTCAAGACCTTCGCGAAGGAGGGGAACCACTCGCAGGAGCCGGCCGCGGAGCGCTGAGCGCGGGCGCCCTCAGCCGCTCCACGGCCGACCGCGATCGGCGACGCTGCGTCGAGCGGCCCGGTTGACGCACGGGCGGGGGCAGTCGATCCTGGGAGACGTACCTCGCTGGGAGGTGCACCCTCGAAGGAGCCGCCCGGTGTCGACCCCGCCCTCGCTCTGCGTTCTCTCCGCCGATTCTCACATCACCGAGCCCCCCGACACCTACGTCGCCCGCATCGATCCGCGCTTTCGCCAGCGCGCTCCGCGCCTGGTGCGCCACGAGCAGCTCGGCGACGTATTCGTGATCGACGGCATGAAGCGACCGGTGCCGATGGGCCTGGTGGCCGCTGCGGGGAAGCCCTCGGAGTCGTTGGCGACCTTCGGCGTGCGCTTCGACGAGCTGCACCGCGGCGGCTGGGATCCCGACGCGCGCCTCGCGGACCAGGACCGCGACGGCGTCGCGGGCGAGGTGATCTATCCGACCGTCGGGATGGTGCTCTGCAACCACCGGGACCTCGACTACAAGAAGGCCTGCTTCGACGCCTACAACCGTTGGATCGCCGAGTACACCGCGCGGCACCCGGCTCGGCTCTTCGGCATCGGGCAGACGGCCGTGCGCACGCCCTCGGAGGCGGTGGACGATCTCCAGGAGATCCAGCGGCTCGGCCTGCGCGGGGTGATGCTCCCCGGCTATCCGGGGCTCGAGGACTGGGACCATCCGGCCTACGACGCGCTCTGGGAGGCCGCGGTGGCGCTCGGGCTGCCGCTCAGCTTCCACATCCTCACGGTGCGCGAGGAGCTCGGCAGCCCGCCGCGCGGGCCGCGACTCAACAGCTTCATGACCGTGATCCGCGGCTGTCAGGACATCATCGGCACGCTGGTGCTGAGCGGGGTCTTCGAGCGCCACCCCGGGCTGCGCGTCGTGTGCGTGGAGGCCGATGCCGGCTGGCTCCCGCACTACATGTACCGGATGGACCACGCCTACAAGCGGCACCGCGCCTGGCTCCCGGCGGGAGCCCTCTCGCGGCTCCCCAGCGACTACCTGCGCGAGAACGTCTACGTGACCTTCCAGGACGACTGGGTGGCGTTCCAGATGACCGGGCTCTGCAACCCGCACCGCCTGCTCTGGGCCAGCGACTTTCCGCACAGCGATTCGACCTGGCCCTGTTCGCAGCAGGTGATCGCCGAGCAGACGGCGCACCTCCCCGAGGACGTGCGGCGCTGGATCCTGCACGACAACGTGGCCGAGCTCTACCGCCTGCAGCCGGACGCCGCATCGCGGATCGCATGAGGTTCGACGAGCGCCTCCTCCGCTCGATCGTGAGGGTGCACTCGCGCTTCCTCGCGGACGAGGACCCGCACCGGCTCTTCGAGGAGCTGGTGCGGGACCTCCTCGAGTTCGCGCGCAGCGAGTACGGCTTCCTCGGCGAGGTGGTGGTCTCGCCGTCCGGAGGGCCCGCTCTCCGGCTGCACGCGTTCGGCAGTCGATCCTCCAGCCGGGAGGCGCTGCAGAGCTTCCGCTCCCTCACCCCCGATCCGCTCGAGCTCTCCAGTCCGGACACGCTGATCGGCGCGGTGCTCTGCACGGGGAAGCCCGTGCTGACGAACGAGCCGTCGAACGACCCGCGCAGCGGTGGGCTCCCGCCGGGCCATCCGCCGCTCTGGAACTTCCTCGGGATCCCGCTGCACCACGGCGACCGCTTCGTCGGCATGATGGGCGTGGCCAACCGGCCGGGAGGCTACACTCCGGAGCTGTTGAGGCGTCTCGAGCCCTTCGTCGTGACCTCCGCCAGCGTGATCGACGCGCACCGCAGCATCCGCGAGCGTCGTCGGGCCGAGGAGGCGCAGGCCCGGCTGGTGGCGATCCTCGAGGCCACGACCGACGTGATCGGCACCGCGGACGCGGAGGGTCGGATCACCTACCTGAACCGGGCGGCGCGGCGTCTGCGGGGGATCGGGGAGGACGAGGACGTGTCGCAGGCCTCCGCGCTCGAGCAGCACACGCCCTGGGCCCGCAAGCGGATCCTCGAGGAAGCGCTGCCCACGGCGGTGCGCGAGGGCTCGTGGGAGGGGGAGACGGCGATGATCGCGCCGGACGGCCGCGAGATCCCGCTCTCCCAGGTCCTGATCGCGCACAAGGACGCCCATGGACGCATCGACTTCTTCTCCACGATCGCGCGCGACACGAGCGAGCGGCGGGCCCTGGAGCAGGAGCTTCGGCAAGCGCAGAAGATGGAGGCGATCGGCCGCCTGGCCGGCGGCATCGCCCACGACTTCAACAACATCCTGACGGCGGTGTTCGGCAACGCGGAGCTCGCGCGGCGCGAGCTCGCCCGCGGCGGCGCTCCCGTCGAGCCGCTGGACGAGATCCTGCAGGCGGCGAGCCGAGCGGCCGCCCTCACACGCCAGCTCCTCACGTTCGCGCGGCGTGGCATCGTGGAGCCGCGGCGGGTCGATCTGAACGAGCTGGCCCGGCGCATGGAGCGCATGCTGCGCCGCTTGATCGGCGAGGACGTGGAGCTCGAGCTCGATCTCGCGCCCGGGATCGGAGGCGTGCGCGCGGACGAGGGACAGCTCGAGCAGGTGCTGATGAACCTCGCCGTGAACGCGCGCGACGCCATGCCGGACGGCGGCCGGCTGCGCATCGAGACCCGCGACGTGGCCCTCGCCGGCGAGGCGGCCGAGGCCGCCGAGCTCGCTCCGGGCCGCTACGTGCGCCTGGCGGTGAGCGATACCGGCGTCGGCATGAGCGAGGAGACGCTGGGGCGGGTGTTCGAGCCGTTCTTCACCACCAAGGCGCCGGGTCAGGGCACCGGGCTCGGACTCGCCATCTGCTATGGCGCCGTTCAGCAGAGCGGCGGGCGGATCGCCGTCGAGAGCGCGCCTGGCTGCGGCGCACGCTTCGTGATCCACCTGCCCCGCGTCGACGAGGTGGAGGTCGACGCGCCCGACCGCGTGGCTCCGACCCCGCTCCTCGCGGACACGGCGACGCTGCTCCTGGCGGAAGACGAGCCCCAGGTGCGCGCGCTCCTCGCGCGAGCGCTGCGCGAGCGGGGCTACGCCGTGCTGGCGGCGCCCGATGGCGAGACGGCGCTCGCGATGGCGCGCCGCCACGAGGCTCCGATCGACCTGCTTGTGACTGACGTGGTGATGCCGCGGATGGGCGGCCGCGCGCTCGCCGCCTCGCTGCGCGCGATCCGCCCGGGGACACCGGTGCTCTACGTGTCCGGCCATCCCGAAGGCCCGGGCTTCAGCCAGGCGCTGGCGGAGCCGCGCACGGGCTACGTGGCCAAGCCGTTCAGCGCCGAGGATCTGCTGCGCAAGGTGCGCGAGCTCCTGGAGGAGGCGCGCGGGAGGAGCTGAGTGGAGTACGAGATCAAGATCGCGAACGGCCTCCTGGTGGACGGCAGCGGCGCACCGGCCCGGCGCGGCGACGTCGGGATCCGCGGTGGACGCATCGTGGCCCTCGGCGACGCGCCGGGCGACGCCGCGACCCTGCTGGATGCGGCCGGCTGCGTGGTCGCCCCGGGCTTCGTCGACATCCACACCCACTACGATGCGCAGATCCTCTGGGATCGCATGCTCAGCATCTCGCCCTGGCACGGCGTCACCACGGTGGTGATGGGCAACTGCGGATTCGGGATCGCACCGACGCGTCCCGAGCACCGCGAGCTGGTCTGCCACACGCTGGCGAAGGTCGAGGGCATGAGCTTCGAGGCTCTCGAAGCGGGCCTCGGCCACGACTGGCCCTTCGAGAGCTTCCCGCAGTATCTGGACGCGATCGAGCGCGCAGGCGTCGCGATCAACGTGGGCGCGCTGGTGGGCCACACTCCTCTGCGTCTCTATGTGATGGGCGAAGAGGCGAGCGAGCGCGAGGCCACCCCCGAGGAGGTGGCCGCGATGCGCGCGCTGGTGCGCGAGGCGATCGAGGCCGGCGCGGTCGGGTTCGCCACCTCCAAGGCCGTGACCCACGTGGGCCATCGGGGCCGACCGGTGCCGAGTCGCGCTGCGGCGCTTCAGGAGATCCAGGCCCTGGCCGGAGCCCTGGGCGAGGCCGGCCGCGGCGTGATCCAGGCCACCTTCGGTCCGGGTCTGTTCGTGGAGGAGCTGGCGGCTCTCGCCCGCGCGACGGGGCGGCCCGTCAGCTGGACCGCGCTGCTCGCGGGCATGCTCGGGCCCGGTGCCCATCGTCCGGTGCTGGCGCGCACGGCGGAGCTCGCCCGCGAGGGCCTCGCCGTGGTGCCCCAGGTGGCCTGCCGCCCGCTCAACTTCGAGTTCCAGTTCGAAGAGCCGTTCCTCTTCGAGTCGATGGGCTGCTTCAAACCGGTGTCGGCGACGGACCACGCAGGGCGGCTTCGCATCTACGCCGACCCGCGCTTCCGCGAGGCCTTCAAGGCGGCGAGCGATCCGGCCCGCGCGCGCGGCGTCGCCGGCTGGTGGCAGCGCAGCACGATCGTCGAGGCGCCGCAGGAGCCCGCTCTCGCCGAGCGCTCGCTCCAGGCGGTGGCCGGGGAGCGAGGCGTGCACCCGGTCGACCTCGCGCTCGACCTCGGCCTCGGCTCGGACCTGCGGGCGCGCTTCCGCATCTCGGTGCTGAACTTCGACGAGACCGAGGTCGCCGAGCTGCTGCGGGATCCCCACACGATCCTCGGCCTCTCGGACGCCGGCGCCCACGCGAGCCAGCTCTGTGACGCCTGCTTCTCCACCCACCTCCTCGGTCACTGGGTGCGCGAGCTCGGCGTGCTCCGGCTGGAGCAGGCCGTGCGCATGCTGACGAGCGAGCCGGCGCGGGTGTTCGGTCTGTGCGACCGCGGCAGGCTGGGGCTCGGCGCCCCGGCCGACGTGGTGGTCTTCGATCCCGCCACCGTGGGGCCGACGCCCCTCTCCCGGGTCCGCGATCTCCCGGCGGGCGCCGACCGCCTGGTCGCGCGGGCGCACGGGATCGAGGCGGTGGTGGTGAACGGCACCCTGCTGCGCCGCGACGGGAAGGACGCGCTGGATCCGGGCGGCCCGCTCCCCGGCCGCGTGCTGCGCGGCGGTGTCGCACCCGGCTGATCACACCGGCCGGCGAGGGGAATCCGATGGCACGCGACGCGGAGCTCGAGATCGAGCTGCTCCACAATCCCCGCTGCTCGAAGTCGCGCCAGGCGCTGGCGCTGCTCCAGGAGCGAGGCGTGAGCGTTCGCGAGCGGCGCTACCTGGAGCAGCCGCTCAGCCGCGACGAGCTCGCGCGGCTGCGCCGTCGCCTGGCCCGCCCGGCGGGGGAGTGGGTGCGGCGCGGCGAGGCGGCCTTCGCCGAGGCCGGCCTCTCGGCCGCCTCCTCCGAGGCCGAGATCCTGGACGCCATGGCGCGGCACCCGATCCTGATCGAGCGGCCGATCGCGCTGCGGGGCGAGCGCGCCGTGGTCGGCCGCCCGCCGGAGGAGGTGCTGAGCCTGCTCGACTGAGCGGCGCGCGCTCCTCGCGTCCGGATCTCGCGGTCGTCACGGGTTCGCGAGCGGCCGTCCCCAGGTGTCCTCGAAGGCCACCTCGTGGAGCGGCCGGCGCGCGAGCCGCGTGGGGAAGGGGCGAGCGGGGTAGCCGAGCGCGATGGTGGCGGTGGTGGCGATCCCGTCCGGGATCTCGAGCAGCGCCTTGACTCGCGGCTCTTCGACACAGAGGAGCGTCGTAAGCGCGGTTCCCAGACCCTCCTCGCGCGCCTTCAGCAGCAGGCTCTGCACGCCGGGGTAGATCGACGCCCCGCCCACCACGCTGAGCCGCCCGAGCTTGTGGTCGGTGGGGTAGAGATCGGCCAGCACGGCGCAGACCACCAGCAGCACCGGGATCTCGTGCAGGTGCTCCGCCATGTGATCGGCGTTGCGCGCGATCGGCGGAAGCGGCTGCCCGGCGTCGCGGGCAGCCTTCGCCAGCGGTGCCAGGTAGGCCTTCCAGAGCGGGAGGTACCAGTCCCGGAGCTGCCGCCTCTTCGCGGGGTCCCGCACCGCGACCAGCCGCACCGGCTGGCGGTTGCCGCCGCTCGGCGCGTAGCGGATCGCGCCGAGCACCCGGGCCAGCACCGCGTCCGGCACCGGATCCGGGCGGTAGAAGCGACAGGTGCCGTTCGTCTCGAGGATCTGCTGCAGCTCCACCGGAGGCCCTCCTCCACGCCGCCGCCGGGCGGCGACGCTCACTATAGGGGAGGGCCCGGCCGGCCGATCAGCAGGAGGCCGCAGCAAGAGGACGCAAGCGCGGAGCCTTCCATGGAGCCCGGGCCGCGGGTCCTGCTGATCGACGACGGTGAGCTCGACGACGTGCTCGCGCTGGCGCGGGAGCTCGGCGCAGCCTGTACGCGCATCGCACGCCCCGGCGAGGAGGATCTGGCCGCGCCCCACGTGCTGCTGGTGGCGAGCGGCCGGCGCGCGCTCGACCTCCGGCTCCCACCCCTCGCAGGAGAGGACGGCCCGCACCGCGTCGCCGTGATGGATGGCGAGTCGCGCGTCCTGCGCGGGACCCTGCGTCGGATCGGGTTCGAGCTCCTGGTGCGCCGGCCGGTGCACCCGGAAGCGCTGCGTCTCCTGCTGGCGCACCTCCTCCACGCGGGCCCCGAACGGCGCATCCTGCGGCGAGTGCCCATCGGGATGCCGATCGCGTATCGGGCCGGCCTGCTGCGCCACGCCGCGACGCTGACCGACCTCTCGCCGGGCGGCTGTCGTCTGCTGTGCCGGCGACGCGTCGCGCGCGGCCGACCCATCAGCGTGCATCTGGTCGACGCCGAAGGCCGTGGCTTCGTCCTGCGCGGCCGCGTGCTCCGCTCCGGCGGGGCGCCGCTCGTGCCCCGGGTCCTCGACGTCGCCGTGGCCTTCGAGCCCCTCGGCGTCGAGCTGCGCGGGCGGCTCGCGCGCCTGATCGAGCACTACGCGACCGGGCCGGCGCGCTGGCAGGGCGGCCCCCTCGCGGCGTGGCGCGTCGGCGCCGGCGGAGTGGCGGCCGAGGTGGAGCCGAGTCGCGCGGCACTCGCCGAATCCCCGGAGGCGAGCACCGGGCGGGACGAGGTTCGTGCCGCCGCCGCCCCGGTGCCGGAGCCTCCCGTCACCGAGAGCTGCGAGGCCTCGCCCCTCGAGGCGGCACCGGACCCTCACGCGACACCGGAATGCGACGAGATCGCCCCGGATCAGCGACGCCATCCGCGCCGCTCCTACGATCGGCGCGTGATCGCGCTCGGTGTCGGCGGCGCGCGCGTGGTGCTGGGACGCGACCTGAGCCTCGGCGGGATGCGCCTCGAGGGGTCCGAGCTCCCGCCGGCGGGTCATCGCCTCTCGCTCGCGCTGCACGGCGGCGACCTGGATCATCCCCTGGTGCTGCGTGGCCGCGTGGTGCGGGAGGACGGCGTCGGCGCGGGCGTGGTCTTCGACGGGGTCGAGGGTGCCGCCCGCGAGCGCCTGATCCGCCTGCTGGGTGAGCTCCCGCTGCTGGAGAGCCTGCTCGAGGACGACGGCACCGGGCCGGGCCGGGTGCTGGCGGAGATCGTCGACGAGACGCCGGAGGCCGCCGCCGGCTGAGGCGCTCCCGCGTCAACGCAGCGCGTGCAATGCGAGCCCGGCCAGTCCTCCGCCGAGCACCAGGAGTGCCGATCCCACGCGACGACGCAGGAGCGCGTATGCGCTCACGACGGCGAGGGCGAGGGTCGGAAGATCCACCAGGGCCGTGCGCGCGAGCGCGACGGTCACCACCACCATCAGCGCCAGCGACGCCACGTTCACGCCGTCGAGGAACGCTCGGGCCCGGGCCGAGCGGCGCAGCCGCGGCAGGAGCGGGCCGCTCGCCGCCACGAAGAAGAAGGCCGGGAGGAAGATCCCGAGCGTCGCGACGGCGGCGCCAGCGCTCCCGCCCAGCAGGTAGCCGATGAACGTCGCCGTGGTGAAGACCGGACCCGGGGTGAGCTGTCCGGCGGCCACGGCGTCCAGGAGCTGGGCCTCGGTCAGCCAGTGGAAGCGATCCACCAGATCGGCGCGCAGGAACGCCAGCAGCACGTAGCCGCTCCCGAAGAGCACGGCGCCGATCTTCACGAAGCAGAAGAAGAGCGGAGCCAGGCCGAACGGCGTGGCGGCGAGGCCGGCCGCGCCGGCGCCTCCCGCCGTCTTCGCGAGACCCGCCGCCGGGAGCGTTGCCGGCGGCGCCAGAGCGACGGCGCCGGCGTCGCCCCGAGCCCCGGCACCGAAGCCCACGCGCACGGCCGCCGTCGCGAGGCCCCAGCCGAGGAGGAGCGCGAGCTCATGCAGCCCGGCCGCGCTCGCGATCACCGCCAGCACGCCCGACACCGCGGCAATCCGGTCGTGGAGCGCCGTGCGGGCCAGACCCACCAGCGCCTGCACCACGACGGCCAGGACCACCGGCTTCGCTCCGTACAGGACGCCCTGGGCCGAGGGCAGGGCGCCCCAGCGCACGTAGCAGAAGGCCAGGGCCACGGTGAGCACCGCGGCCGGCACGATGAAGCAGCTCCCCGCCACCAGCAGGCCCGGCCAGCCCGCCCGCAGGTATCCGAGATGGATCGCGAGCTCGGTCGAGTTCGGGCCGGGGATCAGGTTGGCCGCGCCCAGCAGGTCGAGGAACTCCTGTCGCGACACCCAGGCGCGTCGGCGGACGACCTCCTCCTCCATCATCGCCACGTGTGCCGCAGGGCCGCCGAAGGCCGTGCTGCCGAGCCGCAGGAAGAGCCGCGCCACCTCCCCCAGCGCCTCGCCACGCGACCCCTGCCCACGCGTCAACGCCCGGCCTCCGCGCCGGCCGTCCCGCCCAGGAGCTCGCGCTGGGCGCGCCGCAGGAAGACGAGCCCGATCGCCGCGTTGAAGAACACGAAGAAGTTGTGCATCACCAGTCCGAAGGCGGCCATCTCGCCGGCGTGCTCCGGGAGCAGCGTCACCCACAGCGTGATCGCCACCGCACGCATCGGGCCGGGCACCGCCGCGCCGAAGAAGACCACCGGCAGGTAGCCGAAGATCTCGCCGTAGCCCACGTCGACGCCGAAGAGGTGGAGCGAGAGGGTGTAGACCACCACCGCCACCAGCAGCGCCGGTGCGCGCAACAGCATCACCACGCCGTACTGCCAGGGCGCCGCCCGGCGGAAGGCGTGGAGCAGCGGTCGATCACGGAAGCCCGAGCCGGGACGGAAATCGCCGCGGAAGTAGCGCACCCAGATCGCGAAGAAGAGCGCCGAGCCCGCCGCGACGGCGGGGACGGCGTGAAACACCTCCGGCAGCTTCTCCCATCGCAGCGCGACGCCGAGCGTCGCGAAGACGAGCAGGTAGTAGTATTCGCAGAACATGATGAAGAGCATGCTGGAGCCCACCTGCCAGCCCGGGACGTTCTCCCGGCGGTGCAGGTAGACCGCCATCGCGCCCTTCCCGATCTGCTCGTTCAGGATCGAGAGGATGTACGCGCTGGCGCGGACCGGCAGGACGTCGACGTAGCGCACCGGCGCATTGAACCAGTTCACCACCCGCCACACGACGAGCGAGTCGACGGCGAAGAACACCAGGGAGTAGGGCACCATCAGGAGGAGCCAGCGCCACCAGTTCACCCGCTCGAAGATCGCGAGCAGGTAGGGCACGAGCGCATGGCCCTCCCGCGCGGCCGCCGCCTCCACGCGGCCGTAGAGCAGCCAGAAGCAGCCGGCCGTGACGAGCCAGGGCAGGAGCCGGAGCCAGGCCGCCCGGTGTCGCCCACCGCCGCCGTCCGCCTGCCCTCGCTTCAAGCGGCCGCCGCCTCCGGCCCCACCGACCGACGCAGAGCCGCGTCGAGCGGCGTCAGGGCCAGTCCGAGCCGCCGGCAGGCGGGAGCGGGATCGATGGCCTCGTCCCGCTCGAGCACCTCGAGCATCGCCTCGGTGACCGGCGGATCGGAGAGCCACCGCTCGGCCAGGCGAGCCGCCGCGCGCGCCAGGGCGAACGGGAGCGGCACGATGCGCGGCCGGCGGCCGTGCAGGCGTGCCGCGCGCCGCACGAGCTCGTGGTGGGGCAGCGACTCGGGGCCGGCGAGCTCGAGGATCTCGGAGCCCGGCGCGGGACGGGCGAGCGCGGCCAGCACCGCGTCGATCACGTCCTCGGCGTCGATCGGCTGATCGAGCGCCGCGCCCCCGCGCACCAGCAGGAGGCACGGTGCCCGCGCCTGGCCGCGCAGTGCGCGCGAGGCGGCGTCACCCGGTCCGAGCACCATTCCGACACGAATCAGCGTCACCGGAACCGGACCGTCGAGGAGCAGCCGTTCGCTGCGTCCCCGCGAGCCGAGACAGGCGTTCGAGGAGGCCGGGTCGGCGCCGAGGAGGCTCAGCGCCACGATGCGGCGCAGCCCGGCCGCCGCCGCCGCCGCGGCCAGTGCGCGCGCCGGCCCCTCGTGGGCGTCCGCATAGCGCGCGCGTCGCGTCTGCTTGAGGATCCCCACCAGATGGACCGCCGCGTCGCAGCCCGCGGCCGCTCGAGCCAGCGCGGCCGTGTCGCTCCAGTCGATCACGCGCACCTCGTGAGGGCCGCCGGCCAGGGCCTGCGCCGCGGGGCGGCTGCGCACCAGCGCACGCACCGCGCCGCCCGAAGGCCGGCCGCTCGCGAGGCGCGCCAGGAGACGTCGGCCCAGGCTCCCGTTGGCGCCCGTCACCAGGATGCGTCCCAGCTCCGGTCCCGGCTCTGTCTTGCCCGCCGGCGCAGGGCGCGGCGAGGCCGGAGAGGTCGCGCTCAGGGCCGTCTCCTTCGCGAGCACGCCGGAGGGTAGCAGCCGTCTCGACGTTGACTTCGCTGCGACCTCGGGGTCTCATGGATTCCATGCAGCGGCTGGTGGCCCTGGCCTCGGCGCTCGCCCTGGCGGTCCTGCTCTTCGCGCTGGCGCGCCTCGGCGTGCACCAGGCGGGCGGGCCCAGCCACGCCGACGTCGCGCTGCCGGGTGGAATCCCCGCCACGCTCTACCTCCCGGGCGGGGGCCATGGCCCTTACGAGCAGCTCGCGTCCCCTCCGCCACAGGACGAGCGACCGCCCGTCGTGGTGCTGGCGCACGGCTTCGCCGCCGACCGCGCGATGATGAGCACGCTCGCTCGCCGCATCGCCCTCGCGGGCTACGCGGTCCTCACCTTCGACTTCCGCGGTCACGGCGCCAACCGCAATCCCTTCTCTTCGACCGCTGCTCGACCGGACGCGCTCGGCGCAGACTTCGCGGCGGCGGTGGACTTCGCGCGCGCCTCGCCGCAAGTGAACGGAAGCCGTGTCGTCGTGATGGGGCACTCCATGGGAGCGGACGCCGCGCTCGACTTCGCCACCCGCGACTCGGGGCTCGACGGCGTGGTGGCGATCTCGGGGGGCTGGACGCTGCAAGGTCCCTACTCGCCGCCGAACGTGCTCTTCCTCTGGGCCTCCGGTGATCCGCCCGAAACGCGAGATCCGGCGCGCGCGCTCGCCGCACGGCTCGCCGGCGTGGACAGCGTGCAGCTCGGTCGCAGCTACGGGCTGCTCCCGGACCTGCGGGGCGTGCGGGCGGTGGAGGTGCCGGGGAACGACCATGTGACCATCCTCTGGTCGAAGGCGGCCGCCAGCGAGGTGGTGGCGTGGCTCGATGCGATCTTCCAGGTGCAGCGCCTCGGCTCGCCACTCCAGGACGATCCCCGTCTCCTGGACGTCGCGCTCGCATTGGGGGCGTTCCTGGTGGTGCTGGTGGGAATCGGCCTCGCGATCGGCGCCCTGGCTCCGCCCTGCGGCGAGCGACCGGGGGCCGCCGGACTGGCGGGCCCGAGCCTGCTGGCCGCGGCGAGCCTGCTGGCCTTTCCCGCCGTCGCCGCGACCCCGCCGCTCGGCTTTCTCGGGCTCGAGGTCGGTGACGTGGTGATCTCGCAGCTCGCGCTCTCCGGCGCAGCGCTGCTGGGCCTGCTGGCGCTGGCCGGGCGCCTCGACACCCATGCGTGGCGACGGGGCTTCGGCCGCGGCGTGGTGGCGGGCCTCGCCGGGTTCGCCGCGGTCTACGTGCTCCTCGCGCCGCTCGGCGTGGTGGGCCATCGGCTGGTCCCCACGCCGGAGCGCCTGCTGGCGTCGATGGCGACCGCGCTCCTGGTCCTTCCCTTCTTCCTGGGCTTCGAGATCGCGCTGCGTCGCGGGAACGGCCTCGCGGCCAGCGGCTTCGGTGTGGCCGGCCGCGTGCTGGTGATCGGCTTGACGCTATTGAGTGTCTCCCTCGGAGTGACGCCGTTCGTGGTGGTGCTGATGCTCCCGATCCTGGCCGCGATCTTCCTGCTCTTCGAGATCGTCGCGGCGGCGATCCACGCGACGGGTGCGAACCTGGTGGCGCTGGCCGTGCTGGAGGCCGCGTGGTTCGCCTGGGTGACCGGAACGGCGATGCCGATGCGGTGGTGAGGCGGAGCGGCGGGACGGCTCCGGCACGCCCGACGACCGGTCCGCGCACCCTCACGCCCCCGCGCGCTCGACGCTGATGGGGATCGACTTGTAGCTCGGGGTGCGGCTACCGGCGGCGAAGCTCGTCACGGGCACCAGCGGGTTCGCCTCCGGGAAGTAGGCGGCGGCGCAGCCGCGCGGGACGTCGAAGCGGCGCACCCGGAAGCCGCGGACGCTGCGGGTCTCGGGGCCCTGCGCGCCACGGAAGTGGCTGGTCACGTCGACCCGTGCGCCCTCCTCGAGGCCCCGCGCCTCCGCGTCCGCGGGATGCAGGAAGAGCACGCGGCGGTCTCCATGTACGCCGCGATAGCGGTCGTCCAGGCCATACACCGTGGTGTTGAACTGATCGTGGCTACGCACGGTCATGAGCAGGAGCTGGTCCGGCGCGAGATCGAGGCGCGGCAGCGGGTGGGGCTGGAAGCGCGCGCGGCCCGACGGGGTCTCGAAGTGGCGGGTGCGGGCACCGCTCGGCAGCACGAAGCCGCCCGGGCGTCTCACGCGGCGGTTCATCTGCGCGAAGCCGGGCACCACGCGGGCGATCCGCTCGCGGATCCGGTCGTAGTCCGCGACCAGCTCCTCCCAGGGGACGCGGCTCTTCGCGCCGAGCACGGCCCGCGCGAGGCCCGCCACGATGGCGGGCTCGCTGCGCAGGCTGGGCGAGGCGGGCTCGAGCGGACCCTGCGAGCGGTGGACCACCGACATCGAGTCCTCGACCGTCACGAACTGGGGCCTCCCGGCCTGGAGGTCGCGCTCCGTGCGACCCAGGCAGGGCAGGAGCAGCGCCTCCTCGCCGCAGACGAGGTGCGAGCGGTTCAGCTTGGTGGCCACGTGGGCGGTGAGGCGCGCGCGGCGGAGCGCCTGCTCGGTGAACGCGGTATCGGGCGTCGCCGCGGCGAAGTTCCCGCCGAGGCCGAAGAAGACCTTGGCCCGGCCGGCAGACAACGCCTCCAGCGTCGCCACGGTGTCGAGGCCGTGGTGGCGCGGCGCGGCGAAGCCGAACTCGCGCTCGAGGGCGTCCAGGAAGGCGGGCTGCGGGCGCTCCCAGATCCCCATGGTGCGATCGCCCTGCACGTTGCTGTGTCCCCGGACGGGGCAGGGTCCGGCGCCGGGCTTCCCGATCATTCCGCGCAGCAGGAGCAGGTTCATCACCTCCTGCACGTTCGCCACGCCGTGGCGGTGCTGGGTGAGCCCCATCGCCCAGCAGGCGATCACGCGTTCGGACGCGGCGTAGAGCTCCGCGGCGCGCCGGATCTCCGCGCGCGTGATCCCGCTCGCGCGCTCGATCTCCGGCCACGGTGCGCGCTCCAGATCCTCCCGCAGCGCATCGAATCCCTCGGTGTGATCCCGCAGGAAGTCCCAGTCGAGGACCCGTCCCGGCCGCTCGGCCTCGAGGGCGAGGAGCTCCTTCATCCAGCCCTTGAGGAGCGCCACGTCGCCGCCGACCCGCACCTGCAGGAAGAGGTCCGCGATCGGCGTCGCGCGACCGAGGACGGAGAGCGGGTCCTTCGGGTGCGCGAAGCGCACCAGCGCCCGCTCGCGCAGGGGGTTCACGGCCACGATGCGACAGCCCCGGCGCTTCGCGCGTTCCAGCTCGGTCAGCATGCGGGGATGATTGGTGCCGGGGTTCTGGCCGATCACCAGGATGAGGTCCGCCAGGGCGAAGTCGGGCAGGCCCACCGTACCCTTGCCGACGCCGATCTGCTCGGAGAGCCCGGTGCCGCTCGACTCGTGACACATGTTCGAGCAGTCGGGAAGATTGTTGGTACCGAGCTCGCGCACGAAGAGCTGGTAGAGGAAGGCGGCCTCGTTGCTGGTACGCCCGGAGGTGTAGAAGACGGCCTGGTCCGGGGAATCCAGGCCGCGGATCGCAGCGGCGATGCGCGCGAAGGCCTCGTCCCAGGCGATCGCCTGGTAGTGATCGGCGCCGGCGGGCTTCCAGAGCGGCTCCGCCAGACGTCCCTGGGCCTCGAGCCAGTGGTCCGACTGCTCCGCCAGACGGGGGATCGACCACGTCGCGAAGAACTCGGCGCCGACGCGCCGGCGCGTGGCCTCGTGGGCGACCGCCTTGATCCCGTTCTCGCAGAACTCGAGCGCGCTCCGCTCGCCGGGCTCCGGCCACGCGCAGCCCGGGCAGTCGAAGCCCTGCTCCTGGTTGAGCCGCGCCAGGGTCCGTGCGCTGCGCACGACGCCCATTCCGCGCCAGGCGCGGCCGAGCCCCACCGCCGCGGCCTCGAGGCCCCCGGCGGCAGGAGGGTCGGGAGCCTCCGGGTTCGCGTGATCGCTCGCGTCGTCGTCCATGTCGCCTCGGGCGAGAGCGACGCGAGGATATCAGAGCCGCCCTCCGGCGATCTACGCGCGCACCGGCAGCTCGACGAGCCCGCGCAGCACCGGATTGGGGCGCCACCGGACGGACTCGCTGGCGAGCGCGAGCCGCGGGAAGCGCTCGAGCAGCGCGCGGAACGCCACCTCGCCTTCGAGTCGCGCGAGCGGTGCTCCCAGGCAGAAGTGGGTCCCGAAGCCGAACGCCAGGTGGTGGCTCTCGCGGCGCGTCACCTCGAAGCGATCGGGCTCCGTGAAGACCGCGGGATCGCGGTTGGCCGCGCCGATGCCGCAGATCACGAGGGCGCCGGGCCCGATTGCGACCCCGGCGAGCTCCACCGCCTGCTTCGCCACGCGCACCGTGGCCTGGACCGGTCCGTCGAAGCGCAGCATCTCCTCCACCGCCTGGGGCACGAGCGCGGGCTTCTCCCGCAGCAGCGCCAGCTGCTCCGGATGGCGCAGCAACGCCAGCAGGCCGTTTCCGATCAGGTTCGTCGTGGTCTCGTGGCCCGCCACGAGGAGGAGCACGCAAGTGGCGAGGAGCTCGCCGTCCTCCAGCGCATCACGCTCCTCCTGCGCCAGGACGAGCGCGCTCACGAGATCCTCCCGCGGCGCCCGGCGGCGATCCGCGATCACCTCTCCCAGGTACGCGGCGAGCGGCCGGAAGCCGCGCTCGAAGCGGGCCGGCCCCTCGCCGCCGAGGATCCCCGGCCCCGCGGCCACGAGATCGGCGGCCCAGACGCGGAAGCGCGGCCAGTCCTCGGCGGGAACGCCCAGCAGCTCCGCGATCACCCGCGCCGGGAGCGGCACCGCGAGCTCGGCGATCACGTCCAGGCCACCGCGTGCCACGCCCGGCGCCAGGAGCTCGTCCGCCAGCGCCTCGATGCGCCCGCGCAGCCCCGCGATCCGGCGCGGCGTGAAGGCCCTGTTCACCAGTCCGCGCACCCGGGTGTGGTCCGGCGGATCCATGGTGAGGAGCGAGCGGAAGAGGCTCGAGTCGCCCAGCAGGTCGGCGGGGAGCGCGTCGCGGTTGCGCGCGATCACGTCGGCCCGCCGGCGGTCGGCGGAGAAGGCTCCATCGCGGAGGGCGTGCTGCACTTCGGCGTGTCGGGTCAGCAGGAAGACGCCGGCGCCCGCGTCCACCGGCACCGGCACCCGGAGGACGGGCTGCGCTCGACGCAGCATCGCGTAGAGGGAGTAGGGGTCCGCCAGGAAGGCGGGGCTGAGCAACGCGGCGGGCGAGAGACCGCCGCTCGGGATCGGGGCGGGGGAGGCGGGGCTCATCGGGCTCCTCCGGCCCCGCCGGTCCCGGCTCGCACCGGCCGCGGGGCCCTGGCCGCCGGGCTGGGGGATCCGGCGTCACGGGAGTTTACAATGACCGACCAGTCGGTCACAATACCTCGATGCCCCGACTCGCCGCACCCGCCCGCGAGGCCCTGTCCGAGGCCCGGCGCGACCAGATCCTGGAGGCCGCGCTTCGCCTCTGGCTGGCCCGCGGCTTCGACGCCACGCCGGTCGAGGCCATCGCCCGGGAGGCCGGCCTCGGGAAGGGCACGCTCTATCTCTACTTCGCCACCAAGGAGGCCATGCTCCAGGCGGCGCTCGAGCGCTGGTCGCTGCTGCCGGACCTCGACGCCCTGGTGCGCACTCTCGAGGACGTTCCACCCGAGCGGGCGATCCCTCTCGTGGTGTCGCGCTTGTGGAGCCGGCTCCGCGAGCGCGCGCCGCTGGTGGCGCTGCTCTTTCGCGAGATCTCGCTTCGCCCGGAGGACGCACGGGCCTTCCTGGAGCGAGTGCTCCTTCCCGCGAACCGGCTCTTCGCGACCTGGCTCGATCGTCACGTCGCGCGAGGAGCGCTGCGCCCTCTCGACACCTTCGTGGCCGCGCGCAGCCTGGTCGGAATGCTCGTGATGTTCCTGCTCACCCAGGAGGTCTTCGGGGGAGCCGCGCTGCGGCCGATCGCCGACGCGGCCATCGTGGATACGGTGTCCGGCCTCTTCCTGCACGGCGCGCTACCCGCAAGCCGGCGTCGCGCGTCGCGCTGAAGGAGCCTCGTGGTCGAGTTCGTGCTGATCTTCTTCGTGTGGCTGGTGGTGCTGGTGCGTTGGATCCTGGGCGGCCGGGGCCTCGACGGTCCCGATCACTCGGCCCCCTCGACGCGGCGGCGCTCGCCGTAGACGTTGAAGCTGCCGCCGCGCAAGAAGGCCACCAGCGCCATGCGCGCACGCCCGGCGAGCGCGATCGCGAGCGACGACGGTGCGGAGACCGCCGCCACCACCGGGATGCGCGACGCCAGCGCCTTCTGCACGATCTCGAACGAGACCCGCCCGGAGACCAGCAGCACGTGGCCGGCGAGGGGAAGCCGCCCCGCGCGCAACGCCCAGCCGATCACCTTGTCGACGGCGTTGTGTCGCCCCACGTCCTCGCGCGCCACCAGGAGCTCGCCCTGCGGAGCGAAGAGCGCCGCGGCGTGGAGGCCGCCGCTGCGCGCGAAGGCACGCTGCGCGGAGCCCATGCGCTCGGCGAGCGGCGCGAAGTAGGCGGCGGGGAAGCGCGCAGCGTCCGTCAGCGGAGGCGCCGCCTGGAGCGTGCCCTCGAGCGTGGTCTTGCCGCAGACGCCGCAGCTCGAGCTCGCGTAGAGATTGCGCCGCAGCCGCCCGAGATCCGGCACCAGGCCCGGCCGCAGGATCGCCCGTAGCACGTTCTCCTCCGCAGCATCGCCGCGCGCCACCGATTCGCGGTGCAGCGAGGCCAGATCCGCCGCCGAGCTCACTACGCCCTCCGTCAGCAGGAGACCGAGGGCGAGCTCCTCGTCGTGCCCCGGGGTTCGCATCAGCACCGCCAGCGGCTCACCGTGGAGCTCGATGGCGAGGGGCTCCTCGCACGCCACCTCGTCGTCGGCGAGACGCCAGCCGCGGCCGTCGAAGCGCGCGCGCAGCACGCTCCCGATCTCGAGGCGCGGGTCCGTCGGATCGCTCATGCCGCCGCCTCGGAGCGGGGAGCCTCGCCGGGGTCCACCCGGGCGGAGCCCACCCGCAGCGCCGCCGCGCTGATCCCGAGCGAGAGCGCCGCCAGGCCCGCCAGAGCCGCCCCGATCCCGGCCGCATCGCCGAGCCAGCCGGCGAGCCACGGCACGCAGAACCCGCCCGCCGCCGCCGCCCCCGCCACCAGGCCCGTCGCCGTACCGGCGGCGCCCGGGAAGTGCCGGCCCGTGACAGCCATCATCACGGGATACACCGCGCCGAGACAGAGGCCCGCGAGCCCGGTGGCGAGCTCCAGGGGCAGCGCGCGCGCGAGCAGGGCGACACCGAGGAAGAGTGCTCCGCCGACGCCCGACGCCGCCAGCAGGCCGGTCCCGGCCGGTCGCCGCAGCCCGAGGAGCACCAGGCGCCCGAGGAGGAGGCCGAGCCAGAAGCTCGAGATCGCGCTGCGCCCGCGTGCGGCGGGAAGGCCGAGCCCGGTGCCGGCCCACGCAACGCAGAAGAGCGTCACGCCGGTCTCCACGCCCACGTAGGCGAAGCCGACGCCGGCCAGCGCGAGGAGCGCGCGGGAGGCGAGCGGGGAGGCCGGCGCGCCCGCGTGCCGCGCGGAGCCGCCGGCGGGCGCCGGGAGCGGCAGCGCCGCGACCCAGGGGCACAGGGCGAGGAGCGCTCCGCCCATCACCCGGAAGCTCGTGGTCCAGTCGCCGTGGCTCGCGAGCCAGCCGACGAGCGGGGGGCCGAGCACGGCGCCGAGCGTCGCCGCCGCGTGCAGCAGCGCCAGCGGCCGGCCCGACGCCGCTCCGTGACGCTCGATCACGAGTGCGTTCATCAGAGTGTCGTAGACGCCGATCCCGATGCCGAGCGCAATGACGTGGAGGAATGCGCGCACGAAGCCGATCTGCGGCGCGACGGTGAGGCCGGCGAGCGCCGCCAGCAGCACCGCCGCCAGGAAGACCGGGCGGCGCGGCAGGCGGTCCACCACCGGGCCCGCCAGCGTCACGCCGAGGCCGGCGCCGAGGGGCAGCGCTGCGCCGAGCAGCCCCGAGCGCGCGAGGTCGAGCCCGAGGGCGCGGGCGAGCTCGGCCTGGCTCGCGCCCACCAGCACCAGCACCACGCCGAGCAGGGTGAACGCGGCGAAGCCGAGGGGTAGCATGGGCGCGGCGCCGGCGCGGGAAGGCTAGAGGTTCAGCTCGAGCCGTGCGGCCTCGGACATCATCCCCGGGTTCCACGGCGGCTCCCACACCACCTCGACCCGCGCATCGCTCACGCCAGGCAGGCAGCGCACCTTCTCCTCCACCTCGGGCGGCAGCGACTGGGCCGCCGGGCAGGCGGGCGAGGTGAGCGTCATCCGGATCTCGGCGACTCCCTCGGGCGTCACGTTCACCTCGTAGATCAGCCCGAGATCGTAGATGTTGACCGGGATCTCCGGGTCGTAGCAGGTGCGGATCGTCTCGATCACTCGCTCGCGCAGCGACTCGCAGCCGGGAGATTCTTCCTGCATCGTGTCACTCCGTGGAGACGGGCGCCTCGCCCTCGGCGTGGAGGGCGGAGCGCATCGCGTGCCAGACCAGCGTCGCGCATTTCACGCGCGCCGGGAACTCCCGTACGCCGGAGAACACCGCGAGCTTCCCGAGCGCAGGATCGGCCGGGAGCTCGCCCACCGGCGGGCCCGTCACGAGGTCGTGAAAGCGATCGAAGAGGGACTCGGCCTCCAAGCGGGTGCGGCCCTTCAGCGCGTCGGTCATCATGGATGCCGAGGCGGTGGAGATCGCGCAGCCCGTGCCCTCGAAGCCCGCATCCTCCACCACGTCTCCGGCCATCCGAAGGTACACCGTCACGCGATCGCCGCAGAGCGGGTTGTGACCCCGGGCCACGCGGTTGGCGCCGTCGGGCTTGCGCCGGTTCCTCGGCCGCCTGTTGTGGTCGAGGATCACGGTCTGGTAGAGCTCGCGCACGTCGGACATCAGGCGAAGACCTCGATCACCCGGTGCAGCGCGCGCACCAGCGCCTCCACCTCCTCGTGGGTGTTGTAGAGCGCGAACGAAGCGCGCGCGGTGGCGGGGATCCCGAAGCGGTCCATCACGGGCTGCGCGCAGTGGTGGCCGGTGCGGATCGCGATCCCCTCCTGATCCAGGATCGTTCCGACGTCGTGGGGGTGCACGCCGTCCACCAGGAACGAGACCACGGCCGCCCGCTCGCGGGCGGTTCCCACCAGCCGTACCTGCGGCAGCTGCGCCAGCGCCTCCACGGCGTGGCGCAGCAGCTCCGCCTCCCAGGCCGCGGCCCGCTCGAGCCCCACCGCCTGCAGGTAGTCGATCGCGGCGCCGAGACCGATGGCGCCCGCCACGTGAGGCGTGCCCGCCTCGAACTTGTAAGGCACGGCGTTGTAGGTCGTCTTCTCGAAGGTCACGCTCGCGATCATGTCACCACCGCCCTGCCAGGGCGGCATCGCCTCCAGCCGCTCGGCGCGTGCCCAGAGTGCGCCGATCCCCGTCGGGCCGTAGAGCTTGTGCCCGGAGAAGGCGTAGAAGTCGCAGCCCAGCGCCTGCACGTCGACGGGCGCGTGAGCCACGGCCTGGGCGCCGTCCACCAGCACCGGAACGCCGCGCGCGTGGGCTCGCGCCACGACCTCCCGCACCGGGTTCACGGTTCCGAGGGCGTTCGAGACGTGGGCCACGGCCAGGATCCGGGTGCGCCGGCCGAGGAGCTCGTCGAGCTCGTCGAGCGCGAGCTCTCCGCGGTCGTCGATCGGGAGGACCCGCAGGCGCGCTCCCCGCTCCTGGCACAGCATCTGCCACGGCACGATGTTGGAGTGGTGCTCCATCCCGGTGACGAGCACCTCGTCGCCGGGGCCCACGCACGAGCGGCCGAAGCTCTGCGCCACCAGGTTGATCGCCTCGGTGGTGCCGCGCACGAACACGATCTCGCGGTCCTCGCGGGCGTTCAGCAAGCGGCTCACCTTGCCGCGGGCGGCTTCGTACGCGAGGGTCGCGCGTTCGCTGAGCCGGTGGACGCCGCGGTGGACGTTCGCATTGTCGTGCTGGTAGTAGTGCGCCAGGGCGTCGATCACGGCGCGCGGCTTCTGGGTGGTGGCGGCGTTGTCGAGGTAGACCAGCGGCTTGCCGTGCACGCTGGTGTGGAGGATCGGGAAGTCCTCGCGCAGACGCTTCACGTCGAGTCCGGAGTCGGCGGCGGGGCTCACGCCGCCCCCAGCCCGGGCACCGAGCCGGCCAGGCGCTGCAGCAGGAGCTCGTGGATCCGCTCGCGCAGCGGCTCGACCGGGATCGCATCCACGATCTCCGCGGCGAAGGCACGGGTCAGGAGCGCCCGCGCCGCGGCCTCGTCGAGCCCGCGAGCGCGCAGGTAGAAGAGCGCCCCCTCCTCCAGGCTCCCGATGCTCGAGCCGTGGCTGCAGCGCACGTCGTCGGCGGCGATCTCGAGCTCGGGCTTCGAGCTCACCTCGGCGCCTTCCGCGAGAAGCAGGTTCTTGTTGATCTGGCGCGAATCGGTGTGCTGCGCGTCGGGCCGCACGATCACCTTGCCGTTGAAGACGCCCCGCGCGCGGCCGCCCAGGATCCCCTTGTAGAGCTCGCGGCTCGTGCCGCGCGGCTTCGCGTGGTCCACGGTCGTGTGGTGGTCGACGAGCTGCGAGCCGGTCACGGCATAGAGCCCGCAGAGCAGGCACTCCGCCGACTCGGCGTCGAGCGTGGTGGCGATCTCGTGGCGCGCCAGCGCGGCGCCGAGCGAGATCGAGTGGGAGACCAGGCGGCTGCCCCGGCCCTGTCGCACCTGCAGGAAGCCCAGATGGTGCGTCGCCTCTCCCTCGCGCTGGAGCTTCACGTGCTCGAGTCGAGCGTCCTCCGCCAGCACCACCTCGGTCACCGCGGTGGTCAGGCACTCGCCCTCGCCGAGGGTCACGTAGTCCTCGATCAGCGTCGCCCGGCTCCCGGGCTCGGCCAGCACCAGCGTGCGTGGATGCGACATGGCGGGGGCGCCATCCGGCGTCGAGACCCACACCAGGTGGATCGGGGCCTCGAGGGCCTGTCCGGCCGGGAGCCGCACCAGCGCGCCGTCGCCCAGGAAGGCGGTGTTGAGCGCCACCAGCGCGCGATCCTCCGGCAAGGCGGTGCGGGCGAGCGCGGCCTCCACCGTCGCCGGCGCCTGCACCAGCGCCGCAGCCAGCGACTCCACGCCGCCGCCCCCGGGCCGCCGCGGCGAGGAGAGCTCGGGCACGTAGCGACCGTTCAGGAACACGTGCACGCTGCACGCGAAGACCGGGAAGGCCAGCGCCTCCAGCGTGGCGCGCGTGAGGCCTCGCGGATCCGACGCGGCGAGCCGGAAGCTCCGCCGCGCGAGTGCCGCCAGATTGGTGTAGCGCCAGTCCTCGAGCCCCGGCGTGGGAAGGCCGAGCTCGGCGAAGCGCGCCAGCGCCGCCTTGCGCAGCGTCGGCAGCCAGGCCGGCTCGCCGGCCGGACGAGTCTCGGCGTAGCGCTCGAACTCCGAGCGGATGGACTCCACCGCGCTCACGACGCGCGCGCCGCCTCCTCGAGCCAGCCGTAGCCCTTCTCCTCCAGCTCGAGCGCGAGCTCCTTCTCTCCCGACCGCACGATGCGGCCGCCCGCCAGCACGTGGACCTGGTCCGGCACGATGTAGTCGAGGAGCCGCTGGTAGTGGGTGATCACGAGCATCGCGCGCGCCGGGCTCCGCAGCGCGTTCACGCCGCCCGAGACGATGCGCAGGGCATCGATGTCGAGGCCGGAGTCGGTCTCGTCCAGGATGGCGAGCCGCGGCTCCAGCACCGCCATCTGGAGCACCTCGTTGCGCTTCTTCTCGCCGCCCGAGAAGCCCTCGTTGATGGCGCGGTTCATCATCTTCTCGTCCATCTCGACCAGCTTCATCCGCTCGCGCACCAGCGTCAGGAACTCGATCGCGTCGAGCTCCTCCTGCCCGCGGTGCTTGCGGATTGCGTTCAGCGCGGACTTGAGGAAGTAGAGGTTCGTGACGCCGGGGATCTCGACCGGGTACTGGAAGGCCAGGAAGATGCCCTCGCGCGCGCGCACCTCCGGAGCCAGCTCGAGGAGATCCTGCCCCTCGTAGCGCACGCTCCCGGCGGTGACCTCGATGTCGGGACGGCCTGCCAGCACGCCGGCCAGCGTGCTCTTGCCCGAGCCGTTCGGCCCCATGATCGCGTGCACCTCGCCCGGGCGGATCACCAGATCGATGCCGCGCAGGATCTCGTTCTCGCCCACGCGCGCGCGCAGGCCGCGGATCTCCAGCAGAGGGGCCCTCATCCGACGCTTCCCTCCAGGGACAGGCCCAGCAGCTTCTGGGCCTCCACGGCGAACTCCATGGGAAGCTCCCGCAGCACCTGCTTGCAGAAGCCGTTCACGATCATCGAGACCGCGTCCTCGGCCGCGATGCCGCGCTGGCGGCAGTAGAAGAGCTGGTCCTCGCCGATCTTCGAGGTGGTGGCCTCGTGCTCCACCACGGCGGTCGGGTTCTTCACCTCCAGGTAGGGGAAGGTGTCGGCCTGGCACTTGTCGCCGAGCAGCAGCGAGTCGCACTGCGAGTGATTGCGCGCGCCGCTGGCGCCCTTGTTGATCTTCACCAGTCCGCGGTAGGCCTGGCGGCCGTGGCCGGCGGCGATCCCCTTGGAGACGATCGTGCTCCGCGTGTTCTTCCCGATGTGGATCATCTTGGTGCCGGTATCCGCCTGCTGGCGATTGGCGGTGAGCGCCACCGAGTAGAACTCGCCCACCGACTCGTCGCCCTGGAGGATGCAGCTCGGGTACTTCCAAGTGATGGCCGAGCCCGTCTCCACCTGGGTCCAGGAGATCTTGGAGCGCCATCCGGCGCACTTTCCGCGCTTGGTGACGAAGTTGTAGATCCCGCCGCGTCCCTCGGCGTCCCCGGGATACCAGTTCTGCACCGTGGAGTACTTGATCTCGGCGCGCTCCAGCGCGACGAGCTCCACCACGGCGGCATGGAGCTGGTTCTCGTCGCGCTTCGGCGCGGTACAGCCCTCGAGGTACGAGACGTAGCTTCCCTCGTCGGCGATGATGAGCGTGCGCTCGAACTGCCCGGTGTTTGCGGCGTTGATCCGGAAGTAGGTCGAGAGCTCCATCGGGCAGCGCACGCCCTTCGGCACGTAGGCGAAGGAGCCGTCGGTGAAGACGGCGGAGTTCAGCGCCGCGTGCTTGTTGTCGCCGGGCGGCACCACGGAGCCCAGGTACTGCCGCACCAGCTCCGGGTGGTTCTGCACCGCCTCGGAGAAGGAGCAGAAGACGATGCCGTGCTTCTCCAGCTCGGCCTTGAAGGTGGTCGCCACCGAGACGCTGTCGAAGACCGCGTCCACCGCCACGCCGGCCAGCCGCTTCTGCTCGGCCAGCGGGATCCCGAGCTTCTCGTAGGTGCGGAGGAGCTCCGGGTCGACCTCCTCCAGGCTCTTCGGCCCCGCGCCGCTCTTCGGAGCGGAGTAGTAGACGATCGCCTGGTAGTCGATCGGCGGATGGCGCACGGTGGACCAGGCGGGCTCGGGCATCGTGAGCCAGCGGCGGTACGCCTTGAGCCGCCAGTCGAGGAGCCAGTCCGGCTCGTTCTTCTTCTTCGAGATCAGGCGGATCACGTCCTCGTCGAGCCCGGGCGGCACCGAGTCGGCCTCGATCTCCGTGACGAAGCCCCACTGGTAGTCGCGGTGGGCGAGCTGCTCGAGCGTGTCGGTGGAGCTGGGCATGCCTTCTCCTGGCTCACAAGCCGCGATCGAGCCGGCCGCTCGACGACGTCGCGCCGTCGGCGGCGGGGGACAGCAGCTCGGAGAGCGGGAACTGGTCGAGCGCGCGCTGGATCACCTGGTTGATGCGGTGCCACGGCTCGCGGACGGCGCACAGCGGCTCCTGCGTGCAGTGGCCCGGGCCGATGGTGCACTCGGTGAGCGCGATCGGTCCCTCGACCGCGGCGATCACCTCCGCCACCGAGATCTCGTCGGGTCGACGCGCCAGGCTGTAGCCACCCTTCGCGCCGCGATGCGAGGCGAGCAGGCCCTGACGGGCGAGACCCTTCAGCACCTTGCTCACCACCGGCAGCGGCAGATGCGTGGCGGTCGCGAGCTCGCGCGCGTTGTGGGGCACCGCCTCCGGGCTCGCCGCGAGCTGCGCCAGCAGCACGATGCCGTAGTCGGTGAGCCGGCTCATCCGGAGCATGCGGACCCTCGGGCGGTGGGAACCCCCGGACGATAGGGGACGGCTCCGGTCCTGTAAATATCAGACCGTAAAAGTCCGATTTTTTGTCCGACGGTCCGGGAAGCCCGGACGGCCGCGGCAGCACCCCGTGGGGGCTCAGGCCGAGACGGCGAGCGGTGCCGCCGGTACCCCTTGCTCACCGGCCTCGAGGGCGTCGATCGCCCGGTCGAGGTGCCGCCCGAGGGCCCGGACGTAGTCGTGGAAGGCCTTGTGGATCAGCGCGAAGGAGACGGCCTCGTCGAGGGCCGCGGGCCGCCGGAGCGCCACCTCACCGATCAGCGCGAGCGTGAACGCCGCGCGCCGCAGGCCGCCCTTCGGCACCGTCTCCCACAGGATCCGCCCGAGCAGCCGCAGGTCCCGGGCCCGCACCCGCGTTCGGCCCACCACCTGCGGGCCGCGATTCAGGATGAAGTCGCGCGCGCGGCGCCGGTAGCGGCCGAAGGAGTAGAGCTCGCGCAGCAGCGCGCGGTAGCCGCGATACAGGGTCAGGCGGTCCATCGCCTTCGGCAGGATGTTCGAGAACACGAACTGGTCCCCGGTGCTCTCCGCCAGGAGGCGCCCCTCGCGCAGCATCCGGGCGTGGAGCGGGGTCTTCGGCAGCGCCTGCAGCATCCCCGTCATGGAGACCGGGATGCGCGCGTCCGCCACGAAGCGGAGCTGCTCCTCGAAGATCGAGGCGTCGTCGTGGTCGAAGCCCACGATCATGCCGGCCTGCACCTGGATCCCGTAGGCCTGCACGCGCCGCACGTTCTCCAGCAGGCTGCCGCGCAGGTTCTGGGTCTTGTGGGTCTCCTGGAGCGACGACGCGCGCGGGCTCTCGATCCCGATGAAGACGGTGGTGAAGTGGGCGGCGCGCAGCAGCTCCAGGAGCTCCTCGTCCTGCGCCACGTTCAGCGAGACCTCGGTGTTGAAGGAGATCGGGTGCCCGTGGGCCTCGCTCCAGCCCGCGATGCCTCGCAGCAGCTCCTTGGCGAGCTTCTTGTTGCCGATGAAGTTGTCGTCGACGATGAAGACCTGCGTGGCGCCCAGCCGGTGGCACTCGGCGATCTCCGCCAGCACCTGCGGCACGCTCTTCGAGCGCGGGCGGCGGCCGTACATCACGATGATGTCGCAGAACTCGCAGTTGAAGGGGCAGCCGCGCGCGAACTGGATGGTGAGCGCGTGGTAGCGGTCCACCTTCAGCAGGTCGAAGCGGGGCATCGGCGCTGCCGCGAGATCGGGCTTCTCCTCGGCGCGGTACTCGCGCTGCCAGGTGCCCGCCTGGAAGTCGCGCAGGAAGCACGGCCAGGTCTCCTCGGCCTCCTCCACGAAGACGACGTCGCAGCGCCCGCGGAGATCCTCCGGACACAGGGACGCGTAGGGTCCGCCCACCACCACGAAGCGTCCCCGCCGCCGGAACTCGTCCACGATCTCGAGCATGCGCTCGCGATGCACGATGTAGCCGGTGACGCCCACCACGTCGGCTTCGGCATCGAAGTCGATCGGCTCCACGTTCTCGTCCACGAGCACCACCTCGTGCTCGCGGGGCGTGAGCCCGGCCACGGTCGGCATGGAGAGGTTCGGAAAGATGCAGCGCCTGCCGAGGATCGGCAGCACGCCGTCGTAGGTCCAGAAGCTCGTCGGGTTCCGCGGGGTGACGAGGAGGATCTTCACGGCGCTCCTTCCGCCGGGCGACCGGGCCCGCCCTCGCATCCTGCCCGAGCGGTCGCGTCCGCGCCGTGGAAGTTCTGCAAAAAATGGCGCCGCCCCGGCCCGGCGCCTGGCGTCGGACCGGGGCGGTGGCCGAAGGCCCGGCCCGAGCTAGACCGCGGGCGCTGCGGTTCGCCCGGCCGGGGCGCGGCGCAGGCGCGGAACCAGCATCGGGACCCGCCGGCGGTAGGCCTCGTAGTCCGCGCCGTGGACCTGGAGCAGGTCCCGCTCCTCCCAGCGGATCGCGGCCAGGATGTAGCCCGTGGTGACGAGGGCGAAGAGCAGGTGGGTGGCGCTCATCGTCGGGGCGGCCCAGAAGACCGTCAGCCAGCCGACGTAGAGCGGATGGCGCACCCAGCGATAGGGCCCCGGGGTCCCGAAGCGCAGCGGGGTGTAGGGCCTGTTGCGGAGGTGCAGCCAGACCTGCCGCAGGCCGAAGAGATCGAAGTGGTTGATCAGGCAGGTGCTCGCCAGCACCAGGCCCCAGCCCAGGCCGTAGAGGCCGTGCAGCACCGCCCGCGCCGCCGGCGCCTCCACCTGCCAGACCATCCCTCCGATCGGCCGCCAGAGCCCGAAGAGCAGGATCAGCGCGAGGCTCGAAGCGAGGACGTAGGTCGCGCGCTCGACGGGCGCGGGCACGATCCGGGTCCACCAGCGCTTGAACGCCGGCCGCGCCATCACGCTGTGCTGGAGCGCGAAGAGCAGCAGCAGGCCGAGGTCGGTCGCCACCGCCACCGCCGTCGGTCCGAGCGGCCGCGAGTCGATCGACACCGGCACTCCCACGTTGCCGATGAAGCCGATCGCGTAGACGAAGGTGGCGAGGCACACGAGGTAGCAGGCGAGGCCGTAGGCGAAGTACGAGATGCGAGTCATCGAAGCTCCCTCCCTTTCCGCGAGCGTCGCCCGGCGGCGGCTCGCGAGTGTGGGGCCGGCCGGCCCCTCAACCCCTGGTTGCGACGAAGTAGGCGTTGATCGGATCCGATTCGATCCGGGTCACCTCCACCCTGGAGAACCCGGCCTCGGCGAGGAGCTCGCGCGCCTTCTCCTCGCCCCACATCGTCCCGAGCCCCACGCCGCCCTGCGCCAGCGAGACGGTCATGCAGTGCATGCACGAGACGGTGTAGAGGAACGGTCCGAGCGGGTGCTCGAGGTTGTCGGCCACCCCGCTCGCCGCGGCGATGTCGACCATCAGGAAGGCCCCGCCCGGCCGGAGCGCGCGCGCGATCCCGCGCAGCACCTGCGCCGGGAAGCCCTGGTCGTGGATCGCATCGAAGGCGGTGACGAGGTCGAAGGCGTTCTCGTGGCCGAGGCGCGTGGCATCGCGCGTCTCGAAGCGCACGTTCGAGAGCGCGAGCCGCGACGCCTCCGCCCGCGCCGCGGCGATCGCCTCCTCCGAGAGGTCGTAGCCGACGAAGCGGCTCGCCGGAAACGCGCGCGCCAGCCGATTCAGGGCGTGCCCGCGCCCGCAGCCCACGTCGAGGACGTCGCAGCCGGATTGCAGCCACTGCGGGGCCCCCGGCACCAGCGGGAGCGTCAGGTCGAGGAGCGCCACGTCGTGCACGCTGGCGCTCTCCTCGGCCATCACGGCGTGGAAGCGCCGGAAGGCGGGGTAGGCCACGCCGCCGCCGCTGCGGAAGCACGCGACGATCTCCTGCTCCACGCTGGCGAGGAGCGGCAGGTACTGGGTCTGCAGCGCCAGGTTGTGGGCGCCGGCCGCGCGGGTCAGCGCGGCGGCGTGCTCGTCGGGCAGGCGGTAGCGCCCGCCTCGCCCCTCGAGCTCCAGCACGCGCCCGGTCGCCATCGCCGCGAGCCACTCGCGCACGTAGCGCTCGTGGAGCCCGGTCGCGGCCGCGAGCTCCTGGGACGTCACTGGAGGTCGGCCTGCCAGCGCGTCGAAGAGGCCCGTCTGGTGGCCGATGCTCGTCATGAGGGCGAGCGCACCGCCGTTCAGCACGTCGAGCATCCGGGCCTGGAAGGCTTCGGCCTTGGCCGCGTCGAACTTCGTGGTCGTCATCCGGGTCCTCCTGCGTGTCGGGGTCGCCCGACGCAGGGGAGTCTCGGATGGGACGGGCCTTGCGATCCCTTCCGGGACCTGACCAGTTCCTTACCGATCGAAGGGCCGGTGGATCAGCGCGCCGGGACGCCCTGGCCCGCGCTCCGCGCACGCGCCGCGAGATTCGCCATGCCGAGGGCCTCGGCCTCGGCCGCGGAGTCGGAGAAGAGCGACCGGGCGGCACGGGCCCGGCCGCACCGTGCCGCGACGCGACCCAGATCGAGCCGGAGCCAGGCCGCCGCGGGCCGAGCAAGCAGCGACTGGGCGGCGGCGAGGGCCTGCTCGAAGCAGCGCTCCGCAGCATCGAGCTCGCCGCGGGTCTCGGCCAGGAGCCCGAGCCCGCGGGCCACGGGCGCGTCGTAGCAGAGGAAGACCGGCATCAGGGCATGCAGGTCGGCGTAGGGCTCGAGGAGCTCCGTCAGCCGCGCCGCCGTCGAACCGTCGCCGAATGCGTGGGTGATGTGGGCCAGCTCGGCCATCGCGCTCAGCCAGTCGATCGTGCGCGGCTCGCCGCCGAGCACCCGCGCGAGACAGCGCTCGAAGCGCGGGCGCGCGGCCTCCAGGCCACCGAGCTCGAGCGCCAGCCGGGCCGCGAAGACCGACGCGTAGATCCCACGCTGCACCCGCCGCGCCGCCACCGAGGTGTCGCCGGAGGCGACCCGCCGCGCGAGGTCCTCGACCCCACCGCGGTCGCGGAGCAGGCAGAAGACCTGGTTCACGAAGATCAGCGGCGCGTAGGGATGCTCGATGCTGGTGCCGAGGACGACGCCCTCGCGGATTCCCTGCTCGGCCTCGTCGAAGCGCCCCTCCATCAGGGCCAGCCCGGTGTCGAACAGGCGGGCGTGCCAGGCGAGGCTCCGGTGCGGAGGGTCGCCGGCCAGCGCGAGCGCCGAGGCGTACTCGCGCAGGCCCTCGGATCGCCGTCCTTGCATCAGGAAATCCGACGCCAGGTCCACGAGACCGATGAAGGCGCCGTCGCGCAGGTTCGAGCGGGAGGCCAGCTCCACCATCTCACGGACCAGCTGCTGGCGATCGTCGAAGCGGTCGGGTCCGGCGAGCGTCAGGTGGAGGGCGTACAGAGCCTCCTGGAGGGAATCGGAGTCCCCGGTCTCGCGCGCGATGGCGATCGCCTCCCGGCTCGCCGGCTCGGCGCGCGCACGCTCCAGTCGCAGCAGATAGGCGAGCCGGGTGAGGACCCGCGCGCGCAGGTGCGGGTGCTCCGCGGAGAGCCGCTCCAGCGCCTCCTCCAGAACGGCGTGACCCTCGGGATCCCGCGGGCCCCACTCGTTCATGTCGCAGAAGCCGATCGCGGCCCGCGCGAAGTCCCGGTGGGCGCCGACCTCACGAGCGGCGTCGAGCGCGCGGTCCAGGACCGCACGCCGTCGCGAACGGTCTCCGGAGAGGCGATGCGCTTCGCCGAGCGCGAGAAGCATCGTCAGGTGGCGCTCGCGCTCGACGCCCGGCGTGTGCTCGAGCGCGGCCAGCGCCTGCTCGTAGTGCAACGCCGCCTGCTCGAAGGCCCGAAGACGGCGCGCCCGCTCGGCCGCCTCCACCGCGGCCAGCATCGCGCGATCGGGATCGGCCGCCCCGAGCGCCAGGTGCAGGTGCCGCGCGAGCTCGGAGAGCAGGAGCTCCCGCGAGCCGCCGTGGAAGGTCTCGAGCACGTCCGCCGCGCGCAGATGGAGGCGCGCGCGTCTCCCTGGCGGAAGGTCGGTGTAGATCACCTCCAGGAAGAGCGGATGGGTGAAGCGGAAGCTCCCGGGTGCCTCCGCCGGTCGCAGCATTCCGGCGGCCACCGCCGGGTCCAGGAGATCGAGCGCCTCCTCCGGCGAGCGCCCGGCCAGGGCGGCCACCTCCGACACGCGGAAGCTTCGCCCCAGCACCGCCGCGCCCGCGAGGAGCGCGTGGGCCTCTTCGGAGAGCGTCTCGAGTCGGCGCCGCACGACGTCGCGGGTCCGCATCGGGAGCTGGTCCAGCCGCCAGCGGGCCACGAGCTCGGGGTGCGCGAGCTGGCCCTGGTCCTCCAGCAAGCGCAGGGCCTCGTGCAGGAAGAGCGGGTTGCCCTCGGTGCGGGCCAGCAGGTCCACCACCAGGCGGCTGGGCGCCGGCCGTCCGATGCGGCGCTGCAGGAGCTCGGCGACGTCGTCGCGGGAGAGGCGATCGAGCGTGAGGGTGCTGGCGTGGGGCAGGCGCGCGAGCAGCGGGAGGGTGCGCGCGAGCGGATGGGTGCGCTCCCTGGGCTCGTCGCGCAGCGTGGCAATCAGCAGGATCGGATGGCGTCGCAGGCTCGACGCCACGTGCTCGAGCACGCGGAGGGAGGGCCGCGGAGCCCAGTGAAGGTCCTCCAGCACCAGCACGAGCGGCCGCTCGGCTCCGGCCAGCGCGAGGAGTCGCGACACCGCCTCGAAGAGCAGGGAACGATCCGACTCTCCGCTGCGGGCGGCGCCCGCGCCGCCGGCCGGACCGCAGGCGAGCTCGGGCACGAGGTCGTCGAGCTCGCGCGCCGCGGGCCCGAGCCGGGCCGCGAGGCCGCACAGATCGAAGACGCCGGCCAGCTCCCGGAGCACCTCCACCCACAGCCAGAAGGCGGGAGCTCCCTCCGCCTCGTCGCAGCGTCCGACCGCCACCGCCGCACCGCGCGCGCGGAGCTCGGCGGCGATCACCTCGGCCAGGCGGCTCTTCCCGATGCCGGGCTCGCCGCAGACCAGGGCGACCCTCCCCTGACCCGAGGCGGCGTCGCTCCACGCCGCGCGCAGCGCTGCCAATGCGCCGGCCCGGCCGACCAGGTTCTCGGCCTCCGCCGTCGCGGCGGCGCTGGGCGCCGCGTCGGGGAGCTCGATCACCTCCCCCACGAAGCGGTAGCCGCGGCGGGCGAGGCTGCGGATCCATCCCTCGCGGCCGCGCTCGCCGAGGGCCGTGCGGAGCAGGCTCACCGCCTTCATCAGCGAGCCGTCGGTCACCACGACGTCCGGCCAGAGGGCTTCCAGGAGCTCCTCCTTCGACACGACGCGGTGTCGGTTCGCGACGAGGAACGCAAGGAGCGCCAGGGGCTTCGGCTGCACGGGCACGAGCTGGCCCGCCCTGCGCAGCTCGCTTCGCGCGAGGTCGAGCTCACAGTCTCCGAAGCGCACGAGCACGCTTCGGCCCTCCCGACCCTGCGCGCTGCGGGCCGCCACGGCAGGGGGCGGGAACCCCGGTGCGCAGGGGTAAGGAATCGGTAACGCGCCGGGAGGGATCCGCCAGCCCCCGATCGCCGATCCTGGAGCCGACGACAGGGAGGCCACCATGCGGGCTGCGACACGACGGGAAGGCGCGCGAGGCCGGGCAGCGATCGACCGGGAGGAGCGCCGCTGGACGGCGCTGCGGATGGAATCGCGCCGCCGCTTCCACGTGGTCCGCGCGTGGCTCCGGAGCGTCCCGCCGGCCGCGCTGGCGACGGCGCGCTCGGGGGCGCTCGGGGACGCCGCGCTCCTCCTGGCCCAGCCGCTACGCGAGCTGCGGATGCCCTGCCGGCGGCGCCCGGGCCTCGCGGCCGCCGCCTAGCCGGTGCCCGGGCTGGATCGGAGCTCCGAGTCGCAGAAGCGGGCCAGCGGAGCCAGGACGCCGCGGCCGTCGTGGTGCCAGTCGAGGGGCGGCGCCTGGAGCCTTCCGAAGCGGCAGAGCCGGGAGGCGCCGAGCTCCGCCAAGGCCGCCGCCAGCGCGGGCTCCTCCGCACCGAAGCCTTCGAGGGCGACCGCGGCCAGGTGCGGCCCGTGGGGCGCCAGGGCGGCGAGGCAGGCCGCGCGGTCGGGCACCGGGTGCAGGCGCAAGAAGCGGTGGAGCGGCGCTCGACGTCCTTCTGCGTCGGCCTCGGCCACCACCGTCCACTCCGTGCCCCGCGAGCGCCACAGAGCCACGGGCCGTCCCGCGGCGGCGCGCAGCTCGGCGTCGTCGCGCTCCGTCGCGATCGCCGCCGCGGCCTCGGGCGGCGCGGGCCCGCGCGGCCAGCGTTCCTGGCGGACCGCGAGGGCCGCGGCCAGGGCTTCTCCCACCCCTGCCGCGCGCTCGGCGCCGCCCACCACGTAGAGCGCCACCGGCGAGAGACAGCCGAGCTGGTCGTAGAGTGCCACGTCGAGCGCCAGGCGCTCCGCCGCGTCGGCGAGCGCGGCGCCACCCGTCACGCCGGGCCCGAGACAGGCGAAGGAGATCCGGTGGCCGTAGCCCACCAGCCGGCGCGGCGGCGTCACCCGCGCCGCGAGGCTCGAGAGTGTCGAATCGGAGCCGGTCGCGACCACGCAGTCGGCGGCCAGGAAGGCATCGAGGGTGTCGGAGTCGCCGCTCGGGAACGACACCACCGAGAGGCACGCACCGAGCTCGGGATCGAGCTCCGCCAGCGAGCGCGCGAGCGCCCGGGCGGTCACGGGGTCGTGGGAGGACGGGCGGGCCAGGACCGGCGAGCGCAGCGCCAGCGGTGCGAGCAGGGCCAGCAGCGTGGGCGTCGGAAGCGCGCCGGCCAGGAGCACGCTCGTGGTCGGAAAGCCCGAGACGTGGAAGCCGCCGGGCGACGCCTCCCCGCCGCCGCGCTCGAGGCCGGCCAGCGGGCCGAGCTCGCGCGCGACCAGCCCCCGCAGGCCCTCGCCGCTCCAGCCGGCGAGCGCAAGCCCGAGTCCTTCGTGGAGCATGGCCGGGGCGAACCCGGTCGCCGCGGCGAGCTCGGGCTCGAACGAGCGGCGCCAGGCGGAGTCGGGATCGCGCCAGCCGTCGAGGAGCCGTCCCAGGAGCTCCAGGACCTCGCCCACGGGCCGCCGGCGCAGGCGCGCGCCCGCGGCGCGCAGCCGCGCGAGCTCGGCCGCGATCGCGCCCGGCGTCACGCGGGCGCGGCCAGCATCGCGTCGGCCGCGATGGAGCAGCCGCGCG
>JAWOLJ010000117.1:0-2712 GCA_033853555.1 Myxococcota bacterium
GCCGGTCGGTCTCGAGGGGGGCGAGCGCGGCGAGCGCCCGCAGCGCCTCGGGCGTGAAGACGTCGGGCTAGGCCTGCAGCACGCCGTTGCGAAACTCGAGCGCGGACATCGTTTGCCTCCGGAGGAGCCGCGGCCGGCTCTCTGTTCGATGCTACCCGCTTTGCCGCACTGCGGCAACCACGGTCCGGCCGCCGCGGCGGGTGCTAGCGTCGAGCCGTGCTCTACCTCGGCCTGCGCTCCTCGCCGGCCTATCTGGCGACGCTGGCGGAAATCCGCGAGCGGGCCGCGGACGCGCACCTGCTCTCGGTCATCGGCGGCTTCGCGTTCCTGCACGCGCTCTCGCCTGGCGCCCGCTCGCTCACCCTGGCGGATGGCGATCCGGAGGCGCTCGCGCACTGGGGGCTCGCGCGCACGCTGCTCCTCGCCGCCGACTCGCTCGGCGACTTCGTCTCCCTGCTGACCGGCTGGGAGTCGAGCGGCGACGCCAGCCGCCCGGAGCGCTTCCTCGTCCGCCCGGTGGATCACTCGCGCCGGCTCGGGGACCTCCTGGCACCGGAGGCCCGGGCGCTCTACTCGCGGTCGTACGGCGGGCTCGCGATCGAGCCCGAGCGCGCCCTCGGCCGCCTCGGCGGCGCGACGGTGAAGCTCCTGGGCTTCGATCTCTCGCCCGACACCTTCTGCTGGGGCTTCGGCACCGGCGCCTTGCGGGATGCGGCGAGCTTCGCCGGGCTCCAGGCGCTCCTCCGGCGATTGCCGCAGCACACCGTCCACGCGCGCTTCGAGGACCTCGACTACGGCCGGCTGCCGCTCGGCCCCGGCGAGCGCACGATCTTCCTCGCCAGCAACTGCGAGAGCCCGCTCTTCACGCGCGGCGACGCGATCCTCCACCGCGTCCTCGCGACGGCGCACGGCGAGCTGCGCTACGTGTCCTGGCACCGCGACCTCCGGGTGGGTGACCTGGCGCGTCCCGCTCCGATGGCCGAGAGCGTTCTCGCCCGGCAGCCGCCGTTCGCGGCCCAGGTCCTGCGCCTCGCGGGGGACGGGCCGCTGCCTGGGCCGCTCGCCGGCGTCCACGCCGCGCGCACCCACCACTCGCTGGCCGAGGTCGTGGCGCTGACCGAGTACGGGGCGCCGCTCCTGGTCATCGACGGCGGGCGGCCGCGCCCGGTCCTGCGCCTGGTCGCGAGGCTCGCGCCCAGCTTCAAGCGCGTCGTCTGGCTGCCGCAGCGCCGCTGCCCGGCCTGGCGGCTGCCAGCGCGATTGCGCGCGAGCTACGACACGGCGGAGTCCGCCGCCTCGCGGCTCTGGAGCTTCAGCCTGCGGGGCCTCCGCGCCGGGGAGCTCCCGCCGGCCTAGCCGGCGGCGCCGCGCACCTCGATCTCGAACGGATGGTAGGTGGCGCGCAGGAGGCCGGCCTCGCCCCAGATCTCGATCGCCCAGCGCACCCGGCCGTCGGGCTCCGCCGGGCCGGTCGGCCGCGCCTCGGCGGGCAGGTCGAGGACGAGCTCGCGGTCGAGCACCGCTCCCGCCGCCACCCGCTCGCCGTGGAGCTCGAGCAGCGCCTGCTCCCAGAGCGTCTCCTGGTCCTCGACCGTCGTCCCGTCCTTCTTGCTCACCACCCGCCGGTAGACGCGCTCGCAGAGCGCCTTCACCTTGAGCTTCTCGAAGGTGACCGGTCCCGGCTGGCGCAGGCGCAGGCGCACCCTGCCGCCGGGAACCAGCGGCGCCGCCGCGTCGCGCCAGAGCTCGGGAGCCGGCACCTTCAGGCCGCGGACGCCGCGCACCCCGGCCCACAGCAGCAGCACGCCGACCAGGAAGAAGGCGCCGCCCACGACCGGCACCACCCACATGTCGCCTTCGCCCTTGGGATTGACCCAGTAGCCGACCAGGATGCCGCCACCGATCAGCGTCAGCAGGATGGCGAGGAAGAGCAGGCAGCCCACCTGGCCGGAGGCGCTCGGCCCGCGGCGCTCGAGGCGCACGAAGCCGGGCACGGCGGGCAGCGAGACCGTCGCCTTAGGGCGCATGCGCCGATCTTCGCAAAAAAAACGAACGGCGCGCGCCCGGCGAGGGACGCGCGCCGTCCAGACTGCGCGCGACTAGATCAGGCCTTCTTGTGGCAGTCGTCGCACTTCGTGGGCGCCTTGGAGTCGGCCTTCTTCGCCAGCTCCTGCTTGTGGCAGCCCATGCACGTCATGTGGAACGGGTTCTTGGTCGGCGACATCTCGGAGCACTTCGGCGTCTCCGCCTTCTCCGGCGTCACGTGGCACGCGCTGCAGGGCTTGACCTCTTCCGCCGCGCCCGCCTTGAGGTCCTTCTGGGTGTGATGGCACGTCGCACAGGCGAGACCGCGGTCGATGTGCGCCTTGTGCGGGAACTCCACCGCCGGCTTCTTGGCGGCGCAGTCCTTGATCGTGATCTTCTCCGGCGCATCCTTGGCGGTGACCGCGAAGGCCGCGGTCCCGACGAGGAGAGCCAGCACAGCCAACGACACGACTAACTTGCGCATTCGTTTCCTCCTCCCCTTCCCGGGATTCTGGTTGGAATCCGACGGTCGCGTGCTCCTCTGCCCCTTCGCGGTGTGGAGCTGACAGTCGTACGCCGATGCTAGCGGTCGACGCCGGGAACGCGGCCCACCCCGCGGCGCGGGCCGCCTCAACGCAGATAGCCGAGGGCGCGTAGCTGTTGGCGTAGGTCGTTGGGCAGCGCGAC
>JAWOLJ010000118.1:0-3228 GCA_033853555.1 Myxococcota bacterium
GCGCTGGTGTCGCGTGCTCCAGGACCAGGCGGTGACGGTCTGGTACACGGCCCCCACCGCCGTGCGCATGCTGATGCGGGTCGGGAGCGCGCTGCCCCGGGCGCACGACCTGTCGCGGCTGCGCTTCATCGCGAGCGTGGGCGAGCCGCTCGATCCGGAGGCCGTGTGCTGGGGCCTCGAGGCCTTCGGCCTTCCCATCCACGACAACTGGTGGCAGACCGAGACGGGCGGGATCATGATCGCGAACTTTCCCGCGCTCGACGTCCGTCCGGGCTCGATGGGCCGGCCCCTCCCCGGCGTCGAGGCGGGGATCGTCGACCGACACCGGGACGGGTCGGTGGAGGAGGTCAAGGAGCCGGACCGTCAGGGCGAGCTCGCGCTGCGCCCGGGCTGGCCCTCCATGTTCCGCGGCTACCTGAACGAGGAGGAGCGCTATCGCAAGTGTTTCGCCGGAGGCTGGTACCTGACGGGCGACCTCGCCCGCCGCGACGCCGACGGGTACTTCTGGTTCGTGGGGCGCGCGGACGACGTGATCAAGTCCTCGGGCCATCTGATCGGCCCGTTCGAGGTGGAGAGCGCGCTCCTCGAGCACCCCGCGGTGGCGGAGGCGGGCGTCATCGGGAAGCCGGATCCCATCGCGGGGGAGCTGGTGAAGGCCTTCGTGGCGCTGCGCCCGGGCTTCGAGCCGGGCGAGGCGCTGCGCCGCGAGCTGGTGGGCTTCGCTCGCCAGCGGCTCGGCGCGGCCGTCGCGCCCAAGGAGATCGACTTCGTGGCGAGCGTGCCGAAGACGCGCAGCGGGAAGATCCTGCGCCGCCTGCTGAAGGCACGCGAGCTCGGCCTCCCGGAAGGCGATCTTTCCACCCTGGAGGAGCCGGCATGACCGCGCCGCTCGCCTCGCCGCGGCCCCTGCCCGACGCGGACCACGCGCTCCTGCTGCTGCGCGAGATGCTGCGCATCCGCCGCTTCGAGGAGAAGTGCGCGGAGCTCTACAGCGCCACCCGGATCCGCGGCTTCCTCCATCTCTACATCGGCGAGGAGGCGGTCGCGGTGGGCGTGATGCAGGCGCTCGGGCCCGAAGACGCGGTGGTGGCGACCTATCGCGAGCACGGACACGCGCTCGCCCGCGGTGTGCCGGCCGGACCGATCATGGCCGAGATGTACGGCAAGCTCGAGGGATGCAGCCGGGGACGCGGCGGCTCCATGCACCTCTTCTCGGCGGAGCAGCGCTTCTACGGCGGCAACGCCATCGTGGGCGGCTGTCTTCCCCTGGCGGTCGGGCTCGGGCTCGCCGACGCGATGCAGCGACGACCGCGCGTGAATGCCTGCTTCTTCGGCGAGGGCGCCGTGGCCGAGGGCGAGTTCCACGAGTGCATGAACCTGGCGGCCCTGTGGTCGCTCCCCGTCCTCTTCTGCTGCGAGAACAACCTCTACGCCATGGGGACCGCCCTCGCGCTCTCGGAATCGGAGTCGGATCTCTGCCTCAAGGCGGCGAGCTACGGCATCCCCGCCTGGCCGGTGGACGGCATGGACGTGCTGGCGGTGGAGGACGCCGCGCGGCGGGCGGCGCTGGCGGTGCGCGGTGGCGGCGGACCGGTCTTCCTGGAGCTCCGCACCTACCGCTTCCGCGCGCACTCGATGTTCGATCCCCAGCTCTATCGCGAGAAGGCGGAGGTGGAGGCCTGGAAGGCGCGCGATCCGATTCCCGCGCTGATCGCCTCCTTGCGGGCGCAGGGCCGGCTCGACGACCCGGCGCTCGCGCGGATCGAGGCCGAGATCGGGGAGGAGATCGCGGCGGCCGTCGCCTTCGCCGAGGCCGGAACCCTGGAGCCGGCGTCCGCGCTCGAGCGCTTCGTCTACTCCGAGCGGGAGAACCCGTGAGCGGCGGCGAGCGGCTCCGCACCACCTACCGCGACGCGCTGCGCGAGGCGATCCGCGAGGCGCTGCATCGCGACCCGCGCGTCTTCGTGATGGGAGAGGACGTCGGTCGCTACGGCGGCTGCTACGCCGTGACGCGGGGTCTCCTGGAGGAGTTCGGGCCCGAGCGCATCCGCGACACGCCGCTCTCCGAGTCCGCCTTCGTGGGGGCCGGCATCGGCGCGGCCCTCGGCGGAATGCGGCCGATCGTCGAGATCATGACCGTGAACTTCAGCCTGCTCGCCCTCGACCAGATCGTGAACAACGCGGCCACCCTGCTCCACATGTCGGGCGGTCAGCTGAACGTGCCGCTGGTGATCCGCATGACCACCGGCGCCGGACGCCAGCTCGCCGCGCAGCACTCCCACAGCCTGGAGGGCTGGTACGCCCACGTGCCGGGGCTCCGCATCGTGGCGCCGGCCACCCTGGAGGATGCGCGCGGCATGCTGTGGACGGCCCTCGAGGACCCCGATCCCGTGCTGCTCTTCGAGCACGGGATGCTCTACGGCATGGAGGGCGAGCTCGCCGCGGACGCCGGGCCGGTGGACATCGATCGTGCCGCGATCCGTCGTCCCGGCCGCGACCTGAGCCTGGTGACCTACGGCGGGACCCTCGGCAAGGCGCTCGACGCGGCGGCGCTCCTCGCCGCGGACGGCATCGAGGCCGAAGTGGTCGATCTGCGCACGCTGCGCCCGCTCGACGGTGCGACGCTCCTCGAGTCGGTGAGGCGTACCCACCGCGCGGTGGTGGTGGACGAAGGCTGGCGCAGCGGGAGCCTCTCGGCGGAGATCAGCGCGCGGATCATGGAGGGCGCCTTCTACGAGCTGGATGCGCCGGTGGCGCGCGTCTGCAGCGCCGAGGTGCCGATCCCCTACGCGCGCCATCTGGAGGAGGCCGCGCTTCCGCAGGTGGCCGGGATCGCGGACGCCGCCCGCGCGCTGATGGGTCGCCGTGGCTGACTTCTGCATGCCGTCGCTCGGCGCGGACATGGAGTGGGGCACGCTGCTCGAGTGGCGGGTGCGCCCGGGCGACCGGGTGGAGCGCGGAGCCATCATCGCGCTGGTGGACACCGAGAAGGCCGAGATCGAGGTGGAGGTCTTCGAGTCGGGCGTCGTGGAGGCGCTGCTGGTGGAGCCCGGCACCAAGGTCCCGGTGGGAACGCCCCTCGCCCGGATCCGCAGCGAGGGCGTGGCCGCCGCCCCGCCGCCCCCGACGCCAGCGCGTGTCGCCCGGCCGACGCCGGCGGGTGCGCCCGCCGCGCCGGCTGCGGCCGAGGCGATCCGGGCGGCACGAGCCCTGCCGCCCGCAGCTCCG
>JAWOLJ010000119.1:0-15217 GCA_033853555.1 Myxococcota bacterium
TCCCGCCGCGGCCAGCGCCGCGCGCACCACCCGCAACGCATGCGCGTCGCCTCGACCCGGCGGCACCTCCTCCCGCACCGCCGCATCGAAGGTCACCAGGCCCACGCGGTCGCCGGCGCGAGCGGCGGAGGCGGCGAGGAGCGCCGCCGCGTGCGCGGCCGCGCCGGCCAGGCTCCGCGCGCCGGAGCCGAAGCGCATCGAGGCGCTCACGTCCAGGAGCAGCAGCAGCGCCTGGTCGCGCTCCTCGCGGAAGCGCTTCACGAAGGGCTCGCCCGCCCGGGCGGTGGCGTTCCAATCGATGCTTCGAAGATCGTCGCCCGGGACGTACGGGCGGAGCTCCTCGAACTCGATGCCGCCGCCCCGGAACGCACTCCGGTAGGCGCCGACGAAGAGATCCCGCGCTTCGCGCCGGCTGCGCACGGCCAGCACGCGCGCCGCCCGCGCCAGCTCGGCGGCCGGCAGGTCGAGGAGCTCCGGCTCCGCTGCGGCAGGTCGGTCGCCCATCCGCCCGAGGACGCCGCGCTCCCGCCTCACGCCGCCCGCGCGGCGCCCACGCCGCGACGGAGGCTCACGGCAGCGCCACCGCAGCCAGCACGGCGTCCACCACCGCCTCCGGACGCACGCCGTCGGCCTCGGCCTCGTAGCCGAGGAGCACCCGATGGCGCAGGACGTCGGGGGCGCTGCGCTTCACGTCGTGCGGAGTCACGAAGTGCCGGCCCTCGAGGAGCGCCCGGGCGCGCGCCGCCCGCACCAGGAAGATCGAGGCGCGGGGCGAGGCCCCGAGCGAGATCAGGTCGGCCGGGGCGGGGCGCTCGCCGAGCCGTACGCCCACGCTGGCGGGCTGGCGCGTCGCGCGCACCAGCCGCACCGCATAGTCGGCGACCGCGGGCGCGACGTAAAGCCCGGCCGCGCCTCGCTGCAGGCGCTGCACCGTGGCGGCGTCGGCCACCGGCTTCACCGCTCCGCGCGGGGCGGCGTCGCGCGCCACGATCTCGCGTTCTTCGTCGGCCTCGGGATACGGCACCACGAGCTTCAGCAGGAAGCGGTCGATCTGCGCCTCGGGAAGGGGATAGGTGCCCTCGAGCTCGACGGGGTTCTGTGTCGCCATCACGAAGAACGGATCGGGAAGCGCGATGGTCTCGTCGCCGATCGTGACCTGGCGCTCCTCCATCGCCTCCAGCAGCGCCGACTGCACCTTGGCGGGTGCGCGGTTGATCTCGTCGGCCAGGAGCACCGGGCTGAAGATCGGCCCCCGTCGCACCACGAAGGCGTGGCGGTCCGGCAGGTAGATGGGTGTCCCGAGCAGGTCGCCCGGCAGGAGGTCCGGCGTGAACTGGATGCGTCGGAAGCCGAGCCCGAGCGCTTCCGCGAGGGTGCGCACCGCGGTGGTCTTGGCGAGCCCGGGGACGCCCTCGACCAGCACGTGGCCGCCCGCGAGCAGGCCCACCAGCAGGCCGTCGACCAGGCCCCGCTGTCCCACCACCACGCGCCCCACCTCGTCTCGCAGGCGCTCCAGCACGCCCGAGAGCTCCGCCAGGTCCGGAGCCGCGCTCATCGCCGTCGCCTTCGCGCGGGCGTCGCGCTTCCGTGTCGTCCGACCCGGCGTCGCGCGCGCTCCACGATCGTCGTGGTGCGTACCCCCGGAACCTCGCGCAGCCGGGCCACCCGACCGCCCCAGCCCTCCACCTCGCGGCGACCCACGATGGTGTCGAGGGTCCAGTCGCCGCCCTTCGCCAGCACGTCGGGGCGCAACGCCCGGATCGTCGTCAGCGGCGTGTCCTCCGGGAAGATCAGCACCCAGTCCACGCAGGCCAGCGCCGCCAGCACCTCGGCGCGCTGACGCGCCGGAACGAGCGGCCGCGAGGCGCCCTTCAGCCGACGCACGCTGGCGTCGGAGTTCACGGCCACCAGCAGCCGGTCGCCGAGGGAGCGTGCCTGCTCCAGGCTCCGTACGTGTCCCACGTGCAGGAGATCGAAGCAGCCGTTGGTGAAGACCACGCGCTGGCCGGAGCGCTGCGCCGCGCGCACCGCCCGCGCCGCCGCGCTGCGCGAGAGGAGCTTGCTGCGGGCCCGCCTCACGGCGCCTCCAGCGCCCGGTTCTCGGTGCCACCACCGGGTGCGGGCGGACCGGGTGGCGTCGGCTGAGACGCGGCGGATCCGGGCGCAGGGGCGGGACCCGGAGCCGCTGCCCCGCTCTCCGCGCGAGGCGCGGCGGGGCGCTCCGGCGGCACCGCGGCGCCGAGGCCCGGCACCACCGACTCGAGCGCGTGCAGGCCGCTTCGCACGAAGCCGGGCACGCTGTCGAGCACGAAGCTCGTGGGTCCCGAGGCGAAGGAGCGGGTGGGGATCAGGCTCGCGCGGGGGTCCGACCAGGGTCCGGTCACCGCGAAGAAGGCGCCGAACATCCCCTGCTGCTTGCCCTGCAGGATGGTGCTCAGGACGGGCACCAGCCCCACCACCCGGTCCAGGGCCTTGAAGAAGAAGACGCCCACCACCGCCTCCACCTCGTGGGCCGGGCTCGCCACGTCGACCGCACCCGAGAGCACGAGCCGCAGGTCCGGGCTGTCGATCGAGAGGCTCTCGCTGCGCAAGCGCCCGTCCTCCAGCCGGAGCTCGCCCTGAAGGTCCCGATAGCGGATCCGATCCCGCGACGCGAAGGGATTGAAGGTGTCGCTGGCCCGAGCGATCGCCAGGAGGAGCGGGAGCCGCAGCCGGATCTCTCCGTCGCGAGCGTGGAAGGGGATGCTGGCCGTCAGGGTCCGCGCCGCCGGCGCGCCGGCCCGGAGGTCGCCGCCGAGCGTGGTCGAGACCTCCACCCGGCCGCTCGCGTCCGCCGGGTCCAGATGCAGCAGTCCGTCGAGGGCGTCGAGGCTCGCGTCGCGCAGCGCCAGGCTGGCCTGGAGCGGAAGGCCGTCGCGACGCGAGAGGTCGAGGGTGAGCGCTCCGGTGAGGACACCATCGGGCTCCACCCGGCCGTTCAGATCGCCGAGGGTGAGGCGCGCGCCGGCCGCGGTGAAGCTTCCCTCTCCCGAATGGAAGGAGAGCCCGAGCACGCGCGTCTGCTCCACCGCGAAGCGGCCCCGGGCCCAGAGCGGAGCGGAGAGGCGGGCGGCAGGAGCGACGGCCGGCGTCGGCGCGGCCACCTCGAGGCGCGCCGTCACGTGGGGATCCGGGGTGACCCGCCAGTCGCCTTCGCCGCGAAGGGATGCGCCTCCCCAGCGCGCCCGCTCGGCCACCACGTGCACGCCCTGCGGCGTGCGCTGGAGCACCGCGTGAAGGTCCTCAACGGGAAAGAGAAGCGCGGGATGGAGGACCTGATCCGCGTCGACGCGGATCTGGCTCCAGCCCGGCGTCGGATCCTCCCGGTTGGCCTCGGCCACGAGGTCCCCGAAGGCCTCGATGCCGGGGAGCGCAGGCACGTCCGCGGGAGGCGTGCGGTGCGCAGGCTGCGTCATCAGCAGGTTCGCGAAGCCCGCCACGGTGACGTCGAGCACGGGCAGCGCCGCATCGTCGAGGCGGCCGTGCATCGCTTGCAAGGCGAGCGTCCCGTCCTCGAAGTGGAGCCGTCCGCTCAGCTCGGAGATCTTCGAGCGCTGGCCCGCACGCAGGCGCAGGCCCTCGAGGGCGCCGTCGAGCTCCAGGTGCGCAAGTCCCGCCCACTCGTCGCCCTCGAGGAGGGCGCGCCAGGTGCCGACCGGGGCGTCGCCTCGCAGCTCGACCTCGCGCGCTCGCCCGGCCTCGATCGGGTCGAGCGCGCGCCGCACCGCCGTCCCCGCGGCGCCCGGCACCCAGGCGGCGGCCGACCAGGCCTGCTCCAGCCCCAGGCTCGCCAGCCGCGCGCGGAGCGACAGCGGGGCGTGATCGTCGACCGGACGCGCGAGGCGTCCCTCCACGTCCAGATCGATGCTCGTCCCGTGGAGCGCCACGTCGGCGATGCGCCAGGCGTCCGGGTCGACCTCCAGGCTTCCGGTCACCACCGCATGGGGAGAGGCGAGGACGGCAGGCCGGGGCGTCTCGCCGGGTGCCGCGGCTCCCACGCCTCGCGGCAGCTCGAGGAAGGCGTCCTGCGTCACGAGATCGAGGGCGAGGCGCGCGTGGCCGCCCGAGCTCGCCGCGAGATCGATCACGCCGCTGGCGCGGCCCCGCAGCCGTGCGCCTCGTACCAGCGGCTGCAGATAGGGCGCGAGTGGAGCGAGGTCGAGGCTCGTGGCGGCGACGGTGAGCTGGAGGTCGGACCCTCCGCGATCGCCCTGGAGCTCGAGCCACGCGATCTCGCGATCCTCGGAGAGGAGCCGGGCCCGGGCTCGCGCCACCAGGCCGCGCGAAGGAGCGCGCACCAGGGCGTGTCCCTCGAGACCGTCCAGGGCGAAGCGGAGCGAGCGACCGCTCGAGGCCGCCGCATCGTCCAGCTCGATCCGCGCGTCGGCGAGCTCGAGATCGACGGTCCCGACCGGGGCCCGCAGCGCCGCGCGCAGGAGCGCGCGCGCGTCCGTCATCAGGCGCGTTGCGAGGCCCTCCCGCGCCGGCTGGGACGAGCTGGCGGACCCGCCCGCGCGGGCCAGGAACGCCCCGACCGGCGCCGGCCGGACGGTGCCGTCGGCCTGGCGCACGATCCGCAGCCGCAGTCCGTCGAGCCGCAGCTTCTCCAGGTGCATCCCCCCGAAGACCAGCCCGAGCGGATCGATCGTGAGCTCGGCGTGGGCGATCGAGAGGCCCCCGCCCGGAATCTCGGGCCACGCGCTGATCCCCGAGAGATCGACGCCGAGACCACGGGCGCCGATGCGCAGCCGGGCAGCCTCGAGCGCCACCGGCGCGCCGAGGGCGCGGCTCAGGCTCGCCTGCGCGGCGAGCCGAAGCCGCTCGGGCCCCAGCCGGAAGGCCAGGAGATAGCCGCCGACGAACGCGACGGCGAAGAGCAGGGCTGCAGCGAGCCCGGTGCGCGGGCTTCTCAAACGGGGGGCCTCCGGGACGCGCGGAATCTAGCAGCGCCCGGCCCGACGACCTCGCGACGACCTTGCGACGAGCCCGCGGCGAGCCCGCGCGACGGCGGCGAAGGGGTCCGGCGGCAGGTTCGGAAGGGCCCGGAGAGGGTCAATCAGGGTTCAGAGAGGCTTCGTGCGCTCGCGGGCGGGAGCTCGAAACCCTGGCCCGGGCGGCGCTTGCGCGAGCGCCCTGCGCTCGGGCCTCCAGTCCCGCAAATCTCGATTCTTTCTAAAGAAATTCCCGCCGTGACCGAAACGGCTGGCGAACGCGTCGAGCAACTCCTGCCGCTCGACCACGGGAGTGCGACCGGGATGGAGAGCAAGCACGAATCCAGCGTCTGCAAGAATCGCGTGCGGGAGCTGCGCGAGAATCGCCTGATGACCCAGGCCCAGCTCGCCCGCAAGGCCAAGGTTGCGCTGCGCACGATCCACAGCGTCGAGAAGGGCATGAACTGCCGCATGGACACCAAGCGCAAGATCCTGCTCGCACTCGGCATGCGCTTCGAGGACAAGGACTACGTCTTTCCGCCCGTCCGCAACGGCGCCAACGGCGGCGCCGTGTCCCCCGACGACGGTCGGCCCGCCACCCACTGAGCCCGCACCAACGTCCGGTGCCAGAGCCGGGGCGCCGCCGGCGACCGGCGGCGCCGCGCCCCTCCCGGTCGGCCACACGGCTCCGGTACCATTCGTCGAAAGGCCTCGCGGGGCCCCCTGCCGCGGGAGGGGATGCTCATTCCGGAGCGCGTGCAGCTCTTGGCCGACGTCGCGGGGATCGTCTCCCGGTCCCACGACCTCGACGAGACGCTCAACAACGTCGTCGACCTGGTCGCCAAGAAGCTCGATGCCGACGTCTGCTCGGTCTATCTGACCGACGTCGACCTCCAGCATCTCACGCTTCGCGCCACGCGGGGTCTGGCACGCGAGGCGGTCGGCAACGTGCGCCTCGGCTTCGACCAGGGCCTGGTGGGCCTTGCCGCCGAGCAGCGGGCACCGGTCGCGATCGAGCGCGCGCAGGAGCATCCGCGCTTCGTCTACTTTCCGGAGACCGGCGAGGAGCGCTACGAGTCGCTGATGGCTGCGCCGCTCGTCGTGCGCGGCGTCACGATCGGCGTGCTGGTGGTCCAGACCGAGCGTCCCCGGCGCTTCGAGCAGGAGGACGTGGACCTGCTCCAGACCTGCGCGCAGCTGATCGCGCCGGTGGTGCTGAACGCCCGCCTGCTCGATCTCGTGTCGCGCAGCGAGGCCGAACGGGCCCGCATCGTCTCGAAGCTCGCCGTCTCCGGGGTCCCCGTGCAGCGGGAGGAGGCGCCGGCCGAGAGCGTGCGGCGCAGCCTCGAGCTGCGCGGGATTCCGACATCGCCCGGGATCGCGATCGGCCCGGTCTACCGCCTCGAGGATCCGGTGGATCTCTCGCGGGTGGACTACGAGCCGAGCCCCGATCCCGAGCAGGAGCGACGCGATCTCTCCCGAGCGCTGGCGGAGGCGCGGCGCGAGCTCGACGACGTGCGCGCCGAGGTCTCCGAGCGCTTCGGGCCGGAGTTCGCCGCGGTCTTCAACACCCACATCCAGATCCTCGAGGACAAGGGCTTCGTGGGGCGCCTCGAGCGCAGCATCGAGCAGACGGGCGACGCCCTGCGCACCCTGCGCGACGTGCTCGAGGCCTACCGCCAGACCTTCGAGCGCATCGAAGACCCGTTCTTCCGCGAGCGAGGCCTCGACGTGGAGGACGTGGGGCGCCGGGTGATGGCGCGGCTCCTCGGCGTCCGACACCGGAACGTGCCGCTGGCGCCCGGCTCGATCGTGGTGACCGACGCGATCCTGCCGGCGCACTTCGCCCTGCTCGAGACCGAGAAGCTCGCGGCCATCGTGGCGGAGCACGGTGGCGCCACCGCCCACGGCGCGATCTTCGCCCGCTCGCTCGAGATCCCCGCGGTCACCGGCGTGCAGGGCCTGCTCGAAGCGGTGCGGCCCGGCGAGCTCGCGATCGTCGACGGGGCGAGCGGCCGGCTCTACCTGTCGCCGGACGAGGTCCTGCGCGCGGAGTACGCCAGCGCTCAGCAACGCTACGAGATCGCGGTCGAGCACCTGGACGCGCTGCGCTCGCGACCGGCCGAGACCCGCGACGGGCGGCGCATCCTGCTCACCGCGAACGTGGGCCTGCTGCACGACCTGCGCCTGATCGAGCGCCATGGAGCGGAGGGGATCGGGCTGTTCCGCACCGAGCTCCTGGCCCTCGCCCATCGCGGCTTCCCGGAGGAGACCGAGCAGGAGCGGCTCTACGAGCGCGTGGCGCGCGAGATGGCGCCCCGGCCGGTCACGATCCGGACGCTCGACCTCGGGGGCGACAAGGCCGTGCCCTTCCTGGGGGTCGAGGGCGAGGAGAACCCGCAGCTCGGCTGGCGATCGGTGCGGCTCATGCTCTCGCACCGCAGCCACTTCCGCGCGCAGCTCCGCGCCATCCTGCGCGCGAGCACCGAGCGCAACGTGCGGCTGCTCCTGCCGCTGGTCTCGTCGGTGGAGGAGCTGGAGGCGGTGCAGGGGCTGCTGGCGGAGGTGAAGCAGGAGCTCGCGAGCGCGGGTGTGTGCTTCGACCCCGACCTTCCCGTCGGCATCATGATCGAGGTGCCGTCGGCCGCGCTGATCGCCGACGCGCTGGCCGCGCGCTGCGACTTCTTCAGCGTGGGCACCAACGACCTCACGCAGTACACGCTGGCGGTGGATCGCGGGAACGAGCGGGTGGCGCAGCTCTTCGAGCCGCTGCATCCGGCCGTGCTGACGCTGATCGATCGGGCCCGGCGCGCCGCCGAGCGCGCGGGCATCCCGATCTCGATCTGCGGCGAGATGGCGAGCAACCCGCTGGCCGTGCCGCTGCTGGTGGGCCTCGGGATCGGCGAGCTCTCGGGCAGCCCGAGCGCCGTCCCGGTCGTGAAGGAGATCGTGCGTGCGCTCGACGCGGGCGAGGTGGCGGAGGACGCGCGGCGCGCTCTCGCTGCCGGAACCGCGGCGGAGGTGCGCGCCATCGCGGCCGCGCGCCTGCGCGCCACCCGGCTGCTCGATCATCCCGACGTGGGGAGCTGGCTTCGCTCGCTCTTGCCCTAGCCGGCGGCCCCGCCGCGGGCTCAGGGCTCGGGGGGCAGGCCCAGACGCGCGTCGGCTTCCGCCATCAGGCGGTCGAGATCGCGCTCCAGCCGGAGCCTCGCGTCCTCGAGCTCGCTCGGGCCCGCGTCGCCGGGCACGCGGAGCGGCTCGCCGTAGAGGCAGAGCACCCGGGCGAAGGGGAGCGGCACCAGCGTGCGATCCCAGCTCGAGAGGCGCAGGGCGGGGCGCGCGGCGATCGCCAGCGGGTAGAGCGGAGCCCCGGTGCCCCGCGCCAGCGCGAGCACGCCAGGCTTCGCATGCCGCGCCGGCCCGCGCGGCCCGTCGCACAGGAGCGCTCCGATGCGGCCCTCGGAGACGAGCTCGAGCTGCTGGCGCAGCGCGGTGCTGGCACCGCGGGAGCTCGAGCCCCTCGGCGAAGCCGCGTAGCCGAGGCGGCGCAGCACGGCCTCGATGGCGTCCCCGTCGCGGCTGCGGCTCACCATCACCACTGCGTCGCGGTCGCGGAAGAGGACCGCCGCGGCCAGGAAGCTGCGGTGCCAGAGCGCGCCGAGGAGCGGCCGCTCGCCCGAGGCGAAGGGATCGGGCCCCTCGGTACGCACGCGCCAGCTCGCGCCGAGCACGCGGAGCAGCAGCGCGACCAGGCCGCCCAGCCGAGGCAGCCAGCGGCTCCGCACGCTGGAACGCCGGTGCGCCATCGCGGGGCGCACCGTAGCGCGCCGTGCCCGCTGCGGGCGTGGGCAGGGCCCGCCAAGCGGGTTAGAATGCGCGGCCCATGGCCAGCCAAGCGCTCCGCCTCGTGCGCGGATACGTGGGGCTCACCAAGCCCGCCATCCTGCTCCTGGTGATCTTCACCGGGCTGCCGGTGCTGTGGATGGCGGCCGGACCCGCTCCGGGACCCTGGCTCTCGCTGGCGATCCTCGCCGGCACGGCGCTCGCCGCCGGCGCGGCCAACACGCTCAACTGCTACATCGAGCGCGATCGCGACGCCTTGATGGAGCGGACGCGCAAGCGCCCGCTGCCCTCGGCGCAGCTCCGCCCGCACCAGGCGCTCGCGTTCGGCGTGATCCTCGGCCTCGTCTCGACCGCGATCCTGTGGATCGCCGGCGGGGCGCTCACCGCCGCCCTCGGCGTCGCGAGCATCCTCTTCTACGTCTTCGTCTACACCGTCTGGCTGAAGCCGCGCTCGGCCTGGAACGCCGTCGTGGGAGGCGCCGCGGGAGCGGCCGCGCCGCTCATCGCGGATGCGGCGGTGCACGGCCACGTGGGCCCCGCGGGCTGGCTCCTCTTCGGCATCATCTTCCTGTGGCAGCCGCCCCACGTCTGGGCCATCGCGCTCTTTCGCAAGCGCGACTACGCCCGAGCGGGGATCCCGATGCTTCCGAACGTGATCGGCGACCAGCCCACTCGCTGGCGCATGCTCTGGTACACGCTCGCTCTCGTGCCGGTGACCCTGGCGCCGCTCCCGCTCGGGCTCCTCGGTCCGCTCTATGGCGTCGCCGCGGCGGCGCTCGACGGCTGGTTCGTCTGGCACGGAGTACGGGTGCTGCGCGAGCGCAGCGAGGCCGCGGCGCGCCGCATGTTCCACGTCTCGCTGCTCTATCTCTTCGCGCTCTTCGGCGCGATGCTTCTCGACCTCGCTCTAGGGCCTTTCCTCCCTTGACCGATCGGGGCGGGATGGGCTAACACGCGGCCGGCGGAACTGCCGACCGCGCCGGGTGCCCCCGCCTGTGTCCACGGGAAGCACTCGCCGGCGGTGGATTCCCTGCCGCGCCCGCACCCTCGAACGTCTCATCGAGCCGGCGAGCGACGCCTCCAGCGAGGGGCTCGCGTGCTCCAGCGAGAGGGCGGCCGCGGCCGGGTCGACGCGCGAGCGAATCCGCCGGCGCGCGAGCGAGTCCGCCGGCGCGCGAAGCGAGTCCGCCGGACCGGGCGCGAGGAGTTCGACGGGCTCCCGAGCTCGAGAGAGGCCCGAGAGAGGCTCGAGAGAGGCTCCAGCAGTGGGGAGAGGGGCGAGGATGGGACGGACTCGGAACGCGATCGCCCGGACTGTCTGGCTGGCACTCCTTGCCACAGCTCCAGCGCTTCCCGCCGGCGCCCAGGACCTGGCGCGCGGCCGCGAGATCTTCCAGCTCTGCAGCCAGTGCCACGGCCCGGACGCGGGCGGCAACCCGATGGCCCTCGCGCCCTCGATCGCCGGCCTGCCCGAGTGGTACGTGGAGCGCCAGCTCACGCACTTCCGGGACGGGATCCGCGGTACGCACTTCGACGACATCGCCGGGATGCGAATGCGGCCGATGGCGCGCTGGATCCCGAGCGAGGCCGACGTGAAGGCGGTGGCGGCGTACGTGGCCTCGCTGCCTCCGGTGAAGCCGGCCCCCACGCTGCAAGGCGGCGATCCCGCGCGCGGGCAGACGCTCTTCACGCCCTGCACCGCGTGCCACGGCGCCGACGCCAGGGGCAACCAGGCGCTGAACGCTCCGCCGCTCAGCCACGCCAGCGACTGGTACCTGATCACGCAGCTCAAGAACTTCAAGGCCGGGATCCGGGGCGCGAATCCCCAGGACACGACCGGCGCGCTGATGCGCCCGATGTCCCAGCTCCTGGTGGACGAGCAGGCCATGAAGGACGTCATCGCGTACGTGATGACCCTGCCCCAGTAGCGCCAGCGGAGGCCCGAACGTCGACATGGCCAAGACCTACGCTCCGGACGAGCTCGCGACGCGGACGTTCCTGATCACGATCGCGGGCGTCCTCGCCTTCGTCCTCGCCGTGTTCCTTTTCATCCTCTAAGGAGGTGACGACGCCATGATCGAGCACTTCCTGCCCGCCGCGTCGAGCTTCGCCCACGAGATCGACTTTACCTTCGACCTGATCTTCTGGCTGGTCGGGTTCTGGTTCCTGCTCAGCGAGGCGGTCTTCTTCTGGCTGATCTTCCGCTTCCGGAAGAAGGACGGGGTGAGGGGCCAGTACATCACCGGCGAGCTCAAGAGCGAGAAGCGCTGGATCACGATTCCGCACGGGCTCGTGCTGCTGTGCGACGTGGTCATCCTGATCTTCGCGATCCAGACCTGGTACCACATCAAGCAGCAGCTCCCGCCCGCCGACGAGACGGTGCGCATCGTCGGCCAGCAGTGGGCCTGGAGCTTCGAGCTTCCCGGGCCCGACGGGAAGCTCGGCACGGCGGACGACATCCGCACCGTGGACGAGCTCCACGTGCAGGTGAACAGGCTCTACCACTTCAAGCTCGAGGCGCGGGACGTCGTGCACAGCTTCTCGGTGCCGGCGTTCCGGCTGAAGCAGGACGCGATGCCCGGCCGCGTGATCACGGGCTGGTTCAAGCCGATCCAGACGGGCACCTTCGACATCCAGTGCACGCAGATCTGCGGCATCGGTCACGGCATCATGGGCGCGCGGCTCGTGGTGGAGACGCCCGAGCAGCACGCCGCATGGATCGCCGAGCACTCCACGACATCCGTGGCGGCCGTCGCGTCGCCCTCGGCCGGAGAGTAGCCATGGCGCAGTCCCATCCCGCTCCCTCGCACGCTCCGCACGAGGCCCACGGCCATCACGAGGAGATGAGCTTCTGGAGCAAGTACGTCTTCTCCACCGACCACAAGATGATCGCCATGCAGTACATGGTGACCGGCATGGCGATGGGGATGGTGGCCGCGTTCTTCTCCTACGTGTTCCGCATGGAGATGGCGTTCCCCAACCGGGAGATCCCGTTCTGGGGCCTGGTCACGCCGGCGCAGTACAACGCCCTCATCACCAACCACGGCGCGATCATGGTGTTCTGGGTGGCCATGCCCGTGCTGATCGCGGCCTTCGGGAACTTCCTGATCCCGCTCATGCTGGGCGCGGACGACATGGTCTTCCCGAAGATCAACCGGCTGTCCTACCAGGTCTTCCTGTTGAGCGCGCTGGTGCTGATCAGCTCGTGGTTCGTACCCGGCGGCGGCTTCGGCGGCGCCTGGACCATGTACCCGCCGCTCTCCGCGCACTCCGCCTACAGCCTGACCCCGATGGGCTCCACGCTGTTCGTGACCGCGGTGGCGCTCGAGTTCGTCGCCTTCCTGCTGGGCGGCATCAACTTCGTGACCACGGCGATGAACTCGCGCGCGCCCGGCATGAAGATGTACGACGTGCCGATCGTGGTCTGGTTCATCGTGATCGCGAGCATCATGTTCATGGCGTCGGTTGGGCCGCTGATCGCCGGGGCGATCATGCTGCTCTTCGACCAGACCATCGGCACCGCGTTCTTCGATCCGAATCGGGGCGGCGACCCGCTGCTCTGGCAGCATCTGTTCTGGTTCTTCGGTCACCCCGAGGTCTACGTGGTGCTGCTCCCCGCCATGGGGATCGTGGCCGACGTGATGGCGACCTTCGCGCGGAAGAAGCTCTTCGCCTACAAGACGATCCTCTACACCGCGTTCGCGACTGGCGTGCTGAGCTTCACCGTGTGGGCGCACCATCAGTTCGTGGCCGGGATCGACCCGCGGATGGCCAACATCTTCACGGTGACGACGCTGCTGATCTCGGTTCCGATCGCCGAGATGTGCTTCGTCTACATCGCGACGCTCTACGGCGGATCGATCAGCCTGACGACGCCCATGCTCTGGGCGCTCTCCTTCGTCGGGGAGTTCCTGATCGGGGGCGTGACGGGCATCTTCCTCGGCTCGAGCGGCACCGACATCTACCTGCACGACACCTACTTCGTGCTGGCCCACTTCCACTACACGTTCTTCCCCATCGCGATCATCGGGACCTTCGCGGGATTCACCTACTGGTTCCCGAAGATGTCCGGGAAGATGCTGAACGAGACGCTGGGGAAGATCCATTTCTGGGGCACCATCATCCCCTTCAACGGGATCTTCCTGCCGCTCTTCGTCACGGGCATCGCCGGTGATCAGCGCCGCATCTACGACCACAACAACTTCCCGGAGCTCGCGACGCCGCTGCTGCAGCATCTGCGCGAGTTCGCGACGATCTCGCTGGTGGTGATGCTGCTGTTCCAGGTCTTCTTCTTCGTGAACGTGTTCTGGAGCCTGTGGAAGGGCAAGAAGGCGGAGCGGAACCCGTGGAAGGCCAACACCCTGGAGTGGGTGGCCGACTCCCCGCCGCCGCACGGAAACTTCCGGGAGATGCCCACGGTCTACCGTGGCCCCTACGAGTACAGCGCGCCGGGCCGCACCGAGGACTACTGGCCGCAGAACGTTCCGAACTGAGGGAAGGGGTTCGCAGCCGATGAGGCCGATTGCAACGACTCGAAGCGCGGCGGGGATGCCCACCGGACGCCTGGCCGTCTGGTGGGTGATCGCCTCGGAGATCGTGATCTTCGGGGGACTGCTGGGCTCCTACATCATGTACCGCCTGGCGCACGATGCCTTTGCCGCCGCCGCGGCTCACACCATGATGCCCATCGGCGCCACCAACACCTTCGTGCTGCTGACCTCGAGCCTCTTCGCGGTGCTCGGCCACCAGGCGGCGGAGCAGGGTGATGGCCCCAAGGCAGGCCGCTACCTGCTGCTGACCTTCGGCGGCGCGCTCACGTTCGTCGCCATCAAGAGCATCGAGTGGACCATCGAGATCCGTGAGGGCTTCACCATCTCGTCGGGCGGCTTCTGGTCCTTCTACTACACCGCCGCCGGGCTCCACGCCCTGCACGTGATCGCCGGCGCCGTGATCATGCTGTTCGTGGCGAGGGACGCCTTCCGGAACCGGGAGCTCCACCGGGTGGAGCTGATCGGCATCTACTGGCACTTCGTCGACATCGTCTGGATCTTCCTCTTCCCGCTGCTCTACATCGCGAAGTAGGCGGCCGAGGTCGGGTGGAACATGTCCCAGCACGCGGAGACCGAGCACCACATCAACTACGTGAAGGTCTGGGCGATCCTGCTGGTGCTGCTGGCGATCAGCGTGGCCGGCCCGATGTTCGGCCACAAGGCGGTCACGCTGGTCACGGCCTTCGGGATCGCCGTGGTGAAGGCCGTCATGGTCGCCCGGAACTTCATGCACATCAATCTTGCACGTCGCTACGTCACGTACCTGATGATGACGATGCTCGTCTTCATGCTGCTCTTCTTCGCCGGCGTGTCCCCGGACGTGATGAAGCTCGCCGGGCACAACTGGGTCAAGCCCGCCTGGGTCGAGGCGAACGCCGCGGCCGATGCCGCGGCAGGCCACGGAGAGGCCGCGCACGAGTGACCCCAGGAGCACCGCCATGGCCGTTCGCACCGCCTCCGGCCTTCGCGACGTCTCCCGACCGCCTCGTCCCCAGCTCGTCCCGAGCAGCGTGATGGCGATGCTGATCTTCGTGTTCACGGAGGTCATGCTCTTCGCGGGCCTGATCAGCGCCTTCAGCATCATGCGCAGCACGGCGCTGATCTGGCCGCCGCCGAACCAGCCACGGCTGCCCGTGGCGGAGACGGCGTTCAACACCGCCGTCCTGCTCGCGAGCGGTGTCGCCCTGGCGCTGGCCCACCGCGTCCACCGGCGCCGACCGGAGCGGGCGCGCCTGCCCCTCCTGGCCGCCGTGCTGCTGGGGGCCTTCTTCGTCGGGTTCCAGGGCCGGGAGTGGGTGGGGCTGATCGCGCAGGGCCTGACGCTGACCTCGAGCTCGCTCGGGAGCTTCTTCTACCTGATCGTCGGGCTGCACGCGCTCCACGCGGTGGCCGCGCTCGGCGTCCTGGTCTATGCCTGGCGGCGGCTCGCACAGGGCTGGCTGCCGCCGAGTGTGCTCGGCGCCGCCGAGGTGTTCTGGTACTTCGTGGTGGGGATCTGGCCTCTGCTCTACTGGCGGGTGTATCTATGAGCTCGATGTTCTCGAGCGTCCGCATCCGCGCGGCGGCGGGCCTGCTGCCCGTGATCCTGGCGCTGGCGGCGCCGCGCGTGGCCGAGGCCTGCGCCGTCTGCTCACCGAACGCGGGCGACCCGAGCGGGAGCGCCTTCGCCCGCGCCTCGCTCTTCCTCTCCCTGATCCCGCTCTTCATGCTCGGCGGAATCGGCTGGTACATCCGGCGTCGCGCCCGGCAGATCGCGGCCGACGAGGCGGCGGGGGTGATCCGCCTGCCGGGGCGTCACGAGCGGCCGCCGGCGCAGGAAGCAGCGCCGCGCGCGCGGCCCTCGCCGGCGCCACG
>JAWOLJ010000120.1:0-29359 GCA_033853555.1 Myxococcota bacterium
GGGGGGGGCCCCCGCGCCCCCCCCCCCCCCCCGCGACGGGGGTCACTTCTTGACGGTGCCCGTCGGGATGTCGCGGAAGGGCCGCTCCTTGTCCACCCGCACCTCCGGCGGGAGCCGCAGCACGCGCTCCGCGATGATGTTGCGCAGGATCTCGTCGGTGCCGCCCGCGATGCGGATGCCCGGCGTGGCCAGGTACGACTCCTGCCACAGCGCGTCCTGGGCCGCCACCGCGCCGTCCATCACCGCACCGACGGCGCCCTGCAGCTCGACGGCGAACGACGCCATGCGCTGCGCCAGCGGTGCGCCCACCGCCTTGCCGATCGAGCCCTCCGGACCCGGCACTTGTCCCCGCGAGAGCGCGGAGACCGTACGCCATCCCGTGTACTGGATGCCCTTCGACTGGATGTAGAAGTCCGCGAGCTGCTGTCGCACGTGGGAGTCCTCGAGGGCAGGACGGCCGTTGCGCCGGGTGCTCTTCGCCAGGCGCAGCAGGTCGCGGAAGCGGCCCCCCGCGGAGCCGCCGCCGATCGCGACGCGCTCGTTCATCAGCGTGGTGAGCGCCACGCGCCAGCCGTCCCCGACCGCGCCGAGGCGGTTCGTGTCCGGCACCCGGACGTTGGTGAAGAACACCTCGTTGAAGCCCGAGGCGCCGTTGATCTGCTTGATCGGCCGCACCTCGATCCCCGGCGAGCGCATGTCGACGATGAAGTAGGTGAGGCCCGCATGCTTGGCGACGTTCGGGTCGGTGCGCGTGACGATCATCCCCCAGTCGCAGAAGTGCGCGCCGGTGGACCAGATCTTCTGGCCGTTCAGCACCCAGTGGTCGCCGTCCTTCACCGCCGAGGTGCGAAGGCCGGCGAGATCCGAGCCCGCGGCCGGCTCGCTGAAGAGCTGGCACCAGATCGTCGAGCCGCGAAGCATGTCGGGGATGTACTTCTGCTTCTGCTCCGGCGTGCCGTGGGCCATGATCGTGGGGCCGAGCATGCCGTGACCGATGGTGTAGATCGGCGGCGGCACCTTGAACTTCGCCTCCTCCTGGCGCCAGATCACGCCGAGGATCGGCGTCACGCCCTGGCCGCCGTACTCCTTCGGCCAGGTCAGGCAGGCCCAGCCGGCGTCGGCCTTCTTGGCCTGCCACTGCTTGCACCACGCGATGACCTCGGGCGTCTCGCGCTCGCCCATCTCCGCCGGGAGCTCGTCCTGGCCGAGGGGCTGGGCGTTGGACGCCAGCCAGGCGTGCGCGCGGGAGCGGAACTCGGCCTCTTCCCGGGTATCTTCGAAGTCCATCGGATTCTCCTCGAACGAAGGATTGGCGATCGCGTCCGTTTTCAGTGTCGGCGAGCCCGGGTGCGGCGGCGGCCACATCGCCGCGCCGCGCCCTTCGTCGGGCTAGACGCCCTCGCGGGCGGCCAGGCGCTCGACCAGGCGGTCCCGCCACAGGCTCGAGCTGCCCAGCTGGAGGGCCAGCAGCCGCGCCCGGCGGTAGAAGAGGTGGCAGTCGTACTCCCAGGTGTACCCGACGCCACCGTGCATCTGGATCATCTCCTCCGCCGCCAGCGTGAAGGCGTCGCTCGCCGCGACGCGGGTGCTCGGGCCCGCCACCCCGAGCTCGTCCGCGTTCGAGGCATGGAGCGCCCAGGCCCCGTAGTAGGCGTTGGAGCGCGCGAGCTCGATCTTGCAGTAGACGTCGGCCATGCGGTGCTTGAGCGCCTGGAAGGAGGCGATGGGCCGGCCGAAGGCGAAGCGGCTCAGCGTGAACTCCCGCGTGATCTCGAAGGCCCGCTCGGCGCCGCCGATCTGCTCGAAGCCGAGCAGCACCGCCGCGCGGTCGAGGAGCCCGAGGGCGAGCTCGCCGCCTCGCCCCGCCGGCCCGAGGAGCTCGGCCGGGGCTCCGTCGAAGCGGAGCTCGGCGAGCGAGCGGCTGGGGTCGAAGCCCGCGAGGGCGCGCCGCTCGACGCCGGGGCCGTCGAGGTCGACCAGCACCAGTGAGGGGCCGGCATCGGACTGCGCCACGACCACGGCGAGGCCCGCCACGTCGCCGGCCGGGACCGGGAGCTTGCGGCCCGAGAGTCGGCCACCGGCGAGCCGGCTGGAGAGGCTCGCGATCGGGCCGTCTCCGGCGCCCTCCTCCAGCGCGAAGGTGCCGATGCGCTCTCCCGCTGCGAGCGCGGGGAGATGCCGCTTCTTCTGCGCGTCGCTCCCGTGGTGCAGCAGCGCCTCGGTGGCCAGATACACCGACGAGGAGAAGGGGATCGGCGCGAGCGCGCGGCCGATCTCCTCGGCGATCAGCGCGAGCTCGAGGTAGCCCATCCCGGCGCCGCCGAGGCTCTCGGGTACGGCCGTGCCCAGCCAGCCCTGCTCCGCCACGCCCTTCCACAGGCCGGTGTCGTAGGGCTTGCCGGTCTCGAGCACGGCGCGACAGACCTCGAGGCCGCTGTGCGCTGCGAGGTAATCGCGCGCGGTCTTCTGAACGAACTTCTGGTCCTCGGAGAACTCGAAATTCATGGCCGGGGGCTCCTTTGACTCGCCAGTCAACCGGGCAGTATACGCGGCTCCGGGCCGTCGTCGACGGCGCGCCCGGGGTCGCGGCCGGGTCCCGGCTTGTGTCGCGCAATTGAAACGTGTTCTACTCGGAAACCGCGGGGGAGGGTCCCCGGCCCGGTCGACCGTCCCGCCGCCCGCCGAGGAGGCTCCCATGCGCTCGTTCCCGCTCGCCCGTCCGGCCGACCGCTCGCTCCGTTGCTCGCCCGGCCGCTGGCGCCGCCCGACGCTCGCGGGTGTCGGCGCCGCCGCCCTGCTGCTGAGCCTGGTCCTCGCGTCCGCCGCCGGTGCCTGGTCCTGGCCGGGCTTCTCCTCGTCGAAGCCCCGCGTGCTGCGGGTCGGCAGCTGGCACGGCATCGCGGGCGACTTCCAGTCCATCCAGGCCGCCGTCGACGCGGCGAATCCCGGCGACTGGATCCTGGTCGGACCCGGTGACTACCACGAGCAGGGCGATCGCGTGCACCCTCCCACCGCCAAGGCGGGCGCGGGAGTCCTGGTCACGACTCCGGGGATCCACCTGCGCGGCATGGACCGCAACGCCGTGGTGGTGGACGGGACGCGACCCGGCGCTCCGTCCTGCTCGCCGGATCCCGCCGACCAGGATCTCGGCCCGCTCGACGGCTGGAATCGGCCGTTCGGTCGCAACGGCGTCATGGTCTTCAAGGTCGATGGCGTGAGCGTGGAGAACCTGACGGCCTGCAACTTCCTCGCGGCGAGCTACGGCGGCGGGAACCAGATCTGGTTCAACGGCGGCGACGGCTCGGGCGCGATCGGCATGGGCGCCTACTCGGGGGCGTACCTCTCGGCCACCAGCACCTACTGGGAGCAGGGCCAGCCGCAGGGGGAGTACGGGATCTTCGCCAGCAACGCGCGCGGTCCCGGTCGCATCGTCCACACCTATGCCAGCAACATGGCGGACTCGTCCTACTACATCGGCGCGTGTCCCGACTGCAACGCCTGGCTGCTCGACGCGCACGCCCAGAACTCGGCCCTCGGCTACTCCGGAACGAACTCCGGCGGGCATCTGGTGGTGGGCTTCTCCGAGTGGGACCACAACAAGACCGGCATCTCGACCAACAGCCAGAACAACGACGATGCTCCGTCGCCCCAGGACGGCTCCTGCCCCGACGGCTCGGCCGGGATCTTCGGCACGGGCTCGTGCACGTACTTCGTAGGCAACTGGATCCACGACAACGACAACCCCGACGTGCCGGGCTCGGGCACCGCGGAGCTCGGGCCGGTGGGGACGGGAATGATCGTGGCCGGCGGAAGGCACGACACCATCGTCGGCAACCGCGTGGAGCGCAACGGCTCCTGGGGCGTGCTGCTGGCTCCCTTCCCCGACACCGGGACGCCGCCGCCGATCGCACACTGCGAGGGGGGCGTCCCCGATCCCGGCGGGCTCCTCGGCGCCCTCGGCGTGACCTGCTTCTTCGACGACTTCGGGAACGACGTGCGCAGCAACTTCTTCCGCGACAACGGCAGCTTCGGAAACGACACCAACGGGGATCTGGCCGAGATCAGCGGGCTCAACGATCCCGGCAACTGCTGGCACGGGAACTTCGATCCGGCGGGGATCACCAGCGAGCCGGCCGATCTCCAGACGACCCACGCCCAGTGCGGCGTGCCGAACCAGGGCGCCGACATCTTCAGCGGGCTGGCGATCCAGGTGATCTGCGCGAGCCAGGTGTTCGGCCCGTGCCAGTCGGCGGGCGGCCCCGGCTACCCGCAGCGCACTCAGGTGTCGCTGCTGCCGCTGCCGCCGCAGCGCTCGATGCCCGACCCGTGCGACGGGGTCCCGGCGAACCCCTGGTGCCCGGGCCGCTTCGGCCACTGAGCGGGGGCCGGGCCGGCCGCGACGCGAGCGGGCGCGGAGGCGGCGCCCGGCCGGCGGGACTCAGGCGGCGGAGTCCGGTTGCGCCCCCTTCCACGCCAGCAGGCGCTCCCGCAGGCCTTCCGGCGTGTTGCAGTCCGGGTCCTCGACCACGGCCTCCGTGAGCGCGCGCAGGGCGCGGCCCACCTCGCGTCCGGGAGCGCAGCCGAGGATCTCCATCACCGCGCGGCCGTCGAGGGCGAGGTCGAGGCGGCGCAGGGCGAGCGTCCCCGAGCGCCGCACGCGCTCGAGCGCCGCACGGAGCGCCGCCACCCTGCGCAGCGCCGCGTCGCGCTCGCTGGAGGGCGGCGCGACCGCGAGCTCCGCTTCGCGAAGCGCGAGCAGCGGCTCGGCCTGCTCCTCTCCCACACGCTTGAGCATCCGACGCATCGACGTGTCACTCTCGGGGACGACGCCGACCTCCACGGGGTGATGCAGCAGGAGCTCGGCCACCGCCGTCGCCACGCGGCGCGGGAAGCGCAGCCGGCCCAGCAGCGAGCCCGCCCGCCGCCCGCGCAGCCAGCCGGCGAGGCGGAGCACGAGGTCGTGGGGCAAGGCGGCCACCACCGCCGGCGCGTCGGCTGCGGTCTCGCCGATCAGCACCGCCTCGAGCCCGCAGCGCCGCAGCCGCGCCAGCGCGGCGCCCGCTCCCGGCGCGAGCAGCAGATCCTCGAGCTCGCGGCGCACCCGCTCGCGCGCCACGTCGCGCAGGCGCGGCGCGACGGCGCCGAGCGCCGCCTCGAGCTCGGCGTCCGGAGCGAGCCCGAGCACCGCGGCCAGGCGCACCGCCCGCAGCGCGCGCAGCGGATCCTCCGCCAGCCGATCGGAGGGCGCGCCCACCGCCCGCAGGCGACCCGCCGCGAGGTCGGCGCGGCCGCCGAAGGGATCCACGATCCGATCCGCGCGCGGATCCCACGCCATGGCGTTCACCGTGAAGTCGCGATGCGCGAGGTCGTCCTCGAGGGCGGGCCCGGCGCGGAAGCTCGTCACGTCCACGGGGCCGGCCGGCGTCGGCACCATCACCGTGCCGTGGCGGAGTCCGGTCGGCACTGCGCGCGGGAAGAGCGCGAGCACCCGCTCGGGGCTCGCCGGCGTCGCAACGTCGAAGTCTCGCACCGCCACGCCGCGCACCAGGTCGCGGACGCAGCCTCCGACCAGCACCGAGGGATGGCCGCCGCGATCGAGCTCCTCGAGGATGCGAAGGACCGCGGGCGGGATCCGCCCCGCGAAGGGCCCGGCCGCCGGAGACGGGGAGGAGCTGGCCTTGGCGCTCGTCACGCGGGCAGCGTAGCGATCGCTCTCGCGCGCCGCGCCGCCCGGCGCGCGACACCCGCGACGGGCCGCGGTACCAAGGGGCCGTGACGACGCTGCGCTTCCGAGCGCCGGGGCACGCGCTCCCGCTCGCCGCACTCCTCGCGCGCGCGCTGCAGGAGGCGGCGCCGGCCGTGCTGCGCGCAGGCGGCGTGCGGCTGGAGGAGCGCGTGGTGCGCGACGGCGGCATCCCCGTGCCGCCCGGAGCGCGCCTGCGCGTCGAGCTCGCGCGTCCCGCGCCGCCGCCCCTCTCGCGCGGCTGGCGCCTGCTCGAGCGAGGCCAGGGCTTTGCCGTCTTCGAGGCGGAGGCCGGCGCGCTCGATCTGGCGCGTGCGGCCCGGGAGGGCGGGCTCGAGGACCCGATCGAGCCGATCGTCGCGGCGGATCCGGCCGCCGGCGGGCTCTGGCTCCTGGCGCGCCGCGCGCAGGCGGAGCGGCTGCGCGCGGCGCTCGCGGCGGAGGCGTCGCTCTCGTGGCGCGCGCTGGCCGCGGCGCCGGCCTGGCCGGCGGGGCGCCTGGCGGCGGCGGGGCGCGGGCGAGAGCCAGTGACCTTCCGGCGTGTCACCTCGCGTGGCGGTGTGGCCGAGCTCGTGCTCGCGGGGGGTGACGGGACCCCGGCGGTCCTGCGCGAAGCGCTGGCGGCGATCGGCGCGCCGCTCCTCGGCGATCTTCGACACGGTGGTGTGGCAGTGGAGGGCGGGCTGCGTCTGCGCGTCGCGCGGCTCGCCATGCCGTCGCTCGGGCTCGCGCTCGAGCTCGCGGAGCCGGCCGGCTGGGGGGTGGAGGAGCCGGTCTTCGCTCCGGGTGCCGAGACGGGGGAGGGCGGCGAGCTCGCCGTCTCCGAGGCGACCCTGCGAGCCCTGGCCCGGGGACATCCCTGGGTGCTCGCCGACACCGAGACCGGTGACGCCGGAGCCTTCGCGCCCGGAAGCCTGGTACGGCTGCGGGGACCCGAGGGCGGAGTGGCCGGCCTCGCGCGGGTGGAGGGAGCGGGACCGCTGGCCGCGCGGCTCTGGACCTGGGGCGCCACGCGGCCGCGGGAGGCGCCGAGCGTGGAGGCGCGGGTGGCCGAGGCGCTGGCGCGGCGCGCGGGTCTCCTCGCGACCCGCCGGACCGAGCCGGTGACCGACGCCTTCCGCTTGATCCACGGCGAGGCCGACGGGCTTCCGGCCCTCTTCGTGGATCGTCTCGGTCCCTGCCTGCGGGTGCTCGTGACGGGCCGCTCGGCCGAGGGGATCCAGGAGCGTGCGCTGGCCGCGCTGGTGCACGCGCTCGCGCCGGCTCTCGGCCCGGACCCGCCCCGCATCGAGGTGATCCACCTGCGCGAGTCTCCGGAGGGTGTCGTTCGGGTGTGTCACCACGGCGGACCGCTCCCTCCCGAGCTCGCCGCGGGCAGGCGCCTCCTGGTGTGCGAACGAGGCCTCCTCTTCGGCGTCGATCCCGGGCTCGGCCGGCCCGAGCGCTCGTCTCCCGCGATCGGCCTCTTCCTGGACCAGCGCGAGAACCGCGCGCGGCTGGCCGATTGCGCCCGGCGCGGGGGTCGCTGGCTGAATCTCTTCGCCCACACCGGCGCCTTCAGCGTGGCGCTCCTCGCGGCGGGGGCGGACGCGGTCACGAGCGTCGACCTCTCGGGAGCCTACCTGCGCTGGCTGGAGGAGAATCTTGCGCACAACGCCCTCGCCGGACCGCGACACACGGCCGTGCGCGGCGACGGGCGGCGCCATCTGGAGCGCCTGGCGGCCGAGGCGCGCTTCGAGGGGATCGTGCTCGATCCCCCCACGGCTGCCGCCGCGGGCCGCCGCTTCTGGTCCGCGCGCCGGGATCTCCCGCCGCTCGTCGCGCGCGCGCTCGAACGCCTGGTGCCGGGGGGCGTGCTCCTCGTGTCGCGACACCAGCACGCGACACGGGGCGGCCTGGCCGGGCTGGTGCAGCGCGCGGCCGCCGAGGCGCGGATCGCGCTGCGCGAGCTCGCGCCGGCGCCGCCCGGTCCGGACTTCCCGCGCCTCGCCGGCTTTCCGGAGGGCGATCCCTTCGAGGCGGTGCTCGCGTGGCGGGCATGAGCGGGCGCCTGCTCTAAGCTCCCGCGCCGATGCGACGCCGCCTCCTCGCTTGCGCCCTCGTGCTCGGGCTCGTGGCCGCCACCCGCGACCCGGGGCTCGTGCTGACCATCGATCGCAGCCGCTTCGAGCTCTCGGCGCGCGATGCGCGGGATGGCAGCCAGGGGCCGCGCTTGCCGGTGGCGGTCGGCTCGCCCGCGCATCCGACGCCGAGCGGCCGCTTCTCCGCCCATGCGGTGATCCTGAACCCCGCCTGGCACCCGAGCGCGCGCGCACGCGGAAACGGCGCGCAGGTCCGCCCCGCCTCCTCCGACGGGCCGATGGGCGTGGCGAAGATCCCCTTCGCGCAGGGTGGCGAGATCGCGCTCCACGGCGGCGGGCGCCCGCTCCTGCTTGGAAAGCCGATCTCGAACGGCTGCGTGCGCGCGAGCGATCGCGATCTGCTGGCGCTCCTCGATTGGCTCGAGGCGCGGGGAGCGCTGGCCGCCCGGCGCCCGCAGACGGACGGCGAGGTCGAGCGCGCCTTCCGCCGGCCCGTGCAGGTGATCGTGCGCTGAGGCCCGGCCGGCCGGCGGGTTGCGAGCACCGGTTGCCCGTGCACTGCCGGTCCTGACACCTTTGAGTTCTGTGCGCCACTCACCCCCGAGGAGTCGTGGGTCGCCGGATCCCGGCTCGCGGGAGGTGCGGGGGCATGCGGAGCGGCAGGGCGGGGAGAGGGAACACCACGGCAAGGGTCGTACGCGGCCTCGTGGCCGGCCTGATCGGGCTGGCGTCGCTCGCGGCCGGAAGCGCCCGGGCGCTCACCATCTCCGATCTCAACCCGGTCTACTTCCCGACCTCGAGCGGCAGCAGCGGGTTCAGCGCCGCGGCGGTGCAGGCGGCCGGCCTCTCCATCTCGTTCGACACCACGCCGACCAACGACTTCCCGACCGCCGGCAACGCCGCCGTGGTCTCGCAGCCGGATCTCGCGATCACCCAGCAGCTGTTCCAGATCTATCAAAATCCTCAGGCTCGGCCGGGGAGTCCATCGCCAACCCTCAACGATCCCTTCATTGCCGACTCGCACTGGACCATCCGCAACGCATCGGGCGAGGCCCTCCCGGACGTGCTCCTCCTCTTCACCGGGGTCGACTACTCGAACTACGCGCTGGTGCCGGTGGCCCTCGATGGCGACACGCTTCAGATCGTGCGGCACACCGCGAACGGGACTCAGTTCTTCTACGGCGCCATCCCGCTCGGATCGCTCGCCCCGAACCAGGCGGTCACCGTGACCGTGCGTTACATCGTGGCCGGCCGGCTGAAGCAGCTGAACCATCAGCTCGTGATGCCGCCCCTCCTGGTGCGCGGCGTCGTGGTGCCCGAGCCGGGAACGGCGCTGCTCTTGACGGTGGGACTGGTCTCGCTCGCCGGGATCCGCAGGCGGTCGTGATGGAGCGGATCGTGCGCGCGACGCTTGCGAGCGTCGCGCTGGCGGCCCTGGTGCTGGCCGCGCCCGTCGCCCACGCCTCCGACGAATCCGAGGTGCTCCGCCTCCGCGGCGAGACGCTGGCGCGCGAGGGGCGCTGCCTGGAGGCGCTGCCCGTGCTGGAGCGCGCCGCCGCCGCCGATGCGACGGATGGTCGCGCGCTGGTGCGGATGGGCCAGTGTCAGATCCAGCTCAAGCGCTATCCCGACGCGGTGGCGTCCCTCGAGGCGGCCAAGCAGCGGCCCTCGCGGCCGGTCGACACCGATCTCTACCTCGGCATCGCGCGCTACCACCAGGGCGACCTGGCCGGCGCCGAGCGCGCCCTCGACGACGCGCGGGTGCTCACGCCCGAGCGGGCCGAGATCGAACTCTATCGGGGGATCCTGCTGCTGCAGAAGGGCCAGGCGCGGGAGGCCGCGGAGCTCCTGGAGCACGCGCGGGACCGGGACCCCGGGGCGGTGGAGCCGCTCGCCTCCTACTACGCGGGCCTCGCCTGGGCCGCCGTGCGCGAGGACGAGCGTGCCCGCCGCGACCTCGGCCGCGTGCAGGACGTCGCGCCCGGGAGCCCATGGTCGAGCGCGGCCGACCGCGCCCTGCGACAGCTCCAGCGCGCGGGCGGCGACCGGAGCTGGGTCCAGGTCTCCGCGGGGATCGAGTGGGACAGCAACGTCGTGCTCCAGGGCACGGGCGTGCAGCTCCCGAGCGAGATCTCGAAGAAGGGCGACTGGCGCGGCGTGTGGACCCTGGAGGGCGGGCAGGAGCTCTATCGCGATCACGACTGGACCGTCGGGCTGCTGGCTTCCTACTACGGATCCGCCCACTTCGACCTGAACCAGTTCGACGTGGAGTATCCCTCGGTCGGCGCGTGGATCGACCGCAAGCTCGGCGAGTCCACGACCGCGCGGCTGCAGTACGACTTCGGGTACGCCTGGGTCGGCTATGCCCCCTTCCTGCTCCAGCACACCGTGACGCCCGCGCTCTTCCAGGACTGGGGCGAGCTCGGAACCACGCGCCTCTACAGCGCGCTCTCCTGGGGCAACTACTTCTTCGCGAGCCGCGCCAAGGACGTGCCGGACGGCCCCGCCGCCGGCGGTCCGGGCTCGGTCTGCCCCGGCACCCCGACACCCGCGAACTGCGGCCCCTTCGGGCTGAACGAGCGCACGGCGCTCAATCGCGACGGCTTCGGCCTGACGGCGGGCCTCGAGCACTGGCTGCCGATCGAGGCGATCCACACCGTGCTGCGCGGTGGCTATGCCTGGACCAGCTACGCCTCGCGCGGGAGCGAGTACTCGTTCGGCGGGCACCAGCTCGAGCTGGGGACGCGCACCCAGCTCCCCCTCGACTTCGTGATCGACCTCCAGGGCACCTACGCCTACCTCCCGTACCGTCACCCGTCGGTCTTCCCCGATCCCGCCGATCTCACCAACAGCGGGGTCGAGTACCCGCTCTCGAACCTGGACCGTCGCGAGAACCTCTATGCCTTCGACGCGGTGGTGGAGCGGAAGCTCACCGACTGGCTCACGGCCTCGATGCGCTACGCCTACGTCCGCAACCGCTCGAACGTCGCGGTCTACGACTACGACTATCACCTGGTGGGGGCGTACCTGACGGTGCGCTTCCATCAGTAGCCGATCGGAGGAGCCCCATGTCGTCCTCGCTCTCCCAGTCGCTGCGTCGTGCGCTGCCCGCTCTCCTGCTGACCCTGGCGCCGCTCGCTGCGGCCGCGGAGCCGGCGGTGGTGGGCCAGGTGGTGTCGGTGAGCGGCACCGCCTATGCCGAGACGCCGGGCGGCGCTCGTCGCGCGCTCGCCTGCGGCGACACGCTGCGGGCGGGCGACCGGGTCACGACCGGCGAGGACGGCCGCGTCGGAGTGCTGGCCGGCGAGGTCTACGCGCAGATCGATTCGGACTCGGCCGCGCGCTTCGACGTCACGGCCGACCGGGAGCCGGACGTGGCGCTGCAGAAGGGGAGGGCGCGGCTCTTCGGGAGCGCGACCGATCCCGCGGTCCGACACCATCTCGAGACACCTCAGGCGAGCTCCTCCACCAGCTCGGCCGGCGGCGACACCGAGGCCTACGTGCTCTCCGAGAAGGCCGGCGCCTACTCCATGCTCTGCGAGTGGGGAAGGCCGCTCGACGTGAGGCGAATCGGCAGGTCCGACACGCTGGTGGCCCGGCCCGGCGAGTGCGCCATCGCGAAGCCCCACGAGCCGCTCTACGCGGCGAAGGCCCAGGCCGAGCGCATCCCGCTCGCCGGCCAGGCGGCGTGCCCGACGGGCGAGCTGATCGGGAAGGCCGCCGATCGCTTCAACGTCGCCGACGTCTCCGCGCCGCCGCCGCCGGGCGGCGCGATCCAGCCTCCGGTGATCGATCAGGGCCGCCCCGACGAGCCCTGCCAGGTGGCGTCCTGCCTCGGCGGCCGAGGGCTGCGGGTGGTGGAGTCTCCCGCCGGCAATGGCGGGATCCCGGGCGTGGGCAACGGCGGCATCCCCGGCGTTCCCGGGCCCGCCCGACCCTGACGCCAGCCGCAGCCGGACGCGGGCGCGGGAGCCGCGGCCGCCGCGTCGCTATCCTGCGCGCGGAGGCCGGACATGGCACAGGAGCGGGCGCCGAGCGCCCCTGCGGGCGCCCCGCGGCGCGCCGGCAACGACCTCGAGATCGTGGCGGGGCCCGACGGGATGCGGGGCTATCTCGCGCTTCCCCCGTCCGGACGCGGCCCCGGCGTCCTGGTGCTCCAGGAGTGGTGGGGCCTCGTCGACCACATCCGCGACGTCGCCGATCGGCTGGCGCGCGAAGGCTTCGTGTCCCTGGCCCCCGACCTCTACCACGGTGAGCGGACGGACGATCCGGACGTCGCCGGCCGGCTGATGATGGACCTCGAGATCCCGCGCGCGGCCCGGGACCTGGAGGCTGCCGCCGAGTTCCTCGTCCGACAGGACGCGGTGGCGGGTGCGCGCGTCGGCGCGATCGGCTTCTGCATGGGCGGGCAGCTCGCCCTCTTCGCGGCGACGCGGAGCCCGCGGATCCGTGCGGTCGTCGATTGCTACGGGATCCATCCCAGCGTCCCGCTCGACCCCTCGGGCCTCGAGGCCGCAGTGCTCGGGATCTTCGCGGAGCGCGACCAATGGGTGCCGCCGGACGCCGCACGCCGGCTGGAGGCCGAGCTGCGGGCAGCCGGCAAGCGCGCGACGGTGCGGATCTTCCCCGGGGTGGGCCACGCGTTCATGAACGACTCGCGGCCGGACGCGTACGACGCCGTCGCGGCGGCCCGTGCCTTCGCCGACGCGATCGCCTTCCTGCGCGCGGAGCTCTCGTGACGAACGGCGCCCTCGTCGCGCGGCGACGGCGGGTCTCCGCCGGGCCGCGGGAGTGGCCCCTGCCGCGGCCGCTCGCCGAGCTGCGGCGCGAGGTGCGCGCGCGTCTGGAACGCATCCCGACCCGACTGAACGAGTACGGTGTCGATGCCTTCGGCCTGGATCCACGCTGGGGGCTTCCGTTCCTGCTGCCGCTGGCCCTGATCTATCGCCATTGGCTGCGCGTGGAGACGCGCGGGATCGAGCGGGTGCCCCCGGGTCGCGTGCTCTTGATCGCGAACCACGCCGGGAACACCTTCGCCTGGGACGGAGCGATGCTCGCGATGGCGCTCCTGCTGGAGGGACAGCCGCCGCGCATGGTGCGCGGGATGGCCGAGTACTACCTGCCCGAGATCCCGTTCTTCAACGTCTTCATGCATCGCATGGGGTCGGTGGTGGGTAGGCCCGAGAACTGCACGCAGCTGCTCGAGGCGGGCGAAGCGATCATGGTCTTTCCCGAGGGCCGACACGGATTCGTGAAGCCCTGGCGCGAGCGCTATCGGCTGCGGCGCTTCGGCCCGGGCTTCATGCGTCTGGCGCTGGAGACGCAGACGCCGATCGTGCCGATCGGAATCGTGGGCTCGGAGGAGCAGTCGCCCGGTCTGGCGAACCTGCCCTGGCTGGGGCGCCTGATCGGGGCGCCGGCCTTCCCGATCACCCCGCTCTTCCCGTGGCTCGGCCTGGCGGGGTTCCTGCCGCTTCCCGTGAAGTTCCGGCTCCACTTCGGCGAGCCCCTGCTCTTCGAGGGAGAACCCGACGACGACGACGCCACCCTGGAGCGACGCGTCGCGCTGGTGAAGCGGGACGTCGGGGCGCTGGTCGCGGAGGCGCGCGCGGCGCGCCGGAGCTGGTTCGCGTGAGGAGCGGGGAGCGATGATCAGGGAAGCCTCCGGCGGGCCCTGCCAGACGCCGGCGCGAGGGCCGGCGGCGGGGCGCGAGCATCCGCACGGCCTCGCCGCCCGGGGCGCGGACGCGCGGGCCCTGCGCTATGCGGCTGCGCTCTCGGCGGCGGTGCTGATCGCGGAGGTCATCGGAGGCTTCCTCGCCGGGAGCCTCGCTCTGCTGGCCGACGCCGGACACATGGCCACCGACGTGGGCGCCCTGGTGCTCTCGCTCTTCGCGCTCCGCCTGGCGGAGCGCGCGCCCACCAGCGCGCGAACCTACGGGTGGCTGCGCACCGAGATCCTGGCGGCGCTTGCCAACGGCGTCACGCTGGCCGGGATCTCGGTCTACGTGGCGATCGAGGCGGTGCGGCGCCTCGCCGAGCCTCCGCCGGTGCGGGGTGGCCTGATGCTCGCGGTGGCGGCGCTCGGGCTCCTGGCGAACCTCGTGGCCGCGCTGTTCCTGTGGCGCGGCCGCCAGCACAGCCTGAACCTGCGCGCAGCCTTCCTCCACGTGGTCGGTGATGCCGTGGGCTCGCTCGGCGCGTTGGGTGCCGCGCTGCTGATCGCGGTCCTCGGCTGGCAGATCGCGGACCCGCTGGTGGCGCTCGGCGTGTCGGGTCTGATCCTGATCTCCGCATGGCGGCTCGTGCGCGAGTCGATCGAGATCCTGATGGAGGCGACACCGGCGCATGTCGAGCTGGACCGGCTCGAGCAAGCCATGCGCGGGATACCCGGTGTGCTGCGCGTGGGGGATCTGCACGTCTGGACGCTCACTTCCGGCTATCACGCCATGAGCGCTCACGTGGACGTGGAGGGCGAGCGTTCTCCGACGCCCATCCTGGAGCGCCTGCAGAGCCTGGCCCGGGAGGAGTTCGGGATCCTCCACACCACCTTCCAGCTCGAGCCGGTGGAGGCCGAGGATCCGCCGGCCGCCATTCCCGCCGCGCCCGTCCGGCGCTAGCTCGTCCCCGCGGGGTCAAGAATCGCTCCCGTCCGGTCGATCCATCCCTCGGAGGTCGAGGGCATGGGCAGGGAGAACAGCGTCCTCGTGCTCGATGGAGCGGGGGAGCGGATGGCCGCCCTCGCGCTCCGGATGCGCGGGCTCGGCTTCCGCGTGGTGCGTGCCAAGACCGCCGAGGAGGCCTTGCCGCTCCTGGCGGATCCGCGCCTCGCCTGCACCGCCGCCTTGCTTCCGCCCGACTGGCCGGTGGCCGACCTCTCGGGCGCGGTGGCCGCGCTGCAGGACGCGGCGGGCGCCGACGGTCTGACGCTTCTTGGTGTTGGGCCTCGTCCCGGTCCCCAGGCCCTCGAGCGGGTGCGAGCCGCCGGCGTCTCGCTCGCGCTCTGGGAGCCCTTTGGCGACTCTGCGCTGCGCTTCCAGGTGAACCGCGCCCTCGCCGGCTTCCGCGGAGACGGGCAGCGGCGCGAGACCCGCGTGCCCACCGAGTGGCTGGCGCGGGTCCTGGTGGGAGGCCGACGCAAGGAGGCCACGCTGTACAGCCTCTCCGCGGGCGGCGCCTTCCTGGCGACCCCGCGCCCGTCGCTGCGCGGCGCGAGCGTCGCGCTCGAGCTCCCGCTGCCGCGGTGCGAGGTCGCGGTCGGCGGCCGCGTGGTCTACACCAACGTACCCGGCAACCTGCAGCGCGGGAACCTGCCGCTCGGGATGGGCGTGGTCTTCACCGCCCTGGTTCCCGAGGCCGAGCGGGAGATCCGGCGCGCCGTGGCCGAGTCCGCGCTCTCGCTCGTGGTCTGATCCGGATCAGACGGGCCCGGCGAGCCGCTGCTCCGGCGTGGCTCCGGGAGGCAGCGTCCGGCGCAGCACGGCGAGGCCCACGCCGCACGCGAGCAACGATCCCGCCATCACCCCGAGCTTCGAAGCCGCGGCGAGGCTCGGGTCCTGAAACGCCAGGGTCGTCACGAAGAGCGACATCGTGAAGCCGATGCCGCCGAGGGCGCCGGCGCCGACCAGGGGGCCCCAGCCGACGCCGGCCGGGAGCGTCGCCAGCCCCAGGCGCACCGCCAGCCACGAGACGCCGCCGATGCCGAGGGGCTTTCCCACCAGGAGCCCGACGGCCACCGCCAGCGCGACCCGAACCGCCAGCGGATCGCGGAGCGCGTGCGCCTCGATCGGCACGCCCGCGTTCGCCAGGGCGAAGATCGGCATCACGAAGAAGGCGGACCACGGATGCAGCGCGCCGGTCAGCCGCTCGAGCGGCGAGATCGCCTCGCGAGAGATCTCGTGCAGCTCCCGCGCCACGCGAAGCCGTTCCTGAGCGGTCGGCGTCGGGTCCTCCCTCCCCTCGTCGATGCGGTCGAGCAGCCGTTCGAAGAGCCCGCGGGCACGCCCCACCAGGGAGCGCCCCGGCAGCGTCGGCTCGGTGGGCGTCGAGAGGCCGAGCAGGACCCCCGCCACCGTGGCGTGGATGCCCGAACCGAGCATCGCCAGCCAGACCAGGGCGCCGACCACGGCATACACGGGAATGGATCGGATCCCCGCGCGTCGCAACGCCAGCACCAGGAGGAGGGCAGCGGCGGCGGCACCGAGAGCGGTCCAGGAGAGCCCGTGGCTGTAGGCGAGCGCGATCACCAGCACCGCGCCGAGGTCGTCCACGATCGCGAGGGCGAGCAGGAAGACCTTCAGGCCCGAGGGCACCCGAGGGCCGAGCAGCGCCAGCGCCGCCACCGCGAACGCGATGTCGGTCGCCATCGGGACGCCCCAGCCGGCCGCGGCCGGCCCCCCGGCGTGGAAGCCCAGGTACAGGGCCGCGGGCGCGAGCATGCCGCCGAGGGCGCCGAAGACCGGCAGCATCGCGCGCGTTCGGCTGGCGAGCTCGCCGTGCAGGAGCTCGTGCTTGATCTCCATTCCGACCAGGAAGAAGAAGAGGGCCATGAGCCCGTCGTTCACCCAGCCCTCGAGCGTGAGCTCGAGGCGCGCCGGACCCAGCGAGATCGCGAGCGGAGTCTGCCAGAGAGCGCGGTAGCCCTCGGCCCAGGTGGAGTTGGCGCAGGCGAGCGCGAGCCCCGTGGCGGCGACGAGGAGGAGAGCACTCGCGGCCTCGACGGCGAGGAAGCGCCGGAAGGGCGCCGCCAGTCGATCGGCGAGCGTGGGAGCGGCGGCTGCGGGGCCCTCCACGTCACGCTCCCCCGTGTCGGAAGAGCGGGGTCTCGAGCGGCGGCTCGAGGCAGCTCGGGTCGTCGTGCCGCGCGTCGTTCACCGCGAGCCCGACCGCGCGCGGCTCCAGGGCCTCGTCGGGGAGGGGCTGCAGCAGGTCCGCCAGGGCGGCTGGATCGCGCAGCTCCGGATCGAGCCAGCGGGCGTAGGCGGTCGGCGAGAGGATCACCGGCATCCGGTCGTGGATCGCCCGGACCACGGCATTCGCCTCGGTGGTGAGAACGGCGCAGGTCTCGAGCGTTTCGCCCGCAGGCGAGCTCCAGCGCTCCCACAGACCGGCGAAGGCGAAGAGCCCGCCGCCCGCGAGGTGGAGATGGAAGGGCTGTCGCGCGCCGCGCCGGCCTTGCCATTCGTAGAAGCCGTCGGCCGGAAGCAAGCAGCGGCGCGCGCGCATCGCCGCACGGAAGGCGGGCGCGGTCGCCGCGCGCTCCGCGCGGGCGTTGATCATGCGGCTCCCGCTGCGCGGGTCCTTGGCCCAGGATGGCACCAGCCCCCAGCGCAGGAGACCCAGCCGCCGGCCGTCGGCCGTCGCCCGCACCGCCGCCACGGGTTGCATCGGCGCTACGTTGAAGCGCGGACGCAGCGCGGGCACCTCGCGCAGGTCGAAGTGCTGCGCGATCTCCTCGGGCGTCGCCGTGAGGGTGTAACGCCCGCACATGCGCGGCAGCTTAACGCGCGTCCGGCGGGCGGAGCGCTGCCGGACGCGAGCGCCACCGCAGCCGATCCTCAGCCGCCGCCGAGGCTCGCCTTGATCTGGTTCAGCGCGTCGATGTTCTTCTGGAGCTCCGACACGTGGGTCTGCATCTCGTTGATGGTCGTGCCGAGCTTCGCGGCGGTGCCCAGGGGCCCGCCCGCCTCCCCGGCCTTCTTCATCATCTCGCCCATCTGCGCCTGCGCCGGCGGAGCCTGGCCGAGCGCGCCGGAGAGGTAGCCGGCGGCGAATGCCCCTGCGATCGCGCCCACGCGCACCATCCGTCGCAACCCCTTCGTCATCTCGCTCCCTCCTCGCGTTCCGAGCCCGTCGCGGCGCGCCCGGAGCGCACGCCGCCGGGTACCGCGAGGCTAGGCGGCCGCGGACGCGCGACAAGTAAGGCTCCCGACACCGCGTCGGCTGCGAGAGGACGGCGAGCACCCCGAGGGAGAGTGGAGGCTCGGGGGCGCTGCGGAATCAGCTGCGGGGGCGCACCGCGACCGCCTTCACCACGAAGTGGTCGTGGGTCGGCCGATCGCCCTTGCACTGGGAGAGGGGCATGCGCAGGCGCTGCCAGAGGGATTCGAGCGTGCCCTCGAGGATCTCGCGGAACCAGTCGCGCATGGGGCCCGCCTCGCGCACCTCCAGGCACTGGCGATATTCCCCGTGCTCCACCTGGAGATCGAGAGTCCACTTGGAGAAGTTGTAGAGCAAGGCGGGCAGCGAGAGCAGCGTCTCGAGCCGGAAGGCGATCTCGCGATCCGAGAGCCCGGCCCCACGGGCCCAGCTCTGGAGCTGCTGATACACGCCCACGCTCTCGAGCTGCTCCATCCCCAGGTGCCCGAGCGCCCGATAGCCGTGACGAGCGCCCCCGTACTCGAAGAAGCAGCACGCCTCGACCAGCTCGGCATAGGCCTCGTAGGAGTACCAGCCGGAGGAGACGAAGCGGGCGTCCAGGAGCTTGCGTGCGGCCTCGGGAAGCCGTCCCTCGAGGGCCGCGCGGCTCATCCGGCCTGCCCTCACCAGTCCGAGCAGGTGGTCCCGCCAGGGCTGGACCAGGGTCCCCTTGACGGAGGGCTCGCTGGTGGACATGGCGGGCCCATCGGCAGTGCCCGGGAGAACTTGAGCGGCCGCGACCGTCGCCCTCTGCCCCGGCGCGGACCGCCCCGCCTGCTCTCTTCCGGTGCTCGCGACTCAGCGGATGCCGTGTCGCTGCATCTTCTTGTAGAGCCCCTCGCGGGTGATGCCGAGCTGTCGGGCGGTGGCGGCGCGGCGGCCGCCGTTCGCGTCGAGCGCACGACGCAGGAGCAGGCTCTCGATGCGGGCGAGCGCCTCGCGCAGGGTCTCGCCCGAGCGCGGCGCCGCCTCGCGCGGCTCGACGGCGCCGGCCAGGCCGGACGAGAGCCGATCGGGCCCGAGCTCCTCTCCCGGCTCGGCCAGCGCCAGCGCCCGCTGCACCTCGTTCTCGAGCTCGCGCACGTTGCCGGGCCAAGGACAGGCCTGGAGCAGATGCTCCGCCTCGCGCGTGAAGCGACAGCCCGGCTTGCGCTCGCGCTGGCCGTGCGTCGCAAGGAAGTGTCGAGCGAGCGGAAGCACGTCCTCCGGCCGCTCGCGCAGCGGCGGCACCGGCAGCGGGAAGACCGCCAGGCGATAGTAGAGGTCCTCGCGGAAGCGTCCGGCCGCCACCTCCGCCCGGAGATCCCGGTTCGTCGCGGCGATCACGCGCACGTCCACCGGGGTTGCGCGCGTGCCGCCCACGGGGCGCACCTCGCGCTCCTGCAGCACGCGGAGGAGCTTGGCCTGGAGCGGCCCCGAGGTCTCGCCCACCTCGTCGAGGAAGAGCGTGCCTCCCTGCGCCTCCTCGAACAGGCCCTTCTTGTCACGATCGGCTCCGGTGAACGCGCCGCGCAGATGCCCGAAGAGCTCGCTCTCGAGCAGCGCATCGGGAAAGGCGGCGCAGTTCACGGCGACGAAGCCGCGGCTGCGCCGCGGGCCGCCCTGATGGATGGCGCGGGCCAGCAGCTCCTTGCCGGTGCCGGTCTCCCCGCTGAGCAGCACCGTGGCCTGCGAGCGGCGCGCGCGCTCCACCAGCTCGAACACGCGACGCATGGCCGGGCTCGAGCCCACGACACCGGGCAGCGCCGCCGCTCGTTCGGCATCCACCACCCCGGCGCGCAGCAGTCCGTCGAGCCGTGTCAGGAGCTCGTAGGTCGCGGCGCTCGAGCGCCCGCCTCGCGGTCGCACCACCACTTCGCCCGCGCCGGCCGCGCGCAAGGCCGCCACGTGCTCGCCGGCGCTCTCGGCGGTGCGGACGAGAAGGGGCGGCGCACCGGGAGCGGCGCGCAGGCGCCGCGTCGAGACGAGCTCCTCGCCCGGCTCGGCACCATCGAGCACGATCGCGTCGAAGCTCGTGAGCGGTGTGGCGAGCGCCTCGTCGGCGTCGCGTACCCACGCGAAGTCGGTGGCGGGCGCGGCGGTCACCACCTCGCCGGCCAGCCGGTCGGCGCGCCCCACCCAGAGAATCGAGCGGGTCTCGAGCATGGCACGGGCCTCCTCTTGCAGATCCGTGTCGGGGCGCGAGCAAGGGTCGTGCCGAGATGAAGCGGGGATGAAGGCGGCGTGGCTCCGGGCCAAGCCGGCGATCGGCGGCAAGATCCTGGACGCGCAGAGGGTCCGGTCGGCGCGCCCCCGCGCGCGCCGCAGCGGATCGTTCACGTGGCGCGCGTGAAGTGGGGTGCGCGCGCGCCCGGACCGGCGGGCGAGGGGCGCGAGCCCCGCCCGCGCGGCGCGACAGGCGCCAGGGCTGTCGCGTCGCTGTCGCGCGCGCCGCCCGGCTCCCCCGTCCTCCGGCGGCATCCGCTCCGTTCCCGCGCGGCTGGGCTAGCGTGCCCTCGGAGCCACCCGTCGCGTGCCGCATCGCTGGGTCCTCTGCGTCGCCATCGCCCTCGTGCCCGCCGCCGTTCGCGCACAGGACAGCTCTCCGGATGCCGGCGTGGCCGAAGACTGGAGCCTGCACGCGCAGGCCACCGCCATCGGACAGGGGCATTTCGGCTTCCCGTCCCCCTACCAGGGACCGAACAGTCTCCGCGACGAGGACGAGCTTCGAGAGACCGTCACGGGCACCTTGTTCCTCGGACGACGGCTCTGGAGCGGTGCGGAGCTCTACGTGAACCCCGAGGTCACCCAGGGCACCGGGCTCAGCGGAACGCTCGGAGTGGCCGGCTTCCCGAACGGTGAGGCCACCCGAGCCACCGGCATAGTCCCGGAGATCAACGTCGCGAGACTCTTCCTGCGCCAGACCATCGACCTCGGCGGCGCGCGCGAGCCGGTCGCGGCCGACGCCAACCAGCTCGCGGGGGAACGCCCGACGTCTCGCCTGGTATTGACCATCGGCAAGCTCGCAGCCGTCGATCTCTTCGATGACAACCTCTACAGCCACGACCCGCGCACGCAATTCATGAACTGGTCGCTGATGGACGACGGCGCGTGGGACTACCCGGCGGACGCCAAGGGCTACACCAATGGCGTCAGCGTCGAGCTCGATCAGCCCGGTTGGGCGATGCGGTGGGGCGGCTTCATGCAGCCGAGGACCGCGAACGGCGAGAACATCGAGTGGAACGTCGGACGCGCATGGGGCCAGGTGGTCGAGCTCGAGCGACGCTACGCAGTGTGGGGCCGAGCCGGCACCGTGCGAGTCCTCGGGTTCCTGAACCGCGAGCATGCCGGGAGCTATCACGCCGCCCTCGAGCAAGCGCTCACACCGCCGGACGTCACGCAGACGCGCACCGAACGGGAGAAGTACGGCTTCGGGCTGAACATCGAGCAAGCGCTCACCGACGCGATCGGCCTGTTCGTGCGCGCGGGCTGGAACAACGGGCTCAGCGAGAGCTGGGCCTTCACCGAGATCGACCGGACGCTCGCGCTCGGATTCAGCGTCGGCGGCAAGACCTGGGGACGGCCCGAAGACAGCCTGGGCGTCGCGGCCGTGGTGAACGGGATCTCGGCGCCGCATCGGCGCTACCTCGCCGCAGGTGGCTCCGGCTTCATCCTCGGCGATGGGCGACTTCGCTACGGCCCCGAGACGATCGTCGAGAGCTACTACCAGTTCAAGCTGAGATGGGTCTGGCTCGCGCTCGATTATCAGCTCGTGGTGCATCCCGCCTACAACCGCGATCGCGGGCCGGTCTCGGTGCTGGCTGCCCGATTGCACTGGGAGCGCTAGCGGCCGGGCCGCGGGGCGGCGTGCCTCGCTGGCCTCAGGCCGCCGCCCGGCCCGGGGTGAACCGACAGCGCATGCGCTTGATGCCGTGGATGAAGAAGGAGGCCAGCCGCGCGGGCGGCTCCACCACCTCGAGGTCGGGCAGCCGCCGGAAGATCTCGCGGAACATCACACCGATCTCGCGGCGCGCCAGGTGGGCGCCCAGGCAGAAGTGCGGGCCGGGCCCCCCGAAGCCCACGTGGGGGTTCGGGTTGCGGCGGACGTCGAAGCGGAAGGGCTCCGCGAAGACCTCCTCGTCGCGGTTCGCGGAGCTGTACCAGAGCACCACCTTCTCCCCCTCGCGGATGCGCTGTCCGCCCAGGGTGGTGTCGCGCGTGGCCGTGCGGCGGAAGTGGATCACGGGCGTCGCCCAGCGCACGATCTCGTCCACGGCGGTCGGGGCCACGCGGTCGAAGTCCGCCGCCCAGATCGCGCGCTGCTCCGGATGGTCGCAGAGGGCCTTCATGCCGTGGCTGATCGCGTTCCGGGTGGTCTCGTTCCCCGCCACCACCAGCAGCACGAAGAACGAGCCGAGCTCGGCGTCGGTGAGCCGCTCGCCCTCCACGTCCGCGGTGATCAGCGCCGACACCAGGTCGTCGCCCGGATGCGCCGCGCGGTGTCGCGCCAGGTCCTGCGCGAGCTGGGAGAGCTCGGCGCCGGCCTTGAGGAGCGCCTGGACGATGTTGCCCTGGTCGGGCACGTATTCGGGATCGCCCGCGCCGAGGATCACGTTGGTGCGGTCGTACACGAAGCGGTACTGGCTCTCCGGGATCCCCATCATGCCGCAGATGATCGCGAGGGGGAGGGCGGCCGCGATCTCCTCCACGAACTCGCACTCGCCCTTCGCGATCACGCGGTCGACGATCGCCGCCGCGAGGCGACGCACCTCGTCCTCGACCTGCTGGATCCGTCGCGGCGTGAAGCCGCGGGACACGATCCGCCGCAGTCGCGCGTGGCGAGGATCGTCCATGTTGATCATCGAGCCGAAGAACTCGTTGAACTCCTGTGGCATGTCGCCGATGTTGCTGCCCCGGCCGGAGCAGAAGAGCTCGGGCTGGCGGCTCGCCTCGAGCACCTGGGCGTGCTTCACGACGGACCAGAAGCCCGGCCCCTTGGGCAGGATCCCGCTGTCCCACTCCTCGTGGAAGGAGATCGGGCGCTCGGCGCGCAACGTCGCGAAGGCCGCCTCGCGCTCCTCCAGCGGACGCAGCCAGAACTCGGGCTCCCCGAGGCGGATGGCAGAGAGCTCGAGGGCGGACGTCGCTTGCATGGCACCTCCCGCCGGGTGACCCGCCGCCCGGCTGCCAGGAGCGATTAGCGGAGGGGAGGCGCCGGCACCAGCCGGCGCCCTGACGCTCAGCGCCCGCGCCAGGCGTCGCTGAAGCGACCGCAGTCGAGGGGGCCGAGGGGAGGGCCGGGCACGGGCGTTCCGGGCGGGATCGGCGCCGGCTTGCCCCCCACGAAGCGGCGGTCGAGGATGCCATCGAAGTTCGTGTCCTCGTCCTGTTGCACCACCACGCCATTCTCGAAGCGTTGCACCACGTCGATCTTGTGGTCGCCGTTGGTGTCGGCCTGGAGCTCCACGCGCTGTCCGTCGCGCCAGATCTCGCGGCGGTCGGCCACGCCCTTGCCCTTGGTGTCGAGCAGAACCTCCGTCACCACGCCGTTCTGCACCGTGGCCCGAGCGTCGAGCGTGCCGTTGCCGTCGGTATCCAGACACTGTGCGGTGACGCTCCCGTCCGGCGCGAGGAACAGGCGCTTCTCCGGCCGCCCGGTACGCTCGGAGGCCACCTCCTGCACCACCGCGTGGCCGGACTCGTCGAAGAGGTTCACCACGTCCGGCCGGCCGCTGCCGCGCGTGTCCGCGGCCTGGCGCACCACGCGGCCTCCTTCCAGGGTCGTCGTGGTGTCGAGCTTGCAGTCGCCGTTGGTGTCCTTCTGCTCCTGCACCACGTTTCCGGCGGCGTCGTAGAGCTGGACCAGGTCGATGCAGCCCCGACCCGCCGTGTCCTGCTCCAGGCGCACCGGCTTCCCGTCCCGGAACGTGATGGTCACGTCCGGCTTGCCGTCGCCGTTGCGGTCCTCCTGCCGGCGCACCACCTGGCCGGCGGCGTCGAGCGTGATCCAGGTGTCGACCTTGCCGTCGCCGTTGGTGTCGGCCTCCTGCACCTGGCCCCCATCCGCGTCGATCCGGCTGCGGCGGTCGATCACCCCGTCGAAGTTCGTGTCCTCCTCCTGGCGCACGATCTTGCCGTTCTCGTAGTAGGCGAAGACGTCGGGCTTGCCGTCGCCATTGGTGTCCTTCTCCGTGCGCACGATCTGGCCGTTCTCCAGGATCGTCACGGTCTCGAGGCGGCCGTCGCCATCGGTATCGGCCTCGATCCGCGCCGGGCGGCCCTCCGAGTCGAAGGTGGTGACGACGTCCGGCTTGCCGTCGAAGTTCGTGTCCTCGGTCTGCCGTACCTTCTTCCCGTTCTCATACTCCACGATCACGTCCGGCTTGCCATCGCCGTTGGTGTCGGCCTCCGACCGCACGGGAACCCCTTCGCGATAGGTCGTGACCAGCTCGAACCGACCGTCGAAGTCCTTGTCCACCTCCTCGCGCGCCGGTCGTCCCTGGTCGTCGAAGGTGATGCGCACGTCGGGCTTGCCGTCGCCGTTGGTGTCGCGCTCCTGGGTCACCTCCTTGCCGTCCTTGAAGGTCGTGACGGAGTCGAAGATCCCCTTGCCCTGGGTGTCGCGGCTCTGCCGCACCGGCTGCCCGTCCTGGAACTCCGTCACCACGTCGAAGTGTCCGCTCCCGGTGGAGTCCCGCTCCTCCCGGACCTTCTTGCCATCGGCGTAGGTCACCCGCAGATCGAAGCGGCCGTCGCCCTTGGTCGAGCGCTCCTCGCTCAGCACCGCCCCCGCGGCGTCGAGGACGCCGCGCACGTCGGGCTTCCCGTCGAAGTTGGTGTCCTCGGTGAAGCGGGCCGGCTTCCCGTCCTCGAACTCCACCACGCGGTCGGGCTTCCCGTCGAAGTTCTTGTCCTCCTCCAGGCGCACCGTGCGGCCCTCGGAGTCGTTGGTGCGCCAGGAGTCGACCTGGCCGTCGCCGTTGGTGTCCTTCAGGACGCGGAGCTCCTTCCCGCTCACGGGATCGATCGTCACCCAGGTGTCGACGCGGCCGTCGTGATCGGAGTCTTGCTCCTGCTTCTCGAGCCGGCCCTGCGGGTCGTAGTAGTTCCAGAGGTCGGTGCGACCGTCGCCGTTCTCGTCGAGCTCCACCCGCAGGAGCCGTCCCTCGCCATAGATCTCCACCCGGTCCGGCGTCCCGCGACCCTTCGAGTCGTAGGTCCGGCGCACCAGCTGGCCCGCTTCGTACTGTCCCGTCTGCTCGAAGCGGCCGTCGAAGTCGGAGTCGATCTGCTCGCTCGCCACGCGCTCCTGGTCGTCGAAGGTGTAGATGGCGTCGATCTTCCCGTCACCGTTGCGGTCCTCCTCCTGCTTCACCTTCTTGCCGTTGGCGTACTCGACGAAGGTGTCCGGCTTCCCGTCGCCGTTGGTGTCGGCCTCGCTGCGCAGCGGCTTTCCGTCGGGGCCGAAGGTGGTGACGAGGTCGGGCTTTCCGTCGCCGTTCTGATCCAGCTCCTCGCGCACCTTGCGGCCGTTCTCGTAGATCCGCACCAGATCGAGGCGGCCGGTGCCGTGGCTGTCGACCTCCTCGCGCACCCGCTGGCCCTTCTCGTCGAAGGTCGCCACCAGCTCGGGCTTCCCGTCGCCGTTCAGGTCGCGCACCTGCTTGCGCTCGACGCCGTTCTCGAAGGTGGACACGGTGTCGAAGCGGCCGTCGCCATCGGTGTCGAGCTCGCGCTTCACGGGGAGATCGTTCTGGTAGGTGGTGACCTGGTCGAACGTCCCACGCCCCCGGGTGTCCTCCTCCACTCGCACCTTCTTCCCGTTCTCGTAGTGGATCACCACGTTCCAGTGTCCGTCGCCTCGGGTGTCCTGCTTCTCCAGGACCTTCGAGCCGTCGGGGGCGAACTCCGCGTGGACGTCGGGCCGGCCGTCTCCGTTCTGGTCCTCCTCCACCACGGCGGGCTTGCCGTCGCGGTAGGTGGTCCAGCGGTCGATCTTTCCGTCGAAGTTGGTGTCCTCCTCGGCGCGGACCGGCACTCCGTTCTCGAAGGTGACGGTGGTGTCGGGCTTGCCGTCGTGGTTGTGATCCTCGCGCTGCACCTTCGGCTTCCCGTTCTCGAAGTCCACCCACTGATCGGGCTTGCCGTCCCCGTCGGTGTCGCGCTCCTGGTGCAGCGGGTTTCCGGCGGCGTCGAAGGTCACCCAGAGGTCCACCCGCCCGTCGAAGTTGGTGTCGCTCTCCGCGCGCTCGGGCACCCCGTTCTTGTAGTACACGGTCTCGTCGGGGACGCCGTCGCCGTTGGTGTCGGTGATCTTCTTCGAGAGGCGCTCCTGCGAGTCGTACTCGAGCACGACCTTCCCCTTGGGCGCGGGAGCGGTCGACTGGGCGCGGGCGCGGGCGGCGGCGAGGAAGGGCAGGGCGAGGGCGAGGACGGGGCCGAGCAGGGCGACGGCACGCCACGCGGCAGGGCGACGCGTCACGCCGCTATCTGCCGCTCACGGGGTTGCGGAAGGTTCCCACGAAGTAGCCGATGCGGGCCATGCAGAGCACGCGGTCCGACATCGGCGGGAAGGGGGCCGCGGAGCGCAGCGCCTCGACGGCGCTGGTGCCGAGGGCCGTGTCGCTGGCCGAGACCACCTCCACGCTACGCAGCGCCCCGGCCCGGTCGAGCTTGAACTGGAGCTGCACCGAGGCGTCGGGCCTGGCGCTGCTCGGAAGCACCCACCGCGCGTACATCCGGTCTTTGATCTGCTCGGTGTAGCTGCGGACCTCGGGGCGGGTCAGGCAGTCGCCATCCCCGCCGCCGCCACCACCACCACCACCGCCCTCGCCGTTTCCGCCACCGCCGCGCAAGAAGCCCTCTCCGACGCGCGTGTTCACGCTCGCGAGCGGAGCGCCGTTCGGCGAGCCGAGCACGTCGCGGTTCGAGGCGATGCCCTCGCGCACCGACGAGCCGGCCGCGGGCCCGGTGACGGTGCCCGTGCCGGTGGTGGCGCCGGTGGTTGCGACCTGGCGTGGCCCGACCGAGGGCCCGGCCGGTGCCTGGGTCTCGATCGGTCCCCGCAGCGCCGGGGCCGCGGCGCTCCGCAGGTCCACCTTCGAGACCTCGGCCGCGGCGACGGAGCTGAGCGGGCTCACGCGCTCCGCGACCACCGCGGCGCGTCCGATCTCCTTCGGTGCCGCCACCTGCCCCACCTGGCTCATCTCGAGCTTGCGCGCCTCGACCGACGGCGCCGCCTTGGCCACCACCGACGGGTTCACGACCTGCGGAGCGATGGCCTGCGCCGCCGGCGCGAAGGTCGGCGAGCGCCGCTCGGCCAGCACCTTCGGAGCGGGCGCCGCCTCGTGGGGAGGCGCCTCCTTGGGCGCAGGCGCCTTGGCCTCCGGTCCGGGCGGACCGGGATGCTTGGGCTCGGGCTTCGGCTCCTCGCGCAGGAGCTTCACGGGAACGATCTCGGGCTTCACGATGGGGTGCGTCACCGCCAGGAGCACCAGAGCGGCGGCCAGGAGCCCGTGGACGAGGGCGGCGAGCCCGCCGCTCAGCCAACGCGAGCCGTGCGAGTCGGGCGGGCTCAGGAACCCCGGGAAGGCGAGGCCCGGCGCGGCCGCGGCGCGGCCGAGGGTACGCCGCTGCATCGGCCTGCGGCCTTCGGGCCGCCTGCGGATCCGCAAGCCCTCGCCCATGCGTCCTCGCTCCGTCCGGTCCCGCTCCGTTCAGTCCCGCTCCGCCCGGTCCGGCTCCGCCCGGGTCCCTCGGGCTCGGCTCCGTTCCGGCTTCGGCCCCGGCGGCGCTTCTCGCGCAGCGGCTCCGGCTGCGATGGGCCACGCACTCCGTGGTTGGACGGCGCCGGCGGGCGCTCGATTCGTCACCACGCCGGCCACCGCTCCGTGGCCCGCTCCGTATCCTGCCCCGCGGCCCGCCTCCGATCCGTGCGCCACCCGTCGGTGGCCCGTCTTCATCCCGGCGCCGCGGGGCCTCGCGCATCCCGTGCGATCGATCCCTGAAAGTGAGCCACCGACCCCCGGGGCGTCAACCGCCGCTCACGCCGCCCTGCGGCTGCGGTCGGCGAAGCCATCCGGTAGCCTCGGCCCACCCCAAACGCTGCAGAGGACGCGCCCGCTTGGACCCCAACGCCGTTTCGCAGACCTTCGGTACCAGCTTCGATGCCGCGACCCTGCTCCGCCTGCTCCAGGCCGGGGCCCTCACCGTCTATCCGCTCGCCGTCTGCTCGGTGCTCGCGCTGGCCGTGATCCTGGAGCGCATCTGGCGCTATCGGGGTCTCGACCGCAGCACGCGCGAGCTCACGCGCCGGCTGGTCGAGCACGTGGCGAAGCGCGACCTCGCCGGCGCCCGGGCGCTCTGCGAGGCCAGCCCGACCCCGATGGCCGGGATCTTCCTCGAGGGCCTGCGCTGGAAGAACATCGCGCTCGAGGACCTCGACCGCGTGCTCTCCACCTCTCGCGCGGAGGCCATCACCGATCTGCGTCGGGGGCTCTGGATCCTCGGCAGCATCGGATCGCTGGCGCCCTTCATCGGGCTCTTCGGCACGGTGGTCGGCATCATCCGGGCCTTCCACGAGATGTCGGTGCAGGGCTCGGGCGGCTTCGCGGTCGTGGCGGCGGGCATCTCGGAGGCCCTCGTCGCCACGGGAGCGGGCCTCTTCGTCGCGATCCTCTCGCTCGCCTTCTACAACTACCTGCAGGTCCGGGTGGGGCTGATCTCGAGCACCTTCCAGCGCGCGAGCGAGCGCTTCGTGCAGGCCCTGCTGTATCTGGAGTCGTCCTCGACGCCGGCGCCGGCGGAGGAGGCGGGGGAGGCGCGTCGTGGCCATCCACTCCCTGCCTAGCGCGGGCGAGGAGACCGGCGAGGACATCGTCGCCGAGATCAACATCACGCCGCTCACCGACATCTTCCTGGTGCTGCTGATCATCTTCATGGTCACCACCTCGGTGATCTCCACCCAGGGCAAGGACGTGGATCTTCCGGGCGCCCAGGTGGCAAGCTCGACACCGACCGGCGTTACGGTGACGGTGGCGGCCGACGGCACGATCCAGGTGGGCGACCGCGTGGTGAAGAACGAGGAGCTGCCGGCCGCGCTGAAGCAGGCCCTCGAGGCCTCGCGCGAGAAGGTCGTCGTGCTGCGCGGCGACCGGAAGGTGGCGCTCGGTCAGGCCGTGAACATCCTCGACGTGGCGCAAGAGGCCGGCGCGACCGGCATCGCCCTGGCCACGCGCCCGCCGCCGCCGGGCGAGAAGCCCTGATCCGGCCCGGGCGCACCGGCGGCTGAGCCGCCGGGCCGCGCCCTACGCTCGGCTTCGCCCCGCTGCGCGCTTCGCTTGCGTCAGGCCCCCCGGCGGCGCAGCCAGGCGAGCGCGCTCGCCACCAGCAAGAGCTCGGGCACGAAGAGGCCGACGCCGTAGAACATGGCCAGGCTCTGCTGGGGCGTGAGCGGGTCCTGGTCCGGCGTCAGCACCTTGGGTCGCAGCGTGATGGCGCTCTCGCGATCGACGCTCCAGTGGACGGCGTTCGTGAAGAGATCGGCGTCGTAGAGCGCCCGGGCGTACCGGTTGGACACGAAGTCGGAGTCGCCGAAGACCACGATGCGGGTCTCGCCGGCGGGGCGCCGATAGCGCCC
>JAWOLJ010000121.1:0-28647 GCA_033853555.1 Myxococcota bacterium
GAGGTCGCGTCGGAAGCGCTCGGACTCAAGCTCGAGCACGTCCAGGTGCCGCAGCTCGGCACGGCGCGGCGCGTCGTGGTGGCGCGGGAGACCACGACGATCATCCAGGGCGGGGGTGACGCGAGGGCCATCCACGATCGCGTCGAGCAGCTGCGGCGCGAGATCCAGGACACGAAGAGCGACTACGACCGGGAGAAGCTGGAGGAGCGCCTGGCGAAGCTGTCGGGCGGCGTCGCGGTGATCAAGGTCGGCGCGGCCACCGAGACCGAAATGAAGGAGCGCAAGGCGCGCGTCGAGGACGCGCTCCACGCCACGCGCGCGGCGGTCGAGGAGGGCATCGTCCCCGGCGGCGGCGTGGCCTTCCTGCGCGCGCAGAAGGTCCTCGACGACCTCCAGGCGGGCGAGGAGCAGCGGGCGGGGATCAACATCATCCGCCGCGCCATCGAGGAGCCGCTGCGCATGATCTCGCAGAACGCGGGCGTCGAGGGCTCGATCGTGGTGGACAAGGTGAAGCAGGGCAAGGGCGCCTTCGGCTTCAACGCCGCCACCGAGACCTACGAGGACCTGCTCAAGGCCGGCGTGATCGACCCGACCAAGGTCTGTCGCACGGCGCTCCAGAACGCGGCGAGCGTGGCCTCGCTGCTGCTCACCACCGAGGCGATGGTGGCGGAGAAGCCCGAGGAGAAGAAGGAAGGCCCGGCGGGCGGCATGCCCGGCGGCATGGGCGGGATGGGCGGCATGGGCATGTAGGGCATCGGCCCGATCCGCCCTGTGGATCGAGAGGCCCCGGAGCGGCGACGCTCCGGGGCCTCGTCATTTCCGGTCGGGCCTCGAGCCCGGGCGCTTCGAGCGTGTCGCTTCTCGATTGATCCCCCTCGGGCGCGGGCGTAGCCTGCGGTGGCCCTCGCCGGCGAGGGCCCAGGAGGTCAGCCATGATTCGACGATCGCTGCTCGCCCTTCCGCTCGCGCTCGCGCTCGCCACCCCCGCCCTCGCGGCCGAGGTGAACACCTATCAGGTCACGGGCCCGGTGGTCGAGGTCAACAACGACTCGATCACCGTGTTGAAGGGCAAGGAGAAGTGGCAGATCGCCCGCACCGCGGACACCCGGGTGAAGGGCGACGTGAAGAAGGGCGACAAGGTGACCGTGATGTACCGGATGACGGCCACCTCGATCGAGGTCAAGTCGGGCGCGAAGGGCGGCTCGAAGTAGCGCCGGGCCGCCCGGGTCACCGCAGCGCCTGGAGGCCGACGATCGCCGACATCGCGAACATGCACGCCACCTGGGTCAGGAAGAACGAGAAGCGCACGCCCACGACCCGATTGGTGGGCGTCCACAGCACGTGGGTCAGGGTCTGGAGAACCCGCGCCGCCAGGAGCACGATCGCCAGGAGATCGAGCGCGGGGCTTCGAGCGCCCGCGGCCACGATCGCGAGCGTGATGGCTCCATACACCGGCAGGTTCTCCACGCAGTTCGCGTGGGCCCGCATGGCGCGCCGGTACCAGTCGCTCCCGTGCGGCTCGTCCGCGCGGAACTCGGCGAGCTCGGCACGACCGGTGAGGATGCGGCTCCAGCGGTAGACGCCGACGGTCGCGAAGAGCACGAGCAGCGTCCAGAGGGCGAAGCCGAGAAGTACCCAGACCGGTGTCGTCATGGCGCTGGCGGCGATCATGCGTCTCCCCTCCCCCGGCGTGCTGCGCGAGATCGCCCAGTCTCCGCCGGAGCGCCGGCGGGAGTCAAGGATCGGGCGCCACCGGCCGGGGCGCGGGCGCGCGCTCCGGAGCGAAAGTATCCTCGTGCTCGAGCCCTCCGGAAGCCGGACTGTGCGGTGTGAACGCAGGCGGCGCCGGTCGGCTGCGTCGGAACGGCATGCGATCGATCCCATGAGCGAGAGCGGAAGCCTGCAGCCCGTCACGCCGCCCGGCGCGCCGCCGAGCGTGGAGACGCGCGGCCCCTCCTTCTCGCGCGGTCTCTGGCGCATCGCGGCGGCGGCCGCCTCGGGCGGGAACCGGGTGACACTTCTCGGCGACGCTCCGCGCGCGCTCGAGACGATGCTCGAGGCGATCGGTGCGGCCCGGGAGTCGGTGTCGCTCGAGAGCTATCTCGTGCAGAGCGACTCGGTCGGCGAGCGCTTCGCGGATGCGCTCGCTGGCGCCGCGCGCCGTGGGGTTCGCGCGCGCTTCCTGGCCGACTGGGTGGGGACCCGCGGCACGACCCGGGCGTTCTGGCGGGGGCTGCGAGAGCGAGGCGTGGAGGTCCGGATCTTCAACCCGCCGGGCCCACGCGCCTGGCTCGGGCTCCTGCCGCGCGACCACCGCAAGCTCCTGGTGGTCGACCGCGCGGTGGGCATCACCGGCGGGATGGGGCTCGCCGAGGCCTGGTCGGGCCGGCTCCGGCTCCGCCTCCGGCACGCGCCGTGGCGCGACACGGCGGTGCGGATCGAGGGGCCTGCGGCGGCGGACATGGACCTCGCCTTCGAAGCGATGTGGCGCCGCGCGCACTTCGAGGAGCCGCTCCATCCCCGACACCATCTCGTGCCACGCTCCCGCGGAGCCGACCTGGACCCGCGGCTCACGCCGGGGGCGCTGGTCGGGATCGTCGAGGGGGAACCCTGGCGGCTCCGCGTCGCACGGGCGTTGCAGCTCCAGGCGGTGTCGGCGGAGCGCCAGATCTGGATCGCGAGCGCCTACTTCTACCCCTCGGTCGCGGAGCTCGAGGCCCTGGCCGGCGCGGCGCGCGATGGAGTGGACGTCCGCATCCTGGTGCCGAGCAAGTACGACCACCCCTGGGTTCGGCGCCTCACGCGGCGCGTGTACCGGCGACTCCTCCACAACGGCGTCCGGATCTGGGAGTGGAACGGCGTGATGATGCACGCCAAGACCACGGTCGTGGATGGCCGCTGGCTGCGCGTCGGCTCCACGGACTTCAACCCTCTCGGCATCGCGCTCAACTACGAGCTCGATGCCATCGTCCAGGATTCCGTCCTCGGCCAGGAGGCGATGGAGATGTACCTGGAGGACCTGAAGCAATCGACCGAGATCCGGGTGGCCGGCCGGCTGCGTCTCGCGGCGGCGCGCGATCCCTCGCGGTCCCCGCCGGGGCCGCGCCCCATCGAATGACGCTCGCTCTCGCACTACGGTCGCGGTGCGGGGCGGCGCCGGGCGGCGCCGTCGCGGAAGTCGAAGCCGCAACGTGAACCCCACCCGACCGATCGACGAGGCCGTCGCCTCCCCGCTGGAGCCCTGGGCTTCCAGCACCGCGGAGACGCTCGCGCTGCTGGGCGTCGATCCCCGGCGCGGGCTGGGGGAGGCCGCGGTGCGCGCGCGACGCGCGGTCCACGGTCCGAACCGGCTGCGCGAGGTCCCGCCGCGGAGCGCGTGGCGCATCCTGGTGGACCAGCTCGCGAGCCTGCTGGTGGCGCTCCTGGCGGTGGCCTCGGGCCTGGCGTTCGCGTTCGGCGAGCCGATCGAGGGCCTCGCGATCGCGGCGGTGATCGGGCTCAACACCGGCGTCGGCTTCCTCACCGAGCATCGCGCGGTGCGCTCGATGGAGGCGCTTCGCGCGCTCGCTCGCATGAGCGCCACCGTGCGGCGCGGCGGCCGGGTGCGCCGCCTGCCCGCCGAGGAGCTGGTGCCCGGCGACATCGTGCTGGTCGAGGGCGGCGACGTGCTGAGCGCCGACCTCCGCCTGATCGAGGCCTCGAAGCTCCAGGCCGACGAGTCGACGCTCACCGGGGAATCCTTCCCGGTGGCGAAGCGCGTCGCCGCGGTCCTCGCCGAGACGCCCCTCGCCGAGCGGTCGAGCATGCTCTTCAAGGGCACCGCCGTGACGCGCGGATCGGGCGAAGGGGTGGTGGTGGCGACCGGAATGGCGACGGAGCTCGGTCGGATCTCCGCGCTGGTCGCCGTGGCCGAGCCCGAGACCACGCCGCTCGAGAAGCGACTCGCTGCGCTCGCCCGCCGGCTGATCGGGCTCACGCTCGCCATCGCCGCCGGCGTCGCGGCGGTCGGCCTCCTGGGGGGCCGGCCGCTCCTCCTCATGATCGAGATCTCGATCGCTCTCGCCGTCGCGGCCGTGCCCGAGGGACTGCCCATCGTCGCCACGGTGGCCCTGGCGCGGGGCATGTGGCGGATGGCGCGCCGCAACGCGCTCATGGAGCGCCTCTCCGCGGTCGAGACCCTGGGCTCGACGAGCGTGATCCTGACCGACAAGACCGGAACGCTGACCGAGAACCGCATGAGCGTCGTGGCCGCACGCACCGCGGACGCGGAGATCGCGATCGGTGGCTCCGGGGTCGCCATCGCGGGAAGCTTCGAGAGCGGCGGCGCCCCGATCGACGTCGGCCAGGAGCCGGTCCTCGCGGAGGCGCTGCGGCTCGGAGCGCTCTGCAACAACGCCACGCTCCACGTACGTCCGGAGGACGGCCACGTCGAAGCGGTGGGCGATCCCACCGAGGTGGCGCTCCTGGTCGCGGCGCGGAAGGCGGGGCTCGAGCGCGCCACGCTCGTGGCTCGCGCTCCCGAGCGCGCCGAGATCGCTTTCGATCCCGATCTCAAGCTCATGGCGACGCTCCACGATGACGGAGCCCTCTTTGCGGCGGTGAAGGGAGCGCCCGAGGCCGTCCTGGAGCGATCGACGCGGGTGCGCACGCGCCGCGGAGACGTCGAGCTCACGACGGCGGAGCGCGGCCGCTGGCTGCGCTGGGTCGACGAGATGGCGGGCCGCGGGGAGCGCGTGCTCGCGGTGGCCACGCGCACGCTGCCTGCACCGGACGCCCCACCCTACGCCGACCTCACGCTGCTGGCCCTCTTCGCCCTGCTGGACCCGGCGCGGGAGCGTGTCGCCGACGCGATCGCCGCCTGTCGGGACGCCGGGATCCGCGTGGTGATGGTGACGGGAGACCACGGCACGACGGCGTGGACCGTGGCCCGGGCGGTGGGGCTGGTCGACGCGGGCACCGACGGCGCCCTGCGCCCGCTCGACGCGCGCGGGCTCGGCGCGATCGAGAAGCTCTCGGAGGAGGAGATCCGTGCCGTCCTGGCCGCGCCGGTGATCGCCCGCGCCAACCCGCAGCAAAAGCTCGAGCTGATCGCGCTCCACCAGCGACACGGTGCTGTGGTGGCCATGACCGGCGACGGCGTGAACGACGCCCCCGCGCTCAAGAAGGCCGACATCGGCATCGCCATGGGGCGGCGCGGGACCCAGGTCGCGAAGGAGGCCGCCGCGATGGTGCTGCAGGACGACGACTTCGGCAGCATCGTCTCGGCCGTGGCGCAGGGCCGCGCGATCTTCCGCAACATCCGCGCGTTCTGCCTCTACCTGCTCTCCTGCAACGTGAGCGAGATCCTGGCCGTGGGGGCGGCCACCCTGGCCCAGGGGCCGCTGCCGATCCTTCCGCTCCAGATCCTGTTCCTGAACCTCGTCACCGACGTCTTCCCGGCGCTGGCGCTCGGCGTCGGGGAAGGAGGCCGCGCACTCATGCACGAGCCGCCGCGCGATCCCAAGGAGCCGATCCTGACGCGCGGCCACTGGCGCGCGATCGTCGCGCTCGGCGCCACGATCGCGGCGGCGGTGCTCGCGGCGCTGGCGCTCGCGTTGGCCCGGGGGATGGGGGAGCGGCGGGCCACCACCGTGGCGTTCCTGACCCTGGCCATGGCGCAGCTCTGGCACGTGTTCGACATGCGCGACCCGGCGTCGCCCTGGATCCGCAACGAGATCACGCGGAACCCCTGGGTCTGGGGCGCCCTCGGCACGTGCGTGGGGCTCCTGCTCGTCGCGCTCGAGCTGCGGCCCCTGGCCGAGGTGCTGTCGCTGGAGACGCCGGGCCTCGAGGGGTGGGGGATCGTCCTCGGCATGAGCGCGTTGCCCCTGGTCGTGGGACAGATCGTGCTCGGCATCGTGGACGCACGCGCGCGTCCGCCCCGCGCGCCCGCCGCCGGCTAGCCGCGGGCCTACGCGGCCTTCTCCATCGCCTCGCTGTACTTCCCGTGGCGCGCGGCGCCGTTGCACTTGGCGCGATGATGGAACGCCTTCTGGCCGGCGGCGAAGTTCTCCCGGCGCCCGCCCCAGGCCTTGAGCGCGGGCGCCTGGAGCGCGCGGCCGTAGGAGAAGCTCAGCTCCCAGGGGAAGCCGCCGATGCGGTTCATCTCGTTCAGGTGCGCGGTGGCGGCCTCGTCGCTCTGTCCGCCCGAGAGGAACACGATGCCCGGTACGGCGGCCGGAACCACTCGCTTGAAGCAGTGGATCGTCGACTCGGCGACCTCCCGGACGCTGGCCTGCTGGGGGCATTCGTAGCCCGAGAGCACCATGTTTGGCTTGAGCAGCATCCGCTCCAGGGGAACGCGCTGCTCGAAGAGCGCCTCGAACACCCGATGCAGCGTGCGCTCGGTGCTCTCGTACGAGCGCTGGAGCGTGTGGGTGCCGTCCATCAGGATCTCGGGCTCGACGATCGGGACCAGCCCCTCGTCGACGCACAGCGCGGCGTAGCGCGCGAGCGCCTCGGCGTTCGTGCGCAGACACAGCTGCGAGGGCTTGCCCTCGCCGATTTCGATCACGGCGCGCCACTTGGCGAAGCGCGCGCCGAGGCCGCGGTACTCCACCAGCCGCTCGCGCAGCCCGTCGAGGCCCTCGGTGATCTTCTCGTCGGACGTGAAGGGCAGGGCCTTGGTGCCCTTGTCGACCTTGATGCCCGGGATGATTCCCCGGCCCGAGAGGACCTGGGCCAGCGGCGTCCCGTCGGACGCCTTCTGCCGGATCGTCTCGTCGTAGAGGATCACGCCGCTGATGAACTCCTCCACGCCCGGCGTGGTGAAGAGCATCTCGCGGTAGTCGCGGCGGTTGGTCTCGGTGGACTCGACCTTGATCTTGTCGAAGCGCTTCTTGATCGTGCCGGTGCTCTCGTCGGCCGCCAGGATGCCCTTGCCGGGGGCGACGAGCGCGCGGGCGGTGGATTCCAGCTCCTGCGCGGTGGCCATGGGTTGCTCCTTCTCGTCGAATGGGATCTCGTGCTTGCCTGTGGGACAGAAGGTATAGGAAATCGCCGCGCCGGCCGCGAGACGCGGGCGAAGCGGCAGTCGCGACCGGAGCGCCGCGGCCCTTCCGGAAGCGGCCGCGGCGCGATGGAACCAGAACCCGGAGCAGCGCGGTTTGCTAACTCTGCCACGGCGCGGAAGCCGGGGGGCCGGGTGTCTGAGCGGGACGGGCCGACCACGAACCTCGGACGCGACGGCGCGGGCGTCGCCGCCGCGTTGGCCTTCGCCGCGGTGGCCACGTCCTTCGTCGCCCCGCTCCTCCCGCTGCGCTTCCGGGCGCCGCCGAACCGCCTCGGCATCGTGAGCTGGGCCACGCTGCACGACTACCCGTCGCAGCAGGAGGTGGTCTGGTACGTGCTCTCGCTCGTGCTCTCCGGGCTCGCGGCCTGGGCGATCGCCCGCAGGCTCGCCACGCGGGAGCTGACACCGTCGCGGATCATGGTGCTGGAGGCGCTCGCGGCGGCGGCGGTGCTGGCACGGGCCGGGCTCGCGCTGCCCGCGGCTCTGGCCCTGGCGCTGCTCGCGGCGGGTGCGGGGCTCCTGGTCGTGCGGAGTGCTCCGGCGCACCATCGAGAGAGCGCCGCTGGCCGCGCGCCGGCGGGGGACGGGCCGTGGCCTCGGCGCGGGGTCTCCGCACTCTTGCTGGCGGTCGTCGCGCTGGCACTGACGCCGGGCTTCTTCGACGCGCTGCACGACCTGGTCGCACGCGTTCCCGACCAGACGCTCGCCTCCGCGGGCTGGGGATTCCAGGCGGAGTGGGGACAATTCCTGGTGTGGGCCGACGCGCTGGCGCGCGGGGGCGTCCAGGGACGCGACTTCTATTGCCTCTACGGCCCGCTCTATCCCCTGGGCGCGGCGGCCAGCTGGGAGCTCCTGGGCCGCTCCGTCGCGGCGTGGGAGCTCTACTTCTACGGCGTGCTGCTCCTGCTCGGTCTGCTGGCCGCACTCGGCTGCGCCGCCTCGCAGATGCGACGACGCTGGCTGGCCTGCCTGCTGCCCCTGCTCGTGCTGCCGATCGCGCTGCGTCTCAGCGCCGGCCTGGCGGGCCTGGCGTGCCTGGTCCACGGCCTGGCCGGGCGCCGCCGGCGCTGGCTTGCGGCGGCGGGCGCGATCGGCGGCTTCGCCCTCTTCTTCAGCCAGGAGTTCGGGCTCGCCTTCCTGCTCTGCGCCGCGCTGGCGCTGGCCCTGCACGGTCGTCGCGCGGCCGCTCTCGCCTTCGCCGGTGGCTTCGCGGCACCGGCGATCGGGACGGTCGCCTGGCTGGCCCGTCGCGGAGGCCTCGGGCCCACGCTCCACGACCTTATGGAGTACCCGCTCCTGGTGGCCGCGGGCTTCGGAAAGCTCCCGTTCCCCGCTCCGCTGCACTGGCTGCCGCTTCACCTCGCGAGTGCGGGCCTCGAGCCCGCGCGAATCGTGCGTCTCGGGGTGGTGTCGGTCGGCGTGTGTGCGGGAGCGGTGCTGATCGCTCTCGGCATCGAGACCGCCGACGTCCGACGCCCGATGGCCTATCTGCGAGCCCTCCAGAGGGAGCTCGCCCTCGATCCGCGGCGACTCGCGATCCTGCTGCTCGGTCTCTACGGGCTCGTGGCCTTCCGGAGCGCCCTCGGCCGCAGCGCGTTCGGGCGCGTGTTCCAGGCCACGCCGCCCGCGGCCATCCTGCTGCTGATCGGTCTCGACCGGGCCCTCGATCGTGTGTCACGAGGCGGAGGCTCGCGCCTGCTCGGGGCGTGGCGCGCGGCGGCGCTGGCCGGGCTGGCCTGGCTGGCCAGCCTTCCGACCAGCGCCGCACCGGTCGTGACGGCCGCGCTGCAGGCGGATGCCCGGCTCGCGACGGGAGCGCCTCCGCAGCGCCCCGATGCGCGGGAGGTGGTGGCGGTGACGCGCTGGCTGAACGACCACGCCGGGCCGGAGGACCGGATGCTCTTCCTCCCGAACGCCGCAGCCTACTACTACCTGCTCGACCGCCCGGACCCGATCCGGTTCGCTCTCGGCCATCAGATGGTGACGGACGCTCATCGCGCCGAGGCCCTGGCCGCGCTGCAGGCGCATCCTCCACGCTGGCTGGTCTGGGCGCCCCAAGGCCCGACGCTCGATGGCATCCCGCACGAGCGCTACCTCGGTCCCGCCCTCGTCGAGTGGCTCCACCGGGCCTACCGCGTTCGGGAACGGATCGGCTCGGCGACCCTCCTCGAGCTCCGCGCCCCCGAGGTCCCCCCGGGCGAGTAGAATTGGCGGGTGCGCCCGGCGCGCCCGAACCGTCGCTACCAGATCGCGCTCCTGCTGGACCGGCGGGTGGGCCCCCTCCTGTGCGCGGCGCTCGCTCCGCTGCGTCGGCTCCGCCGCGGGCCGGAGGCGCCGGCGTCGAGCGCCCGCAAGATCCTGCTCCTCAAGTTCTGGGGGATGGGAAGCCTGGTCCTGGCCTCCCCCCTGCTGGACGAGATCCAGCGCACGCGGCCGGGCGTCCGGATGGACGTGGTGACGCTGCGCGAGAACGCGGCCATAGCGGCGCTCTACCCCGGCGTCTCGCGCTGCCACACGCTGGATCTCGGTCGCGGCATCGTTCCCTTCCTGGGCGCCACGCTGGCGCTGATCCGGCGCCTGCGACGCGAGCGCTACGACCTGCTGCTCGACCTCGAGTTCTACACCCGCTTCTCCGCCCTCTTCTCCTTCCTCTGCGGTGCACGACGCAGCCACGGCTTCAGCAGCAAGGGCAGCGCTCGCGGACGGCTCCACGACGTGGAGATCCCGTTCAACCTGTACCAGCACGTGAGCTCGAACTTCTTGACACTCCTGCGTGGTGAGCCGATGCAGCCCGCGTCGCTCCTCGACCCGGAGCACGCGCTGATCCTGCCACCGCTGCGCGCCGGGGAGGCGGCTCGGCGAGGCTGCGACACGGTGCTCTCGGCGCACCCCGCCTGGCGTCACGGCCGGTCGCTGGTGGTGGTCAACCCGAACGCCGGTGACATGGCGCTGGAGCGACGCTGGCCGCTCGAGCGAGTGGCGGCGCTGCTGCGGGCCCTGTGCGCACGCGACGAGCTGAACGTGGCCCTGACCGGCGCCGCCTCGGAGGCCGGCTACGTCGCGTCGGTGGTCGAAGCCGCTGGCGTGAAGGATCGCGTGGTGGACCTCGCTGGGCGCCTCGGCATCGAGGAACTGGTCGCGCTGTTCGAGCGAGCGGCCGTGGTGGTGACGAACGACAGCGGCCCGCTCCACATCGCGTGCGCTGCCGGAGCCTCCACCGTCGCGCTCTTCGGCCCCGAGACGCCCGTCCTGTACGGTCCCCTGCGCTCGCGACCGGGCCAGCGGCATCGCGTGCACTATCGCCGCCTGGCCTGCTCCCCCTGCATGTTCGTCCACGACGACAAGGTGCTCTCCTGCTGGTTCGCCCACGCGCGCTGCATGTCGGAAATCACCGACGGCGACGTGCAGACGTCGGTGGACGAGCTTCTGGCCGAGGTGCGAACCCTCGAGGCCGGGCTCGGCCGCGCCAGCGCGTGATTCCGAGCCCCGAGCGCTGCGTCGCATGCGGCGGGACGCCGCATCCCGGCTTCGCTCGCGGCGACGTCACGATCGTGCGCTGCGCGGAGTGCGGGCTCGAGTGGCGGCGTCCCTTTCCGGACGAGGTCGCCCTGGACGCGCTCTATGCCGGTGGCTACTTCGCGCGCTGGGGGCTCGCCGCTCCGGGCGCGCTCGCGCGGGTCCGCGCCGCGAAGCAGGCCAGCTATCGCGAGTTCCTGGCCGCGCTGCCTCGGTTTCCACCGGGCGCCCGCCTGCTCGACCTGGGCTGCGCCTTCGGCTTCCTGCTGGCGGTGGCGCAGGAACGCGGCCTCGAGGCCTATGGGCTCGACGTGAACCCGGAGGCCGTGGCGGAGGCGCGGCGGGAGTTCGGCGAACGGATCCATGCGGGCCCGCTCGACGAGCGCGCCTTCCCGGGCGTGCGCTTCCACGCGATCACGCTGGTCGACGTCCTCGAGCACGTGCCCGATCCGGTCGGGCTTCTCGCTCGCGTGCGCGAACGCCTGGCGGAGGGCGGCGTCGTGCTGGCCGTGCTGCCGAACGTCGCGAGCTTGACCCGCCGCCTGCTCGGCGCGCGCTGGCCCCACTACGCGCCGGAGCATCTCTTCCACTGGACGCCGGACGCCATCCGACGCCTGGCCGCGTCGCACGGCTGGCGCGTCCGCTCGCTCCACACCGGGATCCGCAAGACCTACACCACGGCGTACCTGCGTGCCTACGCCTCGACGCTCGGGATCGGGCTGCCGCCGGGCTTCGGCGTGCTCGAGCGCCTGGGGATCGGCCGGGTGCGCCTCCCCACGGGTGAGATGCGGGTCCTGCTCGCTCGCGCGGAATCGAGCTGAGCCGCGGGCGCTCTCTCCGTCCCGGGCGCCGCCGCCGGCTCACTCGAGGCGCTGGAGCGCCGCCACCGTGAGATCGGTGATGCGACGCTTCGCCGCCTCGTCGAGCTCCGGGGAGGGGCTGCGCGCGCGGAAGGCCTTCCAGTGCGCGATCGCGGCCTGCGGGTCGTGGCTGCGCTCGAATGCGAGCGCCTGGTCGAAGGACTGACGCATCTCGGTGTCGTTCCCGAACGGCCGGAGCGATGGCGCGGGCGAGGCCGCGGCCGGCGGCCGCGCCCGCTGGCGATCCGCGGTCGGGGCCGGGGGCTCGGCAGCGCGGGCGGTGGCGGGAGCCGGGGCCGCCGGCGCAGCCGCCGGCGGGACGACGGCAGGAGCCGACGGCGCCGGGGCCCGCACGGTGTCCGCCGGCGGCGTCGGCTCGAGGCGCTCGGGCGGCGGCGCGACCGCTCGCTCGCGCTCTTCGGGCGAGGCCGCCGGCAGGGCCGGCGCCTCGTCTCCGCTCCGCGCCCGCCAGAGCCCGACGGAGGTGGCGGCCGCGGCGACCGCCAGCAGGCCCGCCGCGACCAGCGCCGCGCGACGGCGTCCCGGTGCCCGGCGCCGTCCCGCCGCGGCCGCGCCCGGATCCCCGCGCAGCGGGCTCGCCACCCCGGTCTCCGCGTTCGGGGCCGCCGGCTCCGGGTACACCGCGCCCGGATCGGGCACGAGCGCGCTCCGCACCGCCGGCGGCGCCTGCGCGAGATCGCCCGAGCTCCACGCCCACTCGATCGCGGCGGCCAGCGTGCGAGCGTCCGGGAAGCGCCGTTCGCGGCTCTTCTCCAGACAGCACAGGATCACGCGCTCCAGGGCCGGCGGGATCGGGACGCCGGGGCGGCGCACGCTCGGCGGCGGAGGAGGCTGCAGCGCGTGGAGCGAGAGATAGCCGAGCGCCGTATCCGATTCGAAGGGCAGGACGCCCGTCAGCATCTCGTACAGGATCACACCCAGCGAGTAGAGATCGCTCCGGGGATCGAGGCGCTCGCCGCGACGCAGGCGTCCGGCCTGCTCCGGCGACGCGTAGGCGGGCTTGCCCAGGAACTCCCCGACCCGGGTGAGCGTCGCCGCGCCCTCGAACGCGGCCGCCTCCTCGTCCGAGGCGAGCGCGGCGCGCGCGATCCCGAAGTCGATGATCTTCACCTGGGAGCCGGCCGGCGTCGGCGCGAGCATCACGTTCTCGGGCGAGAGGTCGCGGTGGATCACGCCGAGGTCGTGAGCGTGGGCCAGCCCCTGGCAGCACTGCCAGGCGATGCGGCAGGCCTCGTGGGCAGGGAGCGGGCCGCGCTCGCGCAGGATGCGCGCGAGGCTCTCGCCCTCCACGTACTCCATCACCAGGAAGTGATCTCCCTCCTCGATGAAGAAGTCGTGGATCAGCACCAGATTCGGATGCCGCAGGCGGACGGCGATGCGCGCCTCGCGCTGGAACCGCTCGGCCACCCGCGGCACCGCGCGGAAGGCGTCGGCCTGGATCACCTTGAGGGCGCGCAGCTCTCCGAGGAGCCGATGCTCCGCCCGGTAGACCGCGCCCATGCCTCCGCGGCCGATGCGCTCGAGGATCTGGAAGTCGCGCACCCGGCGGCCGACCAGCCGATCGGCCCCCGGCGCGGGTTCGCCCGCCGGCAGCTCGTCCGCGTTGTGCTCGCCCACCGCCATGTTGCATTCTCGTCCCGCGCCGGAGCCCCTGCGCGGTCGACCGCGTGCCGTGCGCGGGATCGTAGGGCTCCACGCCGTGGAGGATCAAGCGCATGGGGAAGAGGACCGCGTGGGGGCTGGCGCTGCTCGGACTCCTGGGGGCGGGATCGAGCGCACCGGTGGCCGAGGCCGCCGGCGCGAGCGGGGAGCTGCGCAACATCGTCATCATCCTCGACAGCTCGGGCAGCATGGCCGCCCATGTCGGCGGCGAGAGCAAGATCAACGCCGCCCAGCGCGTGGTGCGGGACCTGGTGGGCAACATGCCCTCCGACATGAACGTCGGGCTCATCGTCTACGGCGCCGGCTCGCCCCGCGAGCGGCGCGACTGCAGCGACATCCAGCTCCTCCAGCCGATCGGACCGGTGAACCCGGCCGCGTTCGGCGCGGCGCTCTCCCGAGCGCATCCTCGCGGCATGACACCGATCGGTGCTTCCCTGGAGCAGGCGGCCGACGCCCTGAAGGGCCGCCAGGGCGCCTCCACCATCGTGCTGGTGTCGGACGGCGGCGAGACCTGCGGCGCGGACCCGTGCGCGATCGCCCAGGACATCCGGACCCGCCTCGGGATCGACGTGCGCATCCACGTGGTCGGCTTCGACGTCGAGGCGAGCGATCGCTCGCGCCTCGAGTGCGTGGCGCAGGGAGGAGGCGGCACCTACTACCCCGCCGGCACCTCGGACGAGCTGGAGAAGGCGCTGATCGACGCCACCCGGCCGCCGCCCCCGCGCGGCGGCTCCGGTCCCATGTGGCTCTCGATCGCGCACCCCGGTCTCGGCGAGATGAGGAACTCGGGCCGCGGCTGGGCGGGCGTGCCGAAGCGCAAGTTCTGGCTCGGCCTGATCCCGGGCTTCGGCTGGCCCGGCTATCTCCAGGTGGTGAGCGCGATCGACGCCGCCCACGGCCGCACCAACGACTGGCTCGAGGAGCCCGATCGCTGAGCCGCCGGGCGCCGAGGCTCGGCACTCCCGAGCGTGCGGACGGCGCGAGTACGCAGCGCCTCGGCGTCCGCGGGAACGTGCGTGCACCCGGGCCCGCCCGCCTCGCACGGCGAGCGGGGGAGCCCGGGCTCTCCCGTGTGCGCACCGCGTCCCCTCTGTAGAAAAGTCGAGGAAGACCTGGGAGCGTCGGCACGGGTGTCGCGCCCCGCGGGCGGCGCGGAGGGCACCCCGGCCGCTGGCGGCAGGCCGCAGCCTCTGGCACGGAAGCTGCTCGCTCCAGCGGGCCGGAGGTACCCGATGCATCCGAAGCAAGTCGACCGGAGCTCGAAGCGACGCATCGCGCCGGCGAGCGCGCCCCCCGGCGGAGCCCTCGAGCTCGACTCCGCGCGGACCGAGCGAATCGCGACCCTCGAGGGTGCGCTGGAGCAGGCGTCGGAGGCCACGCTCCGCGCGGCCTTCGACCGCTTCTTCGATACCTGGTTCGACCGCGTCTACGCCTTCGCGCGGCGGACCGGGCGGGACGACGCGTACGCGGAGAGCCTGACCACGCTGATCTTCATGAAGGCGCTGCGCCTCTTGCCGCGCGGAGCGAAGGGCCGACGAGGGCTCGCGCGCCGACCAGGGCCGGAGAGCGGCGAACCGGACGCCGCCAGCGTCCGTCCCGATCGGGTGGCGCCAGGACGCAGAGGACGCGCGAACTAGAGTCCGCTCCACCCGCTTGCCGAAGCGTGGGGTGCGCCGACCGCGCACCCCACGCGTTCCTCTCGCCGGAGCGCGCGCCGCTCCTCACGGCTCCGCGGTCGCCGGAGCGTCGATGGCGGGCGGAAGGCTGGTGTCGATCACCCGGATCCGGTTGGTCACCCGGCCCACGCCCTCCACGTGCCGTGCGATCCGCTCGGCCTCCTCTCGAAGCTCGGCGTGCTCGACCCGACCCTCGAGCGTCACGACGCCTTTCTCGACGTCCACGCGGATCGGCGCTCGCGCGAGCGCGAGGTCCTGCGCGAGGCCGAGGCGCACGTCCGCCAGGATCGCCGCGTCCTCGAGCGTCGAGGCTCCGCCCCTCCGGCAGTCGACCGTGCCGAAAGCGAGCGCCAGCGCCACTCCCGTGCCCAGCCCCAGCCCCCGGAAACGGCTTCCCCGGATACGGCTTCGTGCGGCCATGTCGCTCCCTCCTTCGGCGACACGTCGCAGCAGCATTCGTGCCAGCGCTCGGTGCTCGTGATCGGCGTCACAGCGCGTTGTAGCAATTCAACCGGCTGTAGAGCGTCTTCAGGCTGATGCCGAGGATCTCCGCCGCGCGGGCCTTCTTTCCCTCGCAGCGCTCGAGGGTGGCGAGGATCAGCCGGCGCTCCATCTCCGCGATGCTGGTCCCGACGGCGAGCGAGAGCGTCGGCTCCCGGCTCACGGGCGGATCGTCGCCCAGAGGGATCGCGTCCGCGTCGATCACCTCCTGCGCCAGGATGCAGGCGCGCTCCACCACGTGCTTCAGCTCGCGCACGTTACCGGGCCAGCCGTGGCGTCGGAGCTTGGCGAGCGCCGCCTCGGTGAAGTGCTTCGGCGTCTCGGTGCCGCGCCGCGGCTCCTCGAGGAAGTGCTGGGCGAGGAGCTCCACGTCGCCCGTGCGGTCGCGCAGGGCCGGGAGCTCGATCGGGAACACCAGCAGGCGGTACAGCAGATCCTCCCGCAGCTTGCCCTCCGCGACCGCCTGCGCCGGATCGCGGTTGGTCGCGGCGACGATCCGCACGTCCACCTGGACCGGCTCGTCGCCGCCGAGCCGCATCACCACGCCGCTCTCCAGCACCCGCAGCAGGCGCACCTGGAGCTCGAGCGGCATCTCCGTGATCTCGTCCAGGAAGAGCGTGCCGCCGTCCGCCCGCTCGAACATCCCGCGATGCTTGCGCTCGGCGCCGGTGAAGCTCCCGCGCTCGTGGCCGAAGAACTCCGACTCGATCAGGGTCGGCGCCAGCGCCCCGCAGTTCACGGGAACGAACGGCTTCGCGGCGCGGCTCGAGAGCGCGTGCACCGTCGACGCCACCAGCTCCTTTCCGGTCCCCGTCTCGCCGGTCACCAGCACGGTCGCGTCCGTGGGAGCCACGCGCAGCACCAGATCGTAGACGCGCTGCATCGCAGGCGAGGAGCCGACCATCGATCCGAAGCGGCCGAGGCTGCGCAGCTCGTCGCGCAGCGAATCCACCTGACGCCGCAACGTGCTGGCCCGCTTCACGGTGGAGAGGATCTTCTTCAGGCGCTTCAGATCGATGGGCTTCGTCAGGTAGTCGACGGCGCCGCCGCGGAACGCCTCGACCGCGCTGTCCACGGTTCCGTTGCCGGCGACGAAGACGAGATCCGTCGGCCCCGTCGGATCGAGCGCGCCGAGGAGCTCGAGTCCGCTGCCGTCGGGAAGCGCGAGGTCGCAGAGCACCAGGTCGAAGTGGTCGCTGCGCGCCTCCGCGCACGCCTTCTCCAGGGTCTCGGCGGTCCGGATCTGGAAGCCCTCCCGCTCCAGGAGCGCGGCGAGTGCCGCGAGCGAGAGACGGTCGCTGTCGACGAGCAATGCGCTCGGCATCATGACTGACTCCTGCGTGGCAGGTCTTTCGAACAGTGTCGCGAGCGTAATCGACGGAGCCCGATTGACAATTCCCCCGGGGCCCGATCCGCGCCGGCGTCGACGCGGCAATCGACACCGCTCCGCCGTGCAGCCGCTCGCGCCGCGCGTGCTCGCTCGCACCCGGCGGGGAGTCTTGTGAGCCCCGTCACGGCACGAACAACGCAAATGGGTGACACGTCTCAAGAGCAGTGTTGGAAGAGGAGGGATCCGATGCACCGGCACGCACACGACACCGCGGTTCGCTGGGGCTACGTGGTCTGGTTCACGTGGAGCCTGCTCAGCTTCTCGATCTTGTACGCGGCGCTACACTGATTGGCGTTGATCGTGCAGGGTCCCAGCGCCCGGCGCGAGCCTTGCGGCATCCGGAGACGTGCGCGATGCCTGCCCCGCCCCACCACCCCGGCCGCGACGTCTCCGGGTGCCCGCTCGCTTGCCCTTGGCCCCGTCCGGGTCCGCGCGAGGCGCCGGACGGGAGGTGGCGAGGTTCCCGTTCGATGATGGTCGACACGCTGATCCCGGTCCGCTGCGACCGGTGCGCCCACCGGAGCCATCACTCCCTGAGCGGACTGGCGCAGCACCGAAGCCGGAGCTGTCCGCGCGGGTGCGGCGCGACGCTTCGCATCGACCTCTCCCGCGCCGAGCTCTGGGCGCGAATCGCCGAGGCGATCGCGCAGGACAGCGTGATCTTCGAGCTCTGATCGATCGAGAGCGCGATCAGGAGCCGACGAAGTGCACTGGTCGCTCGCCCTGCACCATCTCGGGTGTGACGACGTAGTCGCCCTCCACCGAGGCGTGCCAGATCTCGTGGGCCGGCTCCGGTCGGCCGAGGGTCGCGAGGTACGTGACACCGCTGGCGGCGGCGCCGGCGCCGGCGAAGAGCACCTTCGCCGGGAAGTAGACCGCGCTGGCCAGGACCGAGCCCACGTAGCTGGTCGCCGGGTGACTCTCCTCGCGGCCGGCGCGCGCGGACGCCACGCCGCCCGCCGCTCCGCCGGCGACGACGCCACCCAGGAGGAGCACGCAGCCGCTGCTCGAAAGACCGGCGCCGAGCGCCAGCGCCAGCGCTGCCCGGCGCGCCCGCGAGTCCGTGCCTCTTCGCATCTCCACACCTCCCTGCGGTGGACGAGCGCCGGGGACGAGCCCGCGCCCGAGGCCCGCGGCGCGCCGATGTCGGACGCGCCCCGGGTCCCGAGCTGACGAGGAGGCAAGATGCGTGCCCGCCGCGGCAGCCTCCCGGACGCGCGCAGCGGGGCGGGCGGTCCGGTTTCTACAGGCGTTTCTACATTCGGGAGAGCCTCGAGCGGGCGCGGGCGGAGCGCGAGCCGCGCGCCGGAGGGTGATCCCTCCGACACGATTGAACGTAGGGAGGAGAGGAATCAGGGCTCGTCGATCTCGACCGAGTCGAGGAAGCGCTCGGCCTCCGCGCTCTGCGCGGTGTCGGCCCCGCGCCCGAACAGGACGTAGAGACGCTGCCCGAGCAGGAGCAAGCGGGCCTCCTCCCGCTGGCCGGGGTGGGCGGTCGGCTCGAAGCGCAGCCGGATTCCCGGGTGCCCGCGCAGCTCCAGCCGCTCCTCGTGGACGTACCGCGCCTCCGCATCCTCGAGGAGCCCGCGCTTCGCGCGCTCGAGGAGCCGGCGTTCGCCCAGCAGCAGCGGCGCCAACGCCGGAAGATCGTGCCGCTCGACGCGCAGCCACAAGCCTCCGCTCTCGAGCTCCCAGCCTCGGCTACGAAGGGTCCCGAGCACGGTCGTCTTCTGCTCGTCGTCGCGGTGCGGGTCCCCTGGAAACGCCGCGCGAAACCCGCCCTCCTCCGACACGTAGACATGCACGGGCGGCGAGGCCGGCGGCTGGCCGGCCGGGGCCGAGCGCGCGACGGCCAGGACCAGCAGTCCCAGGATCGACGGTCGAAGTCCTTGCGTGGCTCGCTCCGGTCGGGTCGGCTCGGGGGGCGCCGCAGCCTAGCGCGAACCGCGGCGGCGGAGACCCCGTGGGGTGTCTCAGCCCTGCGCGGCGAGCGGCTCAAGGGCCTTTCGCGGCCGGCCGAAACCCCGGGGGAGGCTCGAGAGGGGGCATCCCCGGCATGCCCGAGACGGACGACACCCGGCGTCAGGAGATCGTGCAGCGGCGACTCGTGGCGATGGGCCTCGAAGCGAAGCCCCTGCCCGGCGGTCGCGGCTTCGTGGCCACCCTGCCCCTCGGCCCCGCGCCCTTCGCGAGCCCGCGCGCCGGATCCCAGCGCTTCGAATCCGTGACGTTCGCCACGGTCGGCTTCGACCGCATCAAGTGTCTGCGGCCGCTGCCCCTGTTCCACCTGCCGATGCTCAAGGTCGGCGATTGCGAGAGCGCGGCGGACCTCGAGGCGCGGATCCGCACCGCCTGGCATGCGCGGCAGGACGCCCTCGGCCGGGCGGCGCGCTGGGCCGAGAAGCTCGGCGCCGCTCCGCTCGTCGCCGCGGACTCCCCGGTGCTCGAGCTCCGGCTCGGCGTCGACGACCGGGAGGCGCGATCGCGGCTGGTCGAGGCCGGCCGGGTCATCCTGCCCGGCCGGGGTCCGCTCTCGGGGGTGCGGCTGCGTCGCGCCGAGGATCGGGTATTTGCACCCGATCGTGGCGTCACCAGCGCGCTCGAGCTCGAGCTCGCGGTCTCCGCGCGCCTCGAGCAGCTGGCACGCCTCGACGCTCGCCTGCAGCGCGAGGCGCGCCTCGCCCGGGTGCGTCTGCGACCCGAGCCCGCAGCCAAGGGCGTGGTGGTGCGACCGCGTCGCGTGTTGGTGGTGGGGCCCAACCTCTACCGCGATGGCCTGCTGATCGACGGGCTTCGTACGCGAGGCTACCACGTCAACGCCGTGCGCTCGGCCGCCGAGGCCCTGCGCGTCTTCGACGGCGAATCGTGCGAGCTGGTGCTGGCCGAGACCGACCTCGGCCGATTCGAGGGCGTGGAGCTGATCCCCGCCTTGCGCGCGCTCCCCGGCGTGGAGGAGCTCCCGGTGGTGATCGTGGACGATCGCCCGCGCCCGGACCGCCGCGAGGCGGCGCGCGCCGCTGGCGCCGCCGGCTATCTCGTTCGTCCCTTCGAGGTGTCACGGGTCGCGGACGGCCTGGCGAGTCTGGTGCGGCGCCCCAAGCGCCGGCGCTGGACGCGCTACCGCGAGCAGCTCGCCGTGCGCGGCGCCCTGGGCGACGAGGCGGTGACCGGCGATCTCGGTCGCGGAGGGATGCTGCTCTGGACCGAGCGCGAGATCGCGCTGCACACGGTGGAGCGCTTCACGATCACCCTGCCGGAGCTCGACCGTCCGCTTCCGGTGGATGCGGAGGTCATGCACCGCACCAGCGTTCCGGGCCAGGGTCGCACCGGTCTCGGCCTGCGCTTCAACGACTTCCCGGAGCGAGGCGAGGACTCGCTGATCGCCCACCTGCGCAGCCTGGAGCCCGACACACCGGACGAGGACGGCTCGCGCTGACGGTGGCACGGCCGCCGGCGCGCCCGCTCAGCCGAGCGACAGCTTGGCGCGCGCCTTGTCGATGTCGTTGTCCATGATGGTCTTGCGCTTGTCCGCCTCGGCGGCGGCTTGCGCCTCGCGGGACAGGCGAGCGAGGTAGTCCTCGGCCGCGGCCACCGCGCGCTCGATGGCCGCACCCGACACGCGGAGGCCGCCACCGTGTTTCACCAGCAGCCGCTTCACCACGGCGTTGGGGAGTTCGCTCATGCTCGGATCCTCCTCTGCGGGCTCGGGCGAGCCATCGTAGGTGGCGCTCGCCCGGCTCGTCAAGCCACGGGCCCTCCCGCGAGGTGACGCTCGAAGAACTCCGCCACGGCGCTCGCGAGCGCCGGCCCGTCGCGGTCCACCGGCACCACGTGGCCGGACTCGGCCAGGAGCAGGAGCTCGCGCTCGCGGGACGCCACCCGGTCCACGATCCGCCGCGCGTCCTGCGGGCGGGCGGTGCGGTCGAGGGCGCCGTGCGCCACCAGGATGGGTACCTGCACCCGGTCCAGGCGGTCCCGGACCGAGCGCTGCAGCCGCAGCAGCTGGTACACGCTCTCGAGGGGCATCGCCGTGTAGCTCGGGTGACGCGCGCGGGCTGCGTCGTCCCGGATGTCGGAGCCGCCGGTCTTGCGCACGGTGGGCACCAGGTGCCTGAGCAGCGGGACCAGGAGCGGGAGCGGCGGGCGCAGCCGCAGCGGCGTCCCCACCACCGCAAGCCCGTCGAGGGATCCCTCCGCCGCCAGCGCCAGGCCGAGGAGCCCGCCCAGCGAGAGCCCCGCAACGAACACGCGCTCGTGTTGGCTACGCAGGGTCGCGAGCTCGCCGCGTGCGGCGTCGAGCCAGGCCTCGGCGCGCACCCGGGCCAGGGCCTCCAGGCTCGCGTTGTGCCCCGGGAGCGCGGGCCCGACCGCGGCGAGGCCGCGCGCGGCGCACGCCTCGCCCAGCGGGCGCACCTCGTACGGCGTGCCCGTGAGACCGTGCAGACAGAGCACGGCGGCGTTTCGCACTCCGGCGAAATGGAACGGCGCGACGTCCACGCGGGGCGGCGGGCTCAGGAGTCGGCTCCCGCCGCGCGCTCCGCCGCGCGCACCACGTCGCGCAGGGGCACGCCGGCGCGGAGCGCCGCCCGCTTGCAGTCGTCGTACTCGGCCGACGCGAGGACGCGGCCATCGGGGCCGCGCACGAGCTTCACGGCGATGCGACCGAACGGCGTGGAGACCCTCCGCGTCTCGCGCGGAAGGACCAGCCGATCCCACTCCGCCGTGCGCACGCCGATCGCGGTCGACTCCGCGAAGAGGAGCCGTGCCAACGCCACCCGGTCGCAGGGCCGGGCCAGCACGCGCACCAGGAAGCCCGGGCGGTTCTTCTTCATCTGCAGGTGCTGCAGCGAGACGTCGAGCGCCCCGCCCGCGAAGAGGCGCTCCATCAGGAAGTCGAAGTGCTCGGGCACGAGATCGTCGAGGTTGGTCTCGAGCACCACCACGCGATCGGCGCCGAGCCCGGGCTCTCGGCCGAGGATGGCGCGCAGCACGTTCGGGAGCGGCCCGGGCCGATCGTCGCCGGCGCCGTGGCCGATCGCCTCCACCGTCATCGCCGGCAGCTCGCGGTACTCGTCCACCACCGTGCGCAGGATGGCGGCGCCGGTTGGCGTCACCGTCTCCCAGGGCACGCCGGCCGGCACGGTGGGAACGCCCCGCAGCAGCTCGAGGGTGGCAGGCGCGGGCAGCGGCAGGCGCCCGTGGCGGGTCTCCACCGTGCCGTGCCCCAGCGCCACCGGCGAGCAGGTCACGCGCGAGATGCCGAGCCGCTCCAGCGCGATCGCCGCGCCCGTCACGTCGACCATCGCGTCCACCGCCCCCACCTCGTGGAAGTGCACGCGCGACACCGGAGTGCGATGGACCCTCGCTTCCGCCCGGGCCAGCGCCTCGAAGATCGCGAGGGCGCGCTCGCGCACCGGGGGCTCGAGCTTCGCGCGGCGCAGCACGTCGCGAATCTCGCTGTAGAGCCGCCCGTGCGCGTGACCCGGCGCGTGGTGCGCGCCGTGGCGTCGCCGCCGCTCCCCGGGCACGGCCACGTGCAGGTAGCAGGCACCGAGGGGCCCACGCCGCACCCGGGTCCGCTCCAGGCGGTGGGCCACGCCGAGGCCGGCGAGGTCGCGCTCGAGCTCGCGCTGCGGGAGACCGAGATCGAGCAGGGCGCCCAGGAACATGTTTCCGGCCGCGCCGGAGAAGGCGTCGAGATGCAGCACGCGCCCGGGAGAGGCCCGGAACGCCGGCGGCCTAGAGCCGGTTGACGAGCGTCGCGACATAGGCCGCCCCGAATCCGTTGTCGATGTTCACCACCGTCACGTTCGAGGCGCAGCTCGTGAGCATGCCGAGCAGCGCGGCGACACCACCGAACGACGCGCCATAGCCGACGCTCGTCGGCACGGCGATCACCGGCTTGTCCACCAGGCCGCCCACGGCAGAAGGCAGGGCGCCCTCCATCCCCGCCACCACGATCAGCACCCGGGCGGAGCGCAGTACGTCGCTGGCGGCGAGCAGCCGGTGCAGCCCGGCCACGCCGACGTCGTGGAGCGTCTCCACCTCGTTCCCGAAGCGCCGCGCGACGCCCGCCGCCTCGGCGGACACCGGCAGGTCGGCGGTCCCCGCCGACACCACGACGATGCGCCCCTTTCCCGCCCGCGCCGGCTCGTCCGGACCGAGCCAGAAGAGCCGCCCCAGCGGGTCGTAGACCCCGTCGCCGAGGGCGCGCTCCACCTCGGCGGCCGCCTCCGGCTCGATCCGGGTCACGAGCACGTCCTGCCCGGTCTCGCGCAGCGCGCGGGCGATCTCGCTCACCTGGGCCGCGGTCTTCCCGAGCCCGAAGACCACCTCCGGCAGGCCGTGGCGCACCGCGCGATGCGTGTCCACGCGCGCGCCCTCGACGTCCACGAAGGGCAGCCGCGCGAACGACTCGATCGCCTGCTCCGGATCGAGCTCGCCGCGGCGAACGGCCTCCAGCAACGCTCGCAGGCGGTCGCGATTCACGCGCGCACGGTATCAGAAGCGCGGTCCGGTACCAGCACCACCAGCCCGCGTAGCTCTCCCTCGCCGTCGAAGATCTCGCACTCGAAGCGCAATGCCTCGCCCTGCCGGCCACGGTGGGCGAGCAGCGAGGAGAGGGCCGAGCCCACCGATTCGAGGGCCAGCACCGGAATCGAGGGCAGGATCCGCGTGCCGAGCGTGTCGGCGATGGCCGACACCACGTGGGACGCCAGGATGTTTCCGAACTCCCGCAGCGCCGAGGCCTGGAGCTCGCGATCGTTCGCGGGGGCGCCGGCGCCGAGCAGGCGTCGCAGCAGCGCCGCCCGCGCACCCGGCGGGAACAGCAACGCGATCACGCCGCCGAGGCCACCTTCCACCTCGAAGAAGACGCCGCTGTCGCAGTCGAGGGCGCTCCCGGGCTCGCCGCGGGTGCGCATGCGCGGCACCTCCATGCGTACCGTGCGCCCCACCAGCCGTGCGAAGGCCGTGGCCGCGTGGCCCGCGCCGATGCTCGCGAGCTCGCGCAGGCGATCCAGCGTGGGAGCGTCGAAGACGGGCTCGGTGCTCTTCATGCGATCTGATTCAGGTCGAGCAGGAAGACGGGCTTCCCGTCCCCGAGCACGGTCATGCCGCCGAGGGCGCGTACCCCGGCGAGGAGCGGCGGCACCGGCTTCACGTAGATCTCCTGCTGGCCCACCAGACGCTCGACGCGCAGGGCGACGCGCTCGCCCCGCACCTCGGCCAGCGCGAGCGGCGTCGCCCCCGCCTGCCGGGCGGCGGGGAGCCCCAGGCGCTCCGCCAGGTCGAGCACCAGCACCGGCGCGTCGTCCACCACCGTGAAGCTCTCGCCGCCGCTGCGCTCGATGCCCTCGGGCTCCACCTCGAAGATTCGCTCGATCTTGGCGATGGGCACCGCCACCGTCTCCTCGCCCACGCCGAAGAGCAGCACGCCCTGCACCGCGGCGCTGGTCGGCACCACCAGCGTCGTGGCCGTGCCGGCTCCCCGCTGCGTCGCGATCTCCGCGTGGCCCCCGAGCGACTCGATCGTGACCTTGACCGCGTCCATCCCGACGCCGCGGCCCGACACCTGGGAGACGCTCTCGGCCGTGGACAGGCCGGGGCGGAACACCAGGGCCGCCACCTCCTCGGGGGGCAGGTCCTCGGCCAGGTCCGGCAGCACCATCCCAGCCGACACCGCCTTGCGTCGAACGGCCTCCAGGTCGATCCCCGCGCCGTCGTCGCTCACCGAAATTCGAACGGTGTCGCGCTCGCGGCGCGCCTCGATCACGATGCGGCCCGCCTCGGGCTTGCCCGCCAACGCCCGCCGCTCGGGCGGCTCGATGCCGTGGTCCACGGCGTTGCGGATCAGGTGGACCAGCGGGTCGCCCAGACGATCCAGGATGGCGCGGTCGAGCTCGAGCTCGGCGCCGCGCAGCTCCACCTCCACCCGCTTGCCGGCGCGCTGGGCCACCTCGCGCGCGACCCGGGGAAGCTGCTCCACCACGCGCAGGAGGGGCGCCGTGCGCAGGTCGAGCGCCCGGCGCTGCAGCTCCCCCACCACGCGGTCCATGCGATCGAGGCCGCTCGAGAGGCGCGGTCCGCGCCCGGGACCCACCGTGAAGGCGGCGACACGAAGCTGCGTCGAGGCGAGGATCACCTCTCCCACGGTGGAGAGGAAGCGGTCGAGGGTCTCGGTGCGCACGCGCACGGCCGGCGCCGGCGCGGTCACCGGTGGCTGCGCCGCTACCGCCGGCCCGGGGCTTTTTTTTTGAGCGCGCCCTCCGCGGGATCCGCCAGGGCCGCCACCAGCTCGACGTCGGGGGGCGGCGGCTCGCCGGTCTCCCGCACCGCCGCCAGCATGCGCTCGAGGCCCTCCAGGGCGCGGAAGAGCAGCGGGAGATCGGTGGCGCCCTCGATGCGGCCCGCCGTGCGCGGGCCCTCCATCCGGTCCTCGAGCTTGTGGGCGACCTCGCTGATCGAGTCGTAGCCGAGCGATGCCGCCATCCCCTTGATCGAGTGGGCGGCGCGGAACACCACGTCGATCGAGCCGGAGCTCGCGACGTCCTTCTCCAGATCGAGCAGCGCCCGCGACATCTCGGCGAGATGCTCGGCCGCCTCCTCGAGGAAGAGCGCCCGGTACTTGGCGAGATCCACCCTCAGAGCTCCTTCTCGAGCACCTTCTTCAAGGTCGCGAGCACGGCGTCCGGCTTGAACGGCTTCACGATGAAGTCCTTGGCGCCGGCCTGGATCGCCTCCATCACCAGCGTCTCCTGGCCGAGCGCGCTGCACATCACGATGCGCGCCTGGGGATCGATCTCGACGATCTTCTTCACGGCGTCGATCCCCGAGCTGCGCGGCATCACGATGTCCATGGTCACGATGTCCGGCTGGAGCTCGCGGAAGGCCTCCACGGCCTCGACGCCGTCCGCCGCCTCCCGCACGACCTCGAACCCCTCGGGCTCGATGATCTCCTTGATCATGTGCCGCATGAACGCGGCGTCGTCCGCCACCAGAACCCGAGGCTTCATCGACTCCCTCCTTGCAGGCCGTCCTCGCGCGCGCCCGCGGACTCGAAGAGCTCGGCCGCGCGCGCCAGCAGGACGCGAGTGTTGAGGACCCCGACCACGCGCCCGTCGATCGGGCGTCGCTCGAGCACCAGCGCGGCTCCCCGGGGCAGGCCGCCCTCGAGGTCCGCGAGACCGAGCACCCGATCCACCGGGAGCCCGAGGCGACCCGCCGCGTCGGGACGGTCGCCGATCACCAGGAGCTGCGTCGGCGGAGCGCTCGTCTCTCCCCCGAAGAGCGCCGCCCGTTCGATCACCGGAAGCGCGTCGCCGTGATGGTTGGTGACGCCGCCGATGCGGCGCGGCAGCGTCGGCACGCAGGCGAGCGGGCCCACCTCGGCCACCTCCAGCACGTCGGTGATGGGCAGGCCCCAGGCCGCGCCGCCCACCTCGAAGGTGAGCAGCCGCTGGCGTGCGGCGGCCACGCTCACGGCCGCTCCTCCCAGGCCGGCTCGCTGCCGGTGCGGAAGCGCCGCAGCACGCCGCGCAGCGCCTCGGCCAGGTTCTCCAGCGCCTCCGCCGAGCGCGCGGTCTCGGCGCTGACCGCCGCCTGCACGCCGGCGGCGGCCTGGACCTCGGCCACCGCCGTCGCGTTCGACGAGGCGACCTTCGCGATCTCGTCCATCGAGCTCACCATGCGCTCGGCGTCGCGCGCCTGCGTGTCGGCCTCCTGGAAGATCTCCTCCGAGCGGGTGGCCGCTTCGGAGACGGCCGCACGAATCTGCTCCAACGAGAGCGCGATCGTGTTCACGTCTTCTCGCCCCTCGCTGATCACCTGGCTCGACTGACGCATCTCGTCCGCCACGCCGCGGGTCTCGCTCTGGATCTCGTGGATCAGCTTGGAGATCTCGTCGGCGCTGCGGCCGGCGCTCTCGGCGAGCTTGCGAATCTCGTCGGCCACCACCGAGAATCCGCGGCCGGCCTCACCGGCCCGCGCGGCCTCGATCGAGGCGTTGAGCGAGAGCAGGTTGGTGCGATGCGCCACCGTGGTGATCATCTCGGTGATCTGGTGCACGTAGCGCATCTTGGATTCCAGACGGAACACCTTCTCGCCCGCCTGCTCCACCCGCTCGAACACCATGCGCATCTTCTCGAGCGCGAGCCGCGAGACGTCGACTCCGGCATTCGACTTCTGGCTGGCCTCCGCGGAGAAGCCGAAGGCCTCCCGCGCACGGGACGTGGTGAGCTCGACCGCGCTCGCGATGTGGTGGATCAGCCGGGTGGCGTCCTTGAGCAGCGCCTGCTGGTGCGCCACGCCCTCCGCCACGCTCGCGACCGCGACACCGATGCGCTCGTTGCCGGCGTTGGCGTCCTGGGTCGAGCGCGAGAGATCGCTCGCGGCGGCGCCGAGCTGCTCGGCGGTGCCCTGCACGTGGCCCACCAGCTCGCGCAGGCTGGCCAGCATCCCATGCACGCTGCGCGCGAGCTCGACCGTCTCGTCCGGGAAGCGGCGCGGCGGCATCGCCACCTCGGCCCGGAGGTCGCCGCGGCTGATGCGCTCGGTCGCCGAGCGCAGCGCCTCGAAGCTCCGGGTGAGCGAGCGCGAGAGGAAGAAGCCGAGCAGCCCGCCCATGCCCAGGGCCACGAAGGGCGCCACCCAGCGCGCCACGGCGAATCCGAGAGCGTGCGCGAGCTGGGGGAACGCGACCACCGCCCCTGCGACGAGGAGCGAGCCCAGGACGAACTTGTGGCTGAGCGAGAGCCGCACCCCGGCTCTATCGGCCCGGGCCGCGGGCCACTTGACGGGCCTTCCGGCGCCGGAATCCGCCCGCCGGGCCGCCCGCTACCGGGAGCGCTGCGTGTCCCGGGGAGCGCCCGGCGCCGGCCCCGCGGAGGGGGCGCCGCGCGACCAGGAGGCGTCCGGTTGTCTCAGAAGTGCGTCCAGCCGCCGTCGAGCGCTCGGGGCCTCGCGCCCGGCGCGCGGGCGACGATCCGGCCGATCTCGCTCACCCGGCAGCCGAGCCGGCGGCCGAGCGCCGCCGCCCCCGGCGCGTCGGCCCGAACGGTGAAGAGGAGCTCGTAGTCCTCGCCGCCCCGCAGCGCCAGCGCCTCGGGATCGAGGCCGAGCCGCGCGCAGGCACCGGCGAAGCCCCGGGGGCGCGGGACCCGCTCGGGCGCGAGGGCTGCCTCCACCCCGGAGGCGCCCAGCACGTGCCCGAGGTCGGCCAGCAGGCCGTCGGAGACGTCGATGCACGCCCCGGCCCCTGGCAGCCGGGCCAGGGCCTCCCCCGCCGCCAGGCGAGGCCGCGGAACCTCCCGCAGCCGCCCTCCCCTGGCGCGCTCCGCCGCAAGCCGCGCCAGGGCCGCCGCGCCGAGGACGCCCGTCACGCACAGGCGGTCGCCCGGCCGGGCCGCGTCGCGGCGGAGCGCTCGTCCCCGCGCCACGGCCCCTACCACCGTGATCGTGAGCGAGGTCTCCCGGGCGCGCGTCACGTTGCCCCCGACCAGGGGACAGCCGTAGCGGCGCCCTTCGGCCACCAGGCCGCGCACCACCCCCTCCACCCGCGCCAGCTCGAGGGCGGGCGGAGCCGCCAACGCGAGCAGGCAGCCGAGTGGCCGGGCTCCCATGGCCGCCAGGTCCGAGAGGTTCACCGCGAGGGCGCGGCGCCCGAGCGTCCGGGGATCGATCGTGCGCCAGCGGAAGTGCACGTCCTCCACCAGCGCGTCGGTGGTGACGGCCACGTCCTCGCCGGGTCGCGCCCGCAGCAGGGCCGCGTCGTCGCCGATCCCGAGCACCACGGCGCCATCCCGCGCGCCGCGGCGCGCGAGCCGCGCGATGCGCTCGATCAGGGGAAATTCGCCGACCTGGCGCAGACGCACACGTCCGAGCGTAGGAGCGCCGGACGCGCGCGGCCAGGGTCAGCGCACGGGCGGTGGCGCCACGCGCGCCGCGGCGGTGCGGCGCGGGCGCTGCGCGGCG
>JAWOLJ010000122.1:0-26146 GCA_033853555.1 Myxococcota bacterium
GCCCCGTCGCTCGTGGGTCGGCCGGGTCGGGCGCTGGCCGGCGGCGGCGCGCCACGAGTGCCCACCAGAAGTATCCCGTCATCACCAGCGCGGCGAGCGCGTTCGCAGCCGCCACCCGCGTGGTCCCGAGGACTCGCACCAGCTCCGGTGCAAGCGCGCCCGCAGCGGCGAAGAGGCCGGCCTCGAAGACCACGAAGAGCAGGAGCAGGAGGAGCGCGAGCGGCGGCCTCCGCTCGAACACCGCGACGGCGCAGGCCGCGAGGCTCCCGATCCCGACGAAGACCGCGAGGTGCAGCGCGGTGTAGGCTAGCGCCATCACCGCGTCGGCTCCCTGCGCCTCGCGAGCCGGGGTGCCCAGGAAGATCACCTGACCGAGGAGGGACGGCGTGTGGAGCGGACGGCCCTGGCGGACGTCCGCGAGGCCGAAGAAGAGCGCCACGGCGAGGCCGCCGAGGAGCCCGGCGCGCAGGCCGTCCTGCGCCACGGAGAGGCGGCGGTGCCGAGCGCGCTCGCCGGGGGAAGTGCTCGAGAGCACGCGCATGGCGTCTCCTGGATGCGGGCCCGATCGTGGGCCATCGTGAACCGCGCCCCGGTCGCGGTCAACCGCGCACGCTCCGCTGCGCCGGCCGGCAGTCGGGGGCGGTCGAGGAGGAGGCATGCAGTTCCGCCCGGGGCGTGGGCCCACGGTGCTGACGTTTCTCGCGGTCGCGGTCCTCTGCGCGCTCGGGATCTGGCAGGTGCGACGCCTGCACTGGCGCCGGGCGTCGCTCGCCGAGCGCAACGCGCAGATCGACCTTCCGCCGCTGCCGATCGCCCGGGTGCTGGCCCGCCCGCGGGAGTTCCCGGATCGGCGCGCCACGGCACGCGGGCGCTTCGACACCGAGCAGACGGTGCTGGTGGAGCGGGCGCCACGGGGCGAGGAGATCGGCGATCGCGTCCTGACGCCGCTCCGACTGGGCGGCTCGGGGGAGGCCAGCCCGGCGCTGCTGGTGGACCGGGGCTGGGTCCCCGCCGCAGAGGCCGAGCGCTTCCTCCACGAGCCCGAGCCCTCGACCGACGTGGAGGTGACCGGCCTCGTGGTTCCCCTGACGCTCGGGGATGCGTCGCCCGGAACTGCCCCGAAGCGCCACACGGTCTGGCTGCGCTTCGATCCCGAGGGCTCCGGCCCCGCCCTGCAGGCGCAGGTTCCCTATCCCCTGGCCCCAGTGATGCTGCAGCGGCAGGAAGACGGAAGCGGCGGATGGCCGGCGGGCGGGATCACGCGGCCCACGAGCCCGGTCGACCACCGGGCCTATGCCATCACCTGGTTCTCGCTGGCCGCGCTCGCGCTGGCCGCATGGCTGGAGCACGGCATCTCCCAGGCTCGGAGCCTGCGTCCGCCGGCGGACGGCGCCCTTCATTGACGGCCGCGTCCGGACGATTAGCCTTCCTACCATGACCGTGCGTGTGCGCCGTGGCTCGGCGGCCTTGCTGCTCCTCGGGGTCGGCTTCGTGGTGGCCGCCGCCCTCGGGATGGCACGACCGGCCCGCGCGGCGACGCCTCCCTGCCACGCGCGCGTCCCGACACCGGCGAGCGCCCCCGCGTCCGCCCCCTGTGGCGCGGTGCTGCCGCTGCTCTGCTGCGGGGACCGCACGCTGCCGGTGGCCGTGGCGGCTCCGCCCGCCGCGGCCGCGACGGATCTCGCGTTCCTGCCGGCGCTCCCGTGCTCCTCCGAGCCCCTCGCCCCCGACGCGTTCGGGTGTCGAGCGGATGCCCGCGCGCGCGCCGCGCCACTCCTGACCACCCTGCGCGTCCTCCGACTCTGAGCTCCGGCTCGCGCGTTCCAGCGCCGGACGGCCGGGAGGGGTGCGCCTTCTCGCGCCGCCGGCCTCGCGATCCTGGAGACCTGCATGTCCGCTCTCGTTCGGCGCGGCCCGACGCCGCGCCGTGTCGCCCGTCGCCCGGGCGCCGGCGCGATCGTGGCCGCCTGCTCGCTCGTCCTGGCCGCCTGCGCCGGCCCGGGCCAGGCGTCCCATCGCCGGGCCCTGGAGCAGGCCCTGGTCCGCTCCCAGCCACAGCGCTCGCAGACCTCGAGCGCCCCCGAGGATCCCTGGCGCGGGGCAGCGCTCCTCGAGCGCGGCCGCCTGGTGGAGGAGGTGCTGCGTCGCAACCCCACGCTCGCCGCCGCACGCTCGGCGTGGCGCGCGGCGCTCGCCCGCTACCCCCAGGAGACCGCCCTCGACGATCCGATGATCGGCTACACCGTGGCGCCACGGTCGCTCGGCGTCGGCGCGATTCCGCCGGGCAACATCGTGGAGCTGAGCCAGCCGATCCCCTTTCCGGGGAAGCTCGCGCTCCGGGGCGAGGCGGCGCTCGACGAGGCGGAGGCGGCAGGCCACGAGTTCGAGGCGGAGCGGCTGCGCCTCGCCAGCCTGGCGTCCCTCCTCTTCGATCGCTGGTACGAGACGGCGCGAGAGGTCGAGATCAACGCCGCCCACCGGGAGCTGGTGGACGAGCTTCACCGCTCCGCCCTGGCGCGCTACGCCGCCGGCGCGGCGGACGCCCAGGACGCGCTCGCTGCCGAGCTCGAGGCGGCGGAGCTCCTGCACCAGAGCGTGGAGCTCGAGAGCGACCACACGCTGGTGGCCGCGCAGATCGACGCGCTGCTCCACCTCCCGGCGGACGCTGCCGTGCCGCCGCCGCCCGCGGTGCTGGCGCTGCCGGAACGGAGCGAAGCCGGCGAGGCCGACTGGCTCGTCGAAGCGCTGACGAACCGCCCCGATCTCGCGGCCGCGCGCGCGCGGATCGAGAAGGGCGAGGCGCAGGTAGCGCTCGCCCGACGCGAGTTTCTGCCGGACTTCCGCCTGAAGGCCGCCTACGACGGCACGATGGACATGCCGGAGCTGCGGCCGCAGGTCGGCCTCGAGCTGAACGTCCCGCTCCAGCTCGGCCGGCGCCGCGCCGCCCTCGATCAGGCCCAGGCGGAGCTCGATCGCGAGCGCAGCGACGCCGCGCGCGTCGAGGACCAGGTCCGGCTCGAGGTGCGCACGGCGGCGGTCCGGCTGCACGACGCGTGGCACGGCCTCGAGATCGCGCGCGACCGCATGCTCCCGGCCGCCCGGGATCGGCTGGCCTCGGCGCGCGCGGCCTTCGAGAGCGGCGAGCGTCCCTTCTCGGAGCTCCTGGACGCCGAGCGTCGGCTCCGCGACGTCGAGCTCGAGGTGGAGCGCGCCGCCATCGGCGTCACCCAACGCACCGCGGAGCTGGAGAGCGCGGCCGGCCGGGTGCCGGACCTGCCCTGACTCGTTCGTGGAGGATCAAACCATGCGATCGATTTCTTCCAACACGCTGAAGCGTCGGCTCTGTGTCGGATTCGGGACGCTGTGCGCCAGCCTCGCCGTGGCGGCCTGCGTGCGCCAGGGCGCGCTCGTCAGCGTGGAGGGCTCGGGCCTGCGCCTCGAAGCCCGACTCGATCCGGCCGTGCCGGTGGTCGGAAGGAACCGCCTGCGTTTGCGCCTGCTCGACGCCCAGGGCCGACCGGTGGACGGCGCCCATCTCGAGGTCGGGCTCGAGATGCCGCCGATGGGTGCGATGTCGGCGATGCGAGCGGAGGCCAGCGTGGAGGCGCCTGGCGACGGGCGCTACGACGCGAGCTTCGAGATTCCGATGAGCGCCACCTGGGTCGTCCGGATCGCGGCCCATGACCCGGCCGGTCACCGGCTGGAGGCGCGCGGCGCCCTCAGCACCGGCCGGGCCGGACTTCGGCTCGAGGCCGAGAGCCCCGCGGCGGCGCCCGGTGCTGCGGGAGCCTCGCCCGGCGCGCACGAGGCCGCCCATGCGGGCACGCCGGCGGCTCCCTCCGTCCCGAGCGGCGTGCTGCGTCTCGACCCCGCGCGGCTGCAGGAGATCGGCGTGCGCAGCGAGCTCGTGGCCCGCGCGCCCTTCTCGGTGGAGATCCGCGCGGTGGGGAGGGTCGTTCCCGACGAGACGCGGCTCGCCGACGTGACGCTCCGCACCCGCGGCTGGATCCAGGAGCTCCGCGCCGACGCCGTCGGGATGGAGGTGAGGCGCGGGCAGGTCCTGCTCCGGCTCTACGCCCCCGAGCTCTACGCCGCCCAGGCGGATCTCCTGCAGGCCCTGGCCAGCCAGGCGGCTGCACGCGGCACCACCGCGCCCCAGCGTGCCGACGCCTGGGTCGAGGCGGCGCGCGCGCGGATCCGACTCTTCGGCGTGTCGGACGCCGACGTTCAGGCCCTGGCCCGTGGGGGTCGGCCCGAGGCCACGCTGCCGATCCGCGCGCCTGTCTCGGGCGTCCTGGTGGAGAAGGACGTGGTCGAGGGAGGGGCCGCGGAGCCCGGCATGCGGCTCTTCCGGATCGCGCCCCTCGACCCCGTGTGGGTGGAGGCGGAGCTCTACGACGCGGAGATCGGCCTGGCGGCGCCGGGGCAGGAGGTGATCGTCACGGCCCCCGAGCTTCCGGGGCGCACGCTCCAGGGCAAGGTCGCCTACGTCTACCCCACGATCGAGGCCGCCACGCGCACCGGCCGGATCCGCCTCGCGCTCGCGAACCCGGATGGCGCGCTCCGGCCGCAGATGTACGTGACGGCCACCCTCCACGCCTCGCGCGGGGAGCGCGTGACCGTCCCGACCGATGCCGTCATCTACACGGGCACGCGTCGGCTCGTCTTCGTGGATCTCGGCGAGGGCCGACTCGAGCCGCGCGAGATCGAGGTGGGCGTGCGCGGCGCGGAGCGCATCGAGGTGCGGAAGGGCCTCGAGCCGGGCGAGCGGGTCGTCACCTCGGGGAACTTCCTGATCGCCGCCGAGAGCCGCCTTCGCTCGGCCGAGGCCACCTGGTGAGCGGGCGGGTCGAAGCGGAGGCGGGCGGGCGCGGCCCGGTGGCTCGGCTGATCGCCCTCTGCGCCGGCAACCGGCTCCTCACGCTGCTCTTCGTCGCCGCCGCGGGGGCCTGGGGCTTCGTCGCGCTCTCGCGCACGCCGCTCGACGCGATCCCCGACCTCTCCGACGTGCAGGTGATCGTCTACACCGAGTGGCCCGGCCGGAGCCCCGACCTGGTGGAGGACCAGATCACCTATCCCATCTCCGCCACGCTGCTCGGGGCCCCGCGCATCCGGGCGGTGCGCGCTCAGAGCCTCTTCGGCGTGTCGCTGGTCTACGCGATCTTCGAGGACGGGACAGACCTCTACTGGGCGCGCAGCCGCGTCCTCGAGTACCTGGACACCGCTCGCTCGCGGCTGCCTGCGGGAGTGACGCCCAGCATCGGTCCGGACGCGACCGGCGTGGGCTGGGTCTTCGAGTACGCGCTGATCGACCGCAGCGGCGGCCACGACCTGGCGCAGCTCCGGAGCCTCCAGGACTGGCACCTCCGCTACGCCCTCGCGTCCGTGCCCGGGGTCGCCGAGGTCGCCTCCGTCGGAGGCTTCGTCCGCGAGTACCAGGTGAACGTCGACCCGAACGCGCTGGCCTCCCGCGGCCTCTCGCTGGAGCAGGTGGTGGACGCCGTCCGCGCCTCGAACGGCGACACCGGGGGCGGGGTGATCGAGCTCGGCGGGCACGAGCAGGTGATCCGTGGCCGCGGCTACGTGCGCCGGCCCTCCGACCTGGAGAGCGTGGCCGTGGCGAGCGTGAACGGCACTCCCATCCGCGTGCGCGACCTCGGCTGGGTGGCGCTCGGGCCCGAGATGCGTCGCGGCGTGGCGGAGCTCGATGGCAAGGGCGAGACGGTCGGGGGCATCGTGGTGATGCGGCAGGGCGAGGACGCCCTGGCGGTGATCGATCGCGTGAAGGAACGGCTGGCCGAGATCGCGCCCGGCCTCCCGGCGGGTGTGGAGATCGTCCCGACCTACGACCGCTCCGAGCTGATCCGGGCCTCGATCCGCACCCTGCGGCACACCCTGCTCGAGGAGATGGCGGTCGTCTCGCTCGTGATCTTCTTCTTCCTCCTCCACGCGCGAAGCGCGCTGATCCCGATCCTCACCATCCCGATCGGCGTGTTGCTGGCCTTCGTGCCGATGCTCCACCAGGGCCTGACGGCGAACATCATGTCGCTCGGCGGCATCGCGGTGGCGATCGGGGCCATGGTGGACGCCGCCATCGTGGTGGTGGAGAACGTCCACAAGCGGCTCGAGCAGTGGGAGCAGGCGCGCGAGACCGACCCGCGCCCGCGCGAGGCGGTGATCGTACACGCGATGCAGGAGGTCGGACCGAGCGTCTTCTTCGCGCTGCTGGTGATCACGGTCTCCTTCCTGCCGATCTTCACGCTGACCGGCGCCGAAGGCCGCCTGTTCCGCCCGCTGGCCTTCACCAAGACCTACGCCATGGGCTTCGCGGCGATCCTCTCCGTGACGCTCACGCCAGCGCTCGCGACGATCTTCGTGCGGGGCCGCGTGCGGGGCGAGGAGGCCAACCCGCTGAACCGCTGGCTCGTCCGGGCCTACACGCCGGCGGTTCGATTCGTCGTGCGCTTCCGCGTCGCGGTGGTGGTCCTGGCGGCGCTCGCCGTGCTGGCCACGCTGCCGGCGTTCCTCGGGCTCGGGAGCGAGTTCATGCCTCCCCTGAACGAAGGGACGCTCCTCTACATGCCGAGCACCCCCCCGGGCATTCCGGTGGACGAGGCCTCGCGCCTGCTCCAGCTGATGGACCGGGAGATCGCCTCCTTCCCCGAGGTGCGGCACGTCTTCGGAAAGATGGGCCGCGCCGAGACGCCCACCGATCCGGCGCCGCTCTCGATGGCGGAGACCATGATCGAGCTCAAGCCCCGGGAGCAATGGCGTCCGGGCCTGACCTGGGATGCGCTGGTGCAGCAGCTCGACGAGCGGCTGCGCTTCCCGGGCGTCTCGAACGTGTGGTGGATGCCGATCCAGACCCGGACCGAGATGCTCTCCACCGGGATCCGCAGCGCGCTCGGCGTGAAGGTCCTGGGTGACGACCTCCCGAGCCTGGAGCGCGCGGCCATCGCCATCGAGCACGTGCTGGGGCGGGTCCCCGGCACGCGCTCGGCCTACGCCGAGCGGGCGACGGGAGCCTCGTACCTCGACTTCGTGGTGGACCGGGAGGCGGCGGCCCGCTACGGCCTGCGCGTCGCCGATGTGAACCAGGCCATCGAGACCGCCATCGGCGGCATGGCGGTCTCCCAGACCGTGGAGGGGCGAGAGCGCTATCCCGTGACCGTCCGCTACCCGTGGGAGCTGCGCGACGATCCCTCCGTGCTGCGCCGCGTGCTGCTGGCGACGCCCGGGGGCGCCGAGATTCCGATCGCCCAGGTGGCATCGCTCGAGTTCCATCCCGGCCCCGACATGATCCGCAGCGAGGCCGGGCGGCTGGTGGTGACGGTCTTCGTGGACGTGGCCGGCCGTTCGATCGTCGACTACGTGCGAGACGCTCAGGCCGCCGTCGCGCGCGACGTCGCCCTGCCTGCCGGAACGCGGCTGATCTGGGCGGGGCAGTTCGAGTACTTCGAGCGCGCGAAGGGCCGCCTCGAGGCGATCGTCCCGGTGACCCTCTTGCTGGTGTCGCTCCTCCTCTACTGGAACACGGGATCGGCGGTGGAGACGGGCATCGTCCTCCTGGCCGTGCCGTTCTCGTTGATCGGCGCGGTGTGGCTGCTCTGGGCGCTCGACTACCACCTGAGCGTCGCCGTGTGGGCCGGCGTGATCGCGTTGGCCGGACTCGATGCGCAGACCGGCGTGGTGATGCTGCTCTACCTCACGTTGGCGCATCGCGCCCACGCGGCGACGGGAAGGCTCCGCTCCTTCGGAGACCTCGAGGAGGCCATCATCGAGGGCGCCGCGCGTCGCATCCGGCCGAAGCTCATGACCGTGGCCACCGCCACGATCGGCCTGCTGCCGCTGCTCTGGAGCAGCGGCACCGGCGCCGATCTCATGAAGCGCGTGGCGGCTCCCATGGTGGGCGGGCTCTTCACGAGCTTCCTGCTCGAGCTCCTGGTCTACCCGGCGATCTTCGCGCTCTGGAAGGGCCGCGGTCTCGGCCCGGCGCCGCGTCCTTCGGGTCCACCGGCCAGCCCGTGATCGCGCGGTGCCGCGGCACCTCACGCCTCGGCCAGCAGCCGCACGGTGTGGAGCGCGATCATCCGGTTCTCGTCGGTCGGCACCACCCACGCCGAAGCGGCGGCGCCGGGCGCCGAGATGCGCGCCGCCCCCGCCTGGTTCGCCGCCTCGTCGAGGACGATCCCGAGCCAGCCCGCATCGCGGCAGACGCGAGCGCGGACCGGCGCCGCGTGCTCGCCGATCCCACCGGTGAAGACCAGGGCGTCGAGGCCTCCCAGCGCCGCCGCCATCGATCCGAGCTCGCGCCCGATCCGGTAGACGAAGAGATCGATGGCTTCCGCGGCCCGGGGATCGTCGCTTGCCAGCAGGCTGCGCATGTCGCTCGACAGGCCCGAGACGCCGAGCAGGCCGGAGCGGTGGTAGAGCAGGTCCTCGAGGGCGCGCGCGTTCATCCCCCGCTGGTCCATCAGGTAGAGCAGCACACCTGGATCGATGGCGCCGCAGCGCGTCCCCATCACCAGGCCGTCCAGCGCCGTGAAGCCCATGGTGGTGGCCACGCTCCGCCCGCCTCGCAGCGCGCACAGGCTCGCGCCGTTGCCGAGGTGGGCCACCACCACGCGGCCGCTCGCCACGTCGGGAGCGACACGTGGAAGCGTCGCTGCCACGTACTCGTAGGAAAGGCCGTGGAAGCCGTAGCGGCGCAGCCCCGCCTCGGAGAGCGCCCGTGGCAGCGCGAAGGCCTGGGAGAGTGCCGGCTGGCTGCGGTGGAAGGCGGTGTCGAAGCACGCCACCTGGGGCAGGTCCGGGTGCTCCTCGGCCAGCGCGCGAATCGCCCGCAGGTTGTGCGGCTGGTGCAGTGGAGCCAGGGGCACCAGCCGCTCCAGCTCGTCCAGGACGCCGGCGTCGATCCTTACCGGCTGCGCGTACCGCAGCCCGCCGTGCACCACCCGGTGTCCCGCCGCCACCAGGCGCGTGGCGCCCACCTGCTCGCGCAGGAAGGCCGCGATCACCGACATGGCGCCGCGGAGATCCGCGGCCCGCGCATCGAGCCCGCGATCCACGAGCGGCGCGCCGGTCGCGTCCTTTGCCTCGAGACGCGGCTTCTCGGGCAGGCCCTCCACCTGCCCCTCCAGGAGGAGGTCCGGTTCGGCGCCGCTCGCCAGCCGGAACAGCGAGAACTTCAGGCTCGACGAGCCCGCGTTCAGCACCAGCAGCGCATCGCTCACGCGTTAAGACCTCGCCGCGCATGGGCGAGGAGGACGGCCACCGCGGCGCTGGCGAGCCGCGCACGGACGCTGTCGGCGCGGCTCGTGAGGATGATCGGGACGCGCGCGCCGAGCACGATCCCGGCGGCCTCCGCGCCGCCCAGGAAGCTCAGGAGCTTCGCCACCATGTTGCCGGCCTCGAGGTCCGGGGCGAGGAGGATGTCCGCGTCGCCGGCCACCGGGGACTCGATCCCCTTCGCGCGCGCGGCCTCGGCATCCACCGCGTTGTCCATGGCCAGCGGACCGTCCAGGATCGCCCCGGTGATCTGCCGGCGATCGGCCATCTTGCACAGCGCGGCGGCGTCGATCGTGGAGGGGATCTTCGAGGTCACGGTCTCCACCGCGGAGAGGATTGCCACCTTGGGCCGGCCGATGTCGAGCGCCCGGGCCAGCTCGATCGCGTTCTGACAGATGTCCACCTTGTCCTCGAGCGTGGGAGAGATGTGGATCGCGGCATCGGTCACGAAGAGGGGCTTCGGATAGATGGGAAGGTCCATCACGAAGACCTGGCTCACCCGGCGGGCGGTTCGGAGGCCGGCGTCCTTGCGCAGCACCTCGGTCATGAGCTCGTCGGTGTGCAGGCTTCCCTTGGCGAGGATCGACGCCTCGCCGGCACGGACCAGATCCACCGCGCGCGCCGCGGCGGCGTGGCTGTGGGGGACGTCCACCAGCCGGAGCCCCGCCAGCGAGATCCGGTGCTGCGAGGCGATCCGCTCGATGCGCTGGCGCGGGCCGACGAGGATCGGCTCGAGCAGGCCATGTTCGGCGGCCTCCACCGCCGCGCGCAGCGAGACCTCGTCGCATGGATGCGCCACCGCCGTGGGTACCGCCGCCCGGTCCTTGCCGCGCTCGACCAGGCGTGCGAGATGCATGTGCCCCGGCCCGCTCTTCGCTTCGGACACCTTCCCGCCTCCCCTCCGCGGCCGGGCCGCATCGCGGTTCCGGGCACGAGCCTAGTGCAAGTGAAACGCGCAGCGAGGCGAAGCCGAGCGAAGGGCGCAGCCCGGCGGCGTAGCCGCCGGGGCGCCAAGGCCGGAAACGCCAAGGCCGGGTGGGGTGGGGTAGGCGGGCCCCCGGCCGCGCTTCAGACCGCGAGCGCGCGCAGGCGCTCCTCGGCCCAGAGGTGGATCGTGGCCTCGACCTCGATCGGCAGCTCCTCGAAGGCCACGCTCATGCCGAGGGGTACGTTCCACTGGCGGAGGTTGCCCGGCACGTTGGTGCGCACGACCCGCGCCGCCAGCCGCGCGCCCCCGAGCTCGCGCGGCAGCTCCACCTGCACGCGCGAGCTCCGAGGCGACGGCGCTTCCGTGACCAGCCAGGCGCCCGAGGAGGAGAGATCGTAGAGCGACGCCTCCTTGCAGCGGCTTCCGACCCAGACGCGCATCGGCCACGCGGCGGGCGCGCGCAGCGCGCCGCGCCGGCCGCGCACCACGAGCGACCCTGCGAGCGCACGGTTCAACTGGAAGCGCAGCGTCGCGTCGTCCAGCGGATCGAAGAGCGCGAGATCGACTCCCGCGTCGCGCAGCCGACGCCGCTCCTCGGCGCCCGGCGCCGGGCCGGCGGCCAGGAAGGCCAGCTCGCTCCCGAACACCAGCGCGCTCATGAAGCAGAGCGCGCGCCGCAGATCGAGGACCGGCAGCTCCGGCGGGAGCACGACGGCGCCGATCATCGAGCGGGAGATGCGCAGCAGCACGTGCGCCTGCTCCGGCGTCTTCGCCGGGAGCGACCGGTAGCCGAGGCGCGCGATGCGCTGGCACAGGCGCTGCATGGGCGGGGATTCCGCACCCAGCACCAGCACGTCCCTTCGCTGGATCATCGGAGCTGCCTGGTCACGGGAGAACCCCTCCACAGGTCACCCGAGCACCAACGAAGGATCGCACGTACGGCGGCGGCGGGCCGTGACCGGGGTCACGAGCGCCGCGCGCGTTCCGTGGCCCGCGGCTCCGTGCTCGGAAGCTCCTCGGACGGGGAGGAGAGGAATGCGTCGGAGCTGCCGCCGTTCTGCGGACCGTCTGGCAACCGAGATCGGTGTCGCGGAGGCGGCGAGAGCGCGTCTCGCGCGCAATCCCGGGCCCTGGCGGCGGTCCGCTTCCTCTCCTACCGCGAGATCCAGCGCCTTAACGCCCGGTTCATGACGTCGAGCTTCCTGCTCGAGGACGGGGCGTGAAGAGCTCCCGCGCCTTCAGCCCACCACGTTCACCAGGCGGCCTGGAACCACGATCACCTTCTTCGGCTCGCGGCCCGCCAGGTGGCGCGCCACGTTAGGCGCGGCCAGCGCGGCGGCGCGGATCACGGCTTCGTCGGCGCCGACCGGCACCTGGATCTCGTCTCGGCGCTTGCCGTTCACCTGCACCGCCAGGGTGATCACCTCCTCGCGCAGCCAGGCGGCGTCGGCCTCGGGCCAGGGCTCGCAGGCCAGGGAGTCGGCGTGGCCGAGGCGCCGCCAGAGCTCCTCCGCCAGATGCGGCGCGAAGGGGGCGAGGAGCAGGACGAGGGTCTCGGCGGCACGGCGCGGGAGCGGCGCGTCCCGCGCCACGTCCCGGACGAAGACCATGAGCTTCGAGATCGCGGTGTTGAAGCAGAGCTGCTCGATGTCGTCGGTCACGCCCTGCACGGTGCGTGCGAGCAGCCGCTGCTGCTCCGGAGACCCGCTGCCCGCCGCGAGGGGGCGCAGCGGCTCGCCGGGGGCCTCCTCGTCCAGCAGCAGGCGCCAGGCGCGTTGCAGGAAGCGGTAGACGCCCTGGATGCCCTCGGTGGACCACGGCGCCGCCTTCTCCAGCGGGCCGATGAACATTTCGTAGAGCCGCATCGCATCGGCGCCCACCTCGGCGATCACCTCGTCGGGGTTGATCACGTTGCCGCGGCTCTTCGACATCTTCTCCACCACCTCCTCCAGCACCAGGTCGGGGAGGCTCGGATGGAGGGGCGTTCCGTCCGCGCTGCGGCGCACCTGCGAGAGCGGCACCCAGCGTGCCTTCAGCTCCTGCCCGCCGTCCAGCGCGAAGGCGCGCTCGGCCTCGATGCGCACCGCCGTGGTGGGAAAGCAGCGCGGCGTCGCGGCGGGATCGTCGCTCAGGTTGTCGTCCCAGTAGCGGTAGCTGTAGCCGAGGATCATCCCCTGGTTCACGAGCTTCTGGAACGGCTCCTTGGTGTGCGCGAGACCGAGGTCGTAGAGCACCTTGTGCCAGAAGCGCGCGTAGAGCAGATGCAGCACGGCGTGCTCCGCGCCGCCGATGTAGAGATCCACCGGCATCCAGTAGCGCTCCGCCTCGGGCGCGAAGGGCGCGCGATCGTTGCGCGGATCGCAGAAGCGCAGGTAGTACCAGCAGCTCCCGGCCCACTGGGGCATGGTGTTGCGATCGCGACGCGCCGGGCGACCGGTCTCGGGGTCGCGGGTCTCGATCCAGTCGCGCGCGCGCTCGAGGGGCGTTCCGCCCTCGGCGGTCGGCCGGAAGTCGTCGAGATCCGGGAGCGCCAGCGGCAGCGCGCTCTCCGGCAGGAGCTTCACCGTGCCGTCCTCCAGGTGGAGCAGCGGGAACGGCTCGCCCCAGTAGCGCTGCCGGCTGAACAGCCAGTCGCGGAGCTTGTAGGTGACGGCCGCTTCCCCGGAGCCGCGCTCGGCGAGCCAGGCGACCACGCGGCGCTTCGCCTCCGGCGTCGGAAGCCCGTCCAGGAACGCGGAGCTCCGGGCGACGCCGTCCTCCACGAAGGGGAGCGGCGCCTCGCCCCCGCCGGCGCGCGCCACCACCGGCACGATCGGGAGACCGAAGGCCTTGGCAAAGGCGAAGTCGCGATCGTCGTGCGCGGGCACCGCCATGATCGCCCCCGTCCCGTAGCCCGCGAGCACGTAGTCCGCGACCCAGATCGGGATCGGCTTTCCGGTGCAGGGGTTGATCGCGCTCGCGCCGGTAGCGACGCCGGTCTTCTCCTTCGCCTCGGCAAGCCGCGCCCGCTCGCTCTTGCGCCCGGCGGCCGCCACGTAGGCCTCGACCTCGGCGCGGCGCTCCGGCAGGCTGATGCGCGCCACCAGCGGATGCTCCGGCGCCAGCACCATGTAGGTGGCGCCGAAGAGCGTATCGGGGCGCGTGGTGAAGACCTCGATCGAGAGCTCCGGCTCCGCCGCCAGCGGGAAGCGCACGCGCGCCCCCTCGCTCCGGCCGATCCAGTCGCGCTGTTGCTTCTTGATCGGCTCGGGCCAGTCGAGCTCCTCCAGGTCCTCGAGCAGGCGGTCGGCGTAGGCCGTGATGCGCAGCATCCACTGCCGCATCGGCAGCCGCACCACCGGGTGTCCGCCGATCTCGCTCTTGCCCTCGATCACCTCTTCGTTGGCCAGCACGGTGCCGAGGGCGGGGCACCAGTTCACCGGCACCTCGGCCTCGTACGCCAGGCCGCGCTCGTAGAGACGTTGGAAGATCCACTGCGTCCACTTGAAGTAGCCGGGATCGGTGGTGTCGATCTCGCGGCGCCAGTCGTAGCTGAAGCCCAGGCTCTGGATCTGACGCCGGAAGTTCTCGACGTTGCGCCGGGTCGTGATGCGTGGATGCGTTCCGGTCTTGATGGCGTACTGCTCCGCCGGCAGCCCGAAGGCGTCCCAGCCCATCGGGTGCAGCACGTTGAAGCCGCGCATCCGCTTGTAGCGCGCCACGATGTCCGTCGCGGTGTAGCCCTCCGGGTGACCCACGTGCAGCCCGTCGCCGGAGGGGTACGGGAACATGTCGAGCACGTAGTACTTGGGCTTCGCCGGGTCGATCTCGGCGCGGAAGGTCTCGTGCTCCCGCCACCAGGCCTGCCAGCGGGGCTCGATCGTCTTGGGGTCGTAGGGCACGGCCGGAAAGTGCCGGCGGCGTCGGGGGCCGTCAACGCCGCCGCGGGTCGGGCGGGGCCGAGCGCGAGGCGGGCGCGCGCCACCTGCGATGCGGCTACCCTCCGCGCGTGATCGACTCGAGCCTCCGACCCGCCGAGGTCTTCGTCGTCTCGGACGGCACTGGCGAGACCGCCACCGCGGCGGTGCGCGCCGCGATGCTCCAGTTCCACATCCCGTGGCGGCTTCGGACCTTCGGCGACGTGCGACAGGAGGCCCAGGCACGGCGCGTGGTGGAGCAGGCCGCCAGGGTCGGCGCGCTCGTGGTCTACACCGTGGTGGATACGGGGGTCGGGCGCACGCTGCGCGACCTCGGCGCGAGCGAGGGGGTGAAGACGGTGGACCTGCTCGGCCCCCTGATCACCCAGGTGGCCCAGCACGTCGGCGTCGAGCCGCGGCTCGAGCCGGGGCTGCTCCACGGCTTCACCGACGAGTACTTCCGCCGGATCGAGGCGGTGGAGTTCGCCGTCCGCCACGACGACGGGCTGAACCTGCGCACGCTCTTCGAGGCGGACCTGGTGCTGGCCGGCGTCTCGCGCACCTCGAAGACCCCGCTCTCGATGTACCTGGCGCAGCGGGGCTACAAGACCGGCAACGTGCCGCTGGTGCCGGGGCTCGAGCCGCCGCGCGAGCTGCTCGAGCTCGATCCCCGCAAGGTGATCGGCCTGACGGTGGAGCCGGGCGTGCTCCTCACGATCCGCCGCAACCGCATGCGAACGCTGCGCGCTGCGCCGTGGTCCTCCTACGTGGATCCGGAAGCGGTGCTGCAGGAGCTTGCGCGCTCGCGCCGCCTGTTCCGCGACCGGGGCTGGCGCATCGTCGACATCACCGGGAAGGCGGTGGAGGAGACGGCGGCGCGCATCCTCGAGCTGATCGGCCACGACGCCAGGGCCGCGTCCGGCTGAGCGCCCGGCGGGTCTCCCGGACGGGAGACCCGGCCTCGGCGCGCCGGCGGCTCCGCCGCCGGGCTGCGCCCTCCGCTCGCCTTCGGCTCGCTGCGCGCTTCGCTTGCCCTCACGCCATGCCGCGCTTGGCCTCGAGCTCCTTCTGGTAGCGCATCGCCTCCCTCTGCTCCTCGGTGAGGAGCGCGGTCGCCACGCGCGGGCGCAGGATCGAGTAGAAGGTCGGCACCACGGTGATCGCGCCCAGCATGTTCACGATCATCAGGATCACCAGGAGCTGCGCCATCTCCGCCTGGAAGCGCAGGTTCGAGAACATCCACAGGAAGATCCCGCCCACCACGGTGGTGGCAGTGAAGCTCACCGCCATGCCCGTGGTCCGGATCGCGCGCCGGATCGCCTCGTCGATGTCCGCCGTCTCGGCCACCTCCTGGCGGATGCGGTCCACGATGTAGATCGCGTAGTCGACTCCGATCCCCACGCCCACCGACTGAACCGGCAGCGTGTTCACGTTGAGGCCGATGTTCCGCAATGCCATGTAGGCCAGCGAGAGCAGCGTGGCGGTGGAGATCTGCAGAAAGATGATTCCGCCGCTCGCGATCGACTGGTACGTGAGCGAGTGCAGCACGAAGATCACCAGGAAGATTAGCGAGATGTTGGCGACGTGGGCGCGCTCGACCTCGTCGTTGATCGCCGCCAGGATGCCCATCACGCCGCCGGCCATCACGAACTGGACGCCGCGGGTCCACGACTCCGTCGGCTGGTAGGCCGGCACCGAGTTCACGGCCTTCATGTCCTGGACGATCAGGTCCTGGGTGTTCACGGCCACGGCGCGAATGCCGTAGTCCTGGCTCTCCCACCACCAGCTCACGTCGTTGTCGGTCCAGTTGGCGAGCTTCTTGGGCCAGGCGAAGACCTGGCCCTCCGGCACCGACTCCTTCTGGTCCTCGTAGTCCTGGAGCGCCTTCTTGCGGAAGTCGTCGATCCAGGGCGGGGCCTGGCCGGTGCGCGCGTCGTTCACCTTCACGGCCTTGTAGGTCCCGTCCGCCTGGCGAAGGCTCACGTGCAGGCTGTGCGCCCGCGGCGGCAGCAGCGGGCCGATCATGTAGTACCAGATGTCGGTCAGGTTCTGGCGCGAGAAGAAGGGGGCGTCCTTCGCGGCGTGGTCCTTGTCCAGGCGCACGATGACCTCGCCGATCGGGTTCTTCTCGATGAAGGATTCGGCCGCGAGCACCGAGCGCAGGATGGTGTCGCCCTTGTGGTCGGGGTAGTAGAACTGGATGTTGGCGTCGCGCCCGTCCTCGGTCATGTAGGGACGCAGGAAGCCCGGCGGACCGTTGGTGCGGAGCTGGAAGATCATCGACCGGACCGTGCCGGTGTCCTCCGGGATGAAGTACCACTTGGGATCCCCGTAGTGGTTCATCTGCCAGGAGTTGCGCAGGAACGGCACCAGCGACACCGAGACACCCAGGTCGGTGTAGGTCTTCATCCAGCGCTCGAACTCCTCCATGCGCCGGATCGGCATCGCGTCGGCCGTGGCGTTGTCGCGGTCGCCGTTGGCGTAGACCACCATCGAGTCGACGCCCCCGAAACGCTCGGCGATCTGCGCCGTGGCCACGTTGAACTCGTGGGACGGCCAGAGCAACGGCGTGCCCGGGCTCGCCTCGCCGATCTTCGAGTGGAAGAGCGCGAGCCAGGTCGACGTCGCGAAGAGGGTGATAGTCACCGCGGCGATCACGTACTTCCACACCCGATGCGTGGTGGCATAGCCCACGAACCGCGTGAAGCGGATCATCGTCTTGGGCAGGAAATGCTCGCTCTCGTGGGGCGGCGGCAGGTAGCAGATCATGATCGGGTGGAAGAGCTCCACCGTGAAGAGGATCGCGGTGACCCAGAAGGCGCCGAAGATCGCCAGATCCCGCAGCGACGGGATCGAGGTCACCAGGATCACGAGCAGGCCGCCGACGTCCACCAGGATGCCGAGCGTGCCGGGCACCAGCACCTCGCTCATCGCCACCGTGGCGGCCTCGACCTTCGCCACGTCGGGATCGCCGAAGCGGGGCAGCAGGAGCTCGTAGTCCTCGAAGAAGCGCTCCGCCATCTGCACGGTGTGGGAGACCGCACGCGCCGTGATGATCATGGGGATCACCAGCACCAGCGGATCGAAGGTGATGCCCATCCAGCCGGTGAACCCGAGCCCCCAGATCACGGTGGCGATGGCTGCGATGAAGGGGAGGAGCACCCCGTGCAGCCGGCGGAAGTAGGCCAGCAGGAGCGCGAACACCGTGATGATGGTCCCGATGGTGTAGCCGATCACCTCGAAGGCGTGCTTCAGCACCCAGCCCGCGAGGATCGGCTCGCCGGACACGTAGAGGTTGACCAGGCCGTCCTTCTCCTCGTCGGCCTTGATCTTCTGCACGTAGTCGAAGACCGCCTTGTAGATCTCGCGGCTGTTCAGGCGGTCGGTGACGAAGCCCGCGGTGATCAGCGCGCCCTTCTCGTCGCGCGAGACCAGGCGCCCGAAGATGTAGGGCGGGTTCTGCCGCACGAGCGCGCGCAGCGCCTCCGCCTCCTCGGGCGTCTGCGGCACCTTGCGCATCAGCACGTTGGAAGTGATGCCGCCGTCGGGCTCGATCTGGATCACCCGCGTGCTGCCGTGGGCGATCGACTGGACCTGGTCGTGGTTCACGGGATACGGGGGGTAGGTGTGATCGAGCTGCTTCAGGATCTCCTCGGGCGAGAGCCCGCCCTCCGCCTCGAGCTTCGCCCGCAGCGCCTCCCGCTGCTCGGTCTTGCTGTCGTAGCCCACGCCGTCGAGCGCCTTGGTGATGCGGCTGATCTTCTGCAGGATCTCGGGGGTGAAGATCGTGCCTTCCTTGGCCACCACCGCGATCGCGACCAGCGACGAGGCGCCGAACTTGCCCGCGAACTTGTCCTGGGCGTGGATGAAGGGATGGTCGGGGTAGAGCGAGCGCGCGCTGGTGTCGACGCGCACGATCGCCCGGATCCAGGGCAGCGGGTGGCCGAGGCCCGTCGTGACGGCGTTCACGATGGGGATCAGGAAGAAGAGCGTGGTCGCGATCAGGAACAGGCCGAGGGGTGCCCGGTGGCGCACCACCCAGCGCGCGAAGCGCAGGGTGGCGGTCTCGCGGATGTGATGCTTCGGGACGTCGGCCATGGGCTCCTCGTGCTCCTGCGATGCAACGGTGGACGCAGGTCAGGACACCCGCGGCTCGGGGCGGATTTCAACGGGCTCACGAATCGACCCGAGGGTGGCCTCAGAACCCCGGCTGAGACCGGGCCCGCACGATATTTCCGATGGCCCCCCCGGGTCAAGCTTCCGCTGCGGCGCGAGCGCGCGGTCGCGGGCTTCGAACGGTGTTCAGCGGCGAGGGCGCCGCGTCCGGGCGGGGGGCTGCGATGAGCCGGCCCCGCGTGTTCGTCACCCGTCGCCTCGCCGGCGGCGTGCTCGCGGCACTGGAGCCGGAGGCCGAGATCGAGCTCTGGTCCGGCCCGGGAGCTCCACCGGCCGAGGCCCTTCGCGAAGGTGCCAGCCGCGCCGAGGGGCTGCTCTGCATGCTCACGGACCGTGTGGATCGGGCGCTGCTGGAGGCGTGTCCCGATCTCCGCGTGGTGTCGAGCTTCTCGGTCGGGGTGGACCACGTGGACCTCGCCGCCGCCACCGCGCGCGGGGTGGCGGTCGGACATACGCCCGGAGTCCTGACCGAGACCACCGCCGATCTCGCCTTCGGGCTCCTGCTCGCCGCCGCACGCCGCATCGCGGAGGCCGACCGTTGGGTGCGCGCGGGCGGCTGGACGCCGGCGCGGCGCTGGGAGCCGGATCTCCTCCTCGGGCGCGACGTGCACGGCGCGAGCCTGGGCGTCGTCGGCCTGGGCGAGATCGGACGCGCGGTCGCCCGCCGTGGGCTGGGCTTCGGGATGCGCGTCCTCGGCTGGAGCCGCTCGCCGGCTGCGTGTCCCGGCGTCGAGCGCGTGGCGTTGGAGGAGCTGCTGGCGCGGGCGGACTTCCTGAGCGTGCACCTGGCCCTCACGCCCGAGACGCGAGGGCTCCTCGACGCCGCCGCGCTCGCCCGCCTGCCGCCGGGTGCGATCCTGGTGAACACCGCGCGGGGCGGGATCGTGGACGAGGTGGCGTTGGTCGAAGCGCTGCGCTCGGGACGCCTCGCCGCGGCGGCCCTCGACGTCTACGCGCGCGAACCCCTCCCGCCCGAGAGCCCGCTCCTCCGTCTCGAGAACGTGGTGCTGACGCCCCACATCGGGAGCGCGAGCCGGGAGACGCGGGCTCGCATGGCGCGTCTCGCGGTGGAGAACCTGCGGGCGGGTCTCGCGGGCCGCCGGATCCCCCACGTCGCGAACCCCGAGGTCTACGCGTCGGGCGGCGCTCCCGGAGCCTGAGGCGACGATCCCCCGGCGCGGGTGCAGCGGCGCAGGAAGGCGAGGGGGGACACCACGCGGGCTCCGCGGTGGCGCGCCCGCTCGGCCACCTGACGATCGGCCGTCACCACCGCGAGACGCTCGGGCTCGGCGTGCGTGCGCACGTGTCGCACGATCCACTCGTCGGCCGAAGGGGTGAAGACCAGGCGCACGCGTCCCTCCGGCGGCACGCTGCAGCGCTCCGACGCGGCCTCTGGCCGCGCGGCGTCGAACACCACCCAGACCTCCGCGCGCGGATCGTCGAAGCCCTCCGCGGCCGACACCACACGCGCCTGGGCGGCGGCCTTCCACCAGCCCGCGCGATCGCGACCCCGGAGCACACCGGCGTGGAGCACGTTGTAGCCGTCCACCAGCCAGACCGCGGGCCGCGCGCCCGTCTCGTCCTCGGTCGCCTGCTGGCCCATGTCCCGAGAATAGGGGGTGGCGCGGGCCGCGCGTTCGAGGAGGGCGACCCCGAGGCCGAACGCAACGAAGCCAGCCATCACGGCGGCGCTCCAGAGCAGGCCCAGCCAGAAGAGTGGACAGCGGAGGCGGGGCGTGCGAGCGGGGCGCCCGACGAGATCGCGCGATCGAAGCGACATGCAGCCTCCCGAGGGATCCAAGACCCCGGGGAGCAGTCTGAGCGCCCCGTGTGACGGGGACGGTCACACGCCGGCCCGGCTTGTCAGCCCGCCGGCCCTCGTCTACCTCCCCGTCGTGGCGGAGTTCGACGACGCGCATCCGATCGGACCCGTGGTGCCGCTGGGACTGGTGCAGATGCGCTGCTCCGCCCAGCCGGCGGAGAACCTGGCTCGCGCGCTCGAGGGAGTGGACGAGGCCGCGCGCCGCGGCGCCCGGGTGGTCTGCCTGCCCGAGCTCTTCCGGAGCCGCTACTTCTGCCAGGCCGAGGAAGTGGAGCGCTTCGCCCTGGCGGAGCCGATTCCGGGCCCCTCCACCGAGGCGCTCTCCAAGCTCGCCGCCGCCCGCGGGATCGCGATCGTGGCCTCGCTCTTCGAGCGGCGCGCGGAGGGCCTCTACCACAACACCGCCGCAGTGCTCGATGCGGACGGCTCGCTGGCGGGCCTCTACCGCAAGATGCACATCCCCGAGGACCCGCTCTACTACGAGAAGTTCTACTTCACGCCCGGCGACCTGGGCTTTCCGGCGATCGCCACGCGCCATGCCCGGCTCGGCACCCTGGTGTGCTGGGACCAGTGGTTCCCCGAGGCGGCGCGGCTCTCCGCGCTGGCCGGGGCCCAGATCCTCCTCTACCCCACCGCGATCGGCTGGCAGTTCGAGCAGGGCGGCGCCATCGACGCCGCCCAGCACGACGCGTGGGAGACGACGCAGCGCGCCCACGCCATCGCCAACGGAGTGTTCGTGGCGGTGGCCAACCGGGTCGGTCCGGAGGACGCGATCCGCTTCTTCGGACAGAGCTTCGTCTGCGACCCCTTCGGGCGCGTGCTGGCACGCGCTCCGGCCGACCGGGAGGAGATCCTGGTGGTGGAGTGCGACCTCGGCCGCATCGAGGAGGTGCGGCGGCACTGGCCCTTCCTGCGCGACCGCCGCATCGACGCCTACGGCGACCTGCTGAAGCGCTTCCGAGACTAGGAGACACCAATGAGCGTCGGCACCACGCCGGCGGCGCTCGGCTACCGCTGGCCGGCCGAGTGGGAGCCGCACCGCGCCACCTGGCTCTCCTGGCCCCACAACCCCGAGACCTGGCCCGGGCGGCTAGAGCGGGTGCACGCGCCGTTCATCGAGATGGTGCGCGCGCTCCAGGGCCGCGAGGAGGTATGCATCAACGTCGGGAGCGAAGCCCTGGAGGAGGAGGTGCGGCGCCGCCTGCGCGCGGGCGGGGTCGATCCGGACCGCGGCGTGCGCTTCTTCCGCATCCCCACCGACGACGCCTGGGTGCGCGACCACGGCCCGATCTTCGTGGTGCGCGAGGCGGACGGCCGGCGCGAGCGCGCCCTGCTCGACTTCGGCTTCGACTCCTGGGGCCGCAAGTACGGGCCCTGGGACCAGGACGACGCCGTGCCGCGACGGATCGCGGAGAGCCTCGGGCTGCGGCGCTTCGAGCCGGGTCTGGTGCTGGAGGGCGGCTCCATCGACGGCAATGGCCGCGGCACCGTCCTCACAACGGAATCGTGTCTCCTGAACCCGAACCGCGGCGGCGGGCGCACGCGCGCGGCGCTGGAGCGCGTGCTGGCCGAGCAGCTCGGTGCGCGGCAGGTGCTCTGGCTCGGCGACGGAATCGCGGGCGACGACACCGACGGACACGTGGACGACCTCGCGCGCTTCGTGGACCCGGGCAGCGTGGTGACGGTGGTGGAGCCGGACCCCTCGGATCCGAACCATGCTCCGCTCTCGGAGAACCTGAGGCGGCTGCGCGCCATGCGCGACGCGGACGGCAAGCCGCTCGCGCTGGCGACGCTGCCGATGCCGCCTCCCCTGCTGGTGGACGGCCAACGTTGTCCGGCGAGCTACGCGAACTTCTATCTCGCGAACGGTGTGGCGCTGGTGCCGGTCTTCGGCACGCCGAGCGACGCGCGGGCCCTGGCGGTGCTCCGCGAGTGCCTGCCCGGGCGGGAGCTGGTCCCCATCCCCGCGAACGATCTCGTCTTCGGCCTCGGGGCGGTGCACTGCCTGACGCAGCAGGAGCCGGCCTGAGCCCGGCGCTCCCGGGACCGCTCCCCCCGTGGGTGTGGCTGGATTTCCCTTTACCGAGCGTTCAGTGCCCGTGATAGGATGCGGCGCCTCCGGGAATGCGGTGCAGGGGCCGGCCTCGCTGGCCCGAACGAGGAGTGGATCCCATGCCCATCCTGCGTCGTCTCGCTCAGCGCCTGCTCCTCGCCACGCTGGCCGCCGCACTCCTCGGAGCCGGCTCCTGCGCTCCGTTCGGCAGCGGCACGCCGTTCTTCTTCTTCCGGGCGCCGCTCTTCGGCCAGCTCTCGCTGGTGGGCGCCCTCCCGGCCGAGCTGGTCCTGCCCGGCATGGCCCACGTGCAATCCCTCCAGCTCGAGCTCGACGGCGCGCCCCTCGACACCGGCGCGTTCAGCCGCGGGCCGACCTCGTTGCAGGGCACGCTGCCCGCGCTCGGCGTCGGCTGGCACGATCTCTCGGCCACGGCGACGCTGCGGATCCTCTTCTTCAGCGTCCCGCTCCAGGCCGCCACGCGCTTCGAGCTGGTGGATCTCGACCGGCCGGACCTGTGCGAGATCCTCAACAACGCCGAGTGTATGCTTCCCTATCCCTCGTCGCGTTTCCTGGAGCCGGCGCCCACCCCCACCGGCTGGCGTCTCGCCTTTCCCGAGGGCGGCATGCCGACGCAGAACGTGAACGGGGTCCCGACCTCCCTCTCGCCCGAGCCCTACCGCAAGCTCGACGGCTTCAGCCCGACGGTGCAGGTCCTGATGCACTTCCCCGGCGGCGTCGATCCCGTGCTCTCGGGCGCCTCGCACCTGATCCCGGGCAAGCCCGGCGACCCGAACGCGCGCTCCTACGGCACGCGTTCGCTCGATCCCGACAGCCCCACGGTGCTGATCGACGCCGACAGCGGCGAGCACATCCTCCACTTCGTCGAGACCGACGCCCGGGCCGTCGGCGATCCGGCGCGCCAGGTGCTGTTCCTGCGCCCGGGCCGGAGCCTCGTGCCCGGGCATCACTACATCGTGGCGGTTCGCCATCTGGTCCATCCCGACGGCAGCGCCATCACGCCCGAGTCGCCCTTCGCGGCACTGCGCGATCGGCGCCCGAGCACCATCGCGTCGCTGGAGGCGCGGCGCCTGCACTTCGAGGACCTCTTCCTCCGCCTGGGCCACGCCGGGGTGGAGCGCGACGATCTCCAGCTCGCGTTCGACTTCGTGGTGCAGAGCGACGAAGGCCTGACCGGGCAGATGCTCTCGATGCGGGACCAGGCCTTCGCCTGGCTCGCGGCGCAGAGCGCGTCGACCTTCACCATCCAGAGCGTGCAGGAGAACGACTGCAGCCAGCCCGGCGCCTTCGTCTGGCGCGTGCTCCAAGGGACCTACCAGGTGCCGCTCTTCCTGACCAGCGATCCGGTGAGCGACTCCGGAACGCCGGGCACCTTGAACGTCGACGCCGACGGCACGCCGGTGCAGAACGGGATCACGAATCCCCCCTTCACCATCGCGATCCCGTGCAGCGTGCTGGCGGGCGGCGGAACGCCCAAGCGCCCGCTCCTCTTCGGCCACGGCCTGTTCGGCAAGGGGAGCGACATCCTGGGCTACCTGGACCAGCCGCTGCTCCACGGCTTCGACTTCGTCACGGGCGCCACCGACTGGCGTGGGCTCTCGAGCCCGGACCTGAACCCCATCGCCAGCAGCTACCTGCTGAAGGTGATCCTGAACCTGAATCTCTTCGACGCGCTCCCCGATCGCTCGCGTCAGGGCATGCTGAACACGTTGGTCCTGGGCCGCATGCTGCGGAGCGGCGCCTTCAACGCGAGCCCCGAGTTCCAGACGCCCGGCGGTACGCCGGTGATCGACACCAGCGACATGTACTACTTCGGCGCGAGCCTGGGCGGCATCCTCGGCACCATGTTCTCGGGTCTCTCGCCCGACATCGAGCGCGCGAACCTGGACGTACCCGCCATCAACTTCTCGCTGCTCCTGCAGCGGGCGACTCCCTTCATTCAGTTCGACGTCGTGCTGAAGGTGTCCGGCGTGACCGATCCCATGGAGACCGCGCTCGGGCTCTCGATCCTGCACGAGCTCTGGGTGCGCGGCGAATCGGCGGCCCTCGCGACCCACGTGACGAGCGATCCGCTTCCGGGCACGAACGCGAAGCAGATCCTGCTGACCGAGGCCTTCCTCGACCAGCAGGTCTCGAACCAGGGCACCGAGATCGAGGCCCGCACCCTCGGGCTGCCCCAGCTCGTGGGCTCGCTGCTCCCCGGCGTGGCCCAGGTCCCGGACCAGCCGGGGCCGCTCGACTCGGCGTGGGTGGTCTACGACACCGGGAGCTTCGATCTCGACAACCCGGCGCATGCGCCGTTCATCCCGCCGCTCGCGAACCTTCCGGCGCAGCCCAACAACTGCGATCCGCACCCGCGCCGCGGCTTCATCCCGGCCTCGGTCGAGCAGCTACTGCACTTCCTGCAGCCGGGCGGCACGATCGAGAACTTCTGCAACGGGCTCTGCGACGCGGACCACACGCTGACGCCGGATGGTCTCTTGCTCGAGCTGCCCTTCGGGCAGCCGGCCTGCGATCCGCTGGCGCCCTGAGGCGACCGCCGCGCCGCGCTCCAGCGCCGCCAGCGCAGCGGCGAGGCGCCGGCGGGCGCGGAAGGCCCGGCTCTTGAGCGTCACCAGCGGCTGCCCGGTCTCGGCCGCGAGGGCGGCGTAGGCGGGCTTCTCCTCGGCGCGGCGCAGCAGGAGGCCGCGATCGGCCTCGGACAGGCAGGCCAGCGCACGTCGGGCGCAGGCCTCCCGCTCGGCGCGCAGCACCCGCTCGAGGGGGTCCGGGCGGGGGTCCGTCGCGCCGTCGAGGTCGCCGTCGGGCGTGAGCGCCGTCCGGCGTGCGCGACGTCGCTCCTCCCGCAGCCACATCCGGCCCTGGTTGATCACGATCCGATGGAGCCAGGTGCCGGGAGCCGCGTCGCCCCGGAAACGCGCGGCATGCCGCCAGGCCTGTTCGAAGGCCCGCTGCAGCACGTCCTCCGCTCCAACCGGATCGCTTGTCACGCGGCGGGCCAGCCGGAGCAGCCGGGGTCCGAGCTCGCGCCACAGGAGCTCGAGGCGTCGGCCCTCGAGGCCCGACGCGAAGCCGCCGCCCGCCGCCGTTCCGCCGTCCCTCACGAGTCCTCCGACGCGCCGTCAGGGGTACGCTCCAGAGCCCGTCGGCGTTTCGCGGCCGGCCGTAACGCGAGCCAGGCCGCCGGCGTACTGGGTGCAGGTGGACGACCGCTTCGGGCGCTGGATGGCCGCCGCGCAGGGGGGCGACGCCGAGGCCTACGAGCGCCTCTTGCGCGAGCTCCTGCCGCCGCTGCGCCGCTTCGTCGGCGTCCTGCTGCGCGACCCTCCGGCGGTGGACGACGTCGTCCAGGAGGTGCTGCTGCGCATCCATCGAGCGCGCCACAGCTACCGGCCCGAGCGGCCGTTCGGGCCGTGGCTGCGCACGATCGCGCGTCATGCCGCGCTGGACGCGCTGCGCGAGCGGGCCCGGCGGGGTCGGCGCGAGCGGCCGGCCGAGGCGGCGGGCGGCGTGGAGCCGCTGGCCGAGCCGGTGGAGCCCGGGGCGGAGCGGATCTCGCCGGACCTCGCGCGGGCGCTGGGCCGCCTGCCCGCGGCGCAGCGCCAGGCCCTGGAGCTGCTGCACCTCGAGGCGCTGCCCCTTCCCGAGGCCGCGACGCGCGCCGGCGCCACGCCGGGCGCGCTCAAGCTGCGCGCCCATCGTGCGCTGCGTGCGCTGCGCCGGACGTTCGGGAGGCAGGCCCCGTGAGCCGGGAGAGCCTGGAGCAGACGATCGACCGGCTGACCCGTGAGCTGCAGCCGGTGCGGCGTGTAACACCAATTCGCGTCGGCTGCGGGCTGGTTCTGGCGGCCGCGCTCGGGGCGGCCGCGCTCGGAGGCGGGCTGCGCGCGGACTGGGCCGCGCGGCTGGCCGCGCCGGGTCCGTTCGCGGGGGTGGCCCTCGCGCTCGCGCTGAGCGCAGCC
>JAWOLJ010000123.1:0-2827 GCA_033853555.1 Myxococcota bacterium
CGCCAGGTTCTTCGTCGCCTGCCGCGCCGTGATCGCCGCCGTCAACGTCGTCTTCCCATGGTCCACGTGACCAATCGTCCCCACGTTCACGTGCGGCTTCGTCCGCTCGAACTTCGCCTTCGCCATCGTGCCTCGAGCCTCCAGTCGAGAGGGAAGCGGCTTCGCCCCTCAGCGGTTCGTCATGCCCCCGGTGGCGCTCGCCGGCGCCTGGGCGTAGTGGGAGAACTGCATGGTGTAGGTTGCCCGCCCCTGGGTCATCGAGCGCAGGCTGTTCACGTACCCGAACATCGCGGCCAGCGGGACCTCGGCGCGGATCACCTGGGCGCGGGCGCGGCTCTCGAGGCCCACCAGGCGGCCGCGCCGTCCGTTCAGGTCGCCCTGCACCGCGCCGGTGAACTCCTCGGGCGTCACGACCTCCACGGCCATGATCGGCTCCAGCAGCACCGGCCCCGCCTGCTGCAGCGCGTCCTTCATCGCGAGCGAGCCCGCGATCTTGAACGAGCGCTCCGAGGAGTCGACCTCGTGGAACTGCCCGTCCACCAGGCGCACCTTCACGTCCACCACGGGATAGCCGGCGAGCGCGCCGCTCTCGGCCGCCTCCTGGGCGCCCTGGCGCACCGCCGGGATGAACTCCTTCGGGATCACGCCGCCGCGGATCGCGCCCTCGAACGCGAAGCCCGATCCCCGCGCGCCGGGCTCGACCTCGATCGTGACCACGCCGTAGTCGCCCGAGCCGCCGGTCTGCTTGATGTAGCGCGCCTCCACCCGCACCGGCCGGGTGATGGTCTCCTTGTAGGCCACCTGCGGCGGGCCCACCTTCGCGTCCACCTTGAACTCGCGCAGCAGGCGATCGGTGATGATCTCGAGGTGGAGCTCGCCCATGCCGGAGATCAGCGTCTGCCCGGTCTCCGAGTCGGTCGAGACGCGGAAGGACGGGTCCTCCAGCGCGAGCCGCCCGAGCGATTCGCCGAGGCGCTCCAGGTCGGCCGTGGTGCGCGGCTCGATCGCGATCGAGAGCACGGGCTCCGGGAACTCCATCGCCTCGAGCACCACCGGGTGCTGCACGTCGCACAGCGTCTCGCCCGTCGCCACGGACTTGAGCCCCACCGCCGCCACGATGTCGCCGGCCCAGGCCTCGTCGATCTCCTGGCGCTTGTTGGCGTGCATCTGGAGCAGGCGACCGATGCGCTCCTTGCGACCGCGGCTCGAGTTCAGCACCTGATCGCCGGTCTTGATCCGGCCGGAGTAGACACGCAGGTACGTCAGGTGCCCCACGTGCTTGTCGCTCATCAGCTTGAAGGCGAGCGCGGCGAAGGGGGCGTTGTCGTCGGCCTTGCGCCGCACCACCTCGTCGGAGCCCGGGCGGCGCCCCTCCACCGGGGGGATGTCGAGGGGCGAGGGCAGGAAGTCCACCACCGCGTCGAGGAGCGGCTGGATCCCCTTGTTGCGGAAGGCGGCGCCGCAGAGCACCGGTACGATCGGCGCCTCGACGCGCAGCGTGGCCTCGCGCAGCGCCTTGCGCAGCGGGTCGGGCGCGATGGGCTCGCCCTCCAGGTAGCGAGCCATCAGCGCCTCGTCGACGTCGGCGGCGGCCTCGATCACCTGCTCGCGGTACTGGGCGGCGAGGCCCGCGATCTCCCCGGGCAGCTCGTCGCTCTCGCTGAACCGGGCGCCGAGCGACCCGTCGTCCCACAGGATCGCCTTCTGCCGCACCACGTCCCACACGCCGCGGAAGGCGTCCTCGCTCCCGATCGGCACCTGGAGCGGCACCGGCCGCGCCCCGAGCCGCTCGCGCATCATCTCGAGCACGCGCGGAAAGTCGGCGCCGATCCGGTCCATCTTGTTCACGAAGGCGATGCGCGGCACGCGGTACTTGTCGGCCTGGCGCCAGACCGTCTCGGACTGCGGCTCCACCCCCCCCACGCCGCAGAACACCGCGACCGCGCCGTCGAGGACGCGCAGCGAGCGCTCGACCTCGATCGTGAAGTCCACGTGTCCCGGCGTGTCGATGATGTTGATGCGATGGTCCTTCCAGAAACAGGTGGTGGCGGCGGACGTGATCGTGATGCCGCGCTCCTGCTCCTGCTCCATCCAGTCCATCGTGGCGGCGCCCTCGTGGACCTCGCCCATCTTGTAGGTCACCCCGGTGTAGAACAGGATCCGCTCGGTGGTCGTGGTCTTCCCGGCATCGATGTGGGCCATGATGCCGATGTTCCGCGTACGCTCGAGCGGGGTGGTCCGGGGCATGATCGCCTCTCGCGCGGCCCGACCGCTACCAGCGGTAGTGGGCGAAGGCCTTGTTGGCCTCCGCCATCCGATGCGTCTCCTCGCGCTTGCGCACGCTCTCGCCGCGCTCGTTGGCCGCATCGATGATCTCGTTCGCGAGCTTCTCGCGCATGCTCTTGCCGTCGCGCGCCCGCGCGTACTGCACCAGCCAGCGCATGGCGAGCGACGTGGCGCGCTCCGGCCGCACCTCCACCGGCACCTGGTAGGTCGCGCCGCCGACCCGCCGCGACTTCACCTCGATGCGCGGGCGGATGTTGTCGATCGCCCGCCGGAACATCGCCAGGGGGTCGTTGCGCGTCTTGCTCTCGATCGCACCGAAGGCGCCGTAGAGGATCGACTCCGCGGTGCTCTTCTTGCCGCCGTACATCAGGATGTTCGTGAAGCGTCCCACCATCCGGTCGCCGAACCGGGGATCGGGAAGCAGCTTCCGCTTCTCCACCACTCGCCGTCGAGGCATCGGCCCTCGCTCGTCCGGCGGCGCCCACCCGGGCGCCGCCTCGAAATGCGCCGGCGGCCGGTCGGGCGTCCCAGGACCCCCGAC
>JAWOLJ010000124.1:0-22148 GCA_033853555.1 Myxococcota bacterium
CGGCGGGCGCCCGCGGGCGCCCGCCGCGCGGGCCGGGCTCACGCCATCCGGCTGGCGGAGCGACGGACCGCCCGCCCCACCGCAGCCATCTCCTCCCCCAGGAGATCGAGCACGTCGTCGAGCGCGAGGATCCCGGTCAGGCGCTCCTCCGCATCCACCACGGGCAGCCGCCGCACGCGCAGGCTCACCATCCGCGAGAGGGCGTCCTCGATCGGTGTCGTCTCGCGCACCAGCGCGAGCGGCGCGCTCATCACCGCGTGAACCGGGGTCGTGGCGGGCTGGAGGCCCTCGGCCACGCAGCGCGCCATCAGGTCCCGATCGGTCACGAGGCCGATCGGGCGGCGATCGGCGTCGAGCACCACCAGCGTCCCCACGCCCTCCTTCACCATGCGCTGCGCCGCCGCCTCCGCGCTCTCGTCGGGACGCGCCAGGAAGACCTCCCGCACGCAGATTCGACCGACCGACATCTCGCTCCTCCCGGGGCTCGGCGCGCGCGGCGCGGCGCCCTTCACTCGAAGCTCACCGGCTCCTCGCGGAGATCGGGCTCCTCGCCGAGGCGCAGGATCGCCGCGCGCGCCGCATCGCGGATCTCCACGGCGGCCCTCCAGTCGTCGCCCTTGGCCACCAGCGGCTGGCCCACCCGCAGGCCGAGCGGGCCGCGGCGCGGCAGCCACTGGTCGCCCCGCAGCACCGAGCGGCTGCCCCGCAGCACGACCGGCACCACCGGCACGCCGGTCTCCGCCGCCACGTGGAAGGCGCCGAGCCGGAACGAGAGGAGCCCGGGCATGCGCCGGAACGTGCCTTCCGGGAAGAAGAGCAGGCGATCGCCGTCGCGCACCGCCTCCGCCGCCCGCGCGGCGTCGCGCGCGCCGCGCTCGGGATCCGCCCGCTCCACGAAGAGCGCAGCGATGCCGCGCAGGAAGGGTCCGGCCACGATCTGGCGCGCGAGCTCCTGCTTCGCGACGAAGCGGACCCGGAAGGGCAGGCCCGCCGCCAGGAGGAGCCCGTCCAGGTAGCTCGCGTGGTTCGCCACCACGACACAGGCGCCCTCGGGCATGCGCGCGGCCCCCTCCACCTGAAGCGGGATCCGCCACAGCGCGAGCAGCCCGCGCGCGGCGGCGCGCAGCACCGCCCAGCTCCAGGAAGGCCGCGGCAGCAGGGCGATCAGCGGCCAGGCCACGAGCGCCGCCAGGCCGAGCGTCGCCCACCACCAGGCGCCGTACGCGAAGGCCGCCGCCGCGCGCCAGCCACTCTGGAGGCGGAGCGCCGCCCCCGCCGCCGCGAGGCGCGAGACCTGCCACCACACCGCGTGCGGCGCGCGACCGAGGCGTCCCTGCTCCCAGAGCTCGCGGCTCGCCGTGCGCCGGAGCTTCCCGCTCGAGGTCTTGAGCACGCTGTGGGGCGGCGCCAGCACGATCTCCTCGGGCGGGCCTTCGAGGATCGCGCTCGCCACCTCGTCGATCCGACGCTGGAGTGCGTCACGGGCGTTCGGGCGCTCCTCCCGCGTCTCGGCCACCACCACGATCCGCTCGGTGCGCGAGCGGGGATCCGGGCTCCCGAACACGACGACGCAGCCCTTGCGCACGCCGGGCAGGTCTCCCACCGCCTCCTCGATCTCGTGGGGATGGATGTTTCGTCCGGCGCGGATGATGATGTCCTTGGTGCGGCCGGTCAGGAAGACGTCGCCGCCCGCCACGTAGGCGAGATCGCCCGATTCGAGCCAGGGCCCGTCGAAGAGCTCCCGCGTCTTCGGCTCGTTGCGAAAGTAGCCGCGCGTGGCGCTCGGGCCTCGGAACTGCAGCCGTCCCTCGCACCGCTCCGGCACCTCGTGGCCCGTGTCGTCGACGATGCGGATCTGGTGCCCGGGCAGGGGGCGCCCGCAGGCCACGAGCTCGATCGCAGCCGGGTCGTCGCTCGCCGCGAGGACGGCCCGGCCCTGGCGCGAGAGCGTGGCGCGCTCGATCCGCTCGATCATCGGGAGGCGTCCCGGCGGCGGGAAGGAGAGCCCGACCGAGCACTCGGCCAGGCCGTAGACCGGGGCCATGGCTCCGGGCCGGAAGCCGTAGCGGGCGAAACGCTCGCTGAAGCGGCGGATCGTGGCAGGGCTCACCGGCTCCGAGCCGTTCACCGCCCAGCGCCAGGCGCGCAGATCGAGGCCCTCGAGCGCGGAGTCCTCGACCTTGCGCACGCACAGCTCGAATCCGAAGTTCGGCGCCGCCGAGATCGTCGCGCGGTGCCGGTGGATCGCCCAGAGCCAGCTCTCGGGCCGGGCGAGGAATCGCAGCGGCGAGAGGATCACCACCGGGACCGCGTGATAGAGCGAGCCCAGCCAGGCGCCGATCAGGCCCATGTCGTGATAGAGCGGAAGCCAGCTCACGAACACGTCCGAGGTCTCGACCTGCATCACGCGGCCGATCGCCCGCACGTTGGCCAACACGTTGTCGTGTCCCAGCACGACGCCCTTCGGGCTACCGGTGCTGCCCGAGGTGTACTGAATGAGGGCGGTGTCGGTGGGCTCCAGCGCCGGCGCCTCGAGCCCGCCGGGCTCGCCGGCGAGCGCCGCCACGCTCTCGATCTCGCGCAGGCTCGGTACCTGCGCGCGCAGGAGCTCCGCCACGCCGCGCGCCTCCGGGGGCGCCACCAGGAGGCTGGTGCCGGCGTTGGCGAGGATCCCCGCCTGCCGCCGCAGATGGTCCTCGAGCTGCGCCGGACGGAACGGCGGGTAGATGGGCACGGGCACGCCACCCGCGTAGAGGACGCCGAAGAAGGCCTCGAAGAAGGCGCGGCTCGTGGGCAGCATGATGGCGACCCGCTCGCCGCGGCCCAGGCCCCGCTGGCGCAGGCCGGCCGCCACGCTCCGCGCGGCCTCGCGCAGCGCGCGATAGGAGATCTCCTCCTCCGCTTCCTCCGGCGTGTAGAGGAGGAGGTGGGTGCGCTCGGGATGCGTGCTCGCGTGCCAGTCGAGCACCTCGAGCCAGGTGCGAGCCGCCTCGGGTGCGGCCTCGGCCGGGCCGACCGCGAGCTCCCGCACCTCGGTCGAGAGGAGCGGGGAGGGTAGGGCCGAGGCGGCCAGCACCGCCGCCAGGAGGTCCCGCGGCGTCTCCGCCGCGGCCAGCAGGCTCTCGGGGAGCTGCACCGCGAAGGTCCGCTCGAGGCGCAGCACGAGCTCCGCCCGACCCAGGCTGTCGAGGCCGAGATCGCGCTCCAGGCGTGCGTCGAGGCTCGCCCGCAGCCGGGCGCTCCTCTCCGGATGCAGCTCCAGCGCGAGCTGCCGGGTCACCTCGAGCAGTCGCCGTGCCGTGTCTTCCGTCATCGCTTCCGCAGGCCAGGGGAAGCAAGCGGCGGGCCACGCCCGCGGCGCCTCGCGCCAGGCGCGCTTCGCGCGCAGCCACACGAGCCGGGGGCTTCGCGCCTCAGGGTGAGCCGGAGGGCCACAGGGCGGGCCGCGCGGCGCTACGGCAGCAGCGTCTCCATGCGATCGATCGCGTGGACGGGCGCCATGTCACCGCTCATCAGGTGGGTGATCGCAGCGTAGACGAGCTGCTGCTGCTGCACGCGGCCCTTGCCGGCGAAGGCCTCGGAGACCACGCGGATCTCGAAGTGGCCGGGGCTTCCCGACGTCACCTGGACGCGGGCCCCCGGCAGCCGCGCCTCGATGGCGCGGCGCAGGGTGTCGGTGACGTCTTCGTCGAAGGAGCCGATCCGTAGCGCCATCTCGCACTCCCGGGCGCACCGTCGGCTTTGCCGCCGGGCTGCGCCCTTCGCTCGCCTTAGTAGCGCGGGACGCTCGGGTCGATCTCGCGCGACCAGGCGTCGATGCCACCGACCACGTTCCACAGATTGGTGAAGCCGAGGCCCCGGAAGTGCTCGGCCGCCGCCTGGCTGCGCCCGCCGTGGTGGCAGTGGAAGACCAGCATCGCGTCGCGCGGCAGCGACTCGATGTGCTTCACCGCCTCCTCGTCGAGGTGACGCGCGCTGGGGATGCAAGCCTGCGCGCGCTCGGCCGGGGTGCGCACGTCGAAGAGCTCGAAGCGCTCGCCAGCATCGAGGCGCCGCTTGAGCTCCTGCACGGTCATCGCGCGCACGGCGTTCGGAGCGTTCGGGTTGTCGATCTGGAAGCCCGGGCCGTCGGCGGTCTGCACCACGTCGATGATAAGACCCTCCGCGCGGCGCGCGCTCGCGGGATCGAGCAGCAGCACCACCCCCTCGGCACGGGTCTCGATCTCGCCGGGCTTTCGCGGGCCCAGGTAGAGCGCGTGCTGGAAGCGGGCGTCGATCGAGAGGTGCAGCTCGCGGCCCTCGGCGCGGGCGGCGGCTTCCTGCAGCGCCTGCGCCGCCGCCGGAGTCACCCGCAGCGTCGGCGCCACGCGCTCGGGCGGCTCGAGACCGAGGCGGCGGTGCAGCTCCCCGGTCTCGTAGAGCTCGCTCACGATGTCGCAGCCTCCGATGAACTCGCCCTCGACGTAGAGCTGCGGGATGGTCGGCCAGGAGGAGAAGAGCTTCACACCCTCGCGCAGCGCGGGGTCCGACAGCACGTCGATGGTCGCGTACTCCTCCAGCACGCCGTCCAGGATCTCGATGACCGTCGCGGAGAAGCCGCACTGCGGGGCCTGTCGCGTGCCCTTCATGAACAGGAGGACGCGGTTCGACTCGATCAGGCCGCGGATCCGCTCGCGTGTCTCGGCGCTCAGGCTCATCGGGGGTCCTCCAGGGCCGTCGGGCTCGCGCGCGCCCGCGGCGGCGGAACAGGATAACCGCCGCTCCGGCGCGGCGCCCGCGCACCGCGCGTCGGCGCAGCGGCTGCGAGGGGTTACCCTGGCCCTGCGGCGCGGTGGAGCGCCCGCGCGGAGGACCGAGATGCAAGAGCGGCCGCCCCCGGATCCGAGCCCCCTCGCGCCGGCGCCTCCGCGCAAGGAGCACCTCTTCCTCCAGGGTCCGAAGAGCCGGCGCTTCGAGCTCGCCCGGGCGCTGCGCATCTTCACGGAGCTCATCCAGGGCTTCCGGGCGCTCCACTTCGCCGGTCCCTGCGTCACGATCTTCGGCTCCGCCCGCTTCAGCCCGGGCCATCCGTACTACGAGCTGGGTCGCGCCGTCGGGGCGCGCCTGGCGGAGGCGGGCTTCACGGTGATGACGGGCGGCGGACCCGGGATCATGGAGGCGGCCAATCGCGGCGCACGCGAGGCCGGCGGGCGCTCGATCGGCTGCAACATCGAGCTCCCCAAGGAGCAAAAGCCGAATCCCTACCTCGATCGCTTCGTCACCTTCCGACACTTCTTCGTGCGCAAGGTGATGCTGGTGAAGTACTCCTACGCGTTCGTGGCGCTGCCGGGAGGCTTCGGCACGCTGGACGAGATCTTCGAGACCGTGACCCTGATCCAGACCGGCAAGATCCTGCACTTCCCGCTGCTGCTGATGGGCGTGGACTTCTGGCGCCCGCTGATCGAGGAGCTTCGGACCCGGATGCTGCCGCTCGGCACGATCGACCCGGCCGACGTCGACCTGATCACGCTCACCGATTCTCCCGAGGAGGCGGCGCGGATCGCCCGCGACGCCGCGCTCCGTCGCTTCGGGCTGAGCTACGTGACGCCGGTGCCGCCGAGGCGCTGGCTCGGCGAGACCGCCTAGCGCCAGCGCAGCGCGCCCGGCCGGGGACGCCCGGCGCGCCTGCGGCTCAGGGCGCGGCCGTGGTCGCCGCGGTGGCGGTGGCGGGCCGGCCGCCTCCCGTCAGCACCACGTAGTCCCCGAGGATCGAGAGGGCCTCGCCGAGCTGCGGTGAATCCTTCTTCTTCTCCGGGTCGAAGTCGTCGGCCTCGCGCTTCTTCTCGTCCTCGCGCTGCTTCAGCATCTCGGAGAGATCGATCACGCCGCGGTTGCGCTCGGCCTCCGCGCGCTCCTTGTCGATCTCCTGGAAGGCCGCGCTCGATTGCACGCGCAGCCGCGAGCGCTCGGCGAGCTTCGCCACGAGGTCCGGCGTCACCGGCCGCCACTGCTCCGGGCTGTCCGCGAGGTTCGCATCGCGGCTCACGAAGGGCGCGATGCGCTGGGCCGGAAGCGGGTAGGGCTGGCTCTTCTCGCCGATGTCATCGCCGGCGAAGACCGAGGGCAGGACGATGTCGGCCGCCACGCCCTTGAGCTGGGTGGATTCGCCGCCCGGCCGGAAGAAGAGGGAGGTGGTGACCTTGAGCGCGCCCAGGCCTTCGCGCAGGGGCATCACCGCCTGCACCGTGCCCTTTCCGAAGGTGTGATCGTCCCCCACGATGATCCCGCGGTGGTAGTCCTTCATGGCGCCGGCCAGGATCTCGGAGGCGGAGGCCGTGACCCGCGAGGTCAGCACCACCAGCGGCCCGCTGTAGCGCACCTCCTCGTCCGGATCGGAGAGCACCTGGGGCTCGGTGCTCGGGTTCTTGACCGCCACGATCCCGCCGGAGCGGATGAAGAGGCCGGAGATGCTGACGGCGTCGTCCAGCAGCCCGCCGCCGTTGCGGGAGAGGTCGAGCACCAGGCCGTCCGCCTTCTGGCGGTTCACCTCCTTGAGCAGACGTCGCACGTCGTCGTCGGACTGCCGCTTGCTCGAGTCGCGGTCACCGTAGAACGAAGGCAGGTCGAGCACCGCGAGCTTGAGCTGCCTCCCGTCCACGGTGCGATTCTCGAACTTGAGCTTGGCCGCCTGCTGGTCCAGGTCGATCTTCGCGCGCACCAGGGTCACGGTGAAGCGCTCGGTGGTCTCACCCTGTCGCAGGACGGTGAGCCGCACCGGGGTGCCCTTCTTGCCGCGGATCATTCGCACCACGTCCCGCAGCTGGAGGTCGATCACGTTCACCGGATCGCCGCTCTCCTGCGCGACCGCGATGATCTTGTCCTTCGGCTTGATCATCTTGCTGCGGTCGGCGGCTCCGCCGGGAATCACCTCCTCCACCACGGCGTAGCCGTCGCGCGAGGAGAGGGCCAGGCCCACGCCCTCGAGCGTCAGGCCCATCCCGATCTGGAACTCCTCGACGTCATCGGCGGAGAGATAGTTGGAGTGGGGATCGAGCGCGTTCGCGAAGGCGTCGAGGAAGCCGGCGTAGATCTCGTCCACCCGCTGCTCGGCGGCCTGCTTCGAGGCCAGCTCGTAGCGGTGGATCAGCATCGTCTTGGCCTCGGCCAGCGGCGTGCCCGAGCTCACGTAGTTCGACATCTGAAAGTGGATGAGGGCGGTGTAGAGCTTCTCGCGCTCCTGCTCCGTCCGCGGCCATCCCCGCTTGTCGGGATCGATCAGCAGCTTGACGCTGGGGTCGATCTGGTAATCCTCCCGCCCCACCACCTTGCCGACGAAGGCCTCCATGTCGCGGTAGCGGCGGTTGGTGCGCTCGTGCAGCGCCAGGAGCTCGCTGCAGTTGCCGCGGCGCACCTGGTCGAAGACGTCGCCGAGGGACGTCTCGATGGCCTGGGCCTCGGACGCCAGGTAGAGCGTGCGCGAGGGATCCAGGCGCTTCATGTAGGTGTCGATCGCGCGCCGCTTCACCTCGTCATCGAGCTGGTGGAAGAGGACGTGGTTCTGGAAGTAGGCGTTGATCAGCGAGGGCAGGGCCTCGCAGGTGAGGGGGGTGCTGGCCGCCCGGGCGCCCGCAGCGCCGAGCGGCAGGACCAGGAAGGCGACGGCGAAGCCGCGGAGGAATCGCTTCATGGCGCCGAAGGATAGCCGCGGCCCGGCTCCCGGGCGAAGCGTCTCCGGCCCCGAGCCGCCCGCCGGAGAGGTCGGGGCGGCCCTCGCACGCCTGGGGCACGCTTCCTTCCGCCCTGGCCAGCGCGAAGCGGTGGAGGCCCTGCTCGCCCGCCGGCGGCTCCTGCTGGTGGCCCCGACCGGCGGCGGCAAGTCGCTGGTCTACCAGCTCCCCGCGCTCCTGCTCCCGGGGACCACGCTGGTGGTCTCGCCGCTCATCGCCCTGATGCACGACCAGGTGGAGGCCCTCTCGGCCCGGGGCATCCCGGCCACCTACCTCGCCGCGAGCCTCGAGCCCGCCGAGACCCGCCGGCGGCTGGCGAAGATCGCCGCGGGAGCCGTCCGGCTGGTCTATGCGGCTCCGGAGCGCCTCGCCCTGCCCGGGTTCCGCGGCCTGCTCGCGAGCCGGACTCCGCCGCTCGTGGCGGTGGATGAGGCGCATTGCATCAGCGAGTGGGGACACGACTTCCGTCCCGAGTATCTGGAGCTCGGATCGCTCCTGGCCGAGCTCCGGCCGCACTACGTCCTGGCGTGTACGGCCACGGCGACCCCGATCGTGCGCGACGAGATCCTGGCGCGGCTCGGGCTGCCGCCGGAGACGCCGCAGCTCGTGCGCGGCTTCGCCCGGCCGAATCTCGCGCTGCGTGCGGCGGAGGTGGCGGGGAGTCGGGAGCGCGAGGCGCGGGTGGATGCGCTGCTGGCCGAGGCGCTGGGAGCCCCCGGCCGCGCCGGCGGCGCCGCGCTCGTCTACGCACCGACCCGCCGTGCCGCCGAGGCCGAAGGTGCGCGGCTGACGGCCCAGGGCTGGCGTACCCGGGTCTATCACGCCGGCCTTGGCCCCGCGGAACGCGAGGATGCCCAGCGCTGCTTCGCCTCCGGCGAGGCGGAGGTGGTGGTGGCCACCAACGCGTTCGGCATGGGGATCGACCGGGGGGACGTGCGCGCGGTGGTGCACCTGGCGCCGCCGGCCTCGCTCGAGGCCTACTACCAGGAGGTCGGGCGCGCCGGACGCGACGGGCGGGACGCCCTCTGCCTCCTCCTCGTCTCCCCGGGCGACCTCGCGCTGCGGCGCCAGCTCCTCGAGCGCGGGAGCGATGGGACGCCGCCGCCGGCCGCCGTCCTCGAGCACAAGTGGGGGCTCTTCCTCGAGCTCATGCGCTTCGCCGAGGGCGGGACCTGCCGGCACGACGCCATCCTGCGCTACTTCGGCGACGAGGCGGAGACGCTCTCGGGCTGCGGGCGCTGTGACGTGTGCCGCTCGTTCGCGCGCGAGCCGGACAGCGCCGACGACGAATCTCGGAGCGTCGTGGTGCGAAAGGCCCTCTCCGCGGTCGCGCGGGTGCACGGCCGCTTCGGCCTCGGGCTCGCCGTGAAGCTCCTGCGCGGCGAGAGCGAGCCTCGCCTCGAGCGCACCGGCCTCGCCGCCACGCCGACCTTCGGGGCCCTTCGGGGAGAGCCGGAGGCCTGGCTCGCCCGTCTCCTGCGCCGCTGCGTGACGGCGGGCTGGGCGGGCTTCCGTGGCGGCGAGCGACCGGTCCTGGTCCTGACCGAGGACGGGCGGAGCGTGATGCGCGGCGAACGACCCGTGCGTCTCCTGCTCCCGGAGCGCGACGCCGCGCCGCGCGGGCCACGCGCGCCGCGCGAGGCCGGCCCGGCCTCCGCACGGGCGTCGGGCGCGCAGCTCGACGAAGTCGCGCGCGCGCTCTTCGACGCGCTGCGGGCGCACCGTCTGGCGGTTGCCCGGCGGGAGGGGGTGGCGCCCTACGTGGTGGCGAGCGATCGCACCCTGCGCGAGATCGCCCTCCTGCGTCCGCGCTCGCTCGCCGAGCTCCAGCTCGCCCACGGCATCGGCGAGCGCAAGGCCGCGCGCTACGGGCCGGGTCTTCTCGCGGTCGTCGGGTCCGGCGGCGCATAGCCCGCACGGCCGACGCGCCTGCATGCGGCTGGAAGCGACACCCGGAGGGCCTATCCTGCGCGCCCATGACGGCGCCGGATCCGGAGGCCCACGTCGCGCTGGAGAAGGTCCGCGTCGCCTTCGGCCCGCGCACGGTCTTCGAGGAGCTCGACTGCCGCTTCCCCCGCGGCCGGATCAGCGTCCTCATGGGCGGCAGCGGCTCGGGCAAGAGCACCATCCTGCGGCTGATCGGCGGTCTGCTGCGCCCGGCGCGTGGTCACGTCTGGGTCGCCGGCGACGACGTGACACGGCTCTCGGACCGCGAGCTCAATCGGGTGCGGCGCCGGCTCGGCATGCTCTTCCAGGGGAGCGCGCTCTTCGACTCGCTCAGCGTGGCCGAGAACGTGGCGCTCCCGCTGCGCGAGCGTCGCGAGCTCTCGAGCCGGGAGATCGAGGCCGAGGTGCAGCGCCGCCTCTCGGACGTCGGCCTGGAGGACGCGGGCTCGCTCATGCCCGGCCAGCTCTCCGGCGGCATGCAGCGGCGCGTCGGTCTCGCGCGCGCCATCGTCTCGAGCCCGGAGATCCTGCTCTGCGACGAGCCCTTCTCGGGCCTCGACCCCCTGAACGTGCGGCGCATCGAGGCGCTGCTGGTGGATCTGAACCGCCGCTACGGACACACGCTGATCGTCACCTCCCACCACGTTCCCTCGACCCGGCGCATGGCTCAGCAGGTGGTCTTCGTGCGCGAGGGACGCGCGGTGTCCGGGACCCCGGCGGAGCTCGAGCGGGGGGCCGATCCCGCCATCGTCGAGTTCTTCCGCGCCGAGGAATCCGAGGCGGTGGCGCTCCCGTCGGCGGGCGGGAGCCGCGCATGAGGGTGCGTTCGATCGAGGCGATCGGGGCGCGCACGCTCGGCTTCGTGAGCGAGCTCGGCCGCATGGCCTTCTTCGCCGGCCACGTCGCCCTCACGCTGGTCACGCGGCGCCCGCGGCCGGGGCGGGTGGTGCAGGAGATCTACGACGTCGGCGTGCTCTCGCTGCTGATCGTCTGCGGCTCCGGTCTGGCGGTGGGCGCCGTGCTCGGCCTCCAGGGCTACAACACGCTCGTGCGTTTCGGCGCGGCCGAGAGCCTGGGCGCCGTGGTCGGCCTCTCCCTGGTGCGCGAGCTCGGTCCCGTGCTGACCGGCCTTCTCGTGACCGGCCGCGCGGGCTCGGCGATGGCGGCGGAGATCGGCACCATGGTGGCGACCGAGCAGCTCGACGGCCTTCGCATGATGGCGATCGATCCGGTGGACCTGGTGGTGACGCCGAAGGCGGTCGCGATGGTGTTCGCGATGCCGCTTCTCTCGTGCATCTTCACGGTGACGGCGATCTTCGGTGGCTACCTGGTGGGGGTCGTGCTGCTGGGCGTGGACGGCGGCAACTATCTGACGAGCCTCGAGAGCGCCGTCGACTTCGAGAACGACGTGGCCGGCAGCCTGCTCAAGGCCCTGGTCTTCGGGGTGCTGGTGGGCTTGATCGCCACCTTCCGCGGCTACACCAGCAAGCCCACCGCGGCCGGGGTGAGCCAGGCCACCACCTCCACCGTGGTGGTGGCCTCGGTCTCGATCCTGGTCTTCGACTACTTCATCACCGCGCTCTGGGGGATGTGAGAGTGCGCCTGCGAGGAGCTCGCCCGTGACGCCTTCGCCCATCCGCGACTTCGTGGTCGGTCTGTTCGTGCTCGTCGGCCTGGGAGCCGTGGCCTACCTGTCGTTCCAGGTGGGCGGGCTCTCCTACAAGGGCCCGGTGGGCTTCCACCTGGTGGCCACCTTCGGCGAGATCGGCGGGCTCAAGGTGCGCGCGCCGGTGGTGATCAGCGGGGTCCGGGTGGGCCAGGTCGAGCGCATCACGCTCGATTCGAACCTGCGCGCCCGCGTGCTCCTCGACATCGATCCCAAGCTCAAGCTCTCGGTCGATTCGACCGCGGCCATCCGCACCGCCGGCCTCCTCGGTGATCAGTTCGTGGCGCTCGTTCCGGGTGCGGAAGAGGAGTACTTGAAGTCGGGGGACCAGATCGCCTACACGGAGTCGGCGCTCGGGCTCGAGAGCCTGGTGAGCAAGCTGGTCACCGGCCTCGGCTCCGGCGGATCCGGGGGAGGGGAGGAGAAGAAGTGAAGCGTGGCTTCTCGCGGGTCGCCCTGCTGCTGGCGGGCTCGCTGGCGCTCGAGGGCGCGCTCGGCTGCGCGTCCTCCTCGGGGCCCGAGATCCGCACGCGCCGGGGGACCCTGGTGCACGATCCCCTGGAGCCGATGAACCGCGGGATCTTCTGGTTCAACGACCAGCTCGATCGCTTCCTCCTGGAGCCGGTGGCGACGGGCTGGGACTGGGTGCTCCCGGACCCCGCGCAGCGCGGGATCCGGCGCTTCTTCATCAACCTGCTCTCTCCCCAGTTCGTGCTGAACGATCTGCTCCAAGGCAAGTTCGAGGGGGCCGGGCTCGCGACGGGACGCTTCCTCGTGAACTCCACCGCCGGCGTGCTGGGCTTCATGGATCCCGCCAACGACTGGCTCGAATGGAAGCCCCAGGACGAGGACTTCGGCCAGAGCCTCGGCTGGTGGGGGACCGGCGCCGGGCCCTACCTCGTGCTGCCGCTGCTGGGACCCTCGGACGTGCGCGACGCGGTGGGCGTGGCGGTGGACGGCGCAACGACGCCGCTCCCGTGGCTCCTGCCGTGGTACGCGACGTTGCCGATGGGCGCCACCGCGGCCATCAACACGCGCTCGCTCCACCTGGAGGACGTGCGCGAGGCCAAGGCCTCCGCCCTCGACTACTACGTCTTCGTGCGAAACGCCTACCTGGACTATCGCGAGAACCAGGTCCACGACGGGAAGGAGCCGGAGGCGGCACCCAGCCGCGAGGATCTCTACTATCCGGACTCCGATGCGCAGTAGACCCACGCTCCTGTCGTTGCTTCCGGCGCTCCTGCTGGCGCTCCTCACGGTCGGGGTGCCGGGCCCCGCCAGCGCCGAGCCGTCGGCGCGCGAGGTGATCGAGCGCACCAGCGCCCGGGTGCTGGAGATCCTGAGGACGCCCGGCCTCGCGCTCGACGAGAAGCGGCGGCGCATCGAGCAGATCGCCTACGACACCTTCGACTTCGACACCATGAGCAAGCTCGTGCTCGCCCGCGGCTGGCGCGATCTCACGCCCGATCAGCAGCACGAGTTCGTGGGGCAGTTCCGCACGCAGCTCGCGCTCACCTACGGCCGGCGCATCGATCACTACGGCAACGAGGAGCTCAAGGTCACCGGCGAGCGAACGGAGCCCCGGGGCGACGTGACCGTGCAGAGCCGCATCGCGGGCGGCCAGTACGACAACACCGCCATCGACTACCGGCTGCGACAGGCGGACGGCACCTGGAAGATCATCGACGTGATCGTCGAGGGCGTGAGCCTGGTGGGGAGCTATCGCTCCCAGTTCCAGGAGATCCTCGACCGTGGCGGCCCGCAGAAGGTGCTGGCGCTCCTGCGCGAGAAGAACGCGGAGGGAGCCACCGTCGAGGTGGCGGAGCCTCCGCCCAGGAAGAACTAGGCCGCGCCGGCACCCCGGGTGCGTGTGACCGGATCCGACGCAGGGCCGCGGTAGGCTGACGCGATGCCGCCGCCCGCTGTCTCCAGGTCCAGCGTTCCCGCCCCGGCTCTCGTGGTGGCGCCCGGCGCCCGCGCCGCCGAGGCCTGGCTGCTCGCGGCACTCGAGGCCGAGCGCGCCGCGGTCCGCGCCGATCCGCGCCTGCTCGCGCTCCCGGTCCGCGTCGTGGTTCCCTCGCAGAGCCTGCGGGACCACCTCTGCGCGAGCCTGGTCCGAAGCCTCGGCGCGACGGCGGGCGTCGAGGTCGCCACGCTGCACGCGCTCGCGCTGGAGATCCTGTCGAACCTGGGGCTGCCGCGGCCGGCGGGCGAGCGACTGTTTCCGGTGGCGGTGCGCCAGGCGGCCCGGGAGGAGCCGGAGCTGCGGGCCGAGCTGGAGGGGCTGGAGGACGGCTACGGCGCGGTCGTAGCGGCAGTCTCGGACCTCTTCGACGCAGGCTTCGAGCCCGTTCACGCCGAGGCCCTGGACGAGAAGCTCGCGGGCCTGGACGGCGCCGCCGTGACGCGGACGCGGGCGCTGCTACGGGTGGCGACGCGCGTGGCCGAGCGCCTCGCCGTCCATGGAGCGGGCCACCGCTCGGAGCTGCTGCGCCGGGCGCGCGGGGGCCTGGAGGCGGATCCCGGGCGGGCGCTCGCCGCGCGCGCGGTCTTCGTGCACGGCTTCGCCGAGGCCACCGGCGTGGCGAGCGATCTGCTGGAGGCGTTGGTGCGCGTGGGCGCGGCGCGCGTGATGATCGATCATCCGCCGGACCCGACGCGCGCTGACGGCGCGACCAGCGACCCGCCCTTCACGCGGCGCCTGCGTGAGCGGCTCGCGCCGCTGGCGCCGCTGCACGCGCCGCCGCTCCCGCCGGCCACCCCCGAACGGGTAGAGCTCTTGCGCGCGGCGGGTGCCCAGGGCGAGGCCCGCGCGGTGGCGCGGCGCATCCGCCGGCTGCTCGACGATGGCGCGACACCGGAGCGGATCGGCGTGGTGGCTCGCGACCTCGCATCCTACGCGGCACCGCTGCGCCGTCACCTCTCCCGCCTTGCCGTGCCCTTCTCCGGCGCCGGCCGCGCCTCGGCGCCGGGCGGCGCCGAGGCGCGGCGGGTGGCGGCGCTAGTGGCCCTCCTCGGCCAAGGGCCGGGCGTGACGGCCGAACGCTGGACGGTCGCGGTGGCGGAGCCGCCGGCCGGCGCCGCCACCTTGCGCCTTGCGCTGCACTCCCTCGGTGCAGCGCGTCTCAGCGACGTGGCCCAGCTCGCGCCCAGCGTCGACGTCCCCCTTCCCGTTCGCCGCGGCCTCGGGGTGGCGGAGGGGGAGGGAGCCGAGCCGCGCGCGCCGCGGCGGAAGCTCCGCCAGGACGCGTTCGCGTGTGCGGTGGAGCGCGCCCGCGAGGCCCTGGATCGGCTTCAGGCCTGGCCCGCCGAGGCACCGCTCCGCGAGCACGCGGAGCGGCTCCAGGCCTTTGCCTCGGAGGCGCTCGGGTGGCGCGATGCGATCCCCGGCATGCCGGCGCTGCAGCGGGCCCTCGAGGCCCTGGTCGGGCCCCCCGCCCCGAGCGGGATGCGCCTGCTGCGCGAGGACTTCCTGCTCCTCCTGCAGCGCGAGCTCGAGGCGGTGGCACAGCCCCCGCTCGGCGGCGCCGGCGCCGGCGTGGCGCTCCTTGGTGTGATGGAGGCGCGCGGTCGGAGCTTCGAGCATCTCTTCGTGCTCGGCCTCGGGCGCGACGTCTTTCCCCGCGCGGCCAGCGAGGACCCGCTCCTCCCGGACGGACTGCGCCGAGCCCTCGCCGCCGAGCTGCTGCCGGACCTCCCGATCAAGGGACTGGCGCACCACGAGGAGCGCTACCTCTTCGATCAGCTCTTCTCCGCGGCTCCCCGCGTCACCCTCTCGTGTCAGGCCGCGAGCGACGAGGGCCGCCGTCGCGCGCCCTCGCCCTTCTTCGAAGCGCTGCGCCGCGGAGGCGGCTCGGAGGCGCGCCTCGAGCCGCCGCTCACCTCGCCCATCGCGCCCCTGGGGCCGCTCCCGGCCCACGAGCACGCGCTCCTGGCGGGGCTCCACGCCGGACGCGAGCGCTTCGAGGCGATCCTCCCGATCGCCCTCGCAGAGGCGCAAGGGGCGCGGCCGGCGCAGGCCCGGACGCTGCCGCCCGAGCGGCTGGCCCGGGCGCGCTGCGCCGTGCTGGCCGAGCTCGATCCGTCGCGCCGCGTCGACCGTCTAGGGCCCTACTACGGCTTCGTGGGAGCGCCGCGCGCGCCCGCCGATCCCCGTCGCAGGAGGGTGTATGTGACCACGGTGGAGCGGATGGCCGAGTGCGGCTGGTACACCTTCCTGATCCGCCTGCTCCAGCTCGCGCCGGTGCCGGACGCGCTGGAGGCGCTGCCGGGCGCCGACCCCCTCCTGGTGGGGGCGGTGGTCCATCGCGCGCTGGAGGCGATCGTGGCGCGGGCCCTGGGCGAGCGTCCGGCCTCCCTCGTCGAGGTGGCGCTGCTCGAGCCCGTCGCCGTCCCCTGGCCCGGGCCCGAGGAGCTCGAGGCGCTCCTCGGCGAGGCCGCCCGGGCGGAGCTGCGAGAGTCCGGGATCGCGCTCGCGGGCTTCGAGCGGTTGGCGGTGGAGCTCGCGCGCCCCCTCCTCGAGCGGGCCCGCGAGCTCGACTGGGAGCCCGAGCCGCCGCAGGTCCTCGGCGCCGAGGTGGAGGGCGCCGTCGCCCTCGGTGACCAGGAGATCCACTTCAAGGCCGATCGGGTGGATCGTGCGGCCGGCCGCCTCCGCCTCACGGACTACAAGACCGGCCGTCCGGTGAGCCAGGCGAAGGGGTCCGACACGCGAATGCGACACCTGCTGCAGGATCTCGCGCGCGGCCAACGGCTCCAGCCCGCGGCCTACGCCGGGGGCGCCGGCCCTGGGGCCGAGGGCCGCTTCCTCTTCCTCGGCCCCGACCTCGCTCCCGAGGCCGCGCGCTGCACGATCGAGAGCGAGGATCACGCCGCCGGCGCGGCCTTCCGGAACGCGGCCGGCGTCGCCCTCCGGGCTTTCGGGGCCGGGAGCTTTCCGCCGCGCCTGGTCGAGGGCGCGGAGCGCAAGACGCCCAGCCTGTGCGAGCGCTGCGAGGTCCTGGAGGCCTGCCTGCAGCACGACACCACGGCGCGACACCGCCTGGCGGAGTGGGTGGAGCGCGGGCCGGCGGACGGCGCCCCGCCGGCCGAGACGGCCGCCGCCGCCCTGCACGGGCTGCGCGAGGCACCCGTCCCGGCGGGGGAGCCGGAGTCGTGAGCGCGAGTGACACCGCGCTGCACGCGAGCGACCGCGAGGCGCGCCGGCTGGCGCAGCAGGTCTTCGAGCGGCCCTTCGTCCTGGAGGCTGGTGCCGGCACCGGGAAGACCACGACCCTGGTGGCGCGCATCGTGGTCTGGGCCATGGGCCTCGGATGGCAGCGCGCCCTGGCGGCACGGGAGGCCGAGCTCCGACAGCGCGCCGAGACGGTCCCCGACGACGCGGTGGCCGGTCGGGTCCTCGAGCGCGTGGTGGCCATGACCTTCACCGAGGCCGCCGCGGCGGAGATGGCCGAGCGCGTGGGGCGCACCCTAGCCTCGCTCGAGCGCGGTGAGCGCCTCGCGTGGATCGAAGAGGACCTCCTGCCGGCGGACGCGGCCGAGCGGAGGCGACGCGCGCGGGCGCTCCTCGATGCAGTGGACCGCCTGGTGGTCCGCACCATCCATGCCTTCTGCCGCCGCCTCCTCGCCGCCCACCCGCTCGAGGCGGGGCTCCACCCGCGCTTCGAGGTGGACGCCGACGGGGAGCGCGGCGCGGGGATCGTGCGGGAGGTGGTGGAGACCCATCTGCAGCGGGCGCTGGCCGCGCCGGATTCGCCGGAGGCGCCGGATCTGCTCGCACTCGCCAGGGACGGGATCGATGCGCCGCAGATCGAGGCGGCGCTTCAGGCACTGATCGCGGCCGGCGCCCGCGCGCAGGATCTCGCAGCCGACCCGCTGGCGCCCGACCGCGTGCGCGCCGCCGCCGGCGAGCTGGAGCGTGCGCTCGATGGCCTGGCCGCGGCGGAGGGCGGGGTGCTCCAGCGCGCGAAGCGAGCGCGCGTGGCGCGCGACACCAGCGAGGGCGTCGCGCGGCTTCGCGCCCGCCTGAAGGCCGAGCCGGTCGCCTCCGCGGAATCACTCGGAAAGCTGGCGGAGGCAGCTCGCGAGGCCTTTCCGGACGGCCTGGTGAAGCGGCTCGAGGACTGGGCGAAGGCGAAGCTCGGCGCCGAGGAGCGGGCCCTCCTCGGCCCGCGAGCCGACGCCGTGGCGGCCGCGGCGGCCGCGCTCGAGCGGGCCCTCGGGATCTTCTGCCCGCTCGATCCGGCGCGCCTGGCCCGCGCGCGGCGCGTCCTCCATCCCCTGCTCGCGGTGGTGGAGGAGCGGCTGCGCGCCGCTGGCGTGGTCGGCTTCGCCGGCTTGCTGCGCTCGGCACGCGATCTGCTCTGCGCCCGCGAGGACGTGGCGGCGCAGGTCCGGCGGGGCATCGACCAGCTCCTGGTGGACGAGTTCCAGGACACCGACGTGATCCAGTGTCGGATCGTGGAGCGGCTCGCCCTCGACGGGGAGGGTCCCCGGCCAGGGCTCTTCCTGGTGGGCGATCCCAAGCAATCGATTTACGGCTGGCGCAGCGCCGATCTCGCGGCCTACGACGACTTCCTCGAGCGCGTCGAGGCCGCCGGGGGCCTCCGGGAGCGGCTGAGCGTCAGCCACCGCTCGCTGCCGGCGATCCTGGACGAGGTGAGCCGGCTGGTGGCGCCAGTGATGCGGGAGGAGCGCGGACTCCAGCCGGCCTTCGCGCCCCTGGTGCCCCATCCCGATCGGGTGAAGGCGGCGGCCGAGGCGCCGACCGCGCCGCGGGTGGAGCACTGGCTCACCTGGGAGCGGGCGCCGGGCGACGCGGGCCTCGGGGAGCCCCGCGCGGCGGGGGCCGTCGCGCTGGAGGCCGCCGCCCTCGCACGCGACCTGCGCGACGTCCACGCGCGGGGCGTCCCGTGGAGCGAGCTGGCCGTGCTCTTCCGCTCCTTCTCTGCGGTGCCGGACTACCTGCGTGCACTGGAGGAGCAGAGCGTTCCCTACGTGGTGCAGCGCGACGCGAGCTACGCCCAGCGGCGCGAGGTGATCGAGGCCCGCGCGCTGGTGCGCGCGATCCTCGATCCGAACGACGCCGTCGCGCTGGTGGCGTGGCTGCGCTCGGTGTGCGTCGGCGTTCCGGATGCTGCATGGATCCCGCTCTGGGCCCGCGGCTTCCCCCTGCGCGTCGCCGAGCTGGGGGCGCCGGATGCGCCGGCCCTGGCCGCGCTGCGCGAGCTCGTGAGCCAAGCCGCGAAGGCGCTCCCCACCGACGTGCCGGGGATCGAGCGCCTCCGAGGCTGGGAGGACGCGCTGGTGGAGGCGCTGGAGGCGTTGGCCTGGCTCCGCGCCTCGTTCGAGAGCGAGCCGGGCGACGTCTTCGTGGAGCGGCTTCGCACGGCGCTCGTCCTCGAGGCCACCGAGGGCGCCCGCTTCCTCGGACGCTTCCGCGTCGCGAATCTCGAGCGCTTCTTCCGCGAGCTCGCGGGCGGGCTGGCGGAGTCCGGCGGCGACGTGCCCGCGCTCCTGCGGCGCCTGCGCGGCGCCGCCGAGCCGTCGCGCGGGGCGGATGACGGGCCGGCCCAGGACGCTGGCGACGACGCCGTGCGAGTGCTCTCGATCCATCAAGCGAAGGGGCTCGACTTCGGACACGTCTACGTGATGCAGCTTCATCACCACGCGAACGAGCGCGCGACGCAGGAGCCGCGCTGCGCCTGGCACGACGGATGCCTTGAGTACCAGCTTCTCGGCGCAGCGAGCCTCGGCTGGGGAGCGGCAGAGGCCGTGCGGGCCGAGGTCGCGTCGGCGGAGCTGGTGCGCACGCTCTACGTGGCGATGACGCGGGCAAAGGAGCGGCTGGTCCTGGCCGGGAAGCGCCCGGCTGCGCCGCCGGGCGCGGGCCGCGGCGCGCGCAGCCACGCCGAGCTGATCGGCACGGGCCGGCCGTCGGCGGAGCTGCGGGCTCGCGCCGAGGCCGTCGCGCGGGAGGGAGAGAGCCGCTTCGAGTCTGACGGCGCGCGCTTCACGGTGCTCGGGCTGGTCCCGTCTCCCTCTCCTCCGCGACACGTGGGTGAGTCGCCACCGGCGGCCTGGCCCGACGTCGCGAGCGTGGCGGCGGATGCGGAGCGCCTGCGCGGGCTCGCCGCGCGGGCGGCGGCTTACGCGGCGCGGCCGCTTCGCGGGGCCGCCTCCGAGGAGACGCACTTTCTGCTGCACGAGCTCGTCGCCGCGCGCGAATTCGCGGACGACGGCGGGCCGGCGTCGCCCCTGCCCGAGGCGCAGAGCGAGTCCGGAGCGCCCTCGGAGCGCGCCGTCGCGATGGCCGTCGGGACCGCCGTGCATCGCTGGCTCGAGACCGTGGCGTTGGACGGCGACCTAGAGGCTGCGCTCGCGGCGTCAGAGCCGGAGGCTCGACGCATGCTCGCGTCGCTCGTGACCCCCGAGTCGCTGACCGACGCCTGGGAGCGTATGCGCTCGATCCTGGCGGGGCTCGCTCGCGGTCCGTTGGCGGCGCGCCTTCGCGCGCTCGCGCCTCACATCGTGGCGCGCGAGCTTCCGGTGCTCGTGGCCCCGACCGGGGAGACCGGCCCCGTGGGCTTCGTGGCCGGGGCGATCGACCTGGTCTACCGCGACCCGAGGGACGGGAGCCTCGTGGTGGCGGACTGGAAGACCGACCGCGCCGAGGGCGAGGCGCGGCTCCAAGAGCTCGCGCGAGCCTATGCGGAGCAGGGAGCGCTCTACACACGAGCCCTTCGCGACGCGCTCGAGCTGCCATCGCTGCCCCGCTTCGAGCTATGGTTCCTGGTGGCGGGTCGGGTCGTGAGCGTGCCCCCGCGCGCGGGAGCCTGACCCGCCGCGGCGATGCCGCGGGACTCGTCACCCCGGGCGGCCCCACACGGCTCCGCTGTCGCGTCCGCCACCCGACGCGGACGCTCGGTCGATCCCCGTTACTCTTCGGACGAGGGCCGTTCGCGCGCGGCAGAGGAGGTGAACGATGGCGCAGGTCTCGTGGCCGGCTTGGCGCGCGCGGCTGCGCCGGCACCGAATCGGGCTGATCGTGCTGGCCGTCCTCCTCGTGGTGCGCATCGCGCTTCCCTATGCCCTGCGTCCGATCGTCGCCTCCCAGGCCTCGAAGGCGCTACAGACCGACGTGCGCGTGAGCGATCTCTCGCTCTCGCTCCTCTTCGGTGGCGTCTCGCTGCAGGGCGTGAGCGTGGCCCCGCCGCCGGCCCTGGTGCAGGCCACCGACGACGGCACGCCGCTCGTGACCTGGCGACGCGTGGCCGTCGAGCTGCGCTATCTGCCGCTCCTGCATCGCACCATCCGCCTGCGCCGGCTCGACATCGATACGCTTCGCGTGTCGCTCGCTCGGCTCTCCGATGGCAGCATCAGCCTGCAGCGCCTGCTGCCCCCTCTGGCCCCACAGCCCGCGCCGCAGCCTGCGCCCGGCAAGCCGTGGGGCTTCGGCCTCGATCACTTCACCCTGCACGATGGCGACCTGCGCTTCGTCGACTTGAAGACGCCGCAGAGCGAGCCCATCCACCTGCGTCTCGATCAGGTGGAGGTGAACGCCCTCACCTTCCAGCCCGGTCTCTACGGCGAGCCCTCGCGCGTCCAGCTGCATGCGGACGCCGCGGGCGGCACGCTCGACCTGGCGGCGATGCTCGCGGCGCGACCCGAGGGAATGGCGATCGACGCCGGACTCCAGAGCGCGAACCTCGATCTCTCGCGGGCGCGGGTCTACATCCCGCGCGTGGGATGGAGCGACCTGCGGGGCCGTCTCGACACCGACCTGCGCTACCAGCTCGATGGCGAGCGGCAGAACCTGCTCTCGGGGACCGTCGGCCTGCGCGACCTGGCCGTGCGCGTGGCGGGCTATTCGGAGCCCGCCCTGGCCTGGAAGCGCCTCGGTGTGACACTCGGCGGCGTCGATGTGCTGAAGCAGCACGCGGAGGTCTCGGCCGTGTCGCTTGCCGGCCTCTCCGTTCTGGTGCGACCGCAGGGCGGCGATCTGCTGCCGCTCCTGGTTCGGGCGCCCGAGGAGCACACTGCGTCGACGGCTCCCTCCCCCGGCGGCCTCGCCGCGACCTCCGAGCCCGCCCCCGGGGCGCCCGCGGCTGCCGCCGGGCCCAAGGCCGCCGCCGCGAAGCCGTGGACCTGGTCCGTGGCGCAGCTTGCGGTCGGCGACGGCTCGCGGGTGCGGCTGCTCGGCCGCGAGGAGCCGGTGCAGGTGGGAGTCGACGTGAAGGCCAGCGGACTGCGCAGCGACGGTGGTGCGTCTCCCATCCGTGTCGCCCTCGCGGTGGGAGACGGAAGCCTCACGCTGGACGGTCAGGTGGACGTGGCGAAGCCGACCTTTGGCGGGACGATCCAGCTGGCCGACCTCCCCCTCGGTGTGATCGCCGGCTCGGCGGGCGGCCTCGCGCCCGGTCTCCTGCAGCGGGGGATGCTCTCGGGCGATCTCGGCCTCGGGCTCGGCGTCGCGGCACCGGGTGCGAGCGGCGCGCCGGCCGACCCGGGGGGCCTCGAGCTGAACGGACGGCTCGCGCTGGCCGACCTCTGGGTGGCGGGCGACCCGAAGGAGTTCGCGGTCGGCTGGAAGGACCTGGTGGTGCCGATCCGGGACGTGCGGGTCGCCGGCATCCTGCCCGGCGCGCCGGCCGCCCCGACGCCGATCCGTGTCGACCTCGGGGCGCTCGAGCTCCGAGAGCCCTACGTGCTGCTGACGCGCACCCAGCAGGGGATCGCGCTCCCGCCCTTCACGGCCGCCGAGGCCGCCCGCGCCGCGAGCGGGGAAGGCGCTCCGCCCGCCCCCGCGCCCGAGGCCACCCCGGCGCCGG
>JAWOLJ010000125.1:0-3910 GCA_033853555.1 Myxococcota bacterium
CTGGCGTCGAGCCGAAGTGGTGGAATTGGCAGACACGCCAGATTCAGGGTCTGGTGGGGGCAACCCCGTGGAGGTTCGAGTCCTCTCTTCGGCACCACCGACGCCCCGGCGGCGGATCCCTGAGCGCCTTGGTCGGCGCCCGTCTCCGGACGGCAGAGCCTCGGCGAACTGGCCGGGGCTCTTCTGTTTTCCCGGGATGATCCCGCGGTGTTGATCCCGCTCGAACAGGCCCTTTCCGCGATCCGATCGCGCGCGCGGCCCCTTCCGGAGGAGGAGGTGCCGCTGGCCGAGGCCTGCGGCCGCGTGCTGGCGCAGGGAGTGCGCGCGCGGCGTGACCAGCCGTCGACCGACATCTCGATGATGGACGGGTATGCGCTGCGCGCGGCGGACGCGCAGGGACCGCTGAAGGTCGTGGGAGAGATCGCGGCGGGGGATGCGCCCTGGACCGCGGCGCTGCGAGCGGGAGAGGCGGCCCGCATCTTCACCGGCGCGCCGTTGCCGCCGGGAGCCGACTGCGTCGTCATGCAGGAGCAGTGCGCGCGCGAGGGCACGATCGTGCGCGTCGAGCAGGCGCCCAAAGCCGGCCAGCACATCCGGCGCCGCGGCGAGGAGCTGAGGGCAGGGGCGGAGGCGTTGCCCGAAGGGCGGCTGCTCGATGCCGCCGATCTCGCGCTCGCCGCCGCCTGCGGCGCTGCCGCGGTCCGCGCGCACCGGCGCCCGCGGGTCGCGGTGCTGTGCACCGGCAGCGAGCTGGTCCCGGTCGGCGAGGAGCCGCCGCCGGGCAAGATCGTCGAGACGAACAGCCTGACGCTCGCGGCTCTCTGCCGCGAGGCGGGCGCCGACGTGACCCGCCTCGGGATCGCGCAGGACACCGTCGAGCAGATCGCCGAGCGGCTGCGCGACGCGCCGGCGGACCTGCTGCTCACGACCGGGGGCGCCTCCGTCGGCGATCACGACCACGCGCAGGCGGCGCTCGAGCGCCTCGGAGGCGAGCTGATCTTCCACACGGTCGCGATCCGGCCGGGGAAGCCGGTCCTGTTCGGCACCGCGTCGGGTGGACGCCTCGTGTTCGGCCTTCCTGGCAATCCCGCGGCGGCGACCCTGGGGTTCGAGCTGTTCGTCCGCCTCGCGATCCGCCTGCAAGCCGGCGATGCGAATCCCGCGCGCCCGCTCGCGCGCGCGCGCCTGCGCGGGACGATCTCGCGCGTTCCGGGCCTGACCTTCTTTCCCCGCGGCCGCGCCAGCGCCGAAGGATCGCGGCTGGTCTTCGCGCCGGGCGCGCAGCAGAGCAGCATGCAGATCGCCTCCTGGTCCGGAGCCAACGCCGCCGGCGTGATCCCGCCGGGCGAGGGCCGCATCGAGGACGGCGAGGAGATCGACATCCTCCTCGTCGGCCCTCTCGGCTGAACCCGTTCTATCTGCGGCGGCGGGGGCGCCTCGGGGCGACCGCGGTGTAGCTCTCGTCGATCCAGTGCTTGAGCAGATCGACGGGGACGTCGTCCCTCGGCTCGAAGCTGGCGGTGACCCAGCCGGACTTCCCCAGACCGTAACCGGTGGGCTCGGCGAAGGAGAACATCGTGATCGCGGCCTCGCTCGAGTCCGGCAGCTTGCAGGTGATCCCGTAGCCGGAGTCGGCTTGGCCGAGGAAGACGAAGACCTTCTTCGCCACCTTGAACACCGTCTCGCCCCAGGGATGGTCTTCCCAGGCGCCAGGCTTCTTTGCCGCGTACTTCTTCAGCGCCCTCCAGGCGGCGGCCGCTCTCATTCGCGCTCGTCGAGCCAGGCCATCTGGATCGCTTCCAGGATCTTTTCGTTCGACCTGTCCGGGTCGTCCGAGAACCCCGGCAGCTCGCGCACCCATTTGTGCAGGTCGGTGAAGCGCACCGAGAGCGGATCGGTATCGGGGAACCTCTCGTGGAGCGCGATCCCGATCTCCTGCACGTCGTGCCAGCTCAGCTTCCGGCCCATGTCACGTCCTCATTTCGGCGGCCAGGTGCCCGCCGCCTCGGCCTCGTGCCGTTCCTTCGGGTGCTCGTCGTACCAGGTGCGCTCCGACTCCTCGGTGATCTGGTAGACGACGTCCTCTCCGTCGAGCTGCGCCTGGCAGCCGAGCCGCGAGTACGCCTTCACGTCGTACGCGCGATCGAGATAGTCCGCCTCGCCATCCTCCATGTCCGAGAGCGAGGCGAACCCCTGCTTCACCCAAACGTGGCAGGTCGAGCAGGCGCAGACGCCGCCGCAGGCCGAGCCGTGCTTCGCGCCGAGCTGCGTGCTGGCGTGCAGCAGCGAGGTCCCCTCCGGGACCTCGCCCTCGGCTTCCAGCTTCCCCCGCGGGTCGTAGATCGTGACCTTGGGCATCTCACTCCTGGTCCTGGAGCGCGCGGTAGGCCTTCTGCGCGTGCGCGGACATCTCGCCGTCGTCGAACTCGCCCACGGTGCGGCCCTTGAGCGCGCGCTCGATGCCGCGGTCCATCACCCGCTTCGCGAACTCCGCGCTCACCGCATCGAGCTTCTCGACCGCCAGGCGGATCTCGTGGTGGTCCTTGCCCTGGGCGGCGAGCCGCAAGGCCGCCATCTGCTCCTCGATCTGGAGCCGCTCCGCCTCCGAGAGCAGATCGCCGTTCGAATCCAGCTGCTTCTCGGTCGCCTTGAGGATCCGCTGCGCCTCGACGCGGTTGTCGATCAACAGACGCGCCTGCACGTCCTCCTCCGCGTGCTCGATCGAGGCGATCAGCATCCGCTCGATCTCCTCGTCCGTCAGCCCGTGCGACGGCTTGACGGTGATCGTCTGCGAGACCCCGGTGAGCTGCTCGCGCGCGGTGACGGAGAGGATCCCGTCCGCGTCGACCTGGAAGGTGACCGCGACCCGGGCCAGCCCGGCGGGAAGGGGAGGAATCCCCGAGAGCGTGAACTTCGCGAGCGACCGGTTGTCCTGGACGAGCTCCCGCTCTCCCTGGAGGACATGGATGTCCATTCCCGTCTGGCCGTCCGCGAAGGTGGTGAACTCCTGCGTCGCCCGCGCCGGGATCGTCGTGTTGCGCAGGAGCAATTTCTCCACCAGGCCGCCCATCGTCTCCAGCCCGAGCGAGAGCGGCGTGACGTCGAGCAGCAGCACGTCGTGCTGGGGCGTCTCGGCGGTGAGCAGGTCGGCCTGCACCGCGGCGCCGAGCGCCACCACCTCGTCGGGGTCGATGTCGGCGAGCGGCTCGAGGCCGAACAGCTCGCGCACGTACCGCCGCACCGCGGGCACCCGCGTCGAGCCCCCGACGAGGATCACGCCGTCGAGCCCGTTTCCGCCCGGGACGCCGGCGTCGCGCAGCGCGCGCCGGCAGGGTCCCCCGGTCCTCTCGATCAGCGGCCGGATCGCGGCCTCGAGCTGCGAACGGGTGATCCGCCTGCCCAGCGCCTCGGCGACGTCGGCGCGGGTCAGCTCCTCCTTCGCCTTCTTGGCCGCGTCGATCGCCTCGCGGACCTTGCGCGGCGTGCGCTCCTCCCCTTCGAGGAGGAACTCGGCCAGCGCGCGATCGAAGTCGTCCCCGCCCAGCGCGGAGTCTCCGCCGACCGCCTTGACCTCGAAGACCCCTTCCTGCAGCTGGAGGATCGAGATGTCGAACGTCCCCCCGCCCAGGTCGTAGACGGCGAACTTCCCCTGCGATCGCTTGTCGAGGCCGTACGCGAGCGCCGCCGCGGTCGGCTCGTTCAGGAGCCGCAGCACCTCGAGCCCGGCCAGCCGGCCCGCCTCCTTCGTCGCCTGCCGCTGGGCATCGTCGAAGTAGGCGGGGACGGTGATCACCGCCTGGTTGACCTTGATCCCCAGCCGCTCCTCGGCGCGCGAGCGCAGGGCGCGGAGGATCTCCGCCGAGACCTCCACCGGGTTGACGGGACGGCCGCCGCTGACGACGAACCGCAC
>JAWOLJ010000126.1:0-13064 GCA_033853555.1 Myxococcota bacterium
AGCTCTACACCGGCGCGGCGATGCGCAGCGCCGGCGCGCTGGTGCGCGAGCTCGAGGGAGTGAGCGAGGCGCAGGTGCTGCTGGTGAGCCGCATCGGCCGCCCGATCACGGAGCCGCAGCTCGTGCAGCTCGCGTTGCGCCCTGGCGACACAGGGGCGGTCCAGGGCCTGGCCCGGCGGGCCGAGGAGATCGCCGCGGGCGAGCTCGCGAGGCTCGAGAGCCTGTGGCAGGAGCTGCTCTCCCGAAACCTCGCCACGGACGGAGCCTAGGGCCCCCGGCGGGCAGCGGTCCGGCGCGGGCCAGCGCCCGGGCCCTTGCGACACCGCGCCCCAGGCGCGCGCGCGCTGTGGCGACGCGACCCGCCCGCGGGCCCGCTGCTGGCGTCTCGTCGGCTGCGGAACAAGGCATCACGTTTGCAGTCCCTCCCGCCGGACCCGACAGCCGACACGCAGCGCGGAGGTGGGCTCCCGCCCGCCCATCGCGAGGAGGAAAGCTCATGGCGGAGAAGCCGGCGAAGGAGACGAGGGGCGTCGTGCGCTGGGATCCGTTCCGCGAGCTCGAGGAGCTCACGCGCGGCTGGCCCTTCCGCGAGCTCCAGGGCCGCAGGCGCTTCGGGCGGCTCCTGGACGAGATCTTCGGCGAGGCACCGGTGGCGCGCGGCGGGCTCTCGCCGGCGCTCGACATCACCGAGAGCGACACCGAGTACGTGGTGACGATCGAGCTCCCCGGTGTCAAGAAGGAGGACCTGAGCGTCGAGATGAACGAGGGGATCCTCAGCATCCACGGCGAGAAGAAGTCCGAGCGCGAGGAGAAGAAGGAGCGCACGCACTGGGTGGAGCGGACCTACGGCTCCTTCAGCCGCGCCTTCACCCTCCCGCCGAACGCTGCGAGCGATCGGATCGATGCGTCGTTCAAGGACGGCGTGCTCACGCTGAAGATCGCGAAGACCGAAGCGGCGAAGCCGAAGACGATCGCGGTCAAGTGAGCGGGCCGCGCTGACGGCGCGGCCGGGGCACTCCCGTCGGGCGGGGCGGGAGTCGCGGGCGATGCGAGGCGGCGGCCTGCCGGCCTCCGGATCGAGCAGCCCGAGTGGTCCCCGGCCGTGTCCGTCCGGCCGAACCGCCGCCGAGCGGCGGCGATCCCCCGTGGCGTTGCCCCCACGGCGCGGCGCGTATAAGCTGCGCGGCCGGGGGGTTCCGTGTGACGACGGGAAGGGCCGGCGCCCGTCAGGACGGGTTCGGCGGCGCGCGGCGCCGCATGGTCGCGCGCCTCGCGGCCGCGGGCGTGCGCGATCCGCGCGTGCTGGCGGCGCTGGCTGCGGTGCCCCGACACCGCCTGGTGCCGGACGCCCTGCGGGAGCAGGCCTACCGCGAGGAGGCCGCGCTCCCCATCGGGGACGGCCAGACCATCTCTGCCCCGCGCGTGGTGGCCGCCATGACCGAAGCCCTCGAGCTCTCGGGGCGCGAGCGTGTGCTCGAGATCGGCACCGGCTCGGGCTACCAGGCCGCGGTCCTCTCGCGCCTGGCCGGGCAGGTGATCTCGGTCGAGCGGGTGCCCGGCCTGGCGGCGCGCGCCCGCACCGCCCTGGACGGCCTCGGGGTCACGAACGTCGTGGTCTACCTGGGCGACGGGACCCTCGGGCGACCCGCCGATGCGCCGTTCGAGGCCATCGTGGTGACGGCGGCCGCGCCCGAGGTGCCGCTGCCCCTGCTCCAACAGCTCGCCCCAGGCGGGCGCCTGGTGGGACCCTTCGGCCGCCGGGAGGAGCAGGTCCTGGTGCGGGTGCGACGCACCGGCGAATCGGCCTTCGCGCGCGAGCTCCTCGGGCGCTGCCGCTTCGTCGACCTGATCGGCGTGCACGGATGGGCGGCATAGGCCCCCGCCGGCGTGCTGCGCTGCTGCTGGCAGCGCTCCTCCTGGCCCTCGTCGGGGGCCTCGCGCTCGCGTCCTGCGCCTCGCGTCCGCCGCCCCAGGGCATCGTGCACGTGGTCCAGCCGGGCGAGAACCTGTATCGGATCGCTCTACGCTACGGAGTGTCGGCGGAAGAGCTGGCTCGTGCGAACGGGCTCGAGGACCCGCGGGACCTGCGGGTGGGAATGCGCCTGCGGATCCCGGCCGGGCCACCCGCGAACCTCGGGGGCTCCTCGGAGTACGGCTGCCCCGCCGCTTCGGAGAGCGAGCGGCGCGCCGTGCAGGCGGCGGCACGCGCCGATGCGGATCTCTCCTTCGAGTGGCCGGCGCGTGGCACCATCACCACCTGCTTCCAGGGGCCGGGTGTGGGGCGGGACCACGAGGGACTCGACATCGCGGCCCCGCCGGGCACGCCGGTCCGGGCGGCGGAGGCGGGGAAGGTGATCTACAGCGCCCGGCTCGGCGCCTACGGTAACGTCGTGGTGGTGAAGCACGCCGGGCGCTACTCCACGGTCTACGCCCACAACCAGCGCAACCTGGTGGACCCGGGGAGCTTCGTGGAGAAGGGGCAGGAGATCGCGGTGGTGGGTGCCACGGGCAACGCCACCGGGCCACACCTGCACTTCGAGATCCGCAAGGAGCGCCGGCCCGACGACCCGTTGCTCTACTTGCCATGAGCCCTGGAGGAGCCGTGACCGCGAAGCGCGACGACGCCTCGGATCTGCGACGCTTCATCCGCGACGTGCCCGATTTTCCGAAGCCCGGGATCCTGTTTCGTGACGTGACACCGCTCCTGGCCGATCCCGAGGCCTTTCGCCGCGCGGTCGAAGCGGTGGCGGCGCCGTTCCGCGACGCACGAGTGGAACGGGTCATCGGGATCGAGTCACGCGGCTTCCTGCTGGGGGCTCCGGTGGCGCTCGCGCTCGGCGCCGGACTCGTGATCGTACGCAAGCCCGGGAAGCTCCCCTGGAAGACGGTCCGCGCGAGCTATGCCCTCGAGTACGGCGAGGACAGCGTCGAGATGCACGTGGACGCGATCCGGCCACGGCAGCGGGTGCTGGTGGTGGACGACCTGGTCGCCACGGGAGGAACCGCCGCCGCAACCGTCCAGCTCGCGCGCGAGGCGGGTGCCGAGGTCGTGGGGGCGAGCTTCTTGATCGAGCTCGCCTTCCTCCAGGGGCGCAAGCGACTGGACGGGATCCCCGTCCACGCCGTCGTGGAGTACTAGCCCGCCCCGCCTCGCCCCGGGCGCGGCGGATCCGGTCGGATCCGTCGGCCACGCGCCGCCCTGCCTGCGGAGGACGCAGACGGCGCGCCGTCACTCGATTGTCGCCGAGGCGACGGTGCCGGCGATCCCGCCGGGGTGACAATCCCGGCTGTTGGTCCCGCCGCCGGCGCATCGACCCACGCGATCTCGCCCCGCCGGCGCAGGCAGCCAGCCGTTGGGGGGGAACATGAGATCGCGACGACGTGGTTTCCGGCTCCAGATCCTGTGGCTCGTGCTCGCGGCGTGTGGTGTGTCTCTCGCTGCACCGCTCCGCGCATTCGCCGCGGACGGCGAGCTGAGTGACTGGTGGAGCACGCACTTCCAGGTACACGGCTTCTTGCGGAGCACGGCCTACTTCCGCACCCCGAACATGAGCCAGGACTTCCACCTCTCCTCGTGGCGGCAGGACCTCCAGCTCAAGGCCGATCTCGACGTGGTCCAGGAAGGCGACTTCAAGCTCTCGTTCCACGGAATCCTCCGGCCGACCTACGAGGCCGTCTACGATCTCTATCCCAAGGTCTGGGGCTCGAACGTCGATGGCGGCCCGGCCTTCCCGATCGTGCCGCCCACCTCGGCGCTCGCCGACGCGAGCCGGAGGGGTGATCCGTTCTTCGGGCCGACGGGCCGTCTCACCGGCGCGTGCATCCGCGGCGAGTTCTGCCTCGCGAACAGCCCGATCACCACCATCTTCAGTGGCGAGCCGTCGGCTTCGATCTTCGTCGACAACGTGATCTTCTTCGGCGCGCTGCCGGCGCCCGTGGATGCGAGCGGCCCGCAACAGGTGAACATCGGTGGCAACGGCCGAGGCGCCGATTTCCAGAAGGCGCTCAGAAAGTCCTCGGCCAATCTCGGGGCGTTCACCGCCGAGCAGCTCGGCTCGCTCGCGAACCTCGTGGCGGTGGCGGGCCTGCAGAACGACCTCGCGCTCGCGAGCCGCCCGCTGGCCACTCCGATCAACTGGTATCACCGCATCCACTCGAGTCCGAGCTCGTTCGATCAAGCCCCGTTCGACATGAACCGGCGGGTGGCGGAGCTCTCCTTCGATTGCTTCGACAACGCGCATCCCGACTGCTTCGTGCGGGAGGCCTACGCCGACCTCGATCTCGCGGCCACGCACGTCCGGGTGGGTCGCCAGATCGTGGTCTGGGGCAAGACCGATGCCTTCCGCCTGCAGGACATCGTGAATCCCCTCGACCTCGGCATCCACAACATCTTCCCCGATCTCGACGAGCGCTACATCCCGCAGTGGATCCTGGACGTGACCCACAGCTTCGGGACCGTGGGGCCGCTGGACGACGTCTCGCTCGAGTTCGTGTGGAACTTCGACAAGTTCATCCCGACGCAGCTCGGTCAGTGCGGAGAGCCCTACGCCTTCGCCGCGTCCTGCGACGCCCGCGCCGATGCGCAAGGACACCAGTTGCTCAACATCTCGCTGGCCGGCGTCGACGGGAGGCCCTGGAAGTTCACCAACACCGAGCCCGGCCTGCGGCTCGAGTTCCGACTGCCGGAGCCCGCGATCTCCTTCTCGCTCTCCGCCTACTACGGCTTCCAGGACACGCCGGTGGCGCACTTCAGCGGGGACTACTCGGTCACGAAGCCAAACCCCGCGATCTTCATGTTCTTCCAGGGCCTGGGGCTCGGGCCGGTGATCCAGCTCCTCGGCGCCTCGCCGAGCTGCAATGTGTGGACGTCCGGTTTCGATCCGTACGCGATGAATCCCAACGGCACGCCGATCGCCGGCAGCACGCTCGATCAAGCGAACCAGTGCCTCCGCGCCGCCTGGAACCGTCCGACGCCGCTGCCGTTCGGTCCCATCACGCTGATCTCGCCGCGCCTCGCCGCCAGCAATCCAGGGCTGGTCGGGCAGACGGATCCCGGCAAGGCGGCGGCGGCCACGGGCCTCCAGATCCTGGACTTCGCGTGGGGCGAGAGCGAGACCGTCCTCAAGTACCCGCGCGTCCTGACCCTCGGCGGCTCCGCCGACTACCAGGTGCCGGGCGTCGACGCAGTGGTGCGGGGCGAGTTCGCCTACGACATCGGGCGGGAGTTCGTGGACACCAGCAAGCCGGACCTGGTGAGCCAGAGCAACGTGGTGAAGGCCTCCCTCGGGCTCGACCGCTCGACGTTCATCCCCTTCCTGAACCCCGACCGCACCGCGTTCCTCTCGTTCCAGACCTTCGCGGAGTGGATCACCCAGTACCACGGCGGCACCAACGGCTTCATCAACCCCCAGGTGAGCCTGATCAGCACCGCGCTGATGCAGAACTACTGGCGAAACGACTCGATCGTGCTGACGAACTTCCTGGCCTACGACTGGAACGCGCGCGCGCTGATCGCCGGTCCGAAGGTCCGCTACGTGTGGAACGAGCACCTCTCCTTCGACATCGGCGTGAATCTGCTCTGGGGCACCACCCACCATCACAACGTCCGAGACCTCTGCCCCTCCGGGAAGCTCGACTGCCTGACGCAGGATCCGAGCACCTGGAACCCCGGGGAGTGGCAGGGCATCAACGAGGCCTTCAAGCGCTCGACCCAGTCGCCGTTCGGCTGGCTCCAAGAGGGCTTCGCCGACCACTTCATGGAGAAGCGCGACGAGGTGTGGATCGGGGCCACGTACCAGTTCTAGCGGCACCTGCCCCGCGGAGCGCGAGTCCGGCTCGAGCCGCCCTCAGGCGCCGCTCTCGGACCTCGCTGCAACCCCCCGCCTCTGCTATAGGAACGCCCGCGCGCCCCCGTAGCTCAGGGGATAGAGCAGCGGTTTCCTAAACCGCGTGTCGGAAGTTCGAGTCTTCCCGGGGGCGCCAGGATCGTCGCGAACTTAGCGAGGTTGGGGACGAAGACGATTTCGGGTCGGACGACGTGGTGGTGCGAAACAACCGCCTGCTCGGCAATGGCGTGGGCATCCTCGTGACCGCCTTTGCGAGTGTCGCCCGCGCCCGGATCGAAGGGAACCAGGTCGATGAGAACAACGGAACGGGGATCGATGTGGCCGTGTTCTGCGCCGGCTTCCCGACTTGCGGCGGCGAGGGAATGGTGATCGAGCGCAACCACTTGCGGCGCAACGGCTTCGCGGCTGATCTCCCCGGTGACGGGATCCGCGTCCGCAGTCTTGACGACCATAGTCGCCCGTCGGGGATCGATCCCACGTGGGTCACCCTCTCAGGGAACCAGGCCGACCGCAACGCCGATCTCGGCATCGACGCGCCCGGCGTGACCGACGGCGGGAGGAACCGCGCCAAGTTGAACGGCGACCCGCAGGAGTGCGTCGGCGTCGACTGCAAGGTGCCGGGCGCCAAGAAGCTCGGGAAAGGGACCGATGCCAGCGCCGCGGCGGACGCCGAGCGGCTCATGAACCTGCTCACTGGGCTACCCCATCACTAGCAGGCGAGCGGCGCGCACTCGAACAGCTCGAAGACGCGGCGCAGGGCGCGACAGCTGTCCCATTGAGGTCGTGCCGTAAGCTTCCCCATCCGGTGGAGAGTCCATCTTCAAACTGTCAACTTCACGGGGAAGCTTACGAATCCACGAAGCGGATTCACGTGCGGCCTCCCAGCCTGGGTTCGAAGCCTGCCTCAGCGTCGCGGTGCGCGGGTGAAGGTGCTCGATCGACGCCAGTTCCAGAGGCCCGCTGCGGTAAGCACGAAGAGGGGCTCGATGCCCAGGAGCCCGCAGGTGGGGGCCGACACGAGGAGGGTCGGGCCGGCTGCGGAGCGACACCCGTCGGGGTTCTCCACGGCCAGCTGGAACACGTGACTCGTTGAGACCGAGGGAGCCACGCCAACGACCTGGCTTTCGCCGCGTGCCGTGGTCCGAATCGGGATCCCGTCCAAGAAGATGAGCGCCGTAGACGCGAATCCCGTGCCATTCACCAGGAAGGGCGTGCCCGCGAGTGTGGCCGCGTTGTCCACCGATGCGATCTGAACTTCCGTGCCGATGCACGGCACGAAGTTCGCCGTGAAGATGGCGCCGGTGCTGGGCGCCGTGACCTCGTGGCTCGCGGTGCCGCCATCGGACCAGATCTGGAAGCTCCAGGCCGCAAGCGACCGATCCGATTGAGGCGAGGGTGCACCGAGCGAGTTCACCGACCCTACGATGACGGTTTGCGCGAAGGGCGTCGTCGCTGTATCTGGACCCAACGCAAGCGTGAGACCGGATGGGACGCTCGATACGATGAGAGTGGTCGTTGCAGGATTCAGGTCCACGGAGGTCGTCGCCGAGAGACCACCGGAGTTCGTGGCCGTAAGCTGCAGCTCGAGGTATGAGGGATACTCGTGGTTCGGGGCCGCAAAGCTTCCGCTGCTGACGCCAGTAAAGTCCTGGATCGCGTGAAGGTGGCAGGTCGAAGGGCAGTGATGGAGCAGGAGGTGCCACTGCATCGCCGATGCGGGAAGAGCGCCATCGACGGCATCCAGCGCTTGGCCGCTGAAGGCGATCACATCACCAACTGCCCATGTGAGGCTCGGGGTCGGCGCCAGGATGGTCACGAGCGGCGGCGTATAGCCGGCGTCGATCGTGATCTGTGCCGTATCGGTGAGGCCTGCGGAATCGGTGATGCGGAGCCTGACGATATGAGCGCCCGCCGAGAAGGACGCGGTCGCGGTGATCGACGTCGCGTCCTTGAACTGTCCGCTTCCGTACAGGTCCCAGGCGAAGGTCAAGCCGTCCCCGTCCGGGTCGGAGGAAGAGGCAGCGGAGAGATGGACCGTGAGCGGGGCCGGGCCAATCGTGGTGTCGGCGGTGATGACAGCGATGGGCGGATGATTCGATGCAGTGTACTGGATCCGACGGATCTCACCCCCGGTGGCATTGGCTCCATTGATGTTCACATAGAAGAGGTCGCCGCCGGGTCCGGCGGTGAGTCCAACCGGATGGGGTGAATTGACGGCAAAGGTTGTGATTTGAGCGGGATCGGGGAGGCCATTCACCCCGACATGCATCGCCCAGATACACTGGCGGCTGTAGTCGGCAAAGAAGAGTGTTCCGGCGTAGGCGGCGGGATAGTTCCCGCCCGGATAGAAGGCGAGCCCGCTGATCGAGGTGCTCCCGGTGGGGCACGGGTCTCCCGGCACGATCGGATTCGTGTGGTCGTACGCGTAGTACGGGCCAACGTAGGAAACGTTGGGGGGCAGATTCGCGCCCGTGTAGAGATTGTTACAGAGGGTCGCACCGGCGCCCTGCCAGGCCGGCTGCGGAGCCGGCCCCTCGTAGCACGGCCAACCGAAGTCGGCGATCGTGACATTCAGGGGATCGACGACCCGGTCGATCTCGTCCCAGGCGCTCCAACCGACGTCGCCGATCCAGATCTCCCGGGTTCCCGGCCGCAGGGTGAAGCGAAACGGATTTCGCAGGCCCATGGCGACGATTCGCTCCATCTCGCCGCGCCCGGTGCCGTAGAGCGGATTCGTGGGGAGCGCGGCGCCTGAATTGGGGTCTACGCGCAGAATGGATCCGTTGAGCGCTGGTGGATCCGTCGGGTAGGGAGAAATCAATCGCTGAACCCGCAAGGAGCCGCCGCGCGCATCCGGAAGCACCATCGAGCCGCCGACTCCACCAGGCGGATCTCCGCATGGATTCACGGGCGTGGGCGTGCCCGACAGTCTCCCGCCGAATTGGCCGTAGTCCACGGAATAGAGGTTCGCGCCATCGCCCGCGCTCACATACAGCGCTCCGTCTGGCCCGAACTGCAGGTCTCCTACCGAATGGCTTGGAAACTGCTGGCACCATCTGGCGTCGATGAGGACGGTCTCTGAGCCGACCATCTGGTTGTTCGGCCCGACCTGGATCCGCGAGAGACGGCCGGTCACCACGCAACCGTCATTCGTGGGACCCGGTGGCGTGGGACAGCCGTCGTTCCAGGTCGGAACCGTTCCGCCGGGCGGTGCGTCGAGTGTGTAGAGCACGTAAACGTAGGGTCGACTGGGGAACGCCGGATCGATTGCGAGCCCGAGGAGCCCCCGGTCCCAGTAGTTGTCGACGTTCACGGAGAGATCGGCCAGCACCGTTGGGATGGGGTTCGAGAGGCTCGAGAACACCTTGACGACTCCCCCCTGCTCGGCGACGAAGACCCGACCATCGGGCGCAAAGCGGACGGCTGTGGGATAGGTGAGGCCACTGATGACGACGCTCTCCGAGAAGCCCGAGGGGAGGACCGTCTGACCCCATGCGGCCCCGGCCCGAAGGATTAGGCCGAGAAGCAGGGCTAGGTGGGCCAGGATCGTCTTGGCGCGGTCCATGAGTCGAGTTTCTCTCAGCTCGGGATTGGCCTGCCGCCGGGCCGGCTTGAATACTGAGTGTCCCGATTAGCCAGCCTCGTGGTGGGAGCCGTGATATGGAAAACGCTCCCTCCAACGGTCCGCGGCGAGAGCAGCCGCCGCGCTTCTCTAGCCGTGCGGCTCTACCCCCGCGGGGGGCGGGGGATCGATGTCGAGTTACCCGGCCACGTGGACGGGTGGACGCTTTCGGGGCCGGGACCCTCCTCGCCTCTGGGCTCTGTGATCCGACCCTCGCTCGTCTGCAGGGGAGCGGCCGGAGCCTCCGCTCGCCCCGGTTTTGCGATGCGTGCGCTCGAGAGCGACAAGCGACAGGTACCCAACCGCCGACTGCCGCCGGTGCGGGTTGCACCATGCGTCGGTCCAATCGAAGACGGCGAAGCGTGCCGGTCTTCTCAGGCGGCCAGCACCAGCACCACGCTTCTTGTCTCTACAGGGCTCCACTCGTGAAGGCGCCGCGCAGGTGGCCGAAGAGCTCGCTCTCGAGCAGCGCCTCGGGGAAGGCGGCGCAGTTCACGGCCACGCAGTCCCGGGTGCGTCGCGGGCTCCCCTGCTGGATGACCCGGGCCAGGGGCTCCTTCCCGGTGCCCGTTTCGCCGCTCAGGAGCCCAGTGGCTTGTAAGCGGCGCGCGCGCTCGACAATCCTTCCCCTTGAGATCGCCAGAAGCCTTTACGAGCCTTGTTCCCGTGGCCAGTCTTCTCGCATCGGCGAGTGGGCGCCGCCGGGAGCCGTAGCGGACTCACCGAGACTGACTTCGGCGACCGTTACGTGAAGGGGAGTGCCCGCTTTCGAGGCGCGAAAGAGGGCCTCTAGCGCCTGGGCCCCGACGTTGGCGGCTCCGGGGCCCTTCTCACCGCGCCAGTCCTCGAAGCCGCGGATCTCATCGACGGCGACCCCGGGCAGCACGGTTACGTCCCGGGTCTGGATCTCGCCCGGCTTCGCCTTCAAGCGGCGCTCGAGCTCTCCACTGGCAAGGCGGGCGAGCCTCTCGAGTCCCGCAATCAGCGTCTTGGTCTCGATCTCCTTCGTTTCCGCCTTGCGCTGCGCTGCCACATGCTTGTGAGTCTCCATCACGCCGAAGGCACGGGCATGGCGCCGAAGGTCGGCGGTCGAGTGAAGTCCGGCCTGGGTGGCGGCCTCTCGGTACGAGACGCCCTCCAGGACGAGTCGAAGCGCTCGCATCTGTGCGGGGCCGATTGGTGACGCTTCAATCCTCGCCGAGGCAGAGTGGGGGGCCGTCGGGAGATCGCCTCTATCGCTCATCGGCCCCTCTCGGGGGCAGTTTGTTGCGGGAGGGGCACTCTCGCCGTCGTCGACCCACCGGGGAGGCCCCCCCAGCCCCCCGGTCGCCAGCGACGTATAGCGACGGATCGCCGTCCCGGTTGCCGGCCTTTGCCGCCCCTCGCGTGCCGTCGCAAGGCTAGAGATGCAAGCCCGCGTCATTTCTCGGGCTTCCTTCGCTTTCCTGAACCGCGAGTCGGAGGTTCGAGTCTTCCCGGGGGCGCCAGGGAAATCAAGGGATTAGCCTCTTCGGCAGACAGACGATTGCGTTGCTTGTGTGGGGATTGTCTGCCGGTCCGGACGGACGCCCGAGGCACCGACGTTGGGATGCCGGTAGATCTCCTTCCGACCCACGCGAACCAAGTTCTCGAACTAGTTGTCGCGGACGGCTGGGACGCTTCCCGCTTCGGGTGGGACGTCGGACTCCTCACGCGGTCATCAAGGCGTTCCGTCGACGTGCTCCGATTCCGCGACTCGCCCTACTACTTCCGCTTCGACCACGGGCGGGAGCGCAGGTGGGTTGCCAGGTTCTCTCCCGGAGATGGGCCACGGGTCGTAGAGACCGTTGCCTCGGCCAAACAGCATTGCGTCGAGCCGAATCGCTGCGCTTTCCTGCATCCCCGGCAGCACGTGCGCGTAGAGGTCGAGTGTCAGCGTCGTCTTCGCGTGGCCCAACCGCTCGGCCACCACCTTGACGTTCTCGCTGGCCGCCAGGAGGAGCGTCGCGCAAGCGTGTCGGAGATCGTACCAGCGAATCGTCTCCGGCAGCTTCGCCCGCCTGAGGATCGTCTTGAGGTCGCGGCGCGTAAGGATCTGCGGCTCCAGCGTCCCGCGGGTCCGATTCGCGAAGACTAGACCCTGATCTTCGTACGCGATTCCGAGGCGCAGGCGGTGAGCCGCTCGCCACCTCCGATGGGCCCGCAGCCGATCCGTCATCGAAGCGGGCAGGGGGATCACGCGCCGCCCCGCGCGCGTCTTGGCTTGCATCTCGGGCCGCTGGCCTCTCGTGCGCTCGCCGAGGGACAGGGCGAGCGCCTCGTGGCCGCTCGCCAGTCTGCCCGCTCGATCGCCAAGGCCCTCGGCGTCTCAAAGGACGTTGTAGCCGGGGAGATCGCTCACCGCAGGCTCCGGCTCCGGGCGGCGGCTTAGCGGTCCGGTGTCGCGAAAACCTCGTCAGCGAAAGGGCAGGGCGCCGAGCGATTGCCGCTCCTGGGTCCAGCCAGCGCCTCTGGGAGCTCGCCCCGAAGGGCGAATCAATCAGATCATGCGTCGCGATGACGAGAGGTTCTGGCGACGAGGCTCGCGCGGCGGGCAACGCTGCGCCCTTCGTCGTAGCTGGCCAGCACGAGAGTTATCGTGGTGCTCACAGCCACCGAGCGGAGGATGGAGATGGGCATGGTGCTCGCTGTGCTGGCGCTCTTCGTCCTTGGCTTCTCGCTCCTGACTGCGGCCTACAACCTCCTCCGCCTCGTCCGCTGGGCGCTCCGCCGTCGAGATCTTTGGGGTCTCGCCAGCGCCCCGGACCTCCAGGCAAAGGCAGATCGCCCGCCGCCTGCCGCAAACGGTACACGGATCGGCCCTCAGACCTGCCGGATCGGCCGGGCTGCCGGCGGAGGGACAGGGGCTGGCGAAAAGGACCGGCTTGCGCCGCCCAAAGGACGCCGGTGTTGAGCCAATCGGGCCCCTCGGGGCGAGCCAGCCCCCGCGCCGGCCGCCGCGCGGGAGCTAGACCGGCGCGACCGAGGCGCCAGAGGGCTGTACCTCCATCTCGCGCGCCTGGCGTGGGGGGGGCGGAGTGCGCGGCCTCAAGTCCCACGGCATCTCGCGGGCCCTCACGAATCCGCGCCACCCGCGGCGGCACCTTCCTTGCTGTTCGTCTTCGGCGATGCGGTCTCGCGGTCTCCGCGTGTCGCAACACCAGGCGTTGCCGTCGCGCGGTCCACAGTCGTCGCTGCCGCGCGAGCGGCGCCGGGTGCCGCACGGGACCCAACCCTGCCCTCGAGAGGAGTATCCTCGCCTTGCTGACGCGATGCCGAGCGTCGCGTACACAGGCGCCGGTCGGACACGGCGATCGGGTGCGAGGGAGGGCTAGATGCGACGTACCGTATTCACTATTGCTTGGGTGCTAACGGCGGGCTTGCTTCTTGGGATGTCGCCCGGAATAGCCACTGCGGTCACCGTCTTCGACCCCACCGATTGCCTCGGTGTGATCGCGACGGGCCCTGGGAGCTATCAGCTGACCGCCGATCTCGTCAACTGCTCGATCGACCGCCACTTCGGCCCCCCGCCGCCCATTACCATCGATCTGAATGGCCATACCTGGTCCAGCAGCTTC